>JANQID010000113.1 GCA_028282325.1 Chloroflexaceae bacterium | reverse complement strand
CGCATAGGGTCATTCTGAGCGCAGCGAAGAATCTCCGATTCCCCCAACGCCGAGACCCTTCACGCTGCCTGCGGCTCCGTTCAGGGTGACATGCGGCATAGGTGTCATCGTTTGGTAGCATCTGGTTCGGGCGCTTCCGGTGCGTTTGCCGCGTCTTCGCCTGTGTCTTCTTTCGGTGCGTTTGCCGCGTCTTCGCTTGCTTCTGGTGCGTCGCGCCCCAACAACCCGGAGATGGCGTCGGCGGTCAGTTGCAGCGAGACGCGCGCGTCGAAAACGACCTTGTCGAGCAGCGATGGGTCGTCTTCTTCACGGGGTAGCGCCATCACGAAATGGTTGAGTGCGTAGCTCCGTCGGCGCAGCAGATCGCTCCACGTAGCGTCGGCCTGAGTGCGGCGCAGATCGGCCAGGTGCAACTCGGCGAACTCGACCAGCTTGGCGGCGGTGTCGGCGGTGAGTTGTGCCGCGGCGCCGGCGAAATAGCCGATCGGCTTCTCGGCGTCGAACGGTCGGTCGGCGGGGGTGATGTGACCGATGACGACTTCATCAACATTCAGGCGCTTGGCGGCGGCGTAGTCGGCCACCTCGCATATGTCGCCGTCGAGTAAATCACGCAGCGTGACGCCCTTGCCCTTATGCACCTCCGCCACCTGATACGGGCGCATACGTATGTTGATCCAGCTCTCCAGCAGGCGCTTTTCGTATGCGTCAACCTCAAAGCCTTCTACGTCGGCGACCTGCGCCAGTTGTTCGACCAGCGTCGTCCCGCTTTCCATAACGTAGTCGAAGGCGAACCAGACCAGAAACCGCTCGGCGCCGCGCTCTTCCAGATCGTCTAATTCGCCCATCTGGTCGGGCGTATACTCACCCTGCCAGAACTGCTCGAAAGCCGCTGGGAACGCTTCAGGAACGCTCTGAGCCGCCGCGATGATTTTGGGGAGCAAGGTGTCCTGAGCCTCGCGCAACTTGAGTTGCTCGGCGCGGTGGGCTTGTTCGATCGGGAGATGGCAGTCCTTGTACTTTTTGCCGCTGCCGCACCAGCAGGGATCATTGCGACCGGTTTTGGATTTGTGCGCCTGGGGACGGGCCATCAGTTCGCTCCGTTGAACTCAATTCGACCGTGCCGCCGATTATTTTACCATATTCTTATGATATGGATCCTTTCTCTATTGGATCTAACGTTTCTGACATTTATGCGCACAGGTCTTCACAATGGGTTGCAAGTGTTCTGAAAGCCCATAATGCCTTCAATGCAGCCCCGGCAGCGTTGCGATAAACGCGAAGGATGATGTGCTTTTATAGGATGTTTTGTCGTGTGAGTCCAACTTCTATGATAAAATCTCCTTTAATTCCAAAGTGTCCTGGCATGCATACCAAGGTTGAGGAGGTTCTACGGCATGGACAGTCTCCTATGGGCAGTACCCGTCATTGGAGCAGTGGCGCTCGGCTTTGCGTTCTTCAGATCGTCCTGGATCGATCGGCAAGATCCGGGGAGTGACCGTCTCAAGCAAATCGGTGGCTTTATTCGTGAAGGCGCGATGGCGTTCCTGTCGCGCGAGTACTCGGTGTTGTCGATTTTTGTGATCGTTGTGGCCGTGTTGCTCGCACTGGCGAATCTGAATGCTGTCGATAGCCATCCGCTGGTGGCGCTCTCGTTCGTAACGGGTGCGGCCTGTTCGGCGCTGGCTGGCTTTTTCGGCATGCGTGTGGCGACGTCGGCCAACGTGCGCACGGCCAATGCAGCTCGTGACGGGTTGGCGAAGGCATTGATGGTGGCCTTTTCGGGCGGCTCCGTGATGGGTATGTCTGTGGTTGGATTGGGCGTGTTGGGACTTTCCCTGCTTCTGTTACTCTACCTGACCCTGTTTGGCGGGAGTCTGGGCGGCGTTGTGGGTGCAAGCAGCGATGTCTCGGTGGTGTCTCGCGTTTTGGGCGTCTTGACGGGCTTTTCACTTGGTGCGAGCTCGATCGCATTGTTCGCCCGCGTTGGCGGCGGCATCTATACCAAAGCGGCTGATGTTGGCGCGGACCTGGTCGGCAAGGTCGAGGCCGGCATTCCTGAAGATGATCCGCGCAACCCGGCGGTGATCGCCGATAACGTCGGCGATAATGTCGGTGATGTGGCGGGTATGGGCGCCGACCTGTTCGAGTCGTACGTCGGCTCGATTATCGGTGCGATGGTCATCGGCGTTACCTGGGCGTCGGCTATCGGCAGCTACAATGCGGTTATCCTGCCGCTCATCCTTGCTGCCGCCGGTATTCTCGTCTCAATCATCGGCACGTTTTTTGTCCGCACGCGCGAGGGCGGCAATCCGCAGGCTGCGTTGAACCTGGGTACGTTTGGCGCGGGCGGTTTGATGCTGGTGCTCTCGTTCTTCATCATCTGGAATTTCATTCCGCAAACGCCGTTCTCGCTTGTCGAAGGCGGCCCGCAATATTCGGCGATGGGCGTCTTCCTGGCGACGATCGCTGGCCTGATCGCAGGTATTGCAATCGGGTTGATTACCGAGTACTACACTGCCGAGAGCCGCGGCCCCGCGCGGGCCATTGCCGCCGAGTCGAAAACCGGCGTCGCGACGAATATCATCGCCGGCCTGGGCACGGGTATGCTCTCGACCGCCCTGCCGATGATTGTCATCGCAGCGGCGATAATCGTCGCCTACTCGCAGGCGGATCTCTACGGCATCGCGATTGCGGCGCTGGGTATGCTCTCAACGACCGGCATCCAGCTTGCCGTTGATGCGTACGGCCCGATTGCCGACAATGCCGGCGGTATCGCCGAAATGGGCGAACTGGGCAAAGATGTGCGCAAGCGCACCGATAAGCTCGACGCGGTCGGCAATACGACTGCCGCGATCGGCAAGGGCTTCGCGATTGGCTCGGCTGCGTTGACGGCGCTCGCGTTGTTCGCCGCTTATAGCTCGGTGGTCGGCCTGACCGGAATCGACATCTTGCAGCCGACGGTTATGGCTGGTCTGTTCGTCGGTGGTATGCTGCCGTTCCTGTTCTCCTCGTTTGCGATGAGTGCGGTCGGGCGCGCGGCGGGCAAGATGATCGAAGAGGTTCGCCGCCAGTTCCGCGAGATCCCTGGCTTGATGGAGGGTCGTGCAACAGCCGAGCATGCCAAGTGCGTAAGCATTGCGACGGCAGCGGCGATTCGCGAAATGGTGGCGCCTGGCCTGATCGCGGTGCTGACACCAGTGCTGATTGGCTTCATCTTCGGCCCGGAAGTGCTCGGCGGCTTGTTGGCGGGCGTTACCGTTTCGGGCGTCTTGATGGCGATCTTCATGTCGAATGCCGGCGGCGCGTGGGACAATGCGAAGAAGTATGTCGAGAGCGGCGCGCTGGGCGGCAAGGGCAGCGAAGTGCATAAGGCGACCGTCGTAGGCGATACGGTGGGCGATCCGTTCAAAGATACGGCCGGCCCGTCGCTCAACATTCTGATCAAGCTGATGAGCGTGGTAAGCCTGGTGATCGCACCGATTCTGGCGACGATTTACTGATAGCGCGACCCTGTCAGGTGCGGCCAGAATGCATTCGGTCGCGTGTCGTCGCATCTGGCAGGCTTTCTGGACGTATAGGGCTGCTATTTGGAAGAGCAGGCGGGTGATAGCTCCGGCGAAACCGCCTGCTCTTTGCGTGGCATCGGCGTGTGGTTTGCATGATCATCCTGGTGAGATCATTCCTAATCTATCAGACTGTCGTGAAAATGCTGCACGCTCGCCGGGAACGCGTACGTCTTGCGCTTATACGGGCCGGCGGTTCGCGCTCCCAGGATGCGGAATGCTCGGTTGGCGTCTTGAAATTTGACATAATATCAAAAGTGCAATCCGGCGCGGTGGCTGTCTCGTTGCGTCGTGGAAACGCCTCCCGCAGCGCCGGTATAAATGCGGGCGCTGTACGCGCACGGCGACGTACCGCGATCAACGCGGCGTACTGGTTGCTGCTGGCTTTGGCGTTGCTCTCCGGCGCGATCTGGCAGTGGCAGAGTCGTATGTATCAGCAGGTTGATTTTGGCGCGCCGCTGGACGAAGGCTTCTCGCGCGATTTTTACGGGCGTGAACAATCCGCCGCTGATCCGGATCAAACGTTTCGCTGGTCCAAGCCGGAAGGCGAGATCACGTTGTGGCCGTTGCCCCCCGCGACTTCGATGATGGTGAGTCTGCATGTGCTTGCGCCCCCGCAAATGATCGCTCCACAGCAGGCAACGCTTTGCATTGGCGCGCATACATTGCCGCTGACCCTCGCACCGGCTCATCGGACATATCGACTGCTTGTCGCTCCGGCACCGCAAGTTCTCACTTCCGTACGGATGGAAATTTCACCGCTCAAGCCTGCTGACGATCTGCGCGCGCTTGGTTTGGCGCTGGATCGCGTCGCCGTCGAACCGCTCGCCCCTTCGACGCTCGGCGGCTTGATCCGCGAAGCGTGGATGGCTCCCTACTTGCCCCTTGGCATCATATTCCTGGTCATCGGCGCCGGATTGCTCCGGTTGCCCTTGTCTGTCGTCAGCATCCTCGCCTTGAGCGTCGTCGGCGGGCTTGCGCTGGCCGGGTGCGTTGTTCCGGAGGCGCGCCTGGCGCTTGCAGCGTACCTGACCGTATTTGCCGGCGCGGCGGCATTGCTGTTGGTCGGCGCGGAGGCTGTGCGGCGGCTGGATCTCTGGCCTGCCGATGATCGGCGGGCGCATCGCTGGCTGATAGCTGTTTTCATCGCGACGTTTGCGGTTGCATTCGTTCCTGGCGTCGGTAGCGACGGTGCCGGCTACTTTGCCTATCTGCATTCGTTGTTCTTCGACGGCGATCTCAACTTCGCGAACGAATATCGCGAGATGCCCTTTCCGCACGTTCCCCGCAATCTCGATGCGCTATATCAGCCGGCGACCGGTTATTACAGCAATCCGTTTTCAATCGGGCCGGCGCTGTTGTGGATACCGCTCTATAGCATTGCTCACCTGATAACGCTGGTCGGCCAGGCTGCGGGCTGGCCCTGGCAGCCCGACGGCTACGACCAGCCGTATGAAGTTCTGATTGCCTTCTCCGGCGCATTGGCCGGGCTGCTGACCCTGTTCGTGCTCTATCGCATCATCCGACGCCTGGTTGATCCGCCGATCGCGACGCTCGCCGTCCTGACGTTGTGGCTGGGTTCCAACCTGTTTTATTACAATTTGCGAGAGGGTAGTTTCGCGCATAGTTTCTCGGCGCTGGCTGTGTCGCTTTTCATACTGGCCTGGCTGCGGCTGGAAGAGCGGCCGGGTGTCTGGCGCTGGGCGGTTCTGGGCATAATGGCCGGACTATCGACGCTGATCTATTGGATCAGCGCGTTGTTGTTGTTGCCGGCGGCGCTGACGTTTGCGCGGCTGCTGTGGCAGGCGCTGCGGGAACCGGCTGTGCGGCGCGGGCGGGAACTGGCGCGGCTGGCGGCGGGCGCCGG
This sequence comes from Chloroflexaceae bacterium, assembly GCA_028282325.1. Taxonomy (GTDB): domain Bacteria; phylum Chloroflexota; class Chloroflexia; order Chloroflexales; family Chloroflexaceae; genus JANQID01. The sequence continues at coordinate 10,174 of JANQID010000113.1, read as the reverse complement.
ATTGGCGGCGTTGCTCGTTCTGGTGATGTTTACCCCGCAAATGCTGGCCTGGAGGGTTATTTTCGGCGCGTATCTGGCCATACCGCAAGGCGCCGGATTCGTCACTCCGGGCGATTCACATTGGCTCGATTTTCTGTTTTCGACGTTGCACGGTCTATTGCCATGGACGCCGGCGTTTTTTGTCGGTGGAATTGGCGTTGTTTTGCTCTGGTCACGCCATCGCTGGATGGCGTTGTGCCTGACTGTGCCGTTGCTGATCTCTTTCTGGTATAACACCACGCTGCTCGATTGGCACGGCTCCGGCGCGTTTGGTATGCGGCGAATGACGGTGCTGGCTCCGTGGTTTGCGATCGGCCTGGCGCTGGCGTTTGATCGATTGCGGCGTTGGCAGCGAGAAGCGCCGCTGATTCTAGCCGCATTCGCGATTTCCTGGACATTGCTGCTGGTTGTACGCTATGATCTCTATCTGATCTCGCACAATCCCAGCGACCTCTATGATCTGCCTGCGCTCGCTTTCTATCTGAGTCGTGAGACATTGCCGGTCTGGCTGACGCCCGATTGGTTGCGCAGCGGGTTTTTCTATCGCTATGTGACCGATTATTCGCCGCCAGCGCGCGCCGGGCTAACGGCGCTGATTGTCGTGATGGCCGTTTTGATCTGGGCGGTCGCCCGCCTGTCCGGTCGTTTTATTGTCGCTCATTCGGGGAGAATCGTATGACTCGCGCCGTATCGCTGAAGGTCTCGCTTGTCTGCACCGCACGCGATGAGGCCGATAACATCGCCGCGTTGCTCGACTCGATGCTGGCCCAGCGGCGTTTGCCCGACGAGATCGTGATCAACGATTGCGGCAGCCGCGACGCAACGGCGGAGATTGTTCGCGCGTACGCCGCCCGCAATCCGCGCGTCCGGCTCGTCGCCGGCGGCTTCAACATTCCTTCCGGGCGCAACAACGCGATTGCGGCGGCCTCCGGCGAGTTAATCGCCTGCACCGACGCTGGGTTGATGCTCGACCCCGACTGGCTGGGGCGGATCGTCGCGCCGCTGGAGTTGGATCAGGCTGATCTGGTCGGCGGTTTCTTCCAACCCGACGCGCGCAGCACGTTTGAACTGGCGCTGGGGGCGACCAACTATCGCACCGTGGATGAGATCGACCCGGCTGGGTTTTTGCCTTTTGGCAAGTCGATGGCATTTCGCAAAATTGTCTGGCAGGCGGTCGGTGGCTTTCCAGAGTGGGCCAGTCATTGCGAGGATCTGATCTTCGATATGGCGATCGAGCGCGCCGGTTTTCGGCGGGCGTTCGTTCCCGACGCGCTGGTCTTGTTTCGTCCGCGGTCGTCATTGCGCGCTTTCGCCCGCCAGTATTTCCTCTACGCGCGCGGCGACGGTATGGCCGGTCTCTGGCCGCGCCGCCACGCCCTCCGCTATGCGACCTATCTCGCGTTGGCCAGCTTGCTCGCGGCGCTGGCGCGCTGGCCGCCGGCGCGCCCGGTCGGGGTGTTGGCGCTGGCGGTGGGCGTCGGCGTCTATACGCGCGCGCCCTATCGGCGCTTGTGGCCGCGCGCCGCCGCGCTGCCGCCGCGTGCGCGGCTGGCGGCCCTGGCGCTGCCGCCGATCATCCGTTTCGTGGGCGACGCGGCCAAGATGGCGGGCTATCCGGTCGGGCTGCTGCGACGGGTGCGCGTGCGCGGCGAATAGGGTGTATATGCTTTTACGCTGATACCGCCTATCTCGCCACTACTTACATTGGAGGAATATCTCGTGGGAGATCGTCCTCATCTTCCGCTAAGTCCACTTTTTCATAGGTATCTTCGAGTGTCAGGATACATCCAATCGAGTCGAGGGTTATCCGCGCCTCGGGAGTACTTGCCTCTTCAAACAACCACTGCCCGCCTTCATAGCGGGTATAGTGTTCAATGTACTGTCGATCTTGGGCGATTAAGATGTAGTCACGCAATGTCTCAATCGAACGATAATGGCGAAATTTAACGCCACGATCATAGCGCTCTGTTGATGGCGATAATACTTCAATAATAACCGTTGGATTTGTCAGGGTGTCGCGTGTTTCATCGGTAAACTGCGGCTGTCCACAAATAACCGTCACATCTGGATAGGTATTCAGTCCCGTTTGAAGCACTTTTACGCGCATATCGCTGGGGTAGACACGACACGGCTCTCGGCGCAACTGCCCATGGAGTGATGCAATCAGATTTCCGGCGATCAGGTTATGGGCTTCTTTCGCGCCCGTCATCGCATAAATTTGTCCATCATAATATTCACTTTTTGTTACACTCTGACGCTCATGCTCCAGATATTCGTCTTCAGTAATATAGCGTCTCGGTTGTGCAGTCATCAGAAATACTCCTCGTGCATCGCGTTTGTATTCCGGGCGGACTTTAGACATAATAGTAGGTTTGTTCGAGCAGTGCAAGAAATGCGTTGCTCGTTATTTGAATCGGTGTTACGGGTTGAGGGTTGCCTGACGTTCCACGTTAGGACGATCTTGTGGAAGTGTTTCGAGATCGGTATCAGTAGCGATTAGCTCTCGCTGCGGCGCAGAGCAATAGTTGCCCTTAGCTTTTGCTCCACATTGATGGCAACACATCTCTCGATCCTCCTGGAATTGGCAGATGTTGAGCCGTCCAACGCTGAGCTTCAGGCGCGCCGCTGGCGGCAGTGGAGATCGGCAGAGCTGGGGGCACGCGGCGGCGTTGAAAAGCGCACCAGATTATGGGCCGCGCCAGCGGCGTCACCGGCGAGCGTTGTTGGGCGGCCAGGGTGCTGTTGCGTGTTTTTTTGATCCCCTTTCCAAGATACTCGGTATGAGAAATGTATTCTCTCTCTCGTTGACTATTATTTACTTACAGTACCAAAGTGATTCTCGGGTAGTTGGTATCCTGGCTACGTTATGCTATACTTATTTGTAGACCTCATTGTATACAGCCGTTGGAGGTGTGCTTATGGCAACCACGACCATTCGTGTTTCGACCGCAACGCGCGATCTCTTGCACGACCTTGCACGTCAGTCAGGAGTTTCGATGCAACAGGTACTCGAAGATGCACTCAATCACTATCGCCGTCGCCAGTTCTTGGACACGCTGAATGCGGCGTACCTGGTCGCACAATCTGATTCAGTACGACCGGCTGCGGATGCTGAAGAACATGCCGCCTGGGATACGACGCTCCTTGATGGGTTAGATGCAACGGAGGCGTGGGATGCATCCTGAACCGTCGCGCGGTGACATCTGGTTGGCCGATCTTAATCCGATTCGTGGACACGAGCAAGCAGGCACAAGGCCCGTGCTGGTTGTCTCGACGGACATGTTTAATCATGGACCAGCTGGCCTCGTCTTTGTCCTTCCCCTCACGCGAACGGATCGCCATATTCCCGCGCATATCCCCATTAAGCCTCCCGAAGGAGGCGTGAAGAATCGCAGTCTGATCTTGTGTGATGCGCTGCGATCGATTTCAAAAGACCGGTTGACCGGATCGCCGTGGGGACGTATCGCACCCGCAACCATGCAGCGGGTGGAAGAAACGTTACGTATCCTGCTTGATTTGTAGATGGGAAGCGTTTTGCCGCCCAACGCTTGAAATCACGCGATTGCGGGCCAGCAAAACTACTCACAACGCCAACGGACCGCCGCAGGCACAGCCAACTTCTAAAAAACGCTGCATAGCAATTCGCGTGCATTGATTTGTTGGGCGGCTTCTTGGTTTGGCTATAACCTTGGCCTACCAGACACGCCAACATCCTTACTCTATCCCTAAATCACGTTTAATATCGTCTATCTCTTGCCGTAGTCCCGGCAACTTGGTTTCCACAATGTCCCACACAATTTCATCTGAAATAATATCGTACCCATGCGCCAGCACATTCCGAAAGCCGATAATCCGTCCATAGTCACTGATCCGAGCTAAAATGCCCAGATCAACCTTCTTTAACCGATTGAGTGCTTCCCCACTAATCTCAAATTGCCGTTCCACCGCTGAACGTAGCAACACATCATCTTGATAATCTGTCAATCGTTTGCCATCGGTAAAGTTGATGATCAGGCTAATCGCTTGGTCCAAATCATAGATCAGCTTCTTAACTTCAAGCTCCATATACTAACACTTTATCCTGTTCAATGGCCTGCCGAAAGTATGGATTTTTGATTGCTTTTATTTCTATCAGGTCAATCGGACGCTGAAAGAGTTGCTCCAAATCTTCCTTGAGACCAAAATATCGGTCAAATGCTCCCATAGAATGGATATCTCTAAACTCCACTAAGAAATCCAAATCACTCTTTTCCTGGTCAAAGTCATCGCGTAAGGCAGACCCGAAGAGCTCCAGGCACTTCACTCCGTAGATGGCACATAAGTTGGATAATTCGTCGGCATAATTAGAGAGATTTAGATGCATCTTGTCCTTCAGTTTGGTATTAACATATCCTGCTTGCCATTATACAAGAATTTGCCACATATCACCAAGCGGCAGCCGCCCAATGCGCGGATATGCACGCGATTGCGGGCAGGCGATGTCCGCCACAATTACCCATTTCTTTGCCAGCAAGTAACCGTTGTAAAAACGGGCGGTAGCAATTCGCGTGCATTGATTTATTGGGCGGCAGTTTACCTTTCAAAGTTTGCTATATCCTCGTTTCACTAAAATTATTCACTATTGTAAAGTCAATGGGTCTACACTTTCAATAGATTCAGAAAATGATACTCCTGCTGCATCTACCTCCGTTAAGTCTGTAAACTCATTTCCACCTGCCGCGACTGTTCGGTCTGGTAGGTATTGCCAACAATACAGTACACCCGAAAAATTGTTAACTGAAACGGGAGCATAACCCCGAAAGAGAAATGTCTTTTCGATAGCTCCAGGTTGACCTTGGCGATAAAAGTATAGAGCACATAAACCGTTTGGTGTTTCAGGAACTGTACAAGTTTTCCATTCTCCCTCACAAATTTTTTTCTCTCCCCAAGTAGTTTCTTCTTTTGGAGGCACAAGTGTAGCGGTTGGTAGTACGGCAACGTTGGTTGGTGGAACAGGAGTGTTAGTTTGTAGTGCAGATGCTGATTGTAAAGCTGGAATCGACTCAGGGGTTGGCGTATTTGTTGGTGATACAATAACCGTGCTTGGTGGCTGGACATTTTGAATAACGGCCACTATTATCGCGCCCATACCTAAGCTGCCAATACAAGCTACAACAATAGGAACGATAACATAGCGCGTCCACCACTTTACACCTTTTTCCTGTTTGTCATCTGACATAGTAATTTATAACCTGTGAAAGATTATTGATAAACTTAAGCTGAAGCAACTTGGCTGAATTCAAGCCGCCCAACGCCCACAATCAGGCGATTACGGGTTGGCGAATGTGCCTTCAAAGTCAAAGTACGGCCACAGGCTCAACCAGTTTCAATTATAGCCAAGATTAGTAATTCGCCTGCATTGTGATTGTTAGCTTGCTCTTTGACCTGCAAATGTACTGCTTGCAACCCTCGAAGCAGTGAAGCAGAACTTCGCTGAAGAAAAAGAAAAGTAAAACAGTTAGTAGTCAGTGACCGACATCTCTGAGCTCCGAGATCTCAAAAACCTTAGAGGTCTTTTTATTGGAATACCAGCGGCAGGTGAGTACTAAAAATCTCTTCCACAATACGGACGGTGACAGGGATAGTTTGCGGGGTGTTCAGCGCGTCAGGGTTGGTAGCGGTGACGGTGATATTGGCCGTTTCGATTGTACCCGCCGGGCCATTGAGGATGCCGCTGCTGTTGCTGATGGACACGCCTACCGTAGCGGGGGTATCACCGCTGGTAGCGGAGAATTGTGCCCAGGTTTGATCACTGCTTGCCGTCCAGTGCAAGGTGTCGCCACCGCTGTTGTCGATCTGGAGTGAGAAGCTGGTCGGCACAGTTTGCCCGCTGCCCGCTTCGGATACGAAGGTGATGCTGGTGCGGTCTACCGACAAATTGGGAACTGGCTCGTTGAGGGTGATAGTGTCGGAACTAATTACCGTGTTGCTACCGTCAGTGAATTTGACGTAGACCGTCTTTTCGCCGTTGCCGCGAGTTAACTCAAAGGCGATGGTTTGCGACCAGGGTTGCCAGGTAGCGCCGGTGAAGTTGGGGTCTTGGCTCATTTGCATACCGGTAATAGTGCCAATACTGCCCCAACTGGAGACATCCTCTTTGGTCAGGGTGACAGTCACCTGATACGTGCTGGTTTCGTCGGTGTCATTGTTAATAAACACCGGTAGTACGTTGGGCTGTGCGCCCAGTTTCAGTGTCCAATAGTTATCCCAACTTCCGCCAGTGCTGTGTCCCGTCCCTACTTCTCGATAGTTGGCATTCAAGATATTGGCCCGGTGACCGCTGCTGTTCATCCAGCCGTTCACCACCGCTGCTGGCGTGGTGTAACCAGCGCCAATGTTTTCGCCCACGTAACAAGCGCCCCAGCCGTAGGGGGTATAACCGTGGGTGCAGGCTCTCTCGCTGGATGACGAGCCATTAGAGCCGACGTGGCTAAAAAAATTGTTGGCGATCATATCCGCGTTGTGGGCACGGGCGGCGTTGGTCAGGTTGGCGTTGCGGCGCAGGGGAGCCCGACCACGCGATGTGCGCTCCAGATTCACTAGCCGGATCACTTCCAGTTCAAACGCTTCGTTTTGTGCTTCAAGGTCGTTACTCGGTGTTTGCGCGTGAAGGGTCAGGGGTGTAAAAAACATTCCAACCGCCAGCACCAATATCAATCCTAATGACAGAGTATATAACACGAATGACACGGACTGAACGGATTTACACGGATTTCTCATCGTCCAAACCTATCCAAAATGAGAGCGTTGAACTTTAAACATCGAAAATGAATATGTCACAATCCAACTATCTGCTGCACAATGTACTACACTTGCCAAAGCCTCCAAATTTGCAAGCGAGGAAACACTCTGCGAAAATCTTGACCGCTGGCGTACCTTTGCGATACTCTTTCACGCTGGTTATGCTCAACGGCATATATGTTTCTCTAATGTAGCGGCCTTAGATGACCAATTCTTCATTGTTGGCTTGTAGGCATTTGAAACCGCCATATTGATTGGAATATTGGGATTACACCTCAGCAAGCTAACAAGAAGTAGACGGCGATTCTGCCACCGAGATCGGCCTTACCCGTACTATACCGCGATTATACCACATACACCCGCCCGACACTCGCTACGCTGCGTATCTGCCGTCTATACCCGCTCTCCGTCTGCTACGCCGCGTATCCATCCGCTACACTATCCATGGGTCTGTCACACAACATATTGTATCCTTCAGGCTGATCGAACGGTTTGAATCATAGCCGCTTTTGTAGCCGTGATTCATCCCTAGGAGATCCCTCCCGATGACGTTGCCACCCAACCCACCCCGGCTGCTCGACCAGCTCCGTGACGCTATCCGGCGCAAACACTCCGCGCTGTGTACCGAAGCAGCCTCTGTCGGCTGGGTGCGTCGCTTCATCCGCTTTCACCAGTTGCACCACCCCCGCGAGATGGGCGCGACTGAGGTAAGTGCCTTTCTCACCCACCTCGCCGTGAAGGATGCGGTGGCCGCGTTAGAATCAGGCCCTGAGCGCGCTACTCTTCCGCTACCGCGAGGTGCTGCGCCAGCCGTTCAGTGCGGAACTGGCGATCACCTCCACACAACGCCCCGCGTATCCGCCGAGGGATATTCGTCTCTAGCGTATGCAGCTAATGATCGTGTGATGGAATGTTAGAGTAGATGCCTTGAGTATACCACGCGGGAATACCGTTTTCAAGCAGCATAAACAAAATGTCAGGATTTGAGGGCGGGTACAGAGAGCCGGCGGCGACGCGGCCAGGATGGCGGATCTATCCGGTCGGGCTGCTGCGAGGGGCGCGCGGGCGCGGCGGGCAGGCGGCGAAGATGCTGCTTCGGCGGCTTCATAGTGTATGGAGATGGGGTACAATAAGTCAGTAGCTTGAAAGGAAGCCTTATGCAATCCGCCTTGCGTATTATGGCCGAGGTTCAGCCGGGAGAGAAGATTGAGGTAGCGGATGCGCAACTCCCCGTGGGGGCGTCGTCGAAGTTGATCGTCTTATTGCCGCAGGCCGCTCCATCACCGCGTCGTTCCGTCCTCGATGTGCTCGCCGATGCGCCGGGCAGCTGGCGTTTCAAACGGCGGACGATGTTGATGCGTACCTCCGTGAGGAGCGTGAGGCATGGGAGCGTTGAGCTTTCCTGCGTCCGGCCAGGTCTATGTCGATGCGAATGCGGTCATCTATGCTATCGAACGCATTGAACCGGGCTGTGCAACTATCTGCTGTTTGTCAACGGCAAGGCCGCCGCCGAGATCGTCGAGAACCTGGAGGCGGCGCTGGAGCAGTTCCGCAGCGTGGCGGCGGAGTTGAGGGAACCATCGGCGGCGTGATTGCGAGATGCGTTGGAAGGCTACCCCGGTCGCAATGATTTGCGTTTAGTTAAGCTGTCAGATCAAAGTATATTTATAGAGACAACCAGGAGGGGAATATGCCTACTCCGGATATCGTAATCAATGACATTCTGAAATATCTGGGCGTATTGGCCCTGATAATATCCGCGATAATAATATTGGGCTCCATTGGCATTCTCGCAGTAAAGGGCATCGAAGTACAACAAGGCCGTCGTGCGCTCATTGCAGGCGTTATTTTAGCTATTGGCGGAGTAATATTGATCCGCCCGTGGGGCTTGTCATCGACTCCGGATCCGCAAAATGCAACTGCAACCGCAATACAGCCGACGGCATCAACTGCACAGTGTTTCCTCCCCGATGGGACAGAAATATCCCCTGAGCGTCTGTCCGCTGTCATAGGCGGCGCGCCTCAAGCATGGACTGCGCGGGGCGATAACTGTGTCTGGGGATACTGGGATCCGAATAACATCGTAACCTTTCGGCATCCAGGCGGAAACACTCTGCTCACCTATTGGGTTGGCTATGAATCGCTGCGAAATGCAGACAATTGTATCGTCGAGGTTCCTCCGAGGAGTGCGACTGCTGATGGCGAAACCCGCACCCTGCGTTGCCCTGACGCGGGGGCCGAGTTTGAAGCGGACGGCGTAGGTTTTCATCCCAATCCTTAATGTACGGCGGTTGTTCGCATTTCGCGCTATAGTGCGATACACAGTAGCCTCGAAGCCAGAATCCGCCATCTTATACCAAGTTCGAATGAGGAGTTCATTTGTCAGGCTTGAAATGCCGCAATCCTCGCGCCTGTTGCGCCGGCTGCGCCGCATAGTCGCGCTGACCGCGCTGGTCGCCGCGCTGGGCGTTCTTAGAGAATACATCTCTCTCAAGCGTTATGGCGCTGCAACTACGGCGTAGGAAGGGATACCAGCGTGTTGAGTTTTTGGAGCACCTCGGTGATCGCCGTGTCCGGGAGCGTGGCCAGAAACACTGCATTCCGGCTGCGCCAGTCGAGATTTTTGACCTGATCGGATAAGATGACGCCTGTTACGCCCACCGCATCGGGGATCGTGACTTCAAACGGATACCCTTTGCGCTGATTGGTGATCGGGCAAAAAATCGCGAGACCCACCCGTCGATTATAGGCGATGGGTGAGAGGACAACAGCGGGACGGCGGCCTGCTTGTTCGTGGCCTGCCTGTGGCGTAAAGGTCAACCAGACCACATCACCACGATCCGGAATATAGGTCATTACCACACCTCATCACCCATCGCCGGTTCGGTAGGCACCTCATGATGCAGATTATCGTCCGTCACATCTGCGAGTAACGCATCCAGGGTATAGGGCACCGGCGACACGAGGACGACCACGAGTTGCCCGTCGACGATCCGGACATCGACCACGGAATTATCCACGAGGCCCACCTCCGCCGCAAAGGATTTGGGAATACGAACGGCCAAACTATTCCCCCACTTCTGAATACGCGTCTGCATCATATACCTCGCTCACGCCATGCCGATGACGTATATACAATGAATATACACCATGGCGCACATCTTGGCAAGCTATGCGCGTATGATGATCCACCCATCGTTGAACCAAGAGCGGGCGCGATCTACCAGGAGATATCGCTGCGTGATCCCCGCGTATCTACCAAACGATAATGAACAGGCCGCATGTCACCCTGAGCAGAGCGAAGGGTCTCAGCGTCCCCGATAGCCGGGATTCTTCGCTTTGCTCAGAATGACCG
>JANQID010000076.1 GCA_028282325.1 Chloroflexaceae bacterium | reverse complement strand
TACCGCAAGCGGTCATTCTGAGCGCAGCGAAGAATCCCGGCTGTCGGGAACGCTGAGACCCTTCGCTCCGCTCAGGGTGACATGCGGCCTGTTCATTATTGTTTGGTGTCGAGATTTTGCTGGGTTCAACATAGCTGGCATAACAGATATGTTATGTTCTTCTCGTAATAGTATCACACGTTATTCAACAGCCAATATTACGGTGCAGAGAGGATAAGGCAACTCGACCATTCTATACCCTGGTCGAATTAGTGTGCAGGAAGGTGCAGCAATGATAGGAATCGGTGTCATTGGCTATGGCTACTGGGGGCCGAATCTGGTGCGCAACTTCGCGCAAGTCGATGGGGCGCGAGTGGTTGCGGTTTGTGATCAACGCCCTGAACGTCGTGCAAAAGTGGAGCAGATCTATCCGTCAGTCGTAACGTATGCCGAAGTAAGCGAAATGTTGGATAGCCCTGCTGTTGATGCGGTTGTCGTCGCTACGCCGGTGCTCTCGCATTACGAGCTAGCTTTGCAGGCGCTCCAGTCCGGAAGGCATGTGCTTGTCGAGAAACCGTTTGCTTCAACTGTCGAACAGGCTGAGCGTCTCGTTGAGGAAGCCGAACGACGCCAGCGTGTGCTAATGGTTGACCATACGTTCATCTATACCAGCGCAGTGCGCAAGATCAAAGATCTGGTGACGAGCGGTGCGATCGGTGACCTCTACTACTATGACTCCGTTCGCGTCAACCTGGGTCTGTTTCAGAGCGATGTCAGTGTGTTGTGGGATCTAGCCGTCCATGATCTGTCGATTATGGACTACCTGGTTGAGCGTAGTCCGAAGATGATCGCGGCCACCGGTATGGCGCATGTGTCAGGGCGACCGGAGAATATGGCGTACCTCACGTGCTTCTTTGACAATAACCTGATTGCTCACTTTCACGTTAACTGGCTCGCACCGGTGAAAGTGCGCCAGACGTTGGTTGGCGGCTCTGAGAAGATGATCGTCTATGACGATATCGAGATGAGTGAGAAGATTAAGGTCTATGACAAAGGCATTATCGTAAGCGACGCCGATGAAGCTGTGTATCAGCGCCACGTCGGTTATCGCACCGGAGATATGTGGGCGCCGCGTCTGGACAACGTTGAAGCGCTCAAGATCGAAGCTGAGCATTTTGTTGACTGTGTCAACAACAATCGGCGTCCTCTTTCTGATGGCCAGGCTGGGTTGCGAGTCATTCGTATCCTGGAGGCGGCTACGCGCTCCATGGCAAACCATGGCCAGCCGGTGGAGATCTCGTAATGTAGCAGAGCAGTGCTCATCGGATTGGTTACTCAATCACTCTATTATGCCAATTGAGGAGCTTATTATGATCCCCTTTGTTGATCTTAAAACCCAGTATCTGGCAATTAAAGACGAAATTGATGCAGCAGTGCTACGCACGCTGGGGAGCACGCAGTTTGTTCTCGGACGTGAAGTGGCGGCTTTTGAGGGGAAGTTTGCCTCCTATTGTCAGGCTGATCAGGCTATCGGCGTGAATTCAGGCACCAGCGCTTTGCATCTCGCATTGCTTGCTGCTGGCGTTGGCCCCAATGACGAAGTAATTACGACGCCGTTTACCTTTATCGCGACAGTTTCAGCGATCGATTATACCGGTGCGCGTCCGGTCTTTGTCGATATCGATCCCATTTCGTTCACTATCGATCCAGCGTTGATCGAGGCGGCGATCACGCCGCGCACGAAGGCGATTATACCGGTGCATCTCTATGGCCAGCCCGCCGATATGGATCCAATTCTGGAAATTGCACGACGTCATGGCCTGGTCGTGATTGAAGACGCGGCCCAGGCTCATGGCGCCGAGTATAAGGGCCGTCGCGCCGGCAGTATGGGCGATCTGGGATGTTTCAGTTTTTATCCAGGCAAGAATCTCGGCGCTTATGGTGAGGGCGGAGCAGTAACAACCAGTAACTCTGAGATGGCACGTATCGTGAGGATGCTGCGCGACTGGGGCGCTGAGCGCAAGTATTACCACGATCTCAAGGGCTTCAACTATCGGATGGAAGGCGTCCAGGGCGCGGTTTTGGGTGTGAAGATGAAATATATCGAGGAGTGGACCGAAGCGCGCCGCACCCATGCAGCCTACTACAACACGCTATTGGCCGATACAGGCATTCCGCTTCCTGCCGCATTTCCAGAGCGTCGCCATGTCTATCACGTCTATGCCATCCGCACCAACGAGCGTGAGCTATTACAGCCGTTCCTGCAAGAGCGCGGCGTGAGTACAGGTATTCACTATCCCGTCCCGGTGCATCTCCAGAAAGCATTTGCCGAACTGGGGTATAAAGCCGGCGATTTCCCGCATTCCGAGCAGGCCGCAAACGAAGTTCTTTCCTTGCCAATGTTCCCGGAACTGCGTCCCGATCAGCAGGATCAGGTAGCGGAAGCGCTGCGCGCCTGGGTGGAACGCGAACCGACAGTGAAACCGTAGATCCAAACTACTGTGGAAAAGAACTGAATAATCATAGGAATATACTAAGGAGGCTCTAGTGAACGATACCCTTCCGCGACGCGTGCTGCTCACTGGCGGCGCCGGCTTAATCGGATCGCATATCGTCGATCTGCTGATGGACGGCCAAGAGCAGGGCAAGTACAGCGATATCATTGTCCTGGATAACTTTATACGCGGTCGGGTGGAAAACCTGGCCGGCGCTATGGAACGTGGCCCGATCAAATTGATTGAGGGCGATATTCGCGACCGGGAACTGTTGTCCGAAGTTATGCAAGATATTGACCTGGTTTTCCACCTGGCGGCAATTCGCATCACCCAGTGTGCCGAAGAGCCGCGCCTGGCGATGGACGTATTGGGTAACGGCACATTTAATGTGTTGGATGCTGCGGTACAGGCGGGTGTGAAGAAGGTCATTGCATCATCATCAGCTTCGGTCTATGGTCTGGCTGACGAGCTTCCAACCACCGAGCGCCAGCACTCCTACAATAACCGTACGCTCTATGGCGCGTTGAAGGCATTCAACGAGGGTCTGTTGCGCAGCTTCAACGAAATGTACGGACTAAATTATGTGGCGCTGCGGTATTTCAACGTCTATGGGCCGCGGATGGATATTTACGGAGCATATACCGAAGTGCTGATTCGCTGGATGGATCGCATCATTGCCGGCGAACCGCCGCTCATCTTTGGTGATGGCAAGCAGACGATGGACTTCGTTCATGTTGCCGACATTGCGCGTGCAAACATCCTCGCAGCGAAGGCTGACGTGAATGATGAGGCATTTAATGTAGCCAGCGGAGTTGAGACGAGCCTGAACGATCTGGCTTACGCATTGCTGCGTGTGATGGGATCAGATCTGCAGCCAGAATACGGACCGGAGCGAAAAGTGAACCCGGTGCCGCGGCGACTGGCAGATACAAGCAAGGCTCGTGAGATGATTGGCTTTGCAGCTCAGGTTGATCTTGAGCAAGGCCTGCGCGATCTCGTTGCCTGGTGGCGCGCGCAGAAGGGAGTGGCTGTATGAGCAATGAGACGCCTGCCCGCAACATTCCACTGACTCGCCCGTTGATGGGCGAGTCTGAAGCCGAGGCTGCGCGTCGCCCGATCATATCGGGTTGGGTAACGCAGGGTCCTGAAGTTGCAGCCTTCGAGCAGGAATTCGCGGCTTACGCTGGCGCTGAGCATGCCTGCGCTGTGTCGAGTTGCACAACTGCGCTACATCTCGCGCTACTAGCGGTTGGCGTTCAGCCCGGCGACGAGGTTATCACCGTCAGCCATTCATATATCGCGACCGCCAATAGTATACGCTATTGCGGTGCTGAGCCGGTCTTCGTTGATATTACGGCAGATACGGGCAACATCAACCCAACTCTGATCGAAGCGGCGGTGTCACCACGAACACAGGCGGTGTTGACAGTGCATCAAATGGGGATGCCCTGTGATATGGCTGCTATTCTGGATGTAACGCAACGACACAATCTGCCAGTTATTGAGGATGCGGCCTGTGCTATAGGTAGCACGATTCATTGGCAAGGGGAATGGCAAACTATTGGTCGTCCGCTCGGTGACATTGCCTGTTTCTCATTCCATCCGCGCAAGGTCATCAGCACGGGCGACGGCGGGATGCTTACCACCAATAACGCCCAGTATGATGCGCAGTTCCGCTTGTTGCGCCAGCATGGTATGAGCGTTAGTGATCGGGTGCGGCATGGGACGCAGCAGGTTGTCTTTGAGGAGCACGCAGTGCTGGGCTACAACTACCGTATGACTGACATTCAAGCTGCTGTGGGGCGTGAACAACTCAAGCGATTGCCTGATATCGTCGCCACCCGACGGCGGCTTACGGCGCGCTATCAGGAGTTGTTGGCAGATGTACCGGGGTTGTTTCTTCCGCTTGATCCAGAGTGGGCGCGGACCAACTGGCAGAGTTTCTGGGTGCGTCTGCCGGAATGGAGCGACCAGCGTGCGGTGATGCAAGCGATGCTTGATCGGGGTATCGCTACCCGGCGCGGTATTATGAATGCCCATCGTGAACAGCCCTACCAGCGTGCCGGCGGCTACAATCTACCCATATCAGAGTATGCGCAGGATCGGCATATCATTCTGCCGCTCTACCCGCAGATGAGTGTTGAAGAGCAGGATTATGTATGTGAGGCTTTGCGGGTAGCTTGTCGCGCATAGTGAAGTTATCTATCACTCAGAAGGGGCAAAAGTCTTGCAACGTATGACGCATGTTCTAGTTCCCCAGAGCCAGTCTGTGAGAACTCAGATCAACAGCGAATCTGCATTCAATACGGCAGATCGTATTCGTGTGTTGCTCTTCGCAAATAGTGTTGCGGTTGGTGGGATGGAAGAGCATGTTGAGTTGCTGGGCCGCCATCTTGATCGCGAGAAATTCGAGGTCTTTGGCATCTGCCCAGACTGGGAACCGACTGAGAAATTCAGTCAAGCATTTAGGTTGGTTGTTGATCATGCGGTGAACATAACGCCGGATCGGCGCCATGGTAGATGGAAGCAGTTTGCCGAAACCCTTCGTTTCTTTAGGCAACTGCGAAAATGGCGCATTCAAGTTATGCATATGCATTCGACGACCTATCGCGGACAAACATTGGCATTTCTTGTGGCGCGTTTGGCTGGCGTGGGGCGCATTTATGTTACTGAACATCTTGCTCCGGATGCTGCACTCCCATTTTTTGAACGTCTATCGCGCGACCTGTTTAGCCGTATGGTCGATGGCATCGTTTGCGTTTCAGAAAAAAATTATCGTGCGCGGGCGTTGCATATCTATACGCCGCACGACCGTACATTTGTCGTGAACAATGGCGTTGATGTGGAAGAGTTTACGCCAATTGCAGATGCTCATCTGTCTGAGCTTCGTCGCCAGTACGAGATCCCGCCTGATGCTCAGATCGTTGGTACAGTGGTACGTTTTGAACCGGAAAAAGGTCTTCATGACTTAATGAATGCTTTTCCAACAATTCGTGTTGCCTGTCCAAACGCGTATCTGTTGATGGTAGGCGATGGTTCCTTACGTGCCGATCTCGAACAGCAAGCACAGATACTGGGAATTGGCGATTATGTTCGTTTTACCGGTTTTCAGAGCGACCCGCGTCCCTTCCTTGGGTTGATAGATGCTTTCGTATTGCCAGTCCCTGTTGGTTCAATGTCGATTGGGTTGCTGGAAGCTATGGCTATGGGGCGTGCTGTTGTCATAACCTTTGGCGGTAAGGGTGAGGCGGTCGTTCACGGCGAGAGTGGATTCTGCGCCGAGCCGCGTAACCCAGAGTCAATAGCCCATTTTGTGACCACTATTTTGCAGAACCCAGATCTTCAGCATATCCTCGGCGAGGCGGCACGCCGTCGCGTTGAGGAAGAATTCTCGGCGCAGGGGGTTGCTTGCAAACTAGGGAATGTGTATCGGCAGGGATATGACAACGTGCGTTAGCAGCTCCTGGTTTGCTGAATCTAACAACCAATTTGTATCGTAAGGTTATCTATAATATGAGCAGCTTGAACGTGAAGCAGCTTGCTGTCAAAGCATTTGATACTGTTGGTACTAAATTGCTAAGTCCGCCGATTGGAGGTTTTGGCTATTTCATTAATCACGGTCCACGTGATAAACGGAAAGTGGCTCTCACCTTTGATGACGGGCCGAGCCGTCCAGCTACAGAACATCTGCTTGAAGCTATGCGTAAGATTGATGTGAAAGGGACTTTTTTCTGTCTTGGCGTAAATGTTCAATACCATCCAGACTTGGTTCTCCAGATGTATAACGAGGGCCATATCATTGGCAATCACTCAGGTTGGCACAGCCGAAAAACTGGATTGATGATGGGGTCGGATATCCGGCATATTCTTGAGGGTGAGCAAGCTATTCGTGAAGTAATCGGCGTAAAGCCGCATTTTTATCGTCCGCCTTGGGGGTGGCTGACGCCCTGGGAAGGCCAACGGCTGACGCAGGCAGGGTACAAGATCATCGGTTGGGACGTCTATACCCTCGATTGGGTTATCCCCGAGGTGGATGGTCACACTCTAGCCCGCGACGCCTACTGCGACACACGTCCTGGCTCGATCATGTGCTTCCACGATGCCAAACCCTGGGAGAAATCCTGGGTTAAGACGCAGACCCGCCGCGCAATCGAAAAACTCGTACCGATGCTGCGAGATGAGGGCTATGAATTTGTTACGGTCGCTGAGCTGCTGGGTGTTCCCGCATACCTTAGCAAGTAGCGAGCGATGGTACGTAGATGATTATATCGTGCTGGAAAGGCGTCGATCATCACACATGGCGACAATGGCTGAGCAGCACCGAATAGCTGGTTTCGGGTAATCGGTGACGAAACCATCAGCGAGAACATAGCTGACGGCGGCTGTGAGATGGGGATATGAGTTGTAAGGAGCAGCACTAATGACCGCGCGAGCAGACAATGTTCGGGTTCTCCTCTTGTCGAATTCACAGCTTAAGGGCGGGCTCGAGGGTGGTATGGAAATGCATATGAAGTTGCTGGCTCGCCATCTCAACCGTGAGAACTTTGAGGTATTTTCTATATGTCAGGACTTTGACTCTGTTTCTGCATTTGCCAGGTCAATCGCTCAAGAGAGCGATCACTTTGCGGCGCTGCCTATTGGCTATCAGTTTAGCAGTCTTTCCAGGCTTATTAAGCAGATACGAGATTGGCGTATCCAGGTTATGCATATGCACAATGGAGCCTACTTAGGTCAGAACTTTATATTATTGGCAGCCAAACTAGCTGGAGTCTACAGTGTCTATGTGACAGAACATCTTGCACCTGAGGAGCCAGTTCCGTTTCAGCAGCGAGTTGTACGCAATATCTTCACCCGTATGCTTGATGGGTTTGTCTGTGTGTCGGAGAAGAATTACCTGTCACGCTCACAGTTTCTCTATACGCCGCCAGAACGATCTTTCGTCGTGAACAACGGCATCGATATGGATGACTTTCAACCGATACCAGAGCAGCAACTGACTCCACTTCGCCAACAGCATAATCTTCCCAGTGATGCGCAGATTGTCGGAACAGCGGTTCGCTTCGAGCCTGGAAAGGGTCTTAACTACCTCGTTGACGCTATGCCGTCAATCCGTGCCGCATGCCCGCATGCACATCTACTGCTCGTAGGGGATGGTTCGCTCCGCGGCGCTCTCGAACAGCAGGCGTCCAACCTTGGTCTGAGCGAATATGTGCATTTCGCCGGCTTTCAATCTGATCCACGCCCTTACTATGGCTTGATGGACGTTTTTGTGTTGCCAGTTCCATTTGGCTCAGCATCGATCGGGTTGTTGGAAGCTATGGCGATGCGTCTCCCATCTATCATCACTTTTGGTGGTAAAGGTGAAGCAGTTGTTCCTGGCGAAAGCGGTTTTTGGGCCGAGCCGCGCGACTCGGAATCAATTGCGAAATACGTCATCCAAATTTTTCAGAACCCTGATCTTCAGCAGTCGTTAAGTGAAGGAGCATACCGTCGGATCAGGGATCATTTTTCAGCGCAGTACGTAGCCCAGAAACTTGGCACAATTTATCTGGAAGGTCTACGGGGGGGCGGTCGGCGCACAGGCACTGTTGCTTCAGCTTCGCAGCACTGATGATTAACATAGAAGGGCTTATCTCCAATGACGCTGAATGTGGCGAACCTCGTACGAACAGCAATTAATCAAAGTGGTAATCTGTTGCTTAGCCCTCCAGTAGGTGGTTTTGGCTACTATCGCAATAGTGGACCGCGCACAGAGCGCAAGATTGCATTGACGTTCGACGATGGCCCAAGCCTGCCTTGTACCGAAGAGTTGGTTGCTGTGATGGATGCGATGAATGTCAAAGGTACGTTCTTCTGTGTAGGGTTCAATGTCTCCTGCCATCCGGATTTGACTCGGCGCATGTTTGAGAAAGGTCATGTGATTGGAAATCACTCGCAATTTCATCGCCGTAGCGGAAGCCTTATGCCTGGCAATGATGGTAGCCATATCGATGAGAGCGAGCGGGTTATTACCGAAGTCATCGGTTCTCGACCACGTTTGTATCGACCGCCGTGGGGATGGCTCACACCATGGGAGGCTTCGCGTCTCATTCAACGCGACTACCATATTATAGGATGGGATGTTTACACTTTAGACTGGGTAATGCCAGCACCTGATGGCGTGCTGATGGCAGAAAAAGCGCGTAGAGATACTCGGCCCGGTTCGATCTTGCTTTTTCACGACGGCGTTTCAATGCAAAGTCAATGGGAAAAGCGAGAGACAACGCGGGCAATCAGCCATATTGTCCCTGCGCTACGTGCTGAAGGGTATGAGTTCGTTACCGTGCCCGAATTATTGAACATCCCGGCCTATAGCCCAATATAAGATTTGCTTCCAGACGATGCTACCCAACCCATGCCGCATGTCACCCTGAACGGAGCCGCCGGCAGCGTGAAGGGTCTCGGCGTTGGGGGAATCTGAGATTCTTCGCTGCGCTCAGAATGACACTATGCGGTGTCTCCCATATTGTTTGGTAGCATCCAGATCGGGCGTCGGGCGCGTGGTACAATACAGCCACCGCGACAAGCTATCCTAATCGTATGCAGAAGGAGCGGCCATATGCTGGAGATCAACGACATCTTCGCGTATTTCGAGCGCCTGATCGCCGAGAATCGCCTGACCGGCAATCGGCAAGAGCTACACCATATTCAGATGGCAGCCGGGCTATTGATGAAAGCCGCTGAGGCGGCTGAAGATAAGGAAACCGCCCGCCGTTTTCGCATCCTCGCGGCGCACGCAGCCAATAAAAAGGAAGAGTTGGATGATTGATGTGTCGATGGAAGTGCGAGAGCCATACTCTCGCACTCCAGAAGGTTGTGTTATCTTTAGATAATCCCTCGATCAGATAGCTGCTGCCGGAGTGATCGCGTTATGTTCGTGCAACGCCTGCGCCAGTTCCGCGCCATCGAGTTTCGTTTGATGATCACGGTGCTGCTGTTTTTCGCCGCCGGGTATTTGCTGGCGGCGTTTGCTACGCGCCAGAGCGAGTTTGTCGCCACCGTGCCCGGCCTGCTCGGCATCCTCTGGCCGTCAACGCTGCCGTTGCTGCTGTTCATTGCTATGTCGCTGGCGCTGAGCTGGCGCAGTCCGAATGCCGACCAGATCCTCCTGCCGCTGGTCGCGCTGCTCGCCGGTCTGGGGTTGTTGCTCAACGCCCGGCTGCAACCTAGCCTCACCGCGCTCTACGACGACATCTACGCCGAGGTGGCCGCGAAACAGTCCCTCTGGGTGACGCTCGGCGTCTGCGTGCTCGCGGCGATTGTGCTGATACCCTGGGACACGCTCTTCATTCGCCTCCAACGCACCTCGCTGATGGATTGGCTTGACCATCACCGGTATGTCTGGCTGACGCTGGGACTCGGATTGGTGCTGGCGACCTTCTTTTTTGGCAGCGATCCCAACGGCAGCGGGGTGAAGGTTTGGTTTAATTTCGGTCTGTTCCTGTTTCAGCCCTCGGAGTTGCTCAAGATCATTCTGGTCATCTTTATGGCGTCGTACCTTAATGAGCACCGCGAAGTGGTGCAAGCCGGCTATCGTCTGGGGCCGCTGCGCCTGCCGCCGCTGCCCTATCTCGTGCCGATCATCGGCATGTGGGGCATCGCGATGGGCACAATCGTCTTTCAACGCGATCTGGGTGCCGCGCTGTTGCTCTTCGGCGTTTTCCTGGCGATGCTCTACGTAGCGACCGACCGCACAGCGTATGTGCTGGCGGGGATGTTGGCGTTCGCCCTCGGCGCCATCGCACTCTATCAGGTGGTGCCGGTGGTCAAATTGCGCGTCGATGTCTGGCTCGATCCCTGGGCTACGGCGCAGGGCACAGGCTATCAGATCGTGCAGGCGATCTATGCTCTAGCGTCGGGCGGCGTCTTTGGCGTCGGGCTAGGGCGCGGCATCCCGGCGATTGTGCCGGCCATTCACACCGATTTCGCCTTCACCGCGATCGGCGAAGAGCTGGGCCTGGCAGGAACGCTGGGGCTGCTGGCGGCCTATATCCTCCTGATTTTCCGGGGCTACTCCATCGCGCTGGCGGTGCCGGGGCGCTTCCGCGGGTTCGAGCAATTGCTGGCAATCGGGTTGACCACGATCCTCGCCGTGCAGACCCTGATCATCATCGGCGGCAACTTGCGATTGATCCCGTTGACCGGCATCACTCTGCCGTTCATTTCCTACGGCGGCTCATCGGTGCTGATCAACTTTCTGATCATCGGCCTCTTGATGCGCATCTCGGCTTCGAGTCGTTGAATGATTACGGGAGGGCGGGAGCATATGTTGTGGGTGCTGGCGCGATCCGCGCAGCGCGGATCAGGTCGATCCAGGAGCGAGCGTCACCGGGCATATGCCAAACTGCAGCGTGGCCACCCGGAACCCTGACCCCAGTGACTGCATCGTCAAAGATCTGCACCTGCAGGCAGCCGTGCAGGGCGACGTGATCGAAATCCCGCTTCCGATTGTTATAAGAGCCTATCCCAATCGTCGGCAGCACCTCGCAATCGAGGTATTGATGATGTATAATGTAATGTATATATCAGGAGGATTGCGATGGCGACCAAAATTCGCAAACAGATCTACCTTGAGCCTGACCAGGAGACGCTACTGAAGCAGCTATCGCGCACGAGCGGCGTGACCGAGGCCGATCTGATCCGCCAGGCGATTGACCGCCACATTCTAGGCGGGCAGCCCAGCCGCCGCGATCTGCGCGCATGGGAGGCGGAGCACGCCTATATCGCCGGGCTCATCGCTCAGGGATCTGTTGAGGGAGCGCGGCGTTGGCGCCGCGAGGATATCTATGAGCGCTAGGGTTCTCGCCGATACGAATGTGCTCGTCTATGCCTACGACCGTGCGGCAGGGCTGAAGCAGCAGCAGGCGCTCGATGTGCTCCAGCAGCTTGTGCTGAGTGGCGCCGGCGCGATCACCACTCAGGTGCTCGCCGAGTTTTTTGTTGTCATTACACGCAAGCTGGCTGCCCCGCTGAGCCCCGCCGATGCCTATGTGCGGATCGAGAACTATCTGCGCGCCTGGATAGTCTATGATCTGACGAGCCTGATCGTGCTTGAGGCCGCCCGAGGTGTGCGCGACTATCAGATCAGCTTCTGGGATGCGCAGATCTGGGCAGCTGCCCGCCTGAACCAGATCCCAGTCATCCTCAGTGAGGATTTCAATGTGGGCGCCACCCTCGATGGTGTGCGCTTTGTGAACCCTTTTGACTCTGCGTTCCAAATCAGGGATTGGGTGTAGCGCGGCTCACGGTGCTTGACGCCACAGCCGTTTCACCGGGGCAACTTTTCATTGCAACCGGGGCAAGTGAAAAGCTGCGGGCACAGGGAGCATGCTCCCGCACGACGCCCGCCAGAGCGCGACAACTACGCTCTCGCCCAAATAAACCCGCCCCACCCGGCTTGCATCCACAGCGCACTCGACATATACTTGAGGCGATTTCTCGAAGCGCCCTGAAGCCGGAACGCGCGGGGTTTTGCACGTCCGCCGCTGTGGTTGCAGGAATGCCGCGTAGTCGCCGAGCTGCGAGCACTAGAAAACACAAGGTGTGTTGCGATGGATTATGCTCTTGATCGTTTCGTCGCCGAAGTAGCGACTGCGATCCGTGCGACGGAAAAAGTTCCCGCCGACCTGGTTGAGACGCAAACCCCCAAGCCCAATATTCCGGCCGACCTGGCTTTTCCAGCCTTCCGCGCCGCGAAGGCGCTCGGCGTCGCCCCGCTGCAGCTGGCCCAACAACTGGCTACGTCGCTCCGGTTGCCCGCCGATTCGTTGATCGGCGCTGTTACGGCGACAGGGCCGTTCCTGAACTTCAGCATTCACCCGCAGCGCTTCGCCAGCGCCGTGCTGGACGAGATTCACGCGCGCGGCGACGCATACGGCCATGACGATCAGGACGAGCAGCAAACGATTGTGGTCGATTACTCCGCGCCCAACGTCGCCAAGCGCATGCACGTCGGCCACATCCGCAGCACGATCATCGGCCAGACGCTGGTTCACATCTTCCGCGCGCTGGGCTACCGCGTGATCGGCGACAACCACCTCGGCGACTGGGGCAAGCAGTTCGGCGCGATTATCGCCGCTATTATGCGCTACGGCAAGCCCGACGGCGACAGCGAAACCGAACTGGCCCAGCTTGAGGCCATCTACGCCCGCTACAACGAGGAAATCAAGGAGAACCCCGAACTGGACGAAGAGGCCCGACGCTGGTCGTTGCTGCTCGAACAGGGCGATCCGCAGGCGCGCGAGTTGTGGCAGTGGTGCGTCGATGCCACCCTGCGCGCCAACCAGCGCAACTATGACCGGCTGGGGGTGCAGTTCGATCACGCCTATGGCGAGAGCTTCTACGAGCATATGCTGCCCGCTGTCATTCAGGAAGCTATCGACAACAAGGCCGCCTATCGCGATGAAGGCGGCGCGGCGGTCGTTGAGGAGGCAGGCCCGAATCTGCCGACCTTTCTATTGCAGCGCAGCGACGGCGGCACGCTCTATATCACCCGTGATGTCGCCACGATCGAATTTCGCATCCGCGAGTTCGATCCCGTGCGTATAATCTACGTGGTCGATGCGCGCCAGGAATTGCATTTCCGGCAGTTGTTTGCGTTGGTGCGCGCCATGGGCTATGCGCATGATATTGAACTTGTCCACGTCCCATTTGGAACAGTGTTTGACGCCCACGGCAACGCGCTTTCGACGCGCAAGGGCAATATGGTGTATCTGGAAGCATTGCTCGACGAGGCAGTGCGTCGGGCGCGCGAGGTCGTTGAAAACAAGAACCCCGACTTGTCTGACGCCGAAAAAGCTGCCGTCGCCGAGGCGGTGGGCATTGGCGCGGTGGTCTACAACGACCTCTACCAGGATCCGCGGCGAAACATCACGCTCGACTGGGGTCGTATGCTGGCGACTGAAGGCAACAGCGCAACCTATCTGCAATATTCCTATGCGCGCTGCCGCTCGATTCTGCGGCGGGCCGCAACCGAGGGGCCGCTTGACGATTTCACAACCGTCGATTGCACCTTGCTGTTGCACGCTAGCGAGCAGCAGTTGATCAAATACCTGGCCCGTTTGCCGGACACTGTACGCGAGGCCGGGGCGCGCTATGCTCCGTTCGTGATCGCGGACTGGTGCTACGCCACCGCGCGTGAGTTTGGCATCTTCTTTGAGCAATGCCCGGTGCTCAAGGCCGAGACATCTGCATTACGCAGTGCACGTCTGGCCCTTGTCACCGCGACAGCTCAGGCTTTGAAGAATGGATTGTCCTTGCTCGGCATCAATGTGCCCGAGCGTATGTGAGGCGATGTTATGCTAGATCTTGCCCGCATCCGCGCGTTCCTCTTCGATATGGACGGCGTTCTCTATCGCGGAAAACAGATACTCCCCGGCGTCCGCGAAATTATTGAGTTGCTCGATCAACGTGGGATATCCTACGCTTGCATTACCAACAACGCAACCAAAACCCAGGAGCAGTATGGCAAGAAGCTCGCGGCGATGGGCTTGTCCATACCCGCTACACACGTGATAACCTCGGCGATGGTGACCGGCCACTATCTGCGCGCCAACTACCCGCGCGGAACGACGGCCTACGTTGTCGGTATGGATGGCTTGCATTATGCGCTCTTCGGCGACGGCCATTTCGTGTACACCGAGCAACGTCCCGATCTGGTTGTTCAGAGCGCCGACTTTGAATTGACCTACGCCAAATTGCGTATCGCGTGCCTGGGCATTCGCGCCGGGGCGCGCTACATCGTCACCAACCCGGATCGCTCGTTCCCCTCGGAAGAAGGGCTGACGCCCGGCTCCGGCGCAATCACCGCCGCGCTCCAGGCTGCCGCCGATGTCGAGCCGTTCATTGTCGGCAAGCCACAGCCGACGATGTTTCGCGTGGCGATGGAGTTGATCAACGGCACGCCGGAGACGACCCTGGTTATCGGCGACCGGCTGGACACCGATGTCGCCGGGGCGCACGCGGCAGGTATGTACGGCGCGCTGGTGTTAACCGGCGTCTCGACCCGCGAACATCTGACCGGCAGTCCGCGCCAGCCCGACGCAGTGTTTGATGATCTCACGCGATTGATCGCAGCACTGAACGACGCCTAGCAATCAGAATCATTGGCTTGAACTCATAGGTAGGTGGGGTGCGTATGAGCATAGCGCTTCTGTATAACCGCCGCCAGACGACCGAACTGGTGCGCGATTGGACTGCCCACCGGTTGTTTGACGCTTTGCGTGCCGAGCAATTTAACGCGACGTTGAGCAGCGCCGACATCGACGAGTTGACGGTGTTGACCCACGATTGGGTGCGACGCGCCCTGGGGGAGATGCCGCTCCGCGATGCCTTGCTGATCGATCCGCAGCGCGGCGGGCGGGTCTACCATTTGCTTTGCGTTGCATTCGCGCTTGATTGCTGCAAATTGCCCGCCGATCTGGCTCAACGCCTCCCGGCGAACAGCGCCGCCGAGACTCCGGTTCACGCATTCCCTGCCGACATCCGCGACGCGTTGTGCGCACAATGCCCGGCGCTCGACAGCCTGCTCGCAGCGAATAACAACGACGACATCGCGCTGGCTGCGTTCTCGGAGGATGCGCCGGCCGCGCGCTTGCCCGCCGACCTCGACGCGCTCTTGCCGCCATCACCCGCGCCGTTGCCCAACGAAGTCGATTTCGAGCCGCCGGCCGGCTGGCGCAGCGCACTGGCGATGGGATTGGCGCTGGCCGGCGTCGCGCTGGTCGGCCTGCCGCTCATGTTCGGTACGATCCCCAGCCAGACCGCCGGGCTGCCGCTGGCGCTGATCACCCTGGCGTTGCTCATCGGCATTCGGGCCGGGGTTGCGGGGTATGCGGGCGCGTTTTGCTTCTGGCTAACGGCTAACTTGCCGGGATTCCGCTATGGTTCGTTACTCTCGTTGTGGCCGGCGATTCCGCTGATGCTTGCCGGCGGGGCACTCCTCCGGGCCGACCGCCGGGTGCGGGCGCTGGTGCGCTGGATTCGCCAACGCTTCGCATAGTGGAAGCAAGGCTGCCGCACTTCGGAAGGGTTTATTATGTCAATCTGGTTTTGCGGTGATCGCTTGTTCGTGTTACACTGGCGCGGTTATATACAGATGCGACAAGTTTTATAAAACAATATATAGAGCAATCCTGTGCGGTATGTATACATCGGTAGAGGATTGCTCTATCAGCGTGTAGGAGGAGTGTGCATGGCGTCTGGGACGACCTCGGACCTGCGGAACGGAATGGTTATTCGCTATAACAACGACCTGTACCAGGTTGTCGAATTTCAGCATGTCAGCCCTGGCAACTGGCGCGCGTTCGTGCGTATGAAGCTGAAAAGCAAGACGACCGGCAAGGTGATTGAAGATCGTGTGCGCGCCGGTTCAGACATCGACATTGTGCGCATTGAGCGCCGCACAATGCAATTTCTCTATCGCGACGGCAACGACTTCATCTTTATGGATACCGAGACCTTCGACCAGATGGCCGTTACCGAAGCGCAGATCGGCGAGGGCGCGCAATTCCTCAAGGAAAATGAGAACGCCGATTTGCTGTTTGATGACGAGAAGAATGAATTGATTGGCGTAGAGTTGCCGATCTTCGTCAATCTTGCCGTCACCGAGACGACGACAGCGGTGCGCGGCGACACGGCGACATCGGTGAACAAACCGGCCACGTTGGAAACCGGCGCGGTGGTTTCCGTCCCCGGCTTTGTCAACGAGGGCGATGTGCTAAAGATCGACACCCGCACCGGTATATATATCGAGCGGGTCAACGCGTAATACCATTTGAGATTGCAGACTTTAGATTTACGATTTCTATGTATGCGGCATTAACGCACCTGAGCGGCCATCCACGGGGCCGCAACGCCTTCGAGTTGCAGTTGCCGCCAGCCGAGCGGCTCCGGGCGCACGCTGTCATCTTCCGGATAGTAGGCCAGTATCGTCCGCTCGAAGTATTGAACGATCCGCCGCCGTCCATCGACGGTGGTTGCCTCGAATTCCTCCGAAAGCGGATACCCAATATCGGCGAGGCCGCTCTGGCGTTGCCAGTAGGTCAGAAACGCCTCGCGCAGGCTGTGTCCGGTCTCCGGAAAGAAGACCGGCGCGGCGTCGGGCGCAACCGGCGCAAACGCCGCATCATCGCCGCCATAGCTGCGCGCTGCCGCGCTCTGCGTGCCAAGCGGGGCTGGTTGCACCAGAAACGGCGTATCGGCGCGATCCTCGTCGAGTTCCAGCCGCGCGCGCGTAAAGGTCTGTACCAGTCCGTGCTCCGTGCGACGGGCCGTCTCCAACGGCAACCCGAACATGTCTTCGCCGCCGTGCGATTTCCAATAGCGCCAGATCACCGCCGGTACGCGAATATCGGCGGCGATCTGATCTTCCGGCAACGGCAGCAGGACAGCGGCCTGCTCCAGCACCGCTTGCACTCCGGCCAGATTCTGCGGAAACTCGCTATCAACGCCGGAGATTAGCTCCGGGGTAATTGCCGCAATACCCATGCTCCCGGCCCAATCGTGCATACCTCCTGTGATCTTGTACGCCTCCCACGTTCGGCTGTACGCATACCCCGACGCTTCAGCATACGCCTGGGCCAGCGCAATCGAGGGCGCGTGCTCACAGAAAGCCGGAAAGACCAGCCCCGCATTGCTATGCAGGAAAATCGCCCCCGATGCGTCGAGCAGGAAGTCGCGGATCAGGCGCGTCTCGTGCTGCGAATCGGGGAACGGGCCGCCGGTGTCGGAAACGATGCCATACGCGCCAAATACCGTTGGTGACCAGTCGTTCTCCGGGCAGGCGTCGTGGTTGGTGTTCATATTGCGATTCAAGTCTACGCCGGCCGCGTCAAAACGCGTATCCAGGGCCAGCCCATCGGGGTTGATCGTCGGGATCAGGTAGAGACGCGTCGGCGGCGGAACTTGGTCGGCGTTGGCGCGGAAGTGTTCGATTAATTGCACGGTCAATTCGTGGGTATTCGCTTCGGGGCCGCCGTGGGTATCGCCGACAATCACCAGCTTGCGCGACCCGACGCCGATCTGGACGGCGGTGATCGGGCGTCCCTGGGCCGAAACGCCCAACGTCAGCTCGCGGATCGGCGTTTCAGCATATTCGCCGGCAGCGGCAACCGGGAAGGCGCGACCGGGTGGCATGGCCAGCATGCAGACAACCAGCAACGCCACTATCGATGTAACTGAGGGAATCTTCACGCAGGACGTCCATCTCCACAATACCGACCCAGATTCCGGTCAGATTATACCACCGGAGAAGCGACGTATGCAGCGCTCCTGCCAATCGAGCAGCCAGAGCGCGCAGGCACGACGGCTAACACATTTTTAACGATTGATTAATCAAACCATATTCAGCAGTTAAAACGTTTCGTCTATCATATGCGCTGAATTATCAATCTTGCCATCTCCAAAGCCAGGCTGCAATTATTTGGGGAAGAGCGCGCCGTTGCGTCCCGGTCGTGCAGGTATCTATATTATTATGTTGGGACGCATATTTGATATGACATCGCGTGCGATTTCCTTTCCCTGGACCAAGCGTAAACACCGCGAATGGCTGCTCTTCGGCTTGTTAGTCGGGCCGAATCTGGCGCTGTTCAGTATTTTCACCTACTGGCCGCTGATATACAACTTCTACCTCAGTTTCGTCAGATGGAATTTCTTGCGTCCGACGAAACCATGGGTCTGGTTCAATAACTATATCGACACCTTCACCGACGCTAAGTTCTGGGAAATCATGGGCAATACGCTGGTCTTCACGGTTGCAACGGTGGGCGGCACGCTGCTGCTCGGCCTGTTACTTGCCCTGTTGATCAACCAGCCGCTGCGTTTTCGCGATGGGGCGCGGGCAATCGTCTTCTCGCCCGTGGTTATGTCGGGCGCGGTTGTCGCGGTGGTCTGGAGCTACATTTTCGATCCGCGCTATGGCTTGCTCGACCAGATCCTAGGCTGGGTCGGCCTGAATTCGCCGGACTGGCTGGTTGATCCGTTCTGGGCTATGCCGGCAGTAATTATCGTCTATATCTGGAAGAACATCGGCTATGCGGTCGTGATCTACCTGGCCGGCTTGCAGGGCATTCCGCGCGACCTTTACGAAGCGGCCAGGGTTGATGGGGCCGGCGCCTGGGCTCAGTTCTGGAACGTGACGCTGCCGGGGCTTTCGCCGGTCGCCTTTTTCCTCTCGGTCACGAGCATTCTGACCAGCTTTCAGTCGTTCGACATCATCAAGGTGCTGACGAACGGCGGACCGGTCAATGCGACCAGCACCTTGATCCTGTTCCTCTACGAGCTGGGTTTCGTCAGCTACGATGCCGGCGAGGCTGGAGTGGTGGCGATGGTGCTGTTCACGATCATGTTCATATTGACGCTGATCCAGTTGCGCTACCTCGAACGCCAGGTGTCGTACGGCTAGTCTTCCACGTCGGGCGGATACATCAAACGGATATTGAGTTTTCATGACTACACGCGAGTTTGAGTACGAAACAGTTGTTGGGCCGGCTCCCCGCGCCGATGCGCGCCCGCGCCCGCGTGCAATGCGCTGGCTTGGCTATCTGGCGATGATCGGGGTGGTCATTGTGATCGGACTGCCGATCTACTGGACGCTCATTGGCTCATTTAAGCTGTACAACGAAATCTATCGCGTTCCACCGACCTGGTTTCCGCTGGAGCCAACCTGGCAGAATTTCCCCGATGCCTGGAATGCGGCGCCGTTCGGGCGTTACTACATCAATAGCATCATCGTGACAGCGCTAGGTTCGCTTTCCGAGGTGGCGCTGGCGATTATGTCGGCCTATGCTCTGGCGTTCGTCCGTTTTCCCGGCAAGAATTATGTGTTCATCATCTTGCTCTCGGCGCTGATGATCCCGGTCGAGATCACGATTATCCCCAACTACCTGACGATCGCCCGCCTGGGCTGGATCAACACCTACCAGGGCATTATCGTGCCTGGCGCCGCAATCGCCTACGGCACCTTCCTGCTGCGCCAGGCGTTCAAGGCGCTGCCGTACGAGGTGCTCGAAGCCGCCCGCGTCGATGGAGCCGGGCACCTGCGGACAATGACCTCGGTTGTGGCGCCAATGGCCCAACCGGCGATTGTGACAATGGCGCTCCTGTCACTCGTTGCGAAATGGAATGACTTTCTCTGGCCGTTGATTGTAACGAACACAGCCGATATGCGGACCCTCCCGATCGGTATCTTCTGGCTGCGTGACCAGGAGGGACTGGTCAACTGGGGGGTGGTGATGGCCGGCTCGCTCTTCCTGATTGTGCCGGTGATGATCGGATTTATCTGGGCTCAACGCTATATCGTCGACGGCATTGCCGCCGGAGCAGTCAAGGGGTAATGAATCCTTGCATGCTATGACAGCACCTTCTTCCTAATTGGCGCTTCGGGGCGGAGACCCCGTGTGCATACAGATTTCATCACGCAGGCGCAGCGTCTGTGCCTGCAACGGAATCGATGAGAAAGGAGACTCCGGATGTCGCAGCGTTTTATGACGCGCCGCGAAATGCTCAAACTGATGACGGTTGGTGGTGGCGCCGCGGTTCTCGCGGCCTGTGGCACGGCGCCTGCTGCCCAGGAGCCGACCAGCGCTCCGGCAGTGGTCAGCGAGACCGGCTCGACCGTGAATCTGACCTACTGGGGATCGTACAGCGGCGGTCTCGGTGAAGCTGAGACGGCGCTGGTCGAGAAGTTCAACGGCTCCCAGGATGAGATTGTCGTTGAGTACCAGTTCCAGGGCAGCTATGAGGATACGGCGCAGAAGTTCACCGCCGGTTTGCAGGCCGACACTATTCCCGAAGTAGTTCTGCTCTCGGACGTCTGGTGGTTCACCTTCTATGTCGCTGGTGCAATCAGCCCGCTTGATGATCTGGCTGCCCAGACTGGCCTGGATCTGACCGACTTCGAGCCGGTGCTGCTCAACGAGGGAAATCGCCAGGGTGTGAACTATTGGATTCCCTTTGGCCGCAGCACGCCGCTCTTCTACTACAACAAAGACATCTGGGCCGAAGCTGGTTTGGAAGACCGCGCGCCGGCCAACTGGGCTGAGTTCATAGAGTGGGCGCCGCAACTGGTGCAGAAGGAAGGCGATACGATGACCCGCGCCGCCTTCGTCCATCCGAACAGCGCCAGCTATATAGCCTGGCTGTTCCAGGGTGTTACCTGGCAGTTCGGCGGGCAGTACTCGTTGGACGACTTCACGATGACTATGACCGACGAGAATACCCTGCGCGGAGCCCAGTTCTACCAGGACACGGCCAACTCGCTGGGCTGGGCTTTGCTGGCCAGCGACATCAGCCAGGAGTTCCTGGGCGGCACGGCCGCATCAATGATGGCCTCGACCGGCGGGCTCCGGAGCATCAGCGAAACTGCCTCCTTCGAGGTTGGTGTGGGCTTCCTGCCCGAAGAGACCTACTTCGGCTGCCCGACCGGCGGCGCTGGCCTGGCGATTCCCAGCAGCATCCCCGACGAGAAGAAGCTGGCGGCGATGCAGTACATCACGTATGTCACCAACCCGGAGAACGCCGGGTTCTGGGCGCGCGAGACCGGCTATATGCCGACCCGCATCAGCGCCAAGCAGTTGCCGGAGATGGTTCAATTCTTCGAAGAGAACCCGAACTTCAAGACCGCCGTCGATCAGCTGCCGAAGACCCGCGCTCAGGACGCCGCTCGCGTCTATGTGCGCAACGGCGACCAGATCATCGGCAAGGGACTGGAACGCATCGTCGTGAACAACGAGGCGCCGGCCACTGTCTTTGCGGAGATCAACGACGAGTTGACCAAGGCTGCCGAGCCGATCCTCGAAGACCTCAAGGCCATCGAAGGATAGTTGCGGCCAGGCCGACAGGCTAATTGCCGCGCGGCAGAAAAGGAGAGACGCCCTATGGGGGCGTCTCTCTGCATTTCGTATCTGTACGAAAACTCTGGAGCTATTGGCGGTCTTTTCAACGCGATCACAACAGGTTGTCGATCATCCCCATCAACAGCTTGAGGTTTACAGGTTTGCAGAGGTAATCGTTGGCTCCGGCCTCCAGACACCGCTCACGGTCGCCGGGCATTGCCAGCGCCGTCAACGCGATGATCGGAATGGACGCTAATTCGGCATCGGCGCGAATGCGGCGGATCGCCTCCAGACCATCAACACGCGGCATCTGGATGTCCATCAGGATAATCGCTGGTTGGCGTTCACCGGCTAATTGGATGGCCTCCTCGCCATTGTGCGCAACAACAACCCTGAAGCCGCGAAGTTCCAGGTATTCGAGCAACATCTCCAGCGAGTCCACATTATCTTCAGCCATCAGGATCAAGGGCGCTTCACCACGCGTCGGTGCATGGCGCGAATCCGAGGCGGATGTCACCGACTCTTCGGCGGAGGCGACGGCTTCGGCCCGCACATGCTCCGGCAATCCTGACTCCCAGGGCAGCGCGACGGTGAAGCGGCTGCCCTGCCCAACTGCGCTTTCCACACTGACGCTGCCGCCGTGCATTTCCGCCAACTGCGCAACCAGGTTGAGGCCGAGTCCTGCGCCTTCGTGCGAACGCGCCAGGCTGCTATCCACCTGGACAAACGGGAGGAAAAGATTCTGCAGGTGTTCGGGCGCAATGCCAATGCCGGTGTCCCAGACGCTAAATTGGATCAATCCGGATCCCGATTCGCTGGAGACATCCAACCCCACCTGACCGCCTTCGGGGGTGAATTTGACTGCATTGCTCAACAGGTTAATTATAATCTGCTTCAGCCGACGGCCGTCGGCCTGCATCGTCGTGATGGCCGGGTTCAGGTTTGGAAGCACGGCTAAATTCTTCTTATGCGCCATCTGCTTGATTAGTCGCAGGCTGGACTCACAGACTTCCGGCACATGCACCGTCTCGATAATCAGTCGGGCATGTCCTGAACCGATCTTCGCGAGGTCAAGAATATCGTTGATGAGTTGCAGCAGATGCCGCCCGCTCTCTTCGACCGTGCGAATCTTTTGCGCTTGCTCGCTGTTTAGTTCTCCATAAACGCCCTCATACAGCATTTCGGAGAAGCCCAATATGGCGTTGAGCGGCGTACGCAGCTCGTGGCTCATATTGGCCAGAAATTCGTCTTTCACCCGCATTACGCGCGACAATTCGGCGTTAGCGGCGCTTAGTTCGCGGGTGCGTTCGGCGACGCGCTGCTCAAGCTCATCAAAGGCATGCTGAAGTCTGCGCTCAGACTCCTTGCGTTCGGTAATGTCCTGGGCCATCGCCAGAAAACCGATCAGCGCACCGCCCGCATCATAAAGCGGCGTATGCAGCCAGTTGCAGGTGATGATCCGCCCGTCTTTCGTCACATTCTCATTCACGCCGCACTCGTTTTTCGGATAGTGCATTAGATATTGCATCAGTACATCCAGTTTCGACCACTGCGTTTCTGCGATCAATGTGTGCATAGGCTGTTGGCCCAGCATCTCGGCGTTGGAGTAGCCAAAGATGGCCTCGGCAGCCGGATTCCAGTAAGTCACCCGAAAATCTGTGTCCAGCGTCATACAACCAATGGGCATGCGCTCCATAATCAGATTCAGGCGATCCAGCAATTCCTGTCGCATCTGCTCGGATTGTACGCGTTCCGTCACATCCTGCACCATGCCCAGAAAGCCGACAAATGTCCCGTGTGAATCGCGCAGGACAGTGTTTTGCCACTCGCATATAATCGTGCGACCGTCTTTGACCTGCACGCTGCCGGCGCCATGGGGCGGGATTGTCCCCTCGGACAGTCGCTGGCGGATGCTCTCTGAATGAAGATGGCTTAGATGCGCCCAGATCGTCGCGTAGGGCGTTTGGCCCAACATCTCTTTGGCGGTGTACCCGAAGATCTGCTCGGCGGCGGGATTCCAGTAGATAAAGCGCAGATCCGCGTCGGTGAGCGCACAGCCAATCGGCATACGCTCCATAATCAGATTCAGGCGATCCATCAACTCATTGATCGCCTCTTCAATCTGGCGGCGGGCTGTGATATCTTCGTGCGCAACGACGGCGTATACCTCATCGCCGACTGTAAAGCGGGCGATATGGGCAATAAACCAACGCTTTTCCCACGGCATATGGCAAGGATATTCCAGTTCGAATCGTTCCTGTTCGCCTGCCAGCACGACACGTATGCCTTTAGCCACTTCCGCAGCGCCTTCGGATGCTTCGCCAACGGCCTTATCCACAACCGCGAGGTAGTTGGCGCCTTCATTGACATTCCCTTGAATCGGTTGGTTTTCTTCAGCAAATGCGCACCATGCCCGGTTGACCGCGATGATCGCGCCGTCAGCGTCGATCACCGCAGTATTCGCAGCGAATGCTTCAATGATCGCCTGAATGATCGTCTGGGCAAGCCGGTGGGGCGCGGGCTGTTCCGCCTGATCCGTATCAGTCGGCGTTTGTGCCCGCAAAGCTGCATTCTCCGCCGCCAGTCTGGCGTTGCACTGTTGCAGGTGTTCGATCTCGTTGTAGAGCGCCAGCAATTGAGGTGTGAGGACGTCGTTGCTCATAGTGCCTGCCGGTGAGGGCGTGTTTCAATCCGCCCGCAGAATGCTCCGCCGATGTAGATTGAAGACGGAGGATCGGATTCTTACGTGTCGCAAGTGTGCACGATCAACCGTGCCACACAGTAGGATTGTGTCGAGCAATAGGCGCGCAGGAGCGCAGCTCCCGCACTTGGTGATTGCTCTACTGGACTTGTGGGCGTTCTGTTGTTATGGGCTGAAGCAAACCGGTTATTGATTGCATCAGCCGTTTGAGGCTGACCGGTTTGGCGATGTAATCATTGGCACCTGCTTCGAGGCAGCGCTCACGATCACCGGGTATCGCCAGCGCTGACAGCGCGATGATCGGAATATCCGCCATATTGGCGTCGGCGCGAATGAGTCGTGTCGCTTCCAGACCATTTATGCGGGGCATCTGGATGTCCATTACAATTAACGCTGGATGCATCTTTGCAGCAAGGCGCAGCGCATCCTCGCCATTGCGAGACGTCACGATACGAAAGCCTCTGGAATTCAGATAATCGCAAATCAGCGTGCTCGCGGCTTCGTTATCCTCGGCGACCAAAACGAGCGGATGGTTGGCGACGTTGGTGATCGTTTCTGCAACCGTGTCAGTATCTGCTATGTGCGACGGGCTCTCCGAGTTTGTCATCGGTTTGCGCCAGGGCAATATGACCGTGAAACGGCTCCCGGCGCCGACCTGACTCTCCACGTCGACGCTGCCGCCGTGCATCTCGGCGAGGCGCACGACCAACGACAGACCGAGGCCGGTGCCTTCGTACGAGCGCGCCAGACCGCTATCGACCTGGTAGAACGGCTGGAAGAGATGTTGAAGGTGATCGGGAGCGATGCCGATGCCGGTATCCCAGACGCTAAAACGCACCGCGCTATGCTCAACGTCGCCTGTAACTTCCAGGCCGATCTGTCCTTCTGTCGGCGTGAACTTCACCGCGTTGCTGAGCAAGTTTACCAGAATCTGCTTCAGGCGGCGTGCATCGGCATAGAGCGCGGTGATAGCGGGATCACACTCGCAATGGAGGTGCAACTGCTTTTTGCGTGCCTGCTGAATAACCAGGTGAAAACTGGCATTCACAACCTCTTGCACATTGACGGCGGCGAAATCCAGCACGGTTCGACCGGCGTCGATCTTGGCCACATCGAGAATGTCGGTGATCAGTTCAAGTAAATGTTGACCGCTTTCGTCGATAGATTGGAGGGCAGTGTTCTGACGCTCGTTTAACGGGCCATAAATGCCGTCGCGGAGGACCTCGGTCATACCGAGGACGGCGCTCAACGGTGTACGCAATTCGTGGCTCATATTCGCCAGAAACTCGTCTTTGACCCGCGCGGCGCGGGCCAGTTCGGCGTTGGCGTCGCTCAACGCGCGGGTGCGTTCGGCGACTCGCTCTTCGAGCTTGTCGAGGGTGCGTTGCAGCGCGAGCGCAGTCTCCTGGCGATCGGTGACATCAACCACAACGCCGGTGATGCGCAGCGGGCGTCCGTCGGCGTCCCGCTGCGTGATCTGGCCATAGTCATGGAACCAGCGCCAGGCGCCGGATTGGGTCTTGATACGATATTCAGCATCGTAGGAATCGGCGACGCCGTGGAGATAATCGCGCATTGCCTGGAGCGTCCGCTCACAATCATCGGGGTGTAGCAAATCGGTGAACGCGCTGTGGTGAGCGCCGACAAAATGGTCAGGCTCGAAGCCGAGCATCAATGCCTTCTGATCATCGCTCACCATTATCCCGTTGGCTACGTCCATTTCCCACCAGGCCAGCTTGCCGGCCCGCATCGCGGTAATCAGACGCTCTTGCGAGGTGCGCAATTCGTTTTCGGTACGTTGGCGTTCTTCTTCCAGGTCGATCTTATAGAGCGCGGAGGCCAGATCGCGGGCGGTTTCGGCGAAGAGTCGTTGCACTTCCGCGTCATCGACGAAGCTTGCATCAACCGCGACCGCGATGACGCCATAGATGCGATCACCATGCGCCAGCCGGATTGATAGGCGAGCTTCTCTGCGACAGGCGGACACAATCGAGCAATCCGGGCAGTCTACCGACGGATCATGGATAACCACAACGCCGGTATCGTCGAGCGTCTGTCGGACGCATGTTGGCGATGCACCCTGCCGGATTCGCTGATCCAACCGCACGAAAGCGCCGTTGAAGCCGGCGCTGGCCACGGTGATGATCTGTCCAGCATGGTCCATACGGGCGATCCAGGCATTGGCATATCCGAATGGCTCGATCAAGCTGTTGCAGGCGCCCTGGATCAGCCGATCACGGTCGCTTTCCTGCGTGATTAGGTGATTAACGCGACGAATGCCCCGCAGCACGGCATTCAGGTAGCTCACACGTTCCTGCGAACGCTTGCGCTCGGTGATGTCTTCGAAGGTGACAAGCATAGCCTCCTGGCCCTCGAATGTCAGCGTATCGAGCGTCATATTGACCCAGTAGAGCGTGCCATCTTTGCGCTTCAGACGAACTTCCTGGTTATTCACGCGACCGTCGCGGCGCAGCATATCGATAATCCGCACACGGTCGTCCGGATTCGTATAGGTGTCGGTCAGATTGATCTGGCTCAACTCTTCCGGCTCATAGCCGGACATGCGCAAAGTAGCTTCATTCGCAGCCAATGGGCGCCCATCCAACGTAGCCAAACTGATCCCGACCGCCGCGTTTTGGAATAAAAGGCTGAACCGGTATTCGGACTCGCGCAAGGCGCTTTCAGCCTGTTGCAACCGTCGCTCGGTATCCAGTTGCTCGGTGATTTGCTGAACGACTGACGGCAGGAGATCGAGGAAATTAGCATCTTTCACCAGGTAGTCGCGTGCACCGAGCTTCATCATCTCCACGGCGGTGCGTTCATCGCCCTGCCCGGTAATCACGATAAACGGCGTTATATGCTTATCGCGATTCAGCGTGAGCACAATTTCCTTGCCGGTCATATCGGGCAGGGTATAATCAATCAAGAGCAATGCGTCGGGAAGAGTACGCGCCAGTTGAATGCCCTCGGCGCCGGTGTATGCTCCGGCGACATTGAAGCTCTGGCGTTGCAACCGCTTCTGGATAAGCCGATTCAGACCCTGGTCATCCTCAACGACGATCAGTGTGAAACGCGTTTCCGGCATATCTTGCAAATAGTGCTGTAGCGCTTCGATGTTGTTCATCAGTGTTCTCCTGGTCGCGCTTGCTGGCTCGGTTGTTTTTTTCCGACTTCTGAAGATAAGCTTTCTATGTTATCCCGTTGATCATCGGTACTTCCACGACTGATAGAAACAAGCCCAGTTGGCGAACGGCCTCGACAAACTTTTCATAATCCACCGGCTTGGTGACGTAGTTGCTGCATCCCAGAGCGTGGCAGCGTTCGACCTCGCGCGGGTCGTCGGTGGTCGTGATCATCGTTACCGGCAGCTTGCGCAGCTCCGGGTCAGCTTTAATTTGACGCAGAACCTCAACTCCATCCACCTTCGGCATACGAATGTCCAGCAACAGCAAATAAGACTGGCCTTTTATACGATGCGGCCCGGGGCCGCCAAAGAACAGAAAATCGAGAACTTCCTGGCCGTCCTTAAATACCGAAACGTCGTTGTGCAACCCGGCGCGTTTCAAGTTCCTGGTGATCAGGGCGGCGTGGCCCTCATCATCTTCTGCGATGAGCACTATCACTTCTTTCCTCATTTTGGCAGCGTTCCTTTTACGTTCCATAACACCTCCGGCAAGCTAACAAAAAAACGACTCCCCTCCCCTGGTTCCGATTCGACCCAGATCCAGCCACTGTGACGATCGAGGATCGTTCGTACAATGGTCAGTCCAAGCCCCTCACCTTCGGTCTGGTCGGGGTTCAAGCGATGATAGAGTTCAAAAATCTTGGATTGATGTTCGGGTGCAATGCCCAGACCATTGTCTTCCACACAATATACCGCCATCACGTCCGCAGTATGACCGGAGATGGCGACAACGCCGGGGCGCGCCGGATCGGGGTATTTTAACGCATTGCTAATCAGATTGGCGAACAACTGGCCGATCTGGGTGGCGTCGCCCATACATCGTGGCAACGGCGCGACCGTGATCTGCACACCGGCCTGTTTAATCTGGAAGTCAAACGCGCTTATCGTCTCGGCAATCAGCCGATCCATATCGAGCGGTTCAATGCTCAGCGCTGCGCGGCCCAGGCGTGAAAGCCGTAGCAAACCCCTGAGCAACGTATCCATTTTCTCAGTACTGGTCAGAATGTAGTTGAGCGATTCGGGAATATCATCTTCGAGCGTAAACGCCAGCCGCGCACGAATTTCGTCAGGAATAGGCGCCGAATCAAGCTCGGCGGCAAGATCGCTCAACGACGCCTGAAGCTCTTTGCTAAAGCCTTGCACATTCACGAGCGGCGAACGCAAATCGTGCGAGGCGACATAGACGACCTGTTCGAGTTCATCGTTCTTGCGGGCCAATTCCTTCGTCAAACGTTCACGCTCGTCTTCGGAATACTTGCGGTCGGTGATGTCGTTGAAAATGCCGAGAACGCCGATCACCGTACCGTCCACATCGCGCAGCGGAGCCTTGCTGATCTCCACCCAGATCTCGCGACCGTCGGGCAGTTGCGCCGACTCGATCAGGCCTTGTTCGGTCTGCCCCTCCTCCATAATGCGCCGGTCGTTGGCCCGAAACTCCTCGATCTGTTCCGAATAGTAGGGCAGCTCGAAATCATTCTTTCCGATCACATCATCAGGCCCGGCTAAACCGACCAACCGGGCGAAGTTCTGATTGCTGCCGAGATACACAGAATTACGATCCTTCCAGAACACAAAGGTTGGGATCGTTTCAATCACCAACTTGAGCATCTGTTGCGATTGGCGCAAGTCGCGCTCGGCCTGTTTGCGGGCTGTGATGTCGATGGCCAACTCAAAGCGCACATCGCGCCCATCCGGCCAGCGGATAATCTGGTCGGTAATTAGCAGATCGACGTTCAGGATCGGGTTGTGGTGTTCCCAGGTATAAGGCTGGCGTGTGCGTAGGATAGTCTCGTTGGTGCAGAAATCGCAGCGCGCGTTGAAATGTTGGAACTCGCGATAGCATTTGCCGCCGACCGGATTGCGCTTAAGCATATTGCCGAACACCTTATTGACAAACAGCACTTCGTCGGTCGCCGGATCAACAACATAGAGGAACTCTGGGAACGCATCGAAGATGGTCAGAAACTGCTCATGCTGTTCGTGCAAAGCCTGTTCGGCGCGCTTGCGGTCGGTGATGTCGCGCACGATCGAGACAATATCGCCATCTCCGCCGGCGACTACCCGCGCCTCGTAGGAATGTATCTTGCCATCCATCGGCAGATCGTACTCGAAGCGGGCGATATTGCCGGTGTTGCGGGCACTCTCGATTGCCGCGTCGAACGGCTCGGTGATGGCGGGCGGCATCACATCTCGATAGTGTTTGCCCAGAAAAGCCTCCGGCGGCGCCACCAGCGTCGCATCACGCGGCGCATGGTAATCGACGAACGCTCCGGACGAATCGTGGCGGAAGACCCGGTCGGGGATTGCGTTGAGCAGCGTGCGATAACGCGCCTCGCTCTCGCGCAGATCCTGCTCGGCGCGCTTGCGGTCGGTGATGTCGCGCACGAAGATGGTCAAGATGCCGTCCCGGCTGGCGACATACTGGGCGCTCACATCGATGGCGATAATCTGGCCATCTTTATGCCGCAAACTGCTTTCAAATCGGCGGCTGCCGTATTCCAACACATCGGCGATCTGTTGCAGGATCGCTTCGGGGGTTTTATCGACGGCGATATCGGGAATGCGCATCTGCAATATCTCGTCACGATGATATCCCGACATCCGACAAAACGCGCCGTTCGCCTCGATCAGCCGTCCATCGCTCGCATCGGCGACACAGAAGCCATCTGAGGTTGTTTGCAGGATCGATTGATACTCAAGCTCGGCATGAATGCGACCAGTGATGTCTTGCAATTGGGCTAGAACATATTTCAGCGCACCGTCGGGATGGCGTGTGGCCCGCACCGAGAAGATTGTGTGAATCACTGAGCCATCTTTGCGCACAAGGCGTTTGTCGAGCTTGTAGCCGTTGATCTCGCCCTCGACCATGCGCTCGAACTGGCGGACATCAGCCTCCAGGTCGTCGGGATAGG
This sequence comes from Chloroflexaceae bacterium, assembly GCA_028282325.1. Lineage (GTDB taxonomy): Bacteria > Chloroflexota > Chloroflexia > Chloroflexales > Chloroflexaceae > JANQID01. The sequence continues at coordinate 3,049 of JANQID010000076.1, read as the reverse complement.
TCAAATCGGCCCAGGTCGTTGCACGCAGTTCATCGCGTGTGTAGCCAAGCGACCGGCACAGTTGTTCGTTGACTTCAATCCAACCTTTTTCAGGCGACGTGATCGCCATCCCCATCAGCGACTCGTGGAAATAGGTGCGGAAACGTTCCTCGCTCTCGCGGAGCGCGGCTTCCCACAGCGAGTGTTCGGTGATGTCGCGGACAAACACCATAAAACGCCCGCCATAACTTGCGACATAGCGCGCGCTGATCTCGACAATGATAATCCGGCCATCCTTGCGGCGATGGCGCGTTTCAAAGCGATCGAATCCCTGCGCAACAACCTTCGCGATGTGGACGGCCGTCTCTTCCGGTTGCTCAACAGCATCGAGAATTCCCATCGTCAGCAACTCGGCGCGGCTATAGCCGATCATCCGGCAATAGGCGTCGTTGACTTCAAGAAAACGCCCGTTGTCGGCATCAACGATCCAGAAGCCATCCGGTGTTGTTTGCAACACCGAGCGATATTCCAGATCGGCATAGATGCGTTCGGTAATATCTTGCACCTGAGCGACAAAATAATCGATGGCGCCATCGGGCGTACGCACGGCGCGGGCCCAGATCGTGGCATAAACGATCGCGCCATCCTTGCGAATAAAGCGTTTGTTGAGCGTACAACCGTCGATCTCGCCCTTGGTCAGGCGCTCGAATTCGTGGACATCGGCCTCCAGGTCGTCGGGATAAGTCAACTCGGCCCAGGTCAACGCGATAAGCTCATCGCGCGGATAGCCCAGTATCGCGCATAACTGATCATTCACTTCGAGCCAGCCCTTTTCGAGCGAGGTGAAGGCCATGCCGATCAGCGACGCGTTGAAGTAGGTTCGAAAGCGTTCCTCGCTTTGCCGCAGCGCCCTTACGTCATAGTGATGTTCAATCGTTTCCTCAAGGTGTTGCGCGATGGCATTGATCATATCGCGCTCTTGCTGCAAGAACGGTCCCTCGTCGAATTCGGGGCGTTCCTCGGTGTAGAACACCTCGACGGCGCCCCATTGCTCGCCGTCGATAACAATGTCGCTCGCCAGCCGCCACGGGGTCGCGACGAACGGCGTCGTGCAGTATTCGGCGCCGGTGTAGCGAATGCGTGCACAGGTCACTTCGGGATACTGCCAGCCGGCGGGTAGCGCGTCGACAACGTGTTGGAACATTGTTGCGAGGTTCGGCTCCTCGCGAAGAATGTTGGTAACGTGATAGAGACAGCGCAGCTCCTTGACGCGCTCGCCCATATCGTAGCGCAGAGCTGCGCAGGTGCATTCGGCACTCTGTACACGCAGGAGCAGGCGCAGACGTGCCAGCAAATCCTGGTCGGCAAACGGCCGCACAAACCAGGTATCGACAATGCCATCGTGTTCGGCCACAGCGATCTCGGCAGTGTCAGGGTATTCATCGTAGAGCAGGGCGCAGAGCGGAGGAGGCGTACACGAATCAGACTTGAGCGCCTGGCACAGCGCGAGACTGTCAGCATCGCCGGGCGTTGCGTTGAGCAAGACGATGTCCGGGCCTATCTCGCGAGCCAGATGTAGGCAACCATTGCCCGGCGACGCTTCGATCACATCATATCTGTCCTGGGTGAGCCTTTCTGCCAGGTTGGTGCAAACCGGAGGTGTTTCAGCGATAAGGAGAATAGTTGGTTGTTGAGTCATCGGCTTCTCCATTGAATAGCCGGTATTTAGACAGCTATGTTAGCACATAACCCATCGCTATGGGGAAAGACACAGAACGTGAGCATATGTGAATGACAATGTTTGCCGCTATGGCAGCGACCTCGCAATTGTGGAGGTGTATTTTGCTAGCTTCTATTATAACGCGCAGATCCAATAGATCAACTATGACGCACCCCGCACCCTGTTATTAAGCCCTCGTCTGCCGGGAGTGCTGTGCGAGCCACACCAATGCCGAACTGATCAGCAACACGCCGGTAACTGCCAGCCCGCCCTCCGGGCCAAACGCGCCCCCGGTCAGCCAGTTGGGCCCGGTCTCTTGCAGATCGATCAGCGTCGCCGATCTGAGTCCCTGGCCGCTGACCTCGAAGCCGAAGAGATTGCCCTGGGCCCAGTTCCATACGCTATGAATGGCGAAAACGCCCCACAACCCGCCTTCGTAGAGCGCGTAGAGCGCAGTGAAGACGCCGAAGAGAAACAGGTTCAACAGCGCGATCGAGCTCAGGTTCGGGTTAAAGGCATGGATCGCCATAAAAATCAGCGCGGAGATCGCAACGCCCGCCAGCGGGCTGAAGCGCACGCCGACGATAGGCAAGATGAAGCCGCGGGCAAGTGCCTCTTCGGCGGCGCCCTGCACAATCCAGCCGATCAAGGCGATCACGATCCCGCCGAGGGCCGCACTGCCGCTCAGTTGCGCGCCGCCGGTCTCGAACTCGACATAGCCGGGAACAGCGAACAATCCTACCGACGCACTGAACATCACCAGTCCAACCGCGCAGCCGCGCAGGTAGTTCATCAGTGCGCTGCGTTGTTCCATTCCAATCGTCCACAGTTGACGGCGCTCGAAGATTACCAGCCAGAGCCAGATCAACAGATAGATCGGAATAAACGCGACCAGCAGCGAGATGGTCAGCCCGATGCTGCCGCCGAACCCCAGAGCCAGCGGATTTGGGCCGGGCGGCCTCCCCTGCGCGATAAAAAAGATCACGATGGGAATGGCGACAAGTAGACTGCCGAGGATCGGAACGAGAAAGGCGTAGAGCGTTGCCAAGACAGCATAGAGCTTGCCGGCGACGAAACGCGGCGCCCGCGGATGGGTCGGACGCGCCAGTTCAAACAGGCGATTTTGCGATGAAAGCAAGCCGGAAATCAATGTTTACTCCTCCACCTTCATTAATGCTTCGATCACCTCCGGCGCAATTGTATGCTCGACATCGAATGTACAGACAATAAGCTGGTTGTAACGCTTCATAATACCAAACGATAATGAACAGGCCGCATGTCACCCTGAGCGGAGCGAAGGGTCTCAGCGTCCCCGACAGCCGGGATTCTTCGCTCCGCTCAGAATGACCG
>JANQID010000070.1 GCA_028282325.1 Chloroflexaceae bacterium | reverse complement strand
CAGCAGGCGAGCGATCGTGCTGCCGTGCGATGGATGGGTTGGAGAGGGCGAACCGATGGTGAAGGGCAGACCCACAAGTCTGCCCTTCACCGTTTTTGTGTTCCTCAAAATATTCCACAGTAGCTCTCGATACGTTAGTGTACAATAGCAGCATCTTTGCGGATAATCTCTGAATAGCGAAGGATGCTGCTATGCGTTTTGCACTGGATCATATTGTCATTCTGGTGTATGACTTGGCTGTGGCTATGGCTGATTATACTGCGCTAGGTTTTGTGGTGACGCCAGGCGGGGATCATACCGATGGCGCTACGCATAATGCCCTGGTTGTGTTTGACGATGGCGTTTATCTGGAAATCATTGCGTTTAAATGCGAAATGCCCGACCATCAATGGTGGCGTTTTGTTGCCGCCGGCGAAGGCTTTGTTGATTTCGCTCTGATGCCCGAAGCTATCGGAACCGCAGTGGCCAACGCCCGGCAGCGCGGTCTGGAGATGCGCGGGCCGATACCAGGCGGGCGTTTGCGTCTCGATAATCAGAAGATTCGCTGGCATTTGGGGGTTCCTGCGCTTCCCGGCGCGCCATTTCTTTGCGCCGATGTCACGCCGCGTGCATTGCGTGTTCCCGAAGGGGATATACGCCGCCATCCGAATGGCGTGACGGGCGTTGCGCAGGTGAAAGTCGCCGTGCGTGATCGTGAGGCGAGCGCTGTGGTATATCAGCAGTTGCTGGGCATAGAGCCGAACATATTGCCGTCGGGGTCGCAATTTGGTCTTGGGGACGCCACCCTGCTGCTCGTCGATCCCGCCGTTGACGAAGCGGCGGCGGCCTATCTGGAACGTCGCGGCGAGGGCGTCTTTGCATTGACGCTACGGTCGCAGCACGCTCAGGGTTGGCTTGATTTGCAAAGTGCTCACGGCGCTCGAATGATTATTGAATTATGAGAGAGCAGTCGTAATCTGGTGGAGTTCACAATAGGTTGAGTGATGTGATGAATGAAAGGACCAGACGATGAACGATGTGGTTATCGTTAGCGCGGTGCGCACACCGATCGGGCGTTTTGGCGGGGGGCTGGCGACTGTTGCAGCAACCGATCTCGGCGCATCTGCCGTTCGGTCCGCTGTTGAGCGAGCTGGAATTGATCCGCTACAGGTTGCAGTTGATGAGTGTTTGATGGGCAATGTGGTGAGCGCCGGTCTAGGTCAGGCCCCGGCCCGTCAAGCGGCGATCCACGGCGGCTTGCCAAGCTCGGTGAGTACAACGGCAATCAACAAGGTTTGCGGCAGCGGCCTGAAAGCGGTTATGATCGGTGCGACACTGATTCGATCTTGCGAAGCCGATGTCATCGTTGCCGGCGGTATGGAGAGTATGAACTGTGGCCCGTATGTATTGCCGCAGGCACGATCAGGTTATCGGCTTGGCAATGGCGAGATTATCGATGCGACGATTCACGATGGGATCTGGTGCGCGTTTGAGCATCATCATATGGGCAATTCCGCCGAGTGGATCGCTCGTGCCTTTAACGTTACCCGCGAGCAGCAAGATGCTTTTGCGTTGCTTTCGCACCAGCGCGCGCTTGCGGCGCAGGATAACGGCTGGTTTGATCAGGAGATTGCTCCGGTTGAAGTTGCCGGCGCGAAGGGCAAGACGACGATCGTGCAGCATGATGAGTCACCCCGCCGCGATACGACCATCGAGGCGCTGGCGAAGTTGCGCCCGGCTTTTGATCGCAACGGAACCGTGACTGCCGGCAATGCACCGGGCATTACCGACGGTGCGGCGGCGCTGGTGTTGATGAGCGAGGCGCGCGCCGCTGCATTGGGAATGGCGCCGATCGCACGGATTGTCGGTTCGGCGCAGGCCGCAGTGCCGCCACTGGAGGTTTTCACCGCACCGCCGTTTGCAATGCGCCGCTTGATGGAGCGTACCGGCACGACGGTTGATGATTACGATCTGTTCGAAGTTAACGAGGCCTTCGCTGCGCAGATTGTCGCAAATGTGCAGGAGATGAGCCTCGATACCGATCGTCTCAATGTCTACGGCGGGGCGATCGCGCTGGGCCACCCGATTGGAGCGAGCGGCGCGCGGGTGTTGGTAACGCTGCTGTATGCGCTCAAACAACGCGGCGGCAAGCGCGGCATGGCGTCGCTCTGTATCGGCGGCGGTGAGGCGGTCGCACTGGCAGTCGAGATGCTGGCGTAGCATTATGCGTTGCGTGGGTTGGGCTCGGCGGCGCGTGCGCGTGCGCCGGCGCGTCCGCCGGCCAGCGAGGGCGCGATTGCCAACAAGGCGATGATTGCTGCGATGAGGAATGTCTGGCTGAAGCCGGCGCTCAGGATGTCCGGCGGCGCTGCTGTCAACGGTTCAATGTGTTCGCCGGCGATTGTCTCCACCCGCGAGGTCAGAATGGCTCCGGCAATAGCGATGCCGCCAGTCTGACCAAGTGTGCGCATAACCGCGAGTAGTGCGCCAGCGACGCCAAGCGCTTCAGCCGGAGCGTTGCCCATAATGACGCTATTATTCGGACTTTGGAACAGGCCGATGCCTGCTCCGAGCAGCAGCAGCGCACCGATCATATAGATCAGCGGCGCTCCGTTCAGGATAATGCTCATAGCGATGAAGCTGAGCATAATGGTCACGAGGCCGCTGATGGTGAGCAGCCGCGCGCCGATGCGGTCGGAGAGGCGTCCGCTAATCGGCGATACTAGCGAGAGCGTGATAGGCAAGCTAATCAATACAAAACCGGTGGTTTGAAGGTCCAGCTCATATACTAACTGAAGTAGCAGCGGCGCCATCAAGAGATTAAACGAAATCGAACAGAACAGGATAAAACCGGCGAGCAGATTGAGCGAAAAAGCCGCCTGGCGGAAGATATTGAGATTGAGCATTGGTTGAGCAGTTCGACGTTCCCACCAGATAAACAGCCCGCCGACAGTGATCGCGCTGGCAAACAGGCCGATGATCCACGGATTGCCCCATCCCACCAGCGGCCCCTCGGTCAGGCCGAAGAGCAAACAAAACAGACTGACGAGCATAAACGCCGCGCCTATCACATCGAAGCGGTGTTTTTGTGCGCTGGCCTGATCGGCTGGCAGCGAGGCTTGTGATAGCCAGATCCCGCCCAGACCGATCGGGATGTTGACATAGAAGATTGATTGCCAACTGACATAGTTGAGCAGCAAACCTCCCAGCGCAGGGCCAATCAAAATACCGGCGGCCACGACCGAGCCGATAACGCCGAGCGCTGTGCCACGCTCATTGGGGGGGAATGCCACGACCAGCAAGGCTGGCCCAATGGCCTGGATCATTGCTGCGCCGATGGCCTGCACCACACGAAAGCCGATCAGCGCGCCAATAGTTGGCGAGAGGCCGCAAAGCGCCGACGCCACAGTGAAGACGACAAAGCCGATAATGTATACACGCCGCTTGCCGAACATATCCCCGACACGTCCTGCCAGGAGAAGTAGGCATGTAAGCGTGAGCAAATAGGCGAGCATCACCCATTCGACCACGTTGAGGTTGCTATTAAAATCATTTACTAGCGTATTGAGTGCGATGTTGACGATTGAACCGTCAATTGTTGACATCAGGACGCCGCTGCCGATGGCGGCCATTGCCCACCATTTCCGTGAGTAGTCGGTCAAGAGTGCGCCTCATTTGGGGGAAAAGCGGATCAAGGGGGAGGAACGCTGTCCTCCCCCTGTCAGCTTCTCTGTCTATGCGATTCCGATAGCGTCGCGTTGCTACTTGTCGTTGAGGGCGACCACGCCCGGCAGCTCGCGACCTTCCAGCAATTCCAGCGACGCCCCGCCGCCTGTGCTGATGTGGCTCATCTTATCTGAAAGGCCGGCCTGTTCTACCGCAGCGACCGAGTCGCCACCGCCGATGACCGTGACGGCGCCCTGGGCGGACGCATCCGCCAGTGCTTGGGCGACGGCGCGGGTGCCGACAGCAAAGGGTTCCATCTCGAACACGCCCATTGGGCCGTTCCAGATCACGGTCTTCGCATCTTTGATCACCGCACTGTAAGCGGCGACTGTCGCCGGGCCGATGTCGAGCACGCGCCAGCCGGCGGATACGGCGTCAACCGCGACCGTCTGAGTTTGCGCGTCGGCGCTGAACGCATCGGCGATCACTGCATCGGTTGGGAGCATCAAGTTGACATTCGCCGCTTTAGCTTTCTCGATCAGGCTGCGGGCGACATCAACGCTATCCGGCTCGATCAGCGAGTCACCCAGATTGTACCCTTGTGCGAGCAGGAAGGTGTTGGCCATGCCGCCGCCGATCAGCAAGGCGTTGACGCGGCTCAACAGGTTCTCGATAACTTTGATCTTGTCGCTGATCTTCGCGCCGCCGATAATTGTGACGAAGGGGCGTTGCGGATCGTTCAGCGCGCCGTACAATGCGTTGAGCTCGGCTTCCATCAGGAAACCGGCCACGGCGGGCAGATGCTGCGCCACGCCCTCGGTGCTAGCATGGGCGCGGTGGGCGGTGCCGAATGCGTCATTGACGTAGACATCGCCCAATTTGGCGAGTTCCTGCGCCATCTTAGGATCGTTGGATTCCTCGCGCGGGTCGAAGCGCGTATTTTCGAGCAAGAGAACTTGACCGGGCTTGAGATCGGCCACTGCCGCCTCAGCTGCCGCGCCAGTGGTGACTTCCGTCTTGCGCACTTCGGTAGCTTCGGGGAGCAATTCGAATAGTCGCTCGGCGACCGGTCGCAGGCGCAGTTCCTCAACAACCTTTTTCTTGGGCCGACCCAGGTGTGACATCAACACAACGCTGGCGCCGTTCTCAAGCAGGTAGCGAATCGTTGGTAACGCAGCGCGGATACGGGTGTCATCACCGATGACACCGGTCTTGTCCAGCGGTACGTTGAAATCTACACGCACCAGAGCACGCTTTCCCTGCCATTGAATGTCGCGAATGGTCTGCTTGTTCATAGTGATCCGGTCACGCGCCATTGCCTTTGACGACAGCGGCGATGCCGTTTCCTCCTTCCCTTCTTACAGGCGGAATCCAGTTCACTGGCAATACAACGATCTCGGCCATTGAGAATACCCATTCGATGTAATTATAAGTGTTATTGAGCGCGGGTCTATTGTAGCACACCTGCCGTTGCTTACGAACATCCGTCGCCTGGGCTTGGAAGCCGTGACGCCTTAAAGCCGATCAATAGCTCTTCGGGGCGCTCTCAGTCTGCGTTGCATCGCCAGATGCGGTATACTAGAGGTGCTATCCGACCTTTGGAATACAGTAAGGTTCTAGCCATATGCGAGGCGCATTCATTGTCCTTCTGTTCGTCGCCCTGCTTTTGAGCGGCTGCGGCGGGTTATTTGCCACGAATCCTTCACCAACGCCGATTCCGCCCACTGCCGCAGCCCAGATCGAGTCAACGGCTACGGCTGAGGTCTCGTCGCCGCCGCCTGAGCCGACTGCATCGCCTGAGTCGCCGGCGACTGCCGAGGCGACACCCGAAGTCATCGATGCGCCGTTCGTGGAGGCTGAGTGCCAATTTTTTGAACCGCCCGGCGTCGAGGTTTCATGCGGCTATCTGAATGTGCCTGAAGATCGGAGCGATCCCGATAGTCCAATGATCCGGCTGCATGTTGCGGTGTTTCCAAGCAACAATCCCAACCCCGCGCCCGATCCGGTTGTATACCTGGAAGGCGGGCCGGGGGGCAATCCCCTGGAGATCGTGGCGTTGGTCTTCGACGACTGGTTCGCTGACTTGCTGGATGAGCGCGATGTGATCATTTTTGATCAGCGCGGTACGGGATTGTCGGAGCCTGTGTTGGATTGCCCTGAAGAGACGGCGCTCGGCTATGATATTCTCGATGACGATCTGGGCCGTGATGAGGTCTCGGAGCGTTCAGTCGAAGCCGCGCTGGCGTGCCGTAATCGTTTACGCGCCGAAGGTGTGAACCTGGCGGCCTACACGAGCGCTGAAAATGCCGCCGACCTGGCCGACCTGCGTGTGGCGCTCGGTTATGACGAGTGGAATCTGTATGGCATCTCGTACGGCACGCGCCTGGCGCTTACCACAATTCGTGATTTCCCGGAAGGGATTCGCAGCGTAACGCTGGATTCGACCTACCCGCCGCAAGCCAGCCAGGTCGATCTCCCGGCGAACGCTGCGCGTGCTTTTGCGACATTGTTTGACGCGTGCGCCGCCGATGCAGCATGCGCCGCAGCGTATCCCAACCTGGAGGAAGCGTTCTACGCGACGGTGGATCGGCTGGAGCAGTCGCCGATCACGGCGCCGGCGTTTAATCCGCTGACCGGGCGTACATACGCCGTGCTGCTTGATGGCGAGACCTTCATCGGCACGACGTTTGAGATGTTGTACCAAAGCGACTACATTCCCGATTTGCCCTGGCTTATCTATGCGGCGTATAGCGATGAAGAGTATCAGACGTTTGTCGAGGAAACCGGATATAGTCTGTTTCTTGAGGAGTTCTTGAGTATTGGAATGTACTATTCGGTGCAATGTGGAGAAGAGGTGGCCTTCAGCACCCGCGCCGAGTTGGTCGCTGCGAATGCGGATTATCCGCGTCAGCTTGGCGTCATCGGCAATGAGTATATCGTCGATCTGTGCACCGAATGGGACGTTGCGGCGGCGGATCCGCGTGAGAACGAGTCGGTGCGCAGTGATATTCCAACGCTGATCCTCGCGGGCGAGTATGATCCGATTACGCCGCCGAGCTATGGTGAAGCGACCGCCGCCAATCTTACCCAGAGCTATTTCTTTGCCTTCCCCGGTTTGGGGCACGGGGTGAGCGTCGATCATCCGTGCGCCCGCAGGATTATGCTCACGTTTCTGAACGATCCAACGACCGCGCCGCCGTCGGCGTGTCTCGCTGATATGACCGGGCCGCAATTTACAGTGGACAGCGGCGAGTAATGCACAGGGGAGATGTATGCTACAACGCGTGCTTGACCGATTGCCGATCCAGAAGATTGATCGCCAACTGCCTGGCGAGCCGATTACGGTTGAAGGGCGTGTGATCCAACCGATTGCTCACGTTACGGGCGGGTATCAAACAATAGATGGCGCGACGTCCGGCTTTCGTTGGGCCAGTTTGCGCATTGTTCCGTCTGAGATTATCGTGCGCGAGGCGAACGGCGAAGAGCGGCGCATTCTGATCACAAATCCCACCCGCTCGACGCTGCTGATGTTCGTGATTGCAGGATTGTCTGTGGCTGCGGGTTGCGTGCTGATCATCGCGATGCATCGGGTTTTCGTCGTGCTGCGCGCACGGCGGGGGAAGGGTGCTGAGATCTCCGCGCAATCTGCAAGATTGACTGAAGCTGCTCCAGAACAGGCGACGAGTGATTCGCCGCCTGATGCAAGCGCTGAGCC
>JANQID010000122.1 GCA_028282325.1 Chloroflexaceae bacterium | reverse complement strand
TGAATGGCGCCGCAGGCAGCGTGAAGGGTCTCGGCGTTGTGAGAATCTGAGATTCTTCGCTGCGCTCAGAATGACACCATGCGGTGTCTCCCATATTGTCTGGTAGCATCATCAGTCATTGCTATGTTCGTGCTTTGCCACATCGCGGCCCTGATCGAGTGAGTAGTTGCCGGTATCCTTATACGCCGGCTTGCGCGCTTCGTTGACAATCACGCCGAGTTGCACGAGCAAGAGCATGAAACCCCAGCCAAGCGCTCCGAGCAGGAGCAAGCCGCCAAAAACGATCAACACGATTAATCCTATTCCAAGTTCCATCGTTCTCTCGTCCTCCTCAGCAGGTACGTGTATTAAGATGTGTGTTAATGCGTTATTCCTGCGTCTGCGCATTCTGTGCGGTTGTCGTTTCCCAGGATATGACGCCGCCGTGACGGTCCGGCCCTGAAATCGAGACGCTTCCGTCGGGATTGACTATCGTCGACTCGTTCATTGCCGCGATGATGGCATTGTCACGCGCTGCATCCGGCGTGAGCCGGAGCCGGCGGCGAATATCATTCAGCGCTTCTTCGCTATTTGCATAGCGCGGCGGTCCGCCCATCGACACCGACTCCATCGTAGCATAGAATCCGAGTTGATGCAGAACGTTGAACGCCTCCAGGGCTGCGGGAAGGCGTCGGCGCGGTTCGCCGTGGAAGCGCTGCCAGAAGGCGTCAATGATTGCACCCGGGTGCTCAATACCGAGAAAGAGAAAACATAGGCGTTGCGCAACGGCGTTCATAGCCTGGAGAAATGGGCCGATATCACGTACCGCGTAGATTACATGCGCCGAGAGTGCGACATCAACCGGCGGAATCGCATTTGTCGGCCAGCGATCAGCGACAATCGTAACATTGTCGATCTGCTCGTCGCTGATGTGTCGCTCCAATTCCTTGCACATCGCCGGCGACGGCTCTAACGCGATGACGTGCGCCACGCTGCGCGCCAATATCGACACGTAGCGCCCGGCACCAGCGCCAATATCGAGAACCGTATCTGTTGGGCGCAGGCGGGGAAGCATGCACTGCATAAATCTGTCGGGCTGCGATGCACGGTGGCTTATGCGGGCGAAATGTGTTGCGCGGCTCGCCCATTGGTCGGCTGACCGTTCGAAATTCGGATCGGTGGCAGCCTCGCCCTGAGCGCGTTCTCGATCGTACATATCCTGCCAGATCGCGAGCCAATCGAGATTGCCCGCACGGTATTCTGGGAAATTGTCCATGCTGTGCTCCTCAGTCACATCTGATTACGAGTTGCTGACAATTTGATGGTGACATCATATCACGCGATCGATCATTATGGCCGTCCTGCTTATATGCAACGACGATCTGCTGCGAGCTTCGGTATTTTGACTCTGGGCAAAGATCCCATAATTGCAGTATTTGCGCTTGTATTTTATAGATTTAGAGTTGCCTATGAGCGGCTGATCCGGTTATGGTTAGTCGAACCGACGGGATAGCTGTTGGTCTAAGAGATTGGTGAGTCGATGACGGTGCGACGCCCGTGCTGCGAATGAGCATTCCTTACCCTATGGTATAATAACGCACGAGATTTGACCTGATAGCGGTGTAAAAGATATAACCCCAAAGTCAGCAGTAATATGAGTCAGCTTGGTGAACGATTCCGTCAAGCCCGTGAAAGCAGAGGATTGTCTCTGGCCCAGGTTGCGGCCGACACGCGAATTCTCCTGCAATCATTGATCGCTCTGGAGGAAGGCGTCTATAATCGGCTCCCCAGTGATGTTGTCACGCGAGGGTTTATACGCAATTATGCTCAATACCTTGATCTGTCGTCTGAAGAGTTGATCGAACTCTATCGGCAGGAACGTGATATATCCGATAAGATTCGTATTGTGCCAGCGACAAATATGCCGCCAATGCGTTCCTATGTGCTGCCGAATTTCTTTGTGGTGTTTTTTATAACCGTTGCATTAGTCGGCTTGTCGTATGTCACCTTAAATGCTTTCGGGCGTGTCGGCGACAGCGAGATTGCTAATGCACCGCCAGCTATCACCAGTACCCTGGCGACGACGGTTGCCGCCCCTGTTGCGAGTGAAGTTGCTTCTACTTTCGCTCCTACGACCGAATCTTCGCCGCTGCCAACATCCACTGCCTTGATAGCTGGCGTTGGTGCGACAGATGTTCCTATTGCCACCGCGACCGCTACTCCCGAAGCGCCGATTGTCGTGGAGGTCAGCATACCCCCCGGCGAGGGAGAATCATGGTTGCGGATCGAAAGCGATGGGGCAACTGTCTACGAGCGCATTATGCGTGAAGGTGAGAAAGAAGTGTTTCTGGCCCAGCGTCGCGTGTCTATTCGTGCTGGCAATCCCCCTGTCGTCCGCGTGAGCGTAAATGGGTTGGGTCAGGGTTCGCTTGGTCAGGTTTCCGGCCAGCCGGTGAATTGGATCTGGCCGCCCCAATAGAAGCATCGCGTATGCTGGCGGATGATCTCCTTATGAGGTCTGAGGCTTTCGTACGCCCAGGTGTTGTGTGGTGCGCCATGATTCCAGACGAATGCGAGTGGATGGCATATGCTGCATAGCACACTATGGGAAGTCTATGGCTGCCGAAAGCTCATTTGATATCGTTTCCGAATTCGACTTTCAAGAGATGACCAACGCTGTCGATCAGGCTCGGCGTGAGGTTCAGGCGCGCTATGATCTCAAAGATAGCAATACCAGCTTTGATCTTAGTTCGACCGAGCTGGTAATTACGAGTGACAGCGAAATGCATCTCAGCAGTGCGCGCGATATTTTGGAGAGCAAAGCTGTCCGCCGTAGCCTTTCGCTCAAAATCTTTGACTACGACGTAGTCGAAGATGTGAGCGGGGCTCGCGTACGCCAAGTCGTCAAGCTGCGAAAAGGCATTGACGCAGAACTTGCAAAGAAGATTCAAAAAATGATCCGGAGCGAGTTTCCTAAAATCCAGCCGCGTATTCAAGGTGACGCGCTTCGGGTGGGAAGCAAAAGTAAAGACGATTTGCAGGCGGTGATCAAGTTCCTGCGCGAGAAGGCTGATGAGGTGCCGACGCCGCTGCAATTCGTGAATTATCGCTGATTGCTCGTGCGTGTGCGTTGGATGTCAGCAGGGCGGTTGCTCTCTCGATGAGTATGAAGTATCACATCATCACGCTTGGCTGTCCAAAGAATAGTGTGGATAGCGAAGGTATGGACGGTATTCTGGCGAGACGTGGATATGCTCCAGTTGCGCGTGCCGAAGATGCTGACATAGTGGTTGTTAATACGTGCAGTTTTATTGCTGCTGCTCGTGAGGAGACGTTAGGCGTTTTGGGCGAGTTGGGCCGGTGTAAAACTGAGGGCCAACTGCTCATTGCCGCTGGTTGTATGGCCGAGAGCCACGCCGACCTGGTTCGGGAAATTCCAGGCGTTAATGCAACGCTCAGCACACGCCAATGGATGCGGATCGGCGATCTGGTTGATGGTCTGGCCGTACAAGCACGAGATGGCGAGCAAAAAACTGAGAGCCGCAGCATACCGCTGCTCGATCTGCAGCCGACAACGTTTGGCCTCCAACCTGTCGCAGGTGGTTATGCTGATTGGCGTACTGCTCCAATCCGCCGCAACGCTTCTGGCCCGTCGGCCTATCTGAAAATCTCCGATGGCTGCAATTTGCAGTGTGCCTTCTGTACTATCCCCGCTTTTAAAGGCCATATGCGTTCGAAGTCGGTCGATGCTATCCTTGGAGAAGCCCAGGAGTTGGCAGCGCAGGGCGTGCGAGAGATTATCCTGGTTGCGCAACATCTCACTGACTATGGGCGCGATCTGGGAATGCAAGATGGCCTGTCGCTGCTGTTGGACGCACTCGGCGCGGTTGTTCCGCGTGATGTCTGGATTCGCTTGATGTATGCTTATCCCCTCGGCGTCACTCCGCGTCTGATCGAGACAATGGCGAACTGGCCGCAAATATGTCACTACCTGGATATGCCGCTGCAACATGCGCATCCCGATACGTTGCGTCGTATGCGGCGTTCGCCTGATAGCGAACGGACGAAGCGGATTATTGCTGACTTGCGTGCGGCGATGCCCGATATAGCGCTGCGCTCGACATTCATTGTCGGGTTTCCTGGCGAAACAACCGCAGAATTTCGCGCGTTGTTGGATTTTCTCGCTGAAGTGCAATTCGATCGAGTCGGGGCATTTCGTTACTCGCAAGAACCGGAAACGCCCGCCGCCGCGTTGCCTGATCAGGTATTGCCACGAGTGATTGAACGGCGTTGGCATGAGGTTATGCGCTTTCAACAGGCTATTTCGTTAGAACGTAACCGCTTTTGGCAGGAGCGTGAGCTTGACGTGCTCATTGAAGCGCAAGGTTGCAGCGATGATGGTCGTCCGCTTGCGATCGGACGTTCATTCCGCGATGCGCCCGAAATCGATGGACAGGTCTTCGTGTGGGGAAGCGTTCCGGTCGGTAACCGTGTGCGCATCCGGATTGCACACGTATCAGCGTATGATGTTTGGGGGCGATTGGCGTCGTTAGAGCCAGAGGATGTGATGGATGATCAGGCGACTGCCGCCTGATCATCCATCATACAATGATATAATAGCGTGCAATAATAAAACTGTCAGGTCGGTGCGGATGTGTAGGCAACGAGCCGAGACTAACTGAACTGCCCGGGCGAGGCGATGCAGTTAGCGCGCATTCTCACCGCCTTGATCTCTTCAAGCGGCGGTGCGGGCCTGAATAACTTGCTGTAGGCGGTGCAGCTCAGCAGGATTATTGCGAGCCAGATAATCGATCATATAGTCGATCGCCGTATCGCTATAATCGTCCATCAGCCCGTCAAGAACCTGACGTACCACCAGAGATACGAAATCTTCTTCGGTGATAGACGGCGTATATACGTAAGCTAGACCTTCACGATGACGGCTAAGCACACCCTTTTCTGCGAGCCGGCTCATTGTCGTCATTACCGTTGTGTAGGCAATTTCACGCTGCTGGGCCAGTCTGCGATGAATTTTCTTAACAGTGCTGCGCTCTTCTTGCCAAAGCAATTGCATAATCTCGGTTTCCAGGGGACCGAGAACTTTGACGAGGCCGTCTTTGGTCGGGCTGAAACGAAAACGCATGTTGAGCGGCATGAGCGGACTCCTTTCAAAAAGGCTACGGGCGGAAGGTTGCATGTATGACGTAGCGGAGGGTGAAGCACTTCCTTCATTCGTGTTCGCTGCTTGCTTCCCGACTCTCCACCTTCACACCCGGAAGTGTACTAAGCGCCCACACAAGGGACAATAGATTTTGATTACTAGGCGATTACAGAACATGACGCGACGATTACGGAATAGCGCGTCAGGAAGCAGTTTCTACTATCCTCAGTCGTACTATATTAACGTTGAAGTGTAAGGCTTTTTGCGTAGAAAACCTATGACAACATCAGATATCATTACGACCATTCAATCCGAGATGCGCGCCGCTTTTCCTGTCGTTGAAGGACGCTTGGCGACCTTTTATGCAATGCAGGAGTATCATCTGGGATGGCGTGATGCGGATCTTCGTCCGGCCCAATTTGACCCTGGCAAGTTGCTTCGTCCTCAGTTTGCATTGTTAGCGTGCCAGGCTGTCGGCGGTGATATTGATCGGGCGCTCCCCCTCGCGGCTGGCATTCAGCTGATTCACGACTTTTCACTGATCCACGATGATATCGAGGACAATAGCGATACGCGACGCGGTCGTACGACTGTGTGGCGTCAATGGGGTCTCGCACATGGTATTAACGCAGGGGATGGCATGTTTGTCATTGCACACCTGGCCTTGCATCGCATGTCCGATGCTGGTGTTGAACCATCGCTGGCGCTGGATATCATCAGGCGTTTCGATCGGACAGTTCTAAATATCTGCGGTGGGCAGTTTCTCGATTTGAGCTTTGAAGGCAATCTTGATATTACGGAAGAAGATTACCTTATGATGATCGGCTGCAAAACTGCGGCGCTCATTGCAGCGACGACTGAGTTGGGCGCAATGGCCGGCGGAGCCGATGCTGTCAGCGTCCAGGCAATGGCCGATTTTGGCAGAAATTTGGGGCTCGCCTTCCAGGTTCAGGATGATGTGCTTGGCGTTTGGGGCGATGCCCAGACGACCGGCAAGCCCTTTGCCGCTGACATTTATCGGCGCAAGGTGAGTTTGCCGATTGTGTATGCGTTGCATGTTCTTGCGCCTGGCGGCGAGCGTGGTGACAACAAGCGATCTGACCTTGAACGCATTTATTGTCAGGATCAGGTGGGTGACGCTGACGTGTCGCGGGTGTTGGGAATTCTCGAATCGGTTGACGCCCGCGGATATACCGAAACAATGGCCGAGCGTTATCACGACGCGGCAATGCAGGCGCTGAGTCGAGTGCGAGTCGCGAGCGATCCTGATGCTCAGGCGGCCTTTGCCCGCATACAACAGATTGCGGAGAGCTTGCTGGGTCGTCAGAATTAGGCTTGCGTCCGGAGAAAAACGCTGCGGGGCTATGCATATTACATTTCTGTCCGCTGAGTATCCGCCGTCGCCAGGCGGTGTGGGTGATTACACTCGCATACTGGCGCGGAGATTGAGCGAGTGTGGCCACGATGTGAGTGTTATTACGTTCCTCAATAATCGTTGGTCTGTGCTCGATATTGGTCGGCAACGGTTACATCGGGAGAAGATGGATTTTCGTACTAAGTGGGGATGGAGACGCTGGCCGGATATTATAGCCGCCTTAGATCGTTTGCATCCTGATGTGCTGCATATTCAATACCAGACTGGCGCGTATCAGATGCATCCGGCGATAAATCTGCTTCCCTGGTGGTTGCGCCGTCTCACCGACCGTTTGCGATTAGCAGTGACTTTCCATGACACCCTTGAACCATACCTTTTTCCAAAAGTCGGTTCGCTGCGCCGTTGGGTGACGTTGCGAATGGCGCACGATGTTGATGCGATCATTACGACCAACTACGCCGATGCAGAACACCTTCGTATTGCCAGTGCGCGAGCGCCGTGGTCCTGGCTTATACGTCGTCTTAATCCGACTATCGTTCCCATCGGATCGAACATTCCGGTTGATCCGCCGGTAGATTTTGATCGACGGGCATGGCGGGCGGAGTTGGGCGTGGCGGACAATGAATTGCTGGTGGCATACTTTGGATTGCTGACCGAGAATAAGGGCGTCGATCGGCTGCTTGATGCACTGGCACAATATAACGGCAATGCATCTGCGCCAGCACGTCTATTGCTCATTGGCGGTGCGGCGACTGCTCCGCAAGACCGCGCCTATGCCGTTGAAATTGCCGGTCAGATAGAACGCTCCGGGTTGCGTGATATGATCATTCGCACCGGTCAGATTGATGCAACGATAGCATCGGCCCATCTGCTGGCGAGCGATTGTGTTGCGCTGCCTTTTCGCGATGGAGCTTCGTTGCGGCGAGGCAGCCTTATCGCTGCCCTTAGCCACGGATGCGCGGTGATTACAACCAGACCGACGCCTTCCTCAATGCAGCGTTCTTATGACGTTGACCAGACTGCGCCAGACGTTGCCGATCTGCGGCTGATCGATGGCGAGCATATGATATTGATCCCTGCTGATGATCGCGCTGCGCTCGTAGCGGCGATAAGTCGGCTGGCTCAGGATGCCGATTTGCGAGCAAGCCTAGGAAAGAATGCGAGCAAGCTGGCTACTCGATTTGATTGGGCGTTTATTGTCAGCCAGCATGAGCGTATGTATCATCATCTGCTCGCTGTCTGACAAATTATTTAAAAAGTTTGCGGCGCGCTGATCGAAATACTATAATATACGTGTTTTATGCCAACCATATCCCTCCTGTAATCGGGATGTATGCAAAGAGTTTAGGAAACGCTCGTTCATAGTGTTATATCAGCTTTGCGGTTAATATCTATCAGGGCGGTGGCGTGTTCTATTGCTCCAGCAATAGAACTCAGCGTTTGTGGTTCCTACGAGATATGCGCTCCAGGAACAGGCTTGCAATGTGTGTGGTCAGACGATGCCGTGTGTACCACGCGCAGTGTACGTGTATATGAAGTTCAGGCCTATAGTATTGTAGAGATTAAGTAAAGCACGATCTTGTTCACTGGCGAACAATAGCTCTGCGATAGCATTCTGCTGTTCCTGCGGGTTGAGAAACTACGAACCTTCTGAATATCGCTCCCCTCTGCGTTTATCGAGTTCTCGATTGTTGTCGTTGTAGAGAATAACGTTCAAACGTCATCAACAACATCTGCCCGAATCGTAGCAGATATACATACTCTGAACCTGTTCAGTATGCAGCAGCGATCTCTGATTGGCGTCACTTCTCATGATATGATGATCTTATGAGTCGCAACACATCCATATCGCAAACTTCTTCTCAGATACATACGAAAGGCAATGCTGAAGGTTCTCTGGTTGATCCACGAACTGATGCGTTGCTGCAGATTACAGCAGCTATCGAGACAGCCGCAACTCTTGATGAGTTGCTGTTGCTGGCGCTGAATGAATTCGCCCATTTGCTCGATGTGCCGTTGTGTGGTGTGAGTCTGATCAGCTCTGATGGTCAGAGCAGCCGTATCGTCAGCACGTACCCGCCGCAAGTATCACTTCCTCCTGCCACAAGCCTGGAAGAAATGCCGAATCTGCGCCGAGTTCTCAAAACACGCCAATCAATCCAGATCGCCGATCTTGGACGCGAAGAAATTCCTGCGGCGCTCAGACCGTTGATTGAGTCTGAACATATTCGCTCAGCATTGATGGTGCCGTTGATTGCCCATGATCAGGCGATAGGCGTCCTCATACTGTGCTCAATCGATGAGATCCGCATCTTCACTGCGGGCGATGTGGCCCTCACGCGTTTGATGGCAGGTCAACTGGCTGTCGCTATCACCTCCTTTCGTATCACTGATGAAGCGAATCGGCGTAGCGCAGAACTGGAGACGCTCAACGATATTGCAGCGGCCGTGACTTCATCATTGGATACCCACGAAATCTATCACCTGGTGGTTCAAAAACTCAACGAATATTTCCGTGTTGATGCCGGGTCGCTGCTTATGCGTGACGATACAACCGGTGATATGGAGTTTGTTATGACCCTGGAGGCCGGCAAAGAGAAGCTTGCTGGCGTTCGGGTGCCGCATGGCCAGGGCATTGTCGGATATGTTGCAGAGACGCAACGTTATGAGATTGTGCATGATCCGCAGAATGATCCGCGCTTTTATCGCAAAATCAGTGAATATGTCGGTTACGAGACGCGGGCTATATTGTGTGTGCCTATCGTTGTGAAAGGCCGAACGATCGGCGTTATCGAGTTGCTCAATAAGATTGACGGCTTGTTTACAGAAGAAGATGGTCAACGCCTGATGCGTATGGCCGCCACAATCGGCGTCGCTCTGGAGAATGCGCGCCTATTTCAACAAGTGACAACTGGCCGTGATCGTTTTGAGGCGATATTAAATTCAACCAATGACGGTATTTTGATGGCTGATATGCGAGGCGTTGCAGTGCTTGCCAATCCAATGGCAGCTCAATTGTTGAGTATCAGCCGCGAGGATTTGCTTGGCCGTCGGTTGGATGACCTGCGAGACGAATTGTATAAACGCGCCTTTGAAATAACGACGCTTCCCTGGATGGGTGATGATAAACAGGCTACTGATGTGGTTGAATTGGGCATTGGCGGTCATTCGCGTCGATTCATCCGTCATTTTACCCTGCCCGTACATGATGCGGATGGCTCCGAGATCGGGCGTCTGGCAATGTTCCAGGATACATCCAAAGAGCGTGAACTGGCCCAGTTGCGCGATGACTATACGGGTATGCTCATTCATGACTTGCGTGCTCCGCTGACTGCGATTATGAATGGGATTATGATGGTCAAACGAGGACTTGGCGGCCCGGTGACCGATCAACAAAGCGAGCTGTTACGGATTGCGCATCAGGGCAGCCGAACTATGCTGGAGATGGTAAATACGCTGCTTGACATCTCTAAGATGGAGCAGGGGCGGCTGCATCTCGATCTTGAACCGCTTTCGCCATATGCAATCGTCGATGAGGTGTTTGATCGACTCCGCGTGTCTGCGCAAAATCAGGAAGTACATTTGCGACAACAGGTTGGCGTCGGGTTGCCGCTGGTGGAAGCTGATCGTGACAAGTTGATACGTGTACTGCAAAACTTGCTTGATAATGCGATCAAGTTCTCGCCATCCGATGTTGAAATTGTGTTAGGTGCTGCGCATATATCGATGACTGACGGATCGTCCGCATACTCCGGTAGTTTCTCCGTCACGTTGCCCCCGCTGGCTGATGGTGAGTGGTTTCTGTTCTGGGTGCGTGATTATGGTCCCGGTATTCCTAAACAATACCACGAGCGCATCTTCGAGAAATTTGGTCAGGTGCGCCGTCGCAAAGTTCGGGGGACTGGCCTGGGATTAACATTTTGTAAGCTCGTCGTGGAGGCTCATCAGGGTCGAATCTGGCTTGAAAGCGAGGAAGGCGCCGGTAGTACATTTGCTTTTATTCTGCCGCTGACGCACGATGAAGCGCGTTCTATTGCATCTTAATGCCGTATATAGAATGCGCCATAGCGATAAGTAAAGTTGATCATTGTTAAATGCTTTACACAGTAGATGTAACTAAACTGTCAGACTGCATTTTTGTGTGGGCCTTTACAATTAAGCTATAATAAACGCAGTCCCTAAAATTGCACTACAAAATGTAAAATTTGCGTCTCGAGCTCAGTGTAGGGTGTTTGTGGCTCTTCGTTCGATTGGGCGTCCATCGCCTTCGAGGCAAAAGTGCAGTATCTTCCTGACAATTATTTAAGCTTGGAGCGTCCTGAGTCGCGATCAAGTCCGTACGGTGCATCCCTACGCGGGTGAGTTAACAGATGCGGCGACTGTTTCACATTTTCCAATCTCAAATTAAATATCGCATTATTCTGCCATATCTCGTCTTGATGATCCTGGTGACGCTTGTCGGTTCAGGCATCGCGATCATTCTGGTTGCGGATAACTGGCAGGAGCGATTCAATAACCAGCTTGGTCAAGTTGCGCGCAATTTCACAGGCGCGATGGCGCGACAGGAAGTTAACAATATTAACTTCCTGGCCCGTGTTGCGGCAACGTTAGAGACTGATGATACGCTCTCGGTGCGCGAGGCGCTTGCTCAAGGCAATCGCGATGCGCTTCGCGAAACAATCCTGCCGATTTTTAGCAGCGGCATCTTCTGGGAAGATCTTGTTCTCGATCGTTTTATTGTATTCGATCCGGAAGGACAAGCGCTACTCGATCTCGAGCGTAATCCAGACGATCCCAATCTGGCTACCGAGTGGGAAGGCACTAATCTTGACCAACTAGATATTGTTCAGCGTGTTCGCGCTGGTGAAATTGATCAGATCGGCGATAAATACAGCGCACTCATTCGCTTTCGCACGCAGGAAAATCCGGAAGGAGCGTTCTATTTCTTCACTGCTGCACCGGTATATCAAGATGAAGAACTGATCGGCGGTTTGCTGATTGCCTCAGAGCTTGATCGGCTCCTCGCAAACTTGCAATCGCAAAGCCAGTCCGAAATTACTACTATCTACGACATTAGCGGGCTTGCGCTTGGTAGTACTGTTCTCAACGCGGATCTGCAAGATATGAATATGGGTGTTGATCTGCTGCTCCGGGTTGCCCAGCTCAACGAGTTGGCCCAGCAAGCCTATACCTCTCCTGATGTAACCGCTGAAACGGTCTTTCCTGTCAGCGAGTCTAAGGATTTTGATCCGTGTCTCGATATCGGTGAACAGCCAGCTGGTCTCTCCAACCCGCTGCAATCGGATCGTTTGCCTTCGTGTTCGGTCAAGACTCGTAGTGATCTCAACGACCGCGAGTATGAGTTTGTCTATGCTCCCTTGCTTATTCGGGGTGTCCAGACTGGCTATTTCTCGATCAGTCTTTCACGTGATTTCGTTATTTCCGCATGGTCGAGCAGTCGATGGGCAATTATTGCGGTCACGGTGCTGCTTGCAATAGGAGCGGTATGGGTTGGCTATGTCGTTGCGCAGCAAATCACCCGTCCATTGAGCGATCTAGTTGCAACGGCGGCGGCAGTGACTCAGGGTCAACTCGATCGGCGTAGTGTTGTACGCGATAAGAATGAGTTAGGTAAGCTGGCTAGCGCATTCAACAATATGACCGAGCATTTGCTCCGGTTGTATCAGGCGAGTCGCGATTTGAATCGGTCAATTGAGTTTGAGACCGTTTTGAATGTGACTGCCGATGCTGTTGCATCGTTCGTAGATCAGAGCGAGATCGTTGTCCTCCTTGAAAGTGATGAAGGCTGGCGCTATCACGTGCGGAGCGACGCCTCCGAACAATTACGGGCGCTTCAGAATAAGAAGCCATCTAAAGTGCTTCACGATGTTATTAATCAGCAGCACGCTATTCATACCTACCGGATTGCAGACGAGCCGTTGCTGCAGCAGTCGCATCTTGCTTTGGATGCGCACTTTCAGACAGCGTTGATCGCTCCCCTTCAAATGAAGCAGCAGACAGTCGGGGCGCTGATCATTGGCCATCCTGACGATCAAGCGTTCACCGAGGCTGATGAACAGGTTCTTGCGGTGGTGGCCAATATGAGCGTCACTGTGCTGCACAACGCAGTGCTCTATACGCGCGTGCAGAAAGACGCTCAGGAGCGTCGAGCGATGTTGACATCCATTGGCGACGGCGTGGTTGTATGTGATGCGCACGATACTATTGTATTGCTCAATCCGATCGCCGAGAACTTGCTAGATCTGCGCGATTGGCAAACCAACGAGTATAAGTTTTCTGACTTGCCGATTGAGGAAATAGAAGAACGGCGCGAGATCTTTGGGATCCCGACAGATCGCCAGCAGTATCGTCTGGGAAATCGCATTGTCAGCCTTTCTGAAGAACCGGTGATTGCAGACGATCAGCGCAATATTGGCAAGGTAATCGTTCTGCACGACATCACAAATGCAGTGGCTATTGATCAAGCCAAGACGGATTTTATCGCGACTATTTCCCACGAGTTGCGAACCCCGCTTACAGTTATCCGCGGCTTCACTGAATTGGTATTACGCGGTACGGGCGATGAGATGCCCACGCCGGATCAGGCTGAGTTGTTGCAACAGGTCTATGCGCGGGCTGTTGATATGACCACCCTGGTCAACAATGCGATTTTGATTGCTGATATTGAGTCGGGCAAACTTACGACGGAACGCCAGCCGCAGGACGTTATGGTTATTCTGGAAATGGCGCTGGCTCCGATGCGTTCGGCTTTTGCAGCTAAAGGGTTAGAACTGAACGTGCCGGATATGTCAAACGAAGTGCCGCCAGTGCTCGTCGATCGTGAGCAGTTACGTTTGGTGCTGAGCCAGTTGCTTGATAATGCGCGGCGGTATACGCATAAAGGACAGGTGACAATAACAGTCGCCCACAATCATTCAAGTGTTCAGATTGATATTGCCGATACTGGTCAGGGAATGAGTCCTGACATTATGAAACGATTGTTTACACGTTTCCAACGAATTGATGGCAATACCTCTGCGGAGCGAGGTGGCGGACTGGGTCTGGCTATCTCGAAACAGTTGATCGAACGGCAAGGTGGGAGCATTAGCGTGATCAGCACTCCCGGAGAAGGGAGTACGTTCACCATTATAATACCGCAAGCCAATGAAAAAACGATCGCCGTTGCACAATCTTCCGAAGCCGCAACGACGCCGTGAACCACTGCGCTGGATCATACTGATCGCGCTGTTGTTGGCGTTAATGCCGTTCTATTGCATTTCTGAGGTGGCCTTGCAGTTGGTCTCACCGCTTGGGATCGACTTCAAAGAAGTGGGCGCCCGACTTGATCCAACGCATTATGCTCCCTGGTCACGTGATCTGGTAATTCCGGCCTTTGGCATGGAAGCAGTGGAAACGCAACAGGCCGAAGCAACGCTTCGGAGCGTTCCTGTTGTCAGGTTGCCTGGTGCAGTGACTGCGGTAGGCGTGTTAGATGTTGCGCCAGCGGTCGCCCAGACAACCGTGGCGCTTTCATCATCGCCGACGTCCACTCCAACCATTGTCGAACAAGGTCCGTCAAACACACCTACTTCTGGGGGGACAATCGTTGCTTTGGTTCCTACCCGATCGGCGACGAGTACGTCTCGTCCTGCAACTGCGACGTCGACTGCGAATATTTTGGCGACCGCAACTGCGACGCCGCGTCAACCAACAACGACGAATACAACGATTGCTTCTACAGCGACGCTGGCTCCACAGACAGCCACGCCGACTATTCCTACGGTGACGGCTGTACCTACGCTAACTTTTGCGCCTCCTACTCGTACAGCAACGCCAACAGCGACGAGCATCCCGACCCCGACCGATACCGCAACGCCGACAGCGACGAGTACTCCAACTGAGACGGCTATGCCGACAGCGACGAGTACTCCAACTGAGACGGCCACGCCGACAGCGACTGAAGTTCCACCGCCGCCGCCGGAAATCTCGATCAGCGATGCCAGTGTGACGGAAGGTGATGTCGGAACGCGGATTATGACCTTTACGGTATCGCTCTCTGCGAGCAGTGGTGCCGAAGTTCGGGTCGATTATGCGACGACGAATGATACGGCTGTAAGTGGCAGTGACTACAACGCCGCTTCTGGGCAGGTGGTCTTCGCGAGTGGAGAGACGACAAAACCGGTTGTGATAACGATACGCGGCGATACGCTCGATGAGGATAATGAGACCTTCTTCGTCAATCTGAGTAATCCGAGCAACGCGACGATTGTCGACCCTCAGGGCGTGGGAACGATTACCGATGATGATGCTTCGCCGACGATCAGTATCAACAATGTGACAGTAGACGAAGATGCCGGAACGGCGATGTTCATAGTGACGCTATCGGCGGCGAGCGGGCGTACGGTGACGGTAGACTATGCAACGGCGAATGGAACGGCGAACGCACCGAGCGACTATACGGTGCGATCAGGAACAGTGACCTTTACGCCGGGCGATACAGCAGAGCCCATAGCTATAACGATTGTAGATGACTCGCTTGATGAGGACAACGAGACGTTCGATGTCAACCTTACCAATCCGAGCAATGCGACGATTGCCGACCCCCAGGGTGTGGGAACGATTACCGATGACGATGACTTGCCG
>JANQID010000036.1 GCA_028282325.1 Chloroflexaceae bacterium | reverse complement strand
CAACGGCGCAGTGCCGAATTCAAGTTCCGGGTGGCGCTCGAAGCGGTGAAAGAGCAGAAGACGCTGAGCCAGCTGGCGAGTGAGTATGAGGTACACCCGACCCAGATCACGCAATGGAAAAAGCAGTTACTTGACGGCGGCAGTGGCTTGTTTGGCCAGCAACACGTGCGTGACCAGCAAATGCAGAGCGCCCGCGAAGCGGAACTCTGCGAGCAGATTGGCCGGCTCCAGATGGAACTGGAGTGGGTGAAAAAAAAAGCTGACCGGTTCAGTTGAGGAGAAACGGGCCTTGCTGGAACCGGGGCATCCGGACCTCAGCATCCGCCGGCAATGTGCCTTGCTCGGCCTCAATCGGGCCTCGTATTACTATCAACCGGCCACGGAAGATCCATTGAATCTGGAGTTGATGCGGCAGATCGATGCCCAGTACCTCCGGACGCCGTTCTACGGCTGGCCACGTATGACCGCCGTCTTGCGGGCACAGGGCTATCCCATCAACGGGAAACGGGTGCGGCGCTTGATGCACCTGATGGGGATCCAGGCCATCACGCCGCAGAAGCGCCCCGCGACGAGCACGCCCGGCCATCGGATCTTCCCCTATCTGCTGCGGGATCGCGTCATTGATGCGCCCAACCGGGTCTGGTGTGCCGATATTACGTATGTGTCGCTGCCCCATGGGTTTGTCTATCTGGTGGCGATCATGGACTGGTTCAGCCGCTATGTGTTGAGTTGGGAGGTGTCGAACAGTCTTGATAGCACCTTCTGTGGTACCGCACTGGAACGCGCGCTCCGTGGTGGCACGCCGGTGATCTTCAACACCGATCAAGGCAGCCAATTCACCAGCCAAGCCTTTACCAGTCGCCTGGAAGCGGTCGGTGTGCAGATCAGCATGGATGGGCGCGGGCGCGTGTTTGATAACATCTTCATCGAACGGTTGTGGCGGAGCGTCAAGTACGAGCACCTGTACCTGTACGACTATCCCAGCGTGCCCGCCGTCGTCGGTGGATTGGATGGCTATTTCACGTTCTACAACACCGAGCGTCCGCATCAGAGCCTGAACTACCAACCGCCGGTGTCCGTCCATTTCGGCGGGCGGCCGATGGACGCGGCTGCGGTGGTGCGGCACGCCCAGGATAGCAACCCGGTCAAGACCGGCATGCCCCTGGTGGATATACCCGAGTCATGCCGGTCTTGACTCGGCCTGCTGAGCGGCGTGGGCCCGCACCACACGCGCGGCCCACGCCGACAAAACGCTTGACACATGATTGCTTCGGTTCGCGCTTTCGTGGTCTTGACAAAGGGGCCAAGCATAAGCAACCTGACCATAATTCAAGGTCGGCGTATAAACCCATCTTCGTTCCAGATAAACGACTTCTTCATTTGAACCTTCTCCGTGAACCGTAAGAACGACTTCGGAAGATATAAGCAGGGCGATACATTCAGGCTCATCGAAGCTCGAACTCGTTAAATGAAGCTCTCCGTTACCTTTGGACTTGTTGCCTTCAAGTATTGGATATTTGAACTTACCGAAGGCCAGTTGGCGGTCTACTGCAAACCCTTGTTAACTGACATATTTTGCAAGCATGGAAGAAATAAATGATGACCACACCTCATCTGGCTCCCATACTGAATTCATTGGATCAAATGCCTCCTCTTTTGATTTCTTTTGTTTAATTGAGTAGTACAGACCTAAAAATGCAGTAACTCGCATGTTAGCTGCACAATGTATATGAACCTTTTTGTTTTTAACGGACTCCATAGCATTAAAGAATGACTCAAGGTCATTTTCAGTAGGAGCATCAAACTGTACTGGGATATGTATGTATGTCATTCCAAGCGACTCTACCAATCCAGCTTCATTATGTAAGGAATACCGAGGATCATTATGAAGTGCTAAATTGATGATTACTTCGAATCCCTTTTCTGCAAGTGCTGAAAGCTGCACTTCATTTGGCTGACCAGAAGTTGTAAGAGATGATTCTATTTGAAGAAAATTGTATATATTTTTCATTTCAATCATTTAGTAATGCTAGTTAACGACC
Organism: Chloroflexaceae bacterium; assembly: GCA_028282325.1. Classification (GTDB taxonomy): domain Bacteria; phylum Chloroflexota; class Chloroflexia; order Chloroflexales; family Chloroflexaceae; genus JANQID01. The sequence goes on along the minus strand of JANQID010000036.1, from coordinate 27,841 downwards.
TGAGCTAAGCGGCCGAAAAACGCGATGCAACCATCTTTTCAATAAACCCGAAAAGCCGGGCGCGTTTCTCAGTCCGCTTCAGCGATTCGTTAGCCTCCTCACGAAAAGTTTTCAAATGCCATTTTATGTCAAAGTTGAGGAAAATATTGCCTAACTTTCAACGCCTTCTCGATCAAAAACAGCCATAATTGTGCTTTGCATTGTGGCTACAATTTTTTTATCTTGCTTATCATCGTAAGCAAACACTTCTCCGTTACATACCGTGATTGTACGGCCGGATCTGATGACGTGTCCATACGCAGATAGTTTTTTCCCGATAGCTGCTGCAAGAAGATTGATTTTGTATTCAACTGTTAAAACCGCTGCGTTGGCTGGCATCAGAGAAAATGCAGCGTAGCCGCAAGCGCTGTCTAAAATAGTGGCGACAATGCCTGCGTGTATAAATCCGTGTTGTTGGGTCAAATTTCGTTGGTAAGGCATGGTGATTGTTACCTCTCCAGCTGCCACTTTTTCAAGAGATGCATTGATGGTTTTCATTGCTTCCTGACGTGCAAAACTATCGCGAACTCTTTTCTCAAAATGGGAATCTTGAGCCTCAAACATACGTGTAATTCCTTAAACGTGTAATCGTGAATCTTTGATGTCATTTATGATAACACAGGTCATGGTCAGAATCGTACTGTCGGCTTTTCTACACTGCGGCTCACCAGAACACAAAGCAAACGCCAGTCGCAGTATGATTCTGACCGTCACCCGGATAAGCTGCCGCCGCAGGCGGTCCGACTCATCCGCTTGTTATGCGGAACTGCGCTCCGCATAACGCCTCGCATCAGCGGCAAACCAAAGACCACGCCTTTGGTTTGTATTTATGCATAATATTATTAAGCTGCAGCGCCCGATCTCGGGAAACGAAAAACATCTCGCTCTAGTCCGTCCGGAAACATGCGCCTATCAATCCGCTGGCCGTCAAGACGTAGAACCAAGGCACGCGCAGCCAGGTTCTCGTCCTTCATGTAGGTTTCGACCGATTCCCACTGAAAAGCCTTGTATGCTTGATTGATTACGGCGCGGGAAGCTTCAGTCGCGATACCCACTCCCCTGGCATGAGGCAGTAGCCACCAGGTGAGTTCGCGCGGCCATCCTTTGCCCTGCCAGAAGCCACAGGTCCCCACGAACTCGCCGTCGTGCTGGCGTTGTATCACCCAAACACCGAACCCCTGCAAATGCCATGATCCCAGATCACTAGACAGACGAGCCCATGCGTCGCGGATCGAAAGGGGCCCGCCGTACATCCGGGATGCTTCGGCGTCTGTGTAGAAGTGTTCGTACGCGCTCCAACTATCTGTGCCCGGAGGAACCAGTTTGAGACGATCTGTCGTCAGTGTTGGGATCATCATGTATTAGTCGCTACGATCCGTTCTCTACGGCCTAACGGGGGAGATGATCGGCCCGCGCCAGCGGATACGATCGATCTCCATGTTAAGCGTAGTGCAAATCAATAGTCATGAAGACGCTATTAGGATCTTCCTTGTATGTTGAAAATGGTTCACAATAGCTGAAACCAAACTTCTTATATAGGGAACGGGCTGGTTTAAAGAAATCCATTGATCCCGTTTCCAAACTTAGGCGATGATAACCGCGTCGTCTTGCTTCATTCAAGATGTGTTGCAGCAAATGAGATGCAATGCCGTTATTTCTAGACTTTGAAGATGTCCGCATTGCCTTGATTTCACCGTGTATTGAGTCTAGCTCTTTCAATGCTCCACAACCAACCAGAGCGTCTTCGTCCCAAACTGACCAGAAGGTTATTTCTGCCTGCTTTAATCCTTCTAAATCCAAAGCATGCTTACTTTCTGGCGGTGAAACTGCTTTCATGTCTTCTATATGTTCTTCGAGAAAATTAGCAATCTCTCTACTCGATAGATCATCAACGATTATTCTCATCCAAGCTCCAGTTGTTCTGTGTGCTAATGACGCTTAACGCCCAGCTTCAGGCGCGCCGCTGGCAGCTGTGGAGATGGCACAACGGACGGCACGCGACGGCCTTGAAGAACACGCCGGGTTACGGGGCGTGCCAGCGGTGTCGCCTGCGAGCGATGTTGGACGGCTGGAAAAAGCTTTACGGTATGCGCAAGAAGAGATGATATGTATAAGGTTTGCTCTATTCTAGTGTCTATGGTTTTGTCCAATCCTCAAGGGTTAGTTGTGGGATACGCGAGAATTCTTTCGTGGTATGTGTTACGACAATTAAGTTATGCGCCATTGCCTGGGCGGCAAGGAGCATGTCGAGCGACCCGATGGGTGTTCCCTGAGATTCTAACATGGTACGCAGCCGGCCGTATGCTTGTGCTGCGCGCTCATCAAATTCAAGCAAGATGAAGGGGATCAGAAATTGATCAAGGGCATGCTGATTTTGTGGTACGTTCCTACTCTTATTTACCCCATACTGCAACTCAGCAATCGTAATCGTCGATAGACGCATATCGGTCAAGGGATGATTGGTAATATGCTGAATAACCGCTGGTGGTCGTTGCCGAATAAGGGCCACACAGATATTGGTGTCAAGCAGGTAGCGCATCCGATGCTCCCATCGCTTTCGTGCAACGGTTAGTCAAACGGATTATCCCGTTCTTCGACGGGAGGTTGGACACGTTCCGCCATAAAATCATCAGAAAAGAGCGCCAAACTTTCAAGCATTGATTGCCACGAATCGTGCTCAGGGATGAGCACAATCGCATTTCCCATCCGCTTAATATAGACTTTTGAGCCGCGAAATCGATACGCTTTCGGAAGTCTGACGGCTTGGCTTTTTCCATTTTGAAAGAGCTTCGCACTATCCATAATGGCCTCCCTATGTGGCCAAGTATATACTAGAAGTATACACTTCTTCAGGCGAAAATGCAAGCACGGATAATCGGATGCCCGAGGCGGACGACGAGCACTGAGACGCGCAGCCTTGAACCAGTAGCGAATGTGATCAGGGCCGCCCAATGCCAAAGCTGTGAAACCGCGAACAAGGAAACCTGCCACGCCATCCTCGCGACGTTGCTCCCGCCCGGCAGCATCCTCTCTAGTGATGACCTCGCGGGCTATCAGGGCTGGCCGGACCATTTCACGTCTGCCACTCCGACCACGTGTGGGCCCGCGATGCCGATGGTGACGGGCGACGGGAAGCCCACGGCAATACGTGTGAAGGCTCTGGTGCGGCACTCCGCACCTTCCTACGTCGCTTCCGGGATGTCCATAAAGCCTATCTGGCTTGCTATGTCGCGGTCTATGAAGTCATGACGAATGCTACCCGCATCACCGCCCAACTCGTGCGTCGCCTGTGCTGCGGAACATGATTGCACACGAGCTACGGATGAGCCCCAAACTTTGGGAAAATGCGCCCTGTCTTCTTTATATACAGGCGGTAATCATCTCCGAATTCTTCAAGCAGTGCCTGCTCTTCCCGTGGAACCCTCAAGGCAATTACGGCAAAGATCAGTACCAACGCCAGTGGGCCAGCGATAAGATTGGGTATGAGTAGAATTTGGGCGATACCCCACAGCACGTGCGCCGAGTACATAGGATGCCGGACTCGTTTGAATACACCTTCGGTCACGAGAATTTGCTTAGATTCGGGTTCCACTGTCGACGACCACAATTTACCAAGATCAACGTGGGAACGATGCAGCAACCAGATAGAGATCAAGAAAATGAGTGTACCGGCGAAACCGAATACTGAGGGTATTTTGAAGGGCAAATTTACAAAATCGAGCCAAGTGCCAAATATGCAAAAAAATGGCAGTACGCCAGATGCTATTCCCCATAGCAGCATTAGAGTTGCTTCCACAATCGGGGTTCTTTTCAATGTAGCACGCTCTCCTGCCCTTCGCTCGTGAATTTTGCGCACTATCACGATAGCTATAAATAATACGATCCATATCCAGTTGAATATTTCTTGTGACAAGTAGTTCATCAACGCCTCCTTTTCACCATCGTGCTATTTTGTATGACGCATAATGCGCGGATAAGCTGCCGCCGCAGGCGGTCCGGTTCATCCGCTTGTTATACGGAGCGCAGCGGAGCAGACAAGCGATGAAGCGTGCTTATCCGCTTGTTATGCGGAGCGCAGCGGAGCATAACATAAATTAGATAGCTATCTTGCCGCTTATGAACGCTCAGAGTAATAATACACAGCAATTATGCCATCTATGAACGCCCTGTACCATCTTCGTCTACCGCTCGTCCGTCTACTACCGCCATACACCAACATAGAAAGCTGTTCGTCCACCGACGATCATAGCCAACCTCTGCGAAGGAACTTTCGCCTACAACGTTCGCCGCTAGCGATCTGGTGATGGAGTGTTAGAACGCGGGCCGACCATAGTATACCATGCGTCAGGCGGCGTCGCCATCCCAACGCAAAAGAGGGCGGAATTGCTCCGCCCTCCGCAACGGCTTGCGTGTTCCGCGCAGGCTATTCGTAGCGCAGCGCCTCGATCGGTTGCAGCAGCGCCGCCCGCCGCGCGGGGTACAGGCCGAAGCCCAGCCCGATCGCCGACGCAAACGCCAGCGCCAGCCCGACGGCCGTCCAGGAAATCGACGCGCCGATGCCGGTGGCGACGCCGACCAGCAGGACGATGCCGATCGCTCCGGCCACGCCGATCAGGCTGCCGACCAGGCTGATCGCCAGCGCTTCGAGCACGAACTGGCCAAGCACGTCGCTGTCGGTGGCGCCCAGGGCCTTGCGCACGCCTATCTCGCGCGTGCGTTCGGTGACGGCGACCAGCATAATGTTCATAATGCCGATGCCGCCGACAACCAGGCTGATGCCCGCCACCAGCGCGATGAAGCCGGTGATCGCACCGTTGATGCCGGCCAGCACGCCGAGCGCCTGGGTCGGCAGGTTTAGCCGGAAATCGTCGATCTGGTCGGGCGCGACTTCGCGCGAGGCGCGCAGGGTGGAACGCATCAGCCCCTCGGCCTGGTCAACGTTCTGCTCGCTCTCCAGCGCCAGCAAAATGCTGCTCATCTCCAGCCCGCGCCCCGGCAAGTCAAGGTCGCCCACCAGCCGCAGCCGCACCGTGCTGACTGGCGCGAGCACGCGCTGATCGGACGAGAACGGTCCGCCCAACTGCTCCAGAATGCCGACGACTTGCAGCGGCTGCCCGTTGATCTCGATCACCTGGCCGATCGCGGCGGCGAGCGCTTCCGGGTCTTGCCCGAACAAATCCTCGGCCACCAGCGCGCCGAGCACACCTACCCGCGCGCTCTGGTCCTCGTCGGCGTCGGTGAGAAAACGGCCATAGGCGACCGGCACCGTCTGGACGGCCTGGTAGTCTTTTGTCGTACCCACCAGCGCCGCCTGCACCGCCGTCGTGCCCGCGCGAACGCTGACCGGCGCCGACACTTCCGGCACAATCGTGCGGAAGATGTCGGGGTGCTGCTCTACCAGCGCCTTCAGGGCGTCGTAGTCCTGAATGGAGACCAACCCGTATCCGGGCGTATTACGCGCGCCGATGGCGTTCGGGTCGCCGGGGAGCACGGCGATGCGGCGGGTTCCCAGATCGACGAACTGCTCGAAAACGGTGCTCTGCACCGCGTTGCCGAGCGACAACACGGCCACCAGTGTTCCCGCGCCAATGATGATGCCCAGCATCGTCAGCAGCGAGCGAAATTTGTTGGCTTGCAAGCTGTCAAGCGCCATCAATACCTGTTCTTTGAGCATAGTAGTCCTCGCTCGCGGCACGTGTGCAGCGTCCTTTGATGGCCTGCGCCACGCGCTGGCGGGTGTGCGCGCCGTTTACGACGCCGGTGCGATAGCCGCCTGGTTTGCGATCCGCTCGACCGCCACCTTCTCGCGCGTCGGTTCGATCGTGATGGTCTCGTTGTCGGCATCGAGCATCTCGACGTTGTAGTATTCGCGCAAGATGTTCGGGCTGAGCTTGCCGTCGCGCAGGCCGATGACGCGATCCATCCGGCGGCCAATGTCCGGGTCGTGCGTGACGATAATGATCGTCAACCCGTGCTCGCGGTTCAGCGTGCGGAACAGGTGCATAATTTCGTTGCCGGTGCGCGTATCGAGTGCGCCGGTAGGCTCGTCGGCCAGGATGATGTTCGGCTTGTGGACGAGGGCGCGCGCCACCGCCACCCGCTGCTTCTGCCCGCCCGACAGCGTGTTCGGTAGGTTGTTCATCTTGGATTCGAGGCCGACCGACGCCAGCGCCTCACGCGCGGCCAGATCGCGCTCGCGCAGCGACACACGACCGTAGATCATTGGCAGTTCAACGTTTTTGAGCGCGGTGAGCCGGGGCAACAGGTTAAAGCTCTGGAAGACGAAACCGATTTGCGAATTGCGCACGTTGGCCTGCTCGGTGCGATCGAGCTTGCTCACGTCCTGGTCGCCCAGCCAATATGTGCCGCTCGTCGGCGTATCCAGCAGCCCGATCAGGTTCATCAGCGTGCTCTTGCCGCTGCCGGAAGGCCCCATAATCGCGATCATCTCGCCGCGATGGATTTCAAATGACACATCGTCGAGAGCCTTAAAGGTCTCATCGCCGCTGGTGAATTCTTTGTTCACATACTCTATGCGCACGACAGGCTCAGTCACATAGTCAATCTGCGACCGCTGGGTAAGATACTCAGTTGCCATCGATGATACCTCGCTAACTATCTAATACTATCTATGATTTCGATACGTTGCACGATTGGATCAGGTCGATCGGGTTCGGCAAAAGCGCGTTTGCACGCGCTCTTGTCTTGTTTATAGACACGTGCTCGACCGCGCGGCGGCGAACACGAGAGATGCCTTACGGGGCGGGCGTCAACACCTCCTGCCCCTCGCTCAACCCGCTCACGATCTCGATCTGCTCACCGACGCGCAGGTCCGTCTCCACGGGCTGGGGCGTCACCACCGGATCGCCATTCGCGTCGGCGCTCACCACGTCCACAAACGCTTGGCCATCTTCGACGCGCACCGCTTGAGCCGGCACATACAGCGTGTCATCGCGGCGTTCGGCGATAATCGTGGCGCTGGCGGTCATGCCGGCTTTCAGCGTGCGCTCGTCGGGCATAATCTCGATCGTCACCCGATACGCGGTTACGCCCTGGTCGGACTGCGGCAGCGGCTCGATGTTTTGCACCTCGCCCGCGAGCAACGGCTCGCCGAGCGCATCGATCAGCACATCAACCGGCTGGCCGACGGCGACGCGCGCTACATCGACTTCATCGACCGTCACCTTCACCAGATAGCGCTCGGTGTCGATCAGAACAATCGGCGGAACCTGGCCCACTGCTTCGCCGGGCGTGACGTTCACCGCCGCGACCGTCCCGGCGAACGGCGCTTGCAGGATGGTCTCGGCCAGCCGAATCTCAGCCTGTTCGAGCTGGGCCTGGGCCTGAGCCAGGCGCGCCTCGGCGCGGGCCAAGTCGCTCGCTTTCGGATCGGTGAGCAACTGATCCAGGCGCGATTGAGCTGCCGCGACGTTGGCCTGCTGGGCATCCAGCGCGCCCTGGCGCTGGGCGCCGGTCAGGCGCGCTACTTCTGCCTGGGCGCGGGCGAGTTGGGCACGGGCCGCCGCAAGCTCGTCGGCGTCGGAGCCGGCAAGCAAGGCGTCGAGATCGGCCTCCGCCGCCGCAACTTGCGCCTCGGCGGAATCCAGGCCGCTGCGCTCATCCTGCTGCGCTGCCTCGTACGTCGTCACGGCCTGCGCAAGCGCTTGCTCGGCGTTGGCCAGGGCGCGGGCGGCAGTGTCAAACGCGTTGGCGAAATCCTGCTGCTCGATCTCATTCAACGGGCGACCGGTTCGCGGATCGGTCTCGTTGTCCTTCACATGCTCCAGATCCCAATAGGCGGCGCTATAAGCTGTCTGCGCGTCGCGCACGGCGTTGGCCTGCTCCTTGGCGGCGCGGCGGGCCTGCTCCTTGGCGGCGGCCAGATTCGCGCGATGCCGCTCCAGGTCAGCGCGGGCTCCGGTCAACGTCGTTTGCGCGCGGGTGACTTCCTCATTGCCCGGTCCCGCTTCAAGTAATGCCAGGCGGGCGCGCGCTTCCTCAACCGCCGTCTGCGCGGCCTCCAGGTCGGTGGCGGTGACGCTGCCCTGGATTTGTACCAGCGAAGCTTGCGCGGCGGCGACCTCGGCCTGCGCGGCGGCGATCTGCTCGGTAGTGGCGCCTTCGGTCAGCGCTTGCAAATCGGCCTGCGCCACGGCGACCGCCGCCCGCGCGGCGGCGACCTCGGCGGCGGTTTGGCGTGACTCAAGCTCAACCAGCGGCGCCTCGGCGGCGACGACATCGCCCTCAGTGACCAGCACCGCCTTCACGCGCCCGGAACCGGCTGGGAACGCCAGCTCCGATTGCAAACGCGGCTCCACCTGACCGGTGGCGCTAATGCCGAGAACCAGCGAACCGCGCATCACCTCCGCCGGCGCGCCGCTCTGGAGCGAGGTCGCCGGCTGTCCAAAGATGTTCTGCACGACCAACGTTATGATCAATGCGACGATCAAGACAATCGCAATCACAATAGGCAGCCGTGGACGCAGCCAGCGACTGCGTGGTTGGGGCTGGGATAGGGTTGTCATCGTAACTCCTTCTCCTCCTCAGGATTATGATGAGCACTCGATTTCAGAATCTGGCGTATTGCCGGCCACTCCATATAGAAAAAGCTGGACAAGCGTTTTTGGTGTAAACACGACCGGAAAAAATAGCGTATGCATCTCCTCATGCACCTGATGATGGCGATGCGAGAAGCCGTGAAAAGCCTCGGTCAAACCCAGAAAGATCAACGCCAACTCCGCTGCCGAGCGACCGGACTGCGCCCCCGAGTCGATGCCGTGCTGCATCACCCGTCGCATCGGCTCAAAGAGATGCACCTGGAAAGCGATATTCAGCTTGCGCTGATGCTCCGGGCTTAAATGCTCCTCCATTTCATGGCGCATCATCCGCATATCGCCGTCGCGATCATCGAGCAACACGGTGGCCAGAGCCATAAGCTGCCCTTCGCAGGATGTCACGTCCGCAATCGCGTGATCCATCGCATCATGGATAGTCGCGAGCAGATTCAGCCCCATCTGGAGAAACAGCTCTTGTTTATCGGGAAAGTAGTAGTACAACGTCGGCTTGGTAATCTCGGCCGCTTTCACGATGTCATTGATCGACACGGCGCGATACCCGCGTTGCATAAATAGATGCGACGCGGCAGCGAGAATCTTGGCGGCGGTGGCATTGTACGCTGATGTAAAGCTTGGCGTTTCCATAGCTGTGAGTATTGGCAATTCAAGACGTTTCCTTACCAACCGGTCAATAAGATTATACCGGAATGCAAATATTTTGTCAATACCCTGCAAATGAATTGTTGGTATACACCGAGCAAAATACGTTGGAGACGCTCTGATGCCGAGGTCGGAGCGGCAGGGTTTCCTGGCAGGGTGGTGTGCGAAATATCTACACAAGTGATGCGAAGTTTTTGCTGCACAAGTCAATGGGCATTCAATGGATTGTACAAATAATACAAATTGATATAGCGGTAAGCGCACAAAACATCGTCGTGATCGGCGAACGGATTCATTCTCGATCTGGCTTCTTCGTCGATCATAATCAGTTAAAAGATCTCAACTCAAGACTTGTTGCTCCCATTTCATGCCTTTGGAAAGTCGAAAATAGCAAAGGCGATATTGTGCATATGAGTCACTTGGATTGACACTGGGTTCTATTCATGGTACTATTTGCCTACATCCGCGATTGTTTATAAAATTCTTACAAATACACTGGCCTGCGCCTGGGAATTGTGCTGAGCAGCGTAGAGATGTGACTTCCAAACCTGTTTGGAAAAGCGGCCATATTGGGTATGTCTAGTAATTGATGCTACAAGCATAGTCCCGCGCTTGATAGAGTTATTTGCCATAGGCGGTATACCTTGATCTAGAAAGGCTGCAATGCGCACGCTAATTTTCACCGGCAAGGGTGGCGTAGGCAAGACGAGCGTGGCCGCGGCGACTGCCGTTCGTGCCGCCGATCTCGGTTTGCGTACTCTTGTGATGAGTACTGATCCGGCTCACAGTCTTGCGGACTCGCTGGATATGGAAGGGCCGCTGGGGCCTGAACCAGTCAAAATCACCCCTACACTGCATGCGTTAGAAGTTAGCATCTACCATGATATTGAATCCAACTGGGGTATTGTGCGCCAGCACTTTGCCCAGTTGATGGAAGCACAGGGCATTGATGGGGTGCTCGCTGGAGAAATGAGCATCCTGCCGGGTATGGAAGAGGCGTTCCCGCTTATTCGTATCAAGCACCACAAGGATAAAGGTGACTACGACCTACTCATTATTGACTGCGCCCCGACCGGCGAGACGCTGCGGTTGCTTTCCTCGCCTGAGACCTTCAAGTGGGCGGTTGGGATGTTACGCGGGGCCGAGCGCTTTGTTGTGAAGCCTATCTTGCGTCCGATGGCGAAGGTGAATCCTACGCTAGGGAAGATGGTCGCGCCCACCGAAGTGTACGACGCGATCGATGATCTGTTTGCTCAAATGGCTGGCATCACGCAGATTCTTAATGATCCCCTGGAAACATCGGTTCGTCTAGTGATGAACCCGGAGAAGATGGTTATCAAAGAGAGTCAGCGTGCGTTGACCTATCTCTCGATGTATGGAATGACGGTCGACTCTGTGATTGTCAACAAGATTTTGCCACTCGATCAAGACAGCGGCTATCTCAACCACTGGAAGGATGTGCAACAGCGCTATTTGCAAGAGGTTGGGCATTCCTTCAACCCGCTGCCAATTCGTCGCGTTCCGTACTACCCGGAAGAGGTGGTGGGTTTAGAGAAGTTGCGTCAGATGGGCGAAGATGTCTATGACGGAACGAATCCAGCGGAGGTGTTATATAACAAGTCGCCGATGGAGATTGACAAACACGACGATGGCGCTTACAGCATTCGTCTCAAATTGCCATTTGCCGATGTCGAACGGCTTGATTTGTTCCAAAACGGAGACGAGCTGGTCATCCAGATCGGTGATTTTCGGCGGATTATGACTATGCCTACCAGTCTGGCTGGCATGGAGGCCGGGCAGGCTGAAATGGAAGAAGACTGGTTGATTATTCCATTCGTCGCGGCGGAGGAATAATACGGGCATATGAGGACTGTGGCTCATAATTGCGTTCTGTGCTATTATTCAGCCGTGTGAGCCGCACATAACCGAAGGGGTCATACGGGGTTCGCCCCGTCAGCCTATAAATCTGGTCTGCTCGGTTTACTTATGAGGAGGTGTGAACATGGCGGTCACGCGAGGATGGTTCGCCGAGTCAGCGTCCCAGGTGGCGTCGGTTGGCGACATCATGTTCCAGGGCCACTGGCAGTGGGTCAGCAACCTGCTCGAGGCTACCTCGGCTGCGGTGCTGAACATCAACCGCAATGCTTACCCGGGCATCGCCCGCAGCGGCAGCGGTGAGGGCAAGATCGGCTCGTTGAACGGCGGCGGCTTCCGCTCGAAGAAGATCCGCTCCCGCTTCAGTCGCTAAGGAGAAGTGATGCGTGAAGCATGGGGATTCCTCGTGCTTCACGCATTACATTCTATTTGTAAAGTGTGCGTATGATTGACCTGCTCTACCATAGTCACACTATCGTCCCGGTTCATCTTGAGGAGTTAATCGGACTGGGCATCCTGGAGCGTGATGAGCAGGTGCTTATGGCGCTTGACGGGGTGTTGTTGGATGACGGTGGAAAACGCCTCAGCGGCCCGACCCTTCACGATTATTGCTTGTTGACCAGTCTCCGCGTCTTGTTGTGGGCCCGCGATTACGGACGCCATCTGTGTTACGCTTTTCCGATTAGTGAGTTGTACCTTGTAGACGGCATTGGCATTGATCCTCTCCATGCCCAGTTGCACTTGGCGTTCGCCGCACCCGGTGAAGAAGAGCAACACTTCACGTTTACGCTCCTTCCGCTTACTGATTTGCAGCCTGCGGTGTCGTTGTTGCAGTTTGCGTCTGAAGCAATGCAAGAATTGATCGCGCAAGGGATTGACCCGCGCGAGGCCGGATATGAAATGGCGGCGTTGCTCGGTGCGCACATTTATGGGCCTGTCGAGGGGGCTCCGCCGTCGAACATTCCATATCGTTGGGATGATGCGGGTTCGGCAAGCAACCAAGCGAATTCGGTGTATCAGCGTGATCCGTCGAGTTTGCCGCCGGAACAGATCTACTCGGCAAGCCGGTTGGTTCGGTCAGCATGGGATACGATGCGACGCACCCTGCGCGAAGCTCAACTGCCATCCCTCGATTTTAACGGCTCGAATTTGCGCGATCTCACCGATGCCGTGCGGGCTATTAATGAATTGGTGTCGACGGTTTCGACAAATCCAGCGGCTCGCGATATGGCAATGGCCTTCCTGAATCGCCGAAGCCAGAGTGGTTCTGCCCCGGAAGCCCCGCAGCAGCAGGCGCCGCCCGATGAGCGTTTTCAATCCAGGGTAAATGGTGCAGATGCTGCTGATGGCCGCAGCGGCTCGCGCCCGGTCGCATATGAATGGGGTGGGTATTACGAAATACCGCTGCGTCGGGGCGTGGATTCTGCATCCGTCTCTTCGACGAAAGGCGGCGAGCCGCGTGCCAGCGCGCCTGCAGCGTCGGCTGAAGAAACTCTGCGGGACGAAAGACCGCGTCACACCATCCGGATTCGGCGGCGTGATAGTCAGGCCGGTATTGCCGAGCCTCCGGTAGGTGAGAGTGGCCAGGCAGCCTCTCCTGCAGAGGCGCCGGAAATGGTTACGCCCGATGATGCAGGAAATGGCTCTATACCGCTACGAAGGCGTGTTCGGAATGAATGATTGACGACCATCGCATATCGTGTATGCGTATATGCAGCAATATGCGCTGAACGGATTGCGATGCCAGATAAGGATGTGAGGCTATGAGCATACGCCCCTACCTGGGCACCAATATTAGCCTGACCAGTGTTGATGAGATTGAGTATCGCGGGTTGCTGAAAGAAGGCGAGACGCTGCTGGCGGTGTTTGATGGCGTCTTGCTTGATGATCGTCGTCAACGAGTCGGCGGCTTCTCGCTCAGCGACTTCGTTATCCTCACCGATCAACGTCTCATTACCTGGGCGCGAGGCTTCTTCAATGACATTGTTGATGGTTTTCCCTGGAAAGATGTTGATGTTGTTGAAGCGGACGCCTGGGATCCTTTCCACGGGAAAGTGTGCATAGCCTTTCGCCCTCCACAGGCGTCGGCGCGCAGTCGGCGCATTATTTTGAAGGGCGGCCAACAGGGGGCGGATACCAGCGATGATCGCGCCTTTACAAATACGCTGGATTATATGCCGGCGGAAGATACCCCGATTCTGGCGAGAATGATCGAATGGGTTGGCGATCAGGTTACTGCCGGCGTGAAAGGCGGAACGCTGTTTTCCCGCTTTGCCGAACAGTTTCCGGTACCTGTTCGCAACCTGTTTCAGTCAAATCCGACTGTCGTAGAGCCTGAACCGGAACCTGAACCGGAGCCAAAGAAAGAGAAGAAGCGGCGCTGGTGGCCGTTTGGGCGCAAAAAAGACACCGATGAGGAAAATCTTGAAACGGCGGATGATTTGATCCATGCCTATGAGCGTCGCCGTTACGGTGAAACGCCGCCTTCAGGCGTCATTTCGCGGGCAATTGTTGCACGCGGTGACGTAACGCCTGATCCTGTCGCCAACAACGCGTCCGGTCTCTACGAGTTTAGCCGCGGTTTGCGTCTGGCGCTTGAAGCGCCGCGCCGTCTGTCTCAATCGATCAATCGGGCGACTCAGGTAATGAGCGGCACCAGTGAGCTTATCGGTAATTTGCAGGATCCAACCGTGCGGCAGAATGCGATCAAGGGGTTGCGCCATGCAATGGAGCAACAGGAGCGCGAGCAAGGACCATTGTCGCCGGTAGGGCCGGTGGTTCGCGCGGTTTTGCGTTTTGGCGAGGATCCCAATGCGCAGCAGCAAAATGCATCATCGCGGCGTATTCAAGTTCGTCCTAATTTGCACGACTCATCGATGGGAACGTTGAACCCGGCCCGGCGGCGTGCGCCAGCCGAGAATGAAGCCGCTGAGGCGCAAGTCATCAACCATCAGCGTCCTGCTCCACCGCCGCCGCCTGTAGCCGAGACAGCACCAACAGCGAATCTGGACGCAGGAACCGAACCGGCGGCAGCGCCAGCCGGGCCGAATATTCAAGTTGGGTACGGGATACGACGTAAGATTGGTTTGCGCCAGGCGAGTTCAGCCCAGCAATCCCAGCAACCCCAGCAACCTGAAACGCCGCCACATCGCAATGGCGATGCGCGGATGTCTCCCGACACGGAAGCCTCAGCAAGCGAGGTTGCGTCACCTCCACAATCCAAACGGGTGCCGGTTCGCCGTATGGTTGTCGCTCGTAGCAGCGAACCGTCAGCCTCACCGATCAAGGAACAGGCTGAAAACGACAGCCATCAGTCGTCTGGTTCCGAGTCCTCACAAAATGGAACTGTACCGGCTGAAGACTGAGAACGGAAAGCTTATCACGAGCTATGACACGAGTCATTATCTATTCCGGCAAGGGCGGCACGGGCAAGACGACTATTTCGGCGGCGACGGCGGCGATGCTGGCGCATGGCGGTCGGCGTACGCTGGTGATGTCGAGCGATCCGGCTCATTCGTTGGCCGATGTTCTGGGTGAAACTATCAGCCGAGATAGGCCCACGCTGGTTGTTCCAGGTCTCCATGCGCTCGAAATCGATACGATGCATGAATGGCGAAATAACCTCGGCGGATTTCAGCAGTTTGTCGCCAGCACCTATACGAAACGCGGTGTAGAACGTTCAACAGCCGCTGAATTGGCCAACCAACCCGGTCTCGATGAAATATTGGCGCTTCAACGTATGTTGACTGAAGCGCAGAGCGGACGTTGGGATACTATCGTTCTTGATACGGCGCCAACCGGCAATACGCTCCGCCTGCTCGCATACCCTGAATTGATTATTGGCGGGGAGATTGGCAAGAAATTCTTCCGCGCTTATCGCGGTTTGGCGAATGTTGCGCGGCCGTTCTGGCGCGAAATACCGGACGATCGATTTTTTGGCGAAGTCAAAGTGCTTCTGGAACGTATGGAGTATCTGACGAACTTCTTACTGGGGCCGGATGTTTCGATTCGTCTGGTGCTCAACCCGGAAAAACTGCCGCTGCTTGAAACACGACGCGCGTATACGTTTTTGAATCTCTATGGCCTGATGCTTGACGCAGTGATGATCAACAAGATCTTGCCGCATCGCGCTGAATTGGGGCCGTATTTCGATTATTGGGTTAAATTGCAGCAGGCGTATATCGGCGAGATCGAGTCGAGCTTCACTCCCACTCCGCTTTTTAAAACAATCCTTCAGGATGGCGAGCCGATCGGCGTTGAACGCCTACTTGAAATCGGGCAGGTCACGTTCGGTGAGTATGACCCCGGCGCGATGCTCTACAATGATCGCCCGATCTGGATTGATCAGTGGAACGACGACGACGAGCCGGGGTTGTACGAGTTGTGCTTGCGCTTGCCGTTCATCGAGGATAGCGCGATTGATGTTGAGCGCAACGGCGCGGATCTTACAATCACTATCGGACGATTGCAACGATGCATCTCTTTGCCGCGCATTCTCTATAACTGCAAATTGGGCGCTCACCGTTACGACGATGGCGTATTACGCCTGGAATTTAGCGAAAAGGAATCGGACGAACCAGATATCTCCAATTCTCTGCACGAGGATACGCCAGGAGAGGTTAGCTTCGAAGCCGCTTGATACCTGACTAGACAGAGCACTGAACTATGCGCTTACTGATCATCTCCGGCGAGGGAAATACGCTGCAGAGCGCGGCAGCCCTGGCGACGGCTTGTTATGCAGCCCAGACAGGATTACGCGTTTTATTGGCAAGCGCCGGTCCAACGCATCGCATCGGCGAGTTGATGGGCCAAAAATTGGGTACGCGACCACTTGAGATCGATGCCCATCTCGCGGCTATGGAAGCTTGCGCAGTCGATGAGCTCGGTGAGCGATGGGAAGAGTTGCAGCCCTTGTTCCAGAGCGGCGTTATGGGGTGGCTGCGCGATATTAGCAGTGATGAGCTTCCTAGTTTTCCCGGCATGGATACCATCGCTGCAATGCTGATTGTAGACCGCGCCGCCAAAACCAAGCAGTTTGATCTGGTCGTACTTGATGGCCCAACCACCGACAATCTTCTTCGAGCGATAACTCTCCCTGACACACTGCGGTGGCTGGTGCGGCTGCTGTTCGGCATTGATCGTGGTACGGGGCGCTCGCGTTCGTCTGAAGCGTCTGCGTTGCTGCCGGTCGCTATATTGCCGTCCGGTACGTCGGCGCCTTTGCAAGACCTTCGCGTGGTTCTTGAACAATATCGCGAACGTCTGTACGCTAGTTCAGGCACGCGCGTCAGGCTGGCGCTAACTACCGAGGAATTGGATCTTCCATCGCTCTACCAGTCGTTGAGCGGTCTGGGACTCTATGGTGCGGAAGTAGACACGCTGCTTGTTCACGGGAATGGGCGTGAGCTTAACCCGAAAGTTGTCGAAGTCTTTACCCCCAGGCCAAACGCGTTTCGGCCTGATCTGCTTCTGGAGAGCATCCCGGTGACGCAGACGGAGCGAACCGGCTGGGCCGAGCGCGGAGAGCAGTTATACGCCCGACGTGAAAGCGGTCTGGCGTTGCCGGAGATCAGCGAACCCGAAACGAGCCAACACGCGTGTTTTTTGCATATCCCGTTTCTTGATCCGCATCGCCTCGACATCGCTGTCGCCAACGAAGAAGTGATTGTCCGCATTGATCAGTTTCGCCGTCATCTTTTGCTTCCGGGATTGGTCGGAGGTGGGCGGCTACGCGCCAAGGTGGAGGGTGAGACGCTGCGGTTGTGGGTGGAATGATGAATGAAGAACAAACCTCGGCAGACGTTGCTCAGTCGGCAGCCAGTACGGATACTGCCTCATCATTCACGGCGACGCGCCGAGCGCCGCCGACGTCCAAATACACGGGCTATTTAGCTGAAGTCGAAACCGGTCTGGCTGGGCGGTTAAGTTCCCGTGAACGCCGACGGCTTGAGTATGAGATGGGTCTGCTGCGCCGTGCGCGGTTCGTTGAACTCAATGGCGTAATTCATCACTATCAGGAAGTTGGGCCGGTTGATGGCGAGCCCCTCATCCTGGTGCATGGATGGGATTGCTCATCGTTCTGGTGGCATCATATTGTCGATCCCCTGGCTGAGTCTGGGTATCGGGTCATTACCTATGACCTGAAAGGCCACGGTTTTTCAGATGTTGACCCGCGCCAGAACTATACCGTCGAAGGTTTCAGTGTGGATCTGGGCGCTCTGGCCGACGCGCTTGAAATCGAATCGTTTCATGTGGCGGCATTCTCGCTCGGCGCGTTTGTTGTGCTGCATTATGCGAGCCAGGCCCCTGAGCGCGTGAGAAGTCTGATCTTTTTCAATTTCGGCTTGTTGACGTATAATCGCCTTGCCTCAACAATTACGCCGAAAACGCTGGATGTTGTCTTTAACGGATTGCTGCGGCCCATTGAGCGGCGAGGTCTGTGGCCTGTGCCTTTTGTCTATGCGCGTCTGGTGATGGCGCAAAACACGCCGCCGGTAAACGATATTCGCCTCGGGGCGCTCAGCCTGCGTTACTGCGATCCGGCGGCGGTCAAGGTTTCGGCCCAACAACTGGCGCGTCGGGAGGTGTTGGAGGCGGTGCCGCAGCAGATGCAAGCCATTCATCAGCCGCTGTTGCTCGTTGCAGGCTCCGGAGATCCGATCTTTCGTCCGTTAAGCGGGCGCAAGCTGGTTGATCTGGCGCGCCGCGGAACCTTCTTCAAGATGCCAAAGTGCGGACATCTGATCCTGTTTGAGCTGCCGGATCAAGTTGTTCAGATTATGCGAATGTTCTTGCAAGGATCGGCCCGCGAAGGGTAGCGCATCTGGCGTACTCTTGCGGAATGAACGAGGTTGGTATGCTGCTTCTTTTGCGCGTTAATGGACAATCGATGCGAATGGATATGGAGCAAGCCGTCGATAAGGTCCTTTCGATAGGGTCGTATCAGTATCGCCCGGCGCATATTGCGCGGAAGACGCGTAAGCTCGCCACTCAGATGTGGGGCGATCAAATTGCTCCGGTTATTCTGGATCAGCGCTTCTATTTTGAGGCTTTTGATAATTATCGCGCAACAAGCAGTTGGGGTGATAGCGGCAACTTCACCCCGGCAAATGGCGCTTCGGTTGCACTAGGCCATTGGGATGAGGATGCCACGGTCGGCATTGCCCTCCATGAGCTTGCCCACGAGATGCACCTGCGCAACGGCGGCTATGACCATAGTTCAGATGTCATTCGCGAAGCTCTGGCCTTGATGGCCGAACGCGAAGCCGGATTGAGTCGTCGTTTTGATCGCGAACCCTACTACACTGCGAGCAATCTAGTCGCCGAACTCAGCGAGTTGCGCCACTTTCGACGCATGTCTTTCAAACAACGATGGGATGAGCTTGTCGTTTTAATGACCGATACAGAACTGTCCGATGTGGTTAACTATTACCTGGATCGCTCCGAAGGACTGGGGTTCGATCGGTGGCTCCGGCGATATACGGATCGGCCTGCGGTGCGCGAAGCGCTGCTCAGTGTGATGGCTAATTGCTCACTGCGGTATAGTCTGGATTATCGGCGCGCTTTGGTACGTGGGGTGGCGCGCTGTCACCTGTTAACGCCGTTTGAGCAGCTTGTTAAAGCCTTTGATGCATTAATGACGCTTGACAGTCGCTATCCCGATGATGATCTTGAACGCATGATAAACTTTTGTTTTGCGCCGCTGGCTCGGTCCCGGCGCGGTCCATTGGCATTCGGCTAATGTAGGGAGTAGGGAGATTGAGATGGCTAATTTATACAATCACGATGAAAACAACTCAACGGTGAGCTGGGTACCGGGCTTTCTTCGCGATTTTCTCGGTCTGAGCGGTACATATCGGCGTCCGGTACACTATGCAACGAGCCGCGAAGCCGACGCTCGCAGCACGACCAACTGGATTCCGGGGCCGCTTCGACGCTCTTTTGGGCTAGAGTATGCAGAGCCAAAGTCGCAACACTATGCTGCCGTAGATAAAGACGTCGCGCCGCGCGAAGAGCCATCCCGAACCCATGGCGCTGGCGGTGGCGCGCAGTATGGATCGGGAAAGGCGAGCTATGGATCTGGCAGCAGATCCTATGCTGCCGACCGGTCTTCGTTTGTAAGTCAGGGTAGTATTGAATATCGCGCGCCTAAGTCGGGCGAGTCACTCAACCGCAGCGGCGCCTGGAAAGAGAGCGAGACGAAGATGACCAACAATCCGAATGATCTGCCATCACGTTTTGACGGTCCGGTGCAACCGGTAACGTATCTGGTGCAGTCGTGGGCGCGCGGCGCGTTGCCGCCGCAGGGACTGAGTGCGTTCAGCCATCAACTCCAGAAAACAGTCGGCGATTTGGTAGGTATGTATGGCAACATGTTGCGCCTCCAGACACGCGATTTCGAGGCGGCGATCAACAGTCTGCGCATTTCGGATCAATCTCAGCAGGAGAAATCCGGCGAATAATCAGCAGTCGGTTGGCGGCGTTGTGCGTTTTTGGCAACGTAGATGTGAAAGTGCAGCGTAGGAAACCATTGTGACCCAATCGGCAGATGAACGACGGCCCGTGGTTATTCTGGGCGGCTGGTTGTCGAATCCGGAGGACTATCGCGGAATGGCGGACATCTTGGCTCACCCGCCATTCAACCGTGTCGTATATATTGTTGACTTTCGGCGCGGTGCGTGGGCCAGATTGCGTGATCCGGATTTTCGTGTGGTGCTTGGTGTGTTATCGCGCACCGTTGATCTTGCCCTCCAGGAAACCGGCGCTGAACGGCTTGATCTCATCGGACACAGCGCCGGCGGACGGATTGTACGCGTCTATCTGGGTGACAAACCCTACTATGGCAACGTGTACAATGGACAGCGTCATGTTGCCAACATGACAACGCTGGGCACTGCTCACTCCACTGTCGAGATCTATGTGGCCAAATTCGGCGCATTCGTCAATGAAGCCTATCCTGGCGCATATTATCCGCACATTACCTATCGGTCAGTAGTGGGGGAAAGCGTGCGCGGGCGGCGTATCGGATGGCCTGAGGAAATGATCGCCTACCAGTCATATGAACTGGTCTGCGGCGACGGCAAAGAGATCGGCGACGGCATTGCGCCGGTGCATAGCTGTTACTTGCCCGGCGCCGATAATCTGGTGCTGCCTGGCGTGCGCCATGCCCCCTATAATGCGCCGCGGAGTTGGTATGGCGCGCCGGGCATCGTAGAGACGTGGTTCAGGCCGCTGCATGACCAACACCGCTCCGATGCTCCGGGGCAAAGCAGGCAGGAAGAACGATCACTGGTCAATTAGATGTCACGCGCTGAATGCCGGATTCTCGACAATGGCGCAACCACTTGTTTTCATCGGGGGTTATCTTTCCCAACCATCTGATTTTATAGCGCTTGCAGCCGAGCTAGAGCGCCCGCATTACAACTACTGCGTCTTTATAACCCCGATTGGGCGCATACGCTGGGCCCTTACGCGCGATTGGGATTTTCGCCCCGTCATATCGATGCTTGCTCGTACCGTTCAGTATGCATTGGCGGAGACCGGCGCCGAGCAACTCACCATTCTCGCCTATAGCGTCGGTGGCGTAACTGCCAGAATATACCTCGGCGACCAACCTTATCTGGGAAGCGTCTATGACGGACGACGCTATGTTTCCCAGTTGATAACGCTTGGAACGCCGCATACCAGCCTGGAGCGTTGGACAGCGAAGCTCTATGGTTTTGTAGATGCAACTTATCCAGGCGCGTTCTATGATGACGTTCGCTATGTTTCGATAGTCGGCAAAGCCTTGCAGGGCCGGAAGGACGGAACATTGCGGGAACGTATGGCGCGCGCAAGTTACCTTAACGTTGCCGGCGCTCCCTTTGCTGATGGGTGGGGCGACGGAATAACAGCGGTGGCGAACGCCATACTCCCCGGCGCCGAATTTCTCGCCGTTTCGAATGTCTACCATTCGCCGTTCCATGGAAAACCCTGGTATGGCGATCCTGAAGCGTTGGCGCAGTGGAGCCGCGTGCTCTGAGTTGAAAAATTCACTATTTGTACTATAATACAAAAAGCGGTATTATGAACAAGCATACAGAACTGTCGCTCAGTCGGACGCGATCCGGGCTGCGTAGTGTAGCGCCAGTTCATTTCGGTTTATGGTTGCTAATAAAGGATTGTATCGATGGATGACGCTACGTTGCTTCAGATCACCGATAGGGCCTATGGCATGGTTTTTAAGGGGACAGTTGACTTCTTCGCCCTCAAAGCCGCCGTTGAGTTGGGATTGTTTAACGCGATGGCTGAAGGATCGCACGATCTTGAAACGTTGGCCCAAGCGACCGAAAGCGTACCGGCGCGGCTAGAAAAATTCCTGATCACATTGCAGCAAATTGGTATGGTTGATCAGCACGATGGCCAGTGGGCGCTCACGCCGTTCGCCAAGCAATTCTTTGTTGCATCGAATCAAGACAATCGCAACTTGTCGATGGTTCCCTTTGTTGACTACACAATCGATCTGGTTGAGCAATTTTACTTGCGTCTAGCGGATGTCGTGCGCGGTCAACTTGATTTCACCAGCCTGGTTCCGCATCCGCCGCGTACACGTGAGGACAGCCTTTTCTACGAAACCCTGCACCGCAGCAATATTTACTTTCCAATCAAATTGTTGCTGGAGCGTGCGAATCTCGACGGCGTTCAACATCTGATCGATGTCGGCGGTGGCATTGGCGATATTGCGATTGCTTTGTGTCAGAAATATCCGCAACTGACGGTTGATCTGATCAATCTGCCGAGTGCGCAAGATCTCGTTCGCGAAAATGTCGCCGAGCACGGCTTGAGTGATCGCATCAAACCGGTCATTGTTGACATGTATCGCGAGCCCTATCCCAAAGGCGATGCATTGCTCTTTAGTCGCATCCTGTATCCGATGAACAAGCAATTCTCGACGATGCTCTGTCAGAAAGCGTATGAGGCATTGGAGCCGGGCGGATGCGTGATGATCCTGGATATGATCATCAGCGATTCGAACAAGCCCAATTACGATTACTTGACGCACTATATTTGCTCAATCGGGATGAACTTCTCAGTGCTCGAATTCAAGAGCCACACGATCTATCCTGATGTGCTGCGGAGTGTCGGGTTTAAAGATGTTCAATTCGATGAAGCATACGATCATGTGTTGTATCAAGCGGTGAAATAGTATAGCTGTGTGTCAGGCGTCTGTATGGTCGTCTGAACATGGTAATTGGCTATGGCCACAACCTACAACGAGCAGATACCGTTAGCCAGGCGCGTCTGGGCGCATATTGAGTTGGCCGATCCGGTTACGTGGATGTCGCCATCGCTGGTGGCTCTGTGTGGTGCGCTGGCTTCTGGACGTACTGAAGGTTTTAACCCATCGAGTATGCGAGATTGGGCAGTCGTCGCTCTTCTTGCATTAATGACCGGACCGCTTGGTACAGGGTTCAGCCAGAGTATCAACGACTATTACGACCGTGATCTGGATGCCATCAATGATCCGTCACGCCCCATTCCGTCTGGCCGGGTTACGTTGGCAGGGGCGCGAGCGAACTGGATCTTTCTGGCGGTCGCCACATTTGTCGTATCTTTCGCATTTGGCAACCCTTTTGTGACGATCCTGGCGATGTTCGGGCTGATACTCTCGGCTATTTATAGCGTCCCGCCAATCAAGCTGAAAAAGAGCTTCTGGCTCGGGCCGCCGGCGGTCGGGTTTGGCTATGTGAGTATGAGTTGGATCGCCGGGCATATTATCTTCGCCGATCTCACCTGGCAGAGCGTGATCATCGCCTTCATCAACGGCGGACTCGCTTCTGGAATGCTCTTTCTTAACGACATCAAAAGCGTGGAGGGTGATCGCTTCCACGGCTTAAAATCAATCACTGTCACCCTTGGCGTCAAACGCGCCTTGTTAGCAGCCTATGTTGTGGTCAATGGGTTTGAATTGATGCTGATGGCGCTAGTTTATATGTGGGGCCATACCTGGGTTGCCGCATTCTTGCTGCTCGCACTTCTGGTGCCGATTTATAGCCAGATTAAGCTGTACCAGGAGCCGTCGCATAAAAACTATATCCGGCTCATCTTGACAAGCAATCCATTCCTGTTGCTTATTCAATTTGTTTCGGCATTCGTCGCAGGCGGCTACTTCGCGTAGCGGGAACACAACCGGCGACGCAGGTCTGGTTCATCGGCGGTTATTTATTGTTCGTGGCTCAGTGTACATTTGAGGAGGTCTACGATGTCAGAACAGGGTGAGGTGCGCATTCGCAACGTGAGCACCCAACGCAGCGACAACCTGGTACAGTCGGTGGTGGATTTCGGAGGTGGTCTGGTTCGCCTGGGCTTCTCGGTTGTGACATTGCCGCTGGCACTGCTGCCCGAGCAGGTTCGTGACGGTCTGCGCAACGCTAGCCGTGAAATCCTGCTCGCGGCTGTCCGTCTTCCCCGCGATCTAACCGATGCGGTCAGCGAGGCGGTAGAGGATTGGGCGCGCGAGGGCAGTGCTCCGCGCGATGAGATGGCAGCAAAGAACTAGTCAAGAGGAGCATACCGATGACTGAGCAGGCAAGTCAGGTCAATATTTCTAAACTGGCCGTTGGATTGGTTGGGAATGTAACCCGCGTTGCGTTGACGGTGGTTTCGGTTCCGCTGGTTGTATTGCCGCAGGAATCGCGCCAGCGCGTGCGCAAGGCGGTAGCCGATGCGTCGCTGGCGATTGTGGCGCTGCCCCGCGAGTTGTCCGATATGGGCGAGAAGCTCGTAGAGCAGGCCTACGAAGGCAAGATTGAGGCGCCGCAGTTGCCGCGCGTCGAGGAAGTCACCGATCGCGTTCGCAACTTCACGGAGCGCATGGGCCGCGCCGCTCAGGAGTTCACATCGAGCGTAGCGAACGCCACCAGCCGCGCTGGCGATGCGGTTGAGCAAACCGCTGCACGTGTCGATGAGTGGGTTGAGAAGCCGTAGTTTCTGCCTTGACAGTCAGCGATGAGTTGTTGTCAGGTGTTATAGAATGCAATGCCAGCTGCTTGTCGCTAACTGTTCTTTTTCAGGTCTCGTATGATATGTATTGTTGGCGGCACCGGTACGCTTGGTCAGACTATTGTGCGCCTACTGCGCGAACAAGGCCAGGCAGTGCGGGCGCTGGTTCGTTCTGGTTCAATCGCCAAGGCGGAGCCGTTGCGAGCGCTTGGCGCAGAGCTTATCGGTGGCGATATTCGTGACATAGGCAGCCTGGAAATCGCTTGTCGCGGCGCCGATCAGGTGATCTGCTGCACTAGCGCAGGCGCTGATCGCCGTGACGAGTCCCGGTATATGGCTGAATATCAAGGGCCGATCAATCTTTTGAGCGCAGCTAGACAGGCTGGAGTGCGCCAATTCATTTTCACCAGCACATTGTTCCCCAAAAATCCGCTCGGCTATAAATTCTGCTGGGCTAAGCTGTTGGCCGAGGAGGATATTCGCAACAGCGGCGTTCCTTACACGATCTTTCGACCATGCGGCCTGTTTTATGAGGTAGTCCAGCGCGGCGAACCGATAGTCGAGCAATTTGGCGTCTTTCCGATCTTTGGCTCCGGTCAGAAACGAACGCAGATGCTCGCGATGATCGATATTGCGCGCGCGTTCATCAACGCGATCGATAACCCTGAAGCGATGAATCGCACCTTCGAGCTTGGCGGCCCGCAACATCTTTCCTTCGACGAGATTGTCGATATCTGGGCGGGCGTGTGGGGGCGCCCGATTCGTAAGCTGCACCTGTCTATTCCGTTGATGCGCGTCCTCGGTGAACTTCTGCACCCCCTGAATCCTTCTGCCCCTGGCATTATGGAATTGCTCGAATTCAGTTACGATGAGATGTCATGTGATATGAGCGAAACGAGCCGCATCCTGGGGTTGGAGCGGATGACCACGCTGGAAGAATATTGCCGCGAGTATTATGCCGCCTAAAATGGTCTGTGGTCGGTTCGATTGTAGGCGGTGGCATTCCTCAGAGTGTCGCATTTCGCGAGGACCCCTCTCGTCCATTCGTCCATTTCATCCCTAGCTAAAATACCCACCCACAACGAATGCTGACATAAATTGGAGCAGGAGCACAAACGGGTTGCTCACAAGCAAGTAGCGTTTGAAGTTCTCGTGCGTCGGCTCCTGGTAAAGGCGAATCTGGATAT
Source organism: Chloroflexaceae bacterium (assembly GCA_028282325.1). Lineage (GTDB taxonomy): Bacteria > Chloroflexota > Chloroflexia > Chloroflexales > Chloroflexaceae > JANQID01. The sequence goes on along the minus strand of JANQID010000036.1, from coordinate 2,544 downwards.
AGATTGGAGCAATCAACGCTATTACGACGAAGGCCGTCAGCCAGACATAGCCCATAACCAGTGCCAGGATGAGTAGCAAGATCTTGGAGATGATAATCACGAGATAGGAAATGATAAGTGTGCGCTTCGCGCCCAACGCCACTGTCATAGACTGAAGACCAAGCTTGCGGTCGCCTTCAATGCTTTTAATATCGTTGAGAAAAAGCAATCCTGTCCCTAGACTACCGTTGATCAGGGCTGCTATAAGGCTCGGCCAGGTCATCGGGGCGAAGATGAGGTGGCCGACAAACCAACTTATGGTGATATATCCCAGACCTACGGCCGGAGGTCCGAACCAGAAGTTTTTCTTTAGCTTGATCGGTGGCACGCTATAAGCAGCCGCCAGAATGAGGCCGGACACGCCCAGTATCGGAATCCAGAAGCTATACTGCGCTAGAACAAACGACAGTATCAATGCTCCTAGTCCCAGTACGATCCAGTTCATCCGAGCTTCGGCGAGCGTGAGCCGCCCTGAGGGGATCGGTCGATCAGGATCATTGATAGCATCCAGGTCGCGATCAAAATAATCGTTGATGCTCTGACTAAAGCCTGTGCAGAGAGGCCCGGCCATCAACGCCGCCAGCGCCACCCGGAGGATGTCTCCCATATCGGTGAACTGGAATCCCGGCTCATTCACGCCCGATGCGATCGCGCCGCAGACCACCACGGTGATCGCCGAGATCCATGTCACCGGATCGGCGATCTCGATGTGCGCCCACAGCCGTTGAGCCAATGAGACCTTGATCTTGGCAGACGGCGATTCATGATCGGGGCGATAGGTTACATTGCTCATGCTTTCCTCATCTTCAGATGTCTTCCCTATCCACTAGACAAGGCGCCTCCAGGCTCAACAGCGCATGCTGTCCAACCGATTTGGCCAGTACTAGATAATCGTAATCTTACCATATCCGGCGTTATTAGCTTATATAAAAACGTCGGATAACTGGATGCGTCAAAATGCCGAACGCCCGGCATATCAGCGCCTGCTCTGCCTTGAGCCGTATATTTGGAGAAGATTACGATCATAGCCTGAAAGATTTGGATTTCATAAGAATGGCAAGTAATAGTATAATGGCAAAAATGACGTTGCCCGTTATCGATCTCCAAATGTGGTGTACAATAAACCCTGATCCCGTTCACATCAACACAAGTTGTTCGCTCTTATCGATGTTGTTCGCTCACGTTCATTGGAGTTGATGGAGCACAACCGCATTATGGATATTCTCATCCTCGGCGCTGGGTATGGCGGACTGCGTGTCGCCGTTGAGCTGAATACCTTGCTACGTGACCGGCGTCATCAGGTTCAGGTTACACTCGTTGATCAGAACCCCTATCACCAGATTATTCAGGAATTCCACCTGGTAGCAACGGCTGCAATCAGCAAAGATGACGCCGCGATGGCGTTGAGTCACATTCTGGAGCGCCGGGATGTTCGCTTTCGCCAAGGTCGCGTGACGAGCATCAACGTTGCGGGGCGGCGCGTGTCGTTCGTCGATGGCGAGGCGTTAAGCTACGATTATCTGGTGATCGCGCTTGGTTCGGAGACGAGCTATGCCAACATCCCCGGCGCTCGCGAGCATACGATTCCATTGCGCACTATCGATGATGCGATACATTTGCGCGACCATATCTTCGCCCGTTATCGCGAAGCTGCCACGACTGTTAATCCTCAGCAACGCCGTATCTTGATGACTATCGCCATCATCGGCGCCGGATATACCGGCTGTCAGCTTGCCGGAGAGTTGTCCGCCTGGGCGCCTGAATTGTGTCGCATCACGGGCGCTCCATACGACGATGTTCGTATCCCTTTGCTTGAGCATTCGCCGCTGCTGCTGCGCCATATGGGCCAATGGGCTTCGGATGAAGCTGCGCGTGTGCTTGATCGCCGTCGAGTAAGCGTCTATCTCAACACCGATGTCGAACGGGTTGAAGCAGGCGTTCTGCACGTCTCGGATAATCGGATGCTCCGTGCGGGAACTCTGGTTTGGGCTGGTGGCGTTAAAGCTCCCGATCTTCTGGCAGATTCAGGGCTTCCAACTGATGAAACCGGTCGGGCTCTGGTTGATCGGTATTTGCGCGTTCAGGATCAAGCCCGCGTTTTTGCTCTCGGCGATTGCGCTCATGTTCCCGATTCTCAGGGCGAAGCGGTTCCGGCGACGGCCAGCTATGCTATGCGTCAGGGCGAACATCTTGCCCGTTCGTTGTTGGCTGATATCGAAGGTCAGTCTCCAAAGATGTACGAGCCGATGCGTTTAGGCGAAGTTGTATCGCTTGGCCCTGACGAGGCTGTAGGCAATCCATTGGGAGGGCGTATTTTCGGGCCAGCTGCAGTGTTGCTAAAGAAAGGCATCGCCCAGTGGTATATCTCGACGTTGCGGTAGCGCTTACGACATATAGCAATCCTACTCAGGTTGTGAAGTCTCTGTAGTGCCGCCTTCAGGCGGTTCCCTTCGCCGCCTGAAGGCGGCACTACGCAATCTTTACGACTGCGGTAGGATTGCTATA
>JANQID010000032.1 GCA_028282325.1 Chloroflexaceae bacterium | reverse complement strand
CGTTCGCGCATATCTGCCATTGATCGTTCGCTAGCTATGGTCGCGTGCTCTACTTCCACGGCCTGCGCCGCTCCGCATAAACGCTCGAACACCGGAGCCGCCTGCGCCGGATCGCCGGTTGTGACGAAGCGTAATCGACTGCAACCCGGCGCGACGTTGCCGGAATGTACGATATGCGTAACCTGGCGCGCAACCGCCGGGCCGGTGTCGATCAGAGCGACATCGGGACCGGCAAGTTCGCGGATCAATGGCGCGAGAAACGGGAAATGCGTGCATCCGAGAACCAGCGTATCTATCGCGCGATCCTGCAATGGTGCGAAATATTGCCCCAGTAACCGTCGCGTTTCCGGCCCATCCAGGTCGCCCGCTTCAACCTGCGTAACCAGCCCCGGCGCGGGAACGGTTTGCACTTCAACGCCATCGGCAAAACGCTGCACCAGCGTAGCAAACCGCGGCCCGCTCAGCGTGCCGTCAGTTGCCAGTACCCCAATGCGACGATTGCGCGTTGCGGCGATGGCAGGCTTGATCCCCGGCTCCATCCCGACAACGGGTATCGGCAGAGCGGCGCGAACATCTGCTATTGCGGCAGAGGTAGCGGTATTGCATGCAACGACGACGACCTGCGCGCCCTGATGGTATAACCAGGTGCTACACGCGAGCGCGCGGTCGCGAATCCCATCAATCGGGCGTGGCCCGTAGGGACAAAACGCCGCGTCGGCGAGGTAGGTAAGATCGTGTTGCGGCAAGCGCCCACGCACTTCCCGTAACACTGACAGACCGCCCATTCCCGAGTCGTAGATTCCAATCATACAACGTGTCGCGGATTGGCTGGATGAGGTTATTCCACTGTTGAGCGCGGCATAAACGCGGCGCTGCTTTCGACAAAAGCGCGGAAGACGCGCTGCCAGCGCGGATCGGCCTGAGCTTGCAGGGTCTCTGGGTGGCACTGCACTGCCAGCACGAATTGTTCGGCGTCGCCTTCCACGCCCTCGACGATGCCATCGGCGGCCCAGGCGATCGGTCGCAGCCCCGGCGCGAGATCCTTCACCGCCTGGTGGTGCAGCGAATTGACCGCGAGGTCGGTGACGCCGAGCAGCCGCGCCAGGCGCGACTCGGGCGTGATCGTGATCTCATGCGCCAGGTAGTTCCAATCCTGGCGCGCGTATGACTCGCGATGCGGCGCGGCGCCTTCGACCTGGGCATCGATGTCCTGGTAGAGCGTGCCGCCGAGGGCGACATTCAACAACTGAATGCCGCGACAAATGCCCAGAACTGGCTTACCCGATGCCAGAAACCGGTGCGTCAACTCGCTTTCGAGTTCGTCCCGCAACGGATCAACTTCTTCCAGGCGCTCGTGGGGCGCTTCGCCATAACGCGCAGGGTCGATATCAACCCCTCCCGCCAGCAACAGGCCGTCAATGCGCTCAGCGACAACCTGCAGAAAGTCTTCCTGACCAGAAGCAGGGATGAGCATCGGCGCGCCGCCGGCCTGCACTATGGAATCCACATACGTCTGGCGTTGGCTAAAGTTCGGTGGGAACCAGGGGCGCGCTTTGTCTGGTCGTAGGGCGCAGGGAATACCAATGCAGGGTTTCATCGCAAACCATATCTCCTCATTGCCGGAATGCTGTGCAGCCCGATGACAGCGCTGCGCGGCGCATTATACCCCACATTCACGGATATTCAATGCATTTGCGTCATGGTTGAGGGAAATCCGAGCTAGCGCGTACGTTCTGCGCCTGTTGCAGGTGATTCTGCTCGTGGACAACGAGCAGCCAGAGCGCCTCGCCCAGTGAGAATTTGATGAAATTGGTCAGAGGCGAGAAAACCTTCGCCGTGTTCAAATCCAACCCGTCAGCCTGCTGAATAAGGCCGAGCAGCGTTGCCTGCTGGTCGATAAACGTATGCTGAATTGCCTCGTCGGCAGCCGCGGAGGGTTCGAAGATCTTAAACGTTCTAGCCTTGATCGGCGCATTTGGACGCATCGAGTTGATAAACAGGCGACCAAACAGGCTCGGACGGAAGATCTTGTTCTCGCTGAGGCGCTGTTCGCGCGCGTTGGCGATAGCGGCTTCGATCCGAGGATAGTACAGATTATTTACCACCACCAGATGATCAAAGCATTCCGCGATGCTCCATTCTTTTGGAGCCGGTTTCCAGGTCAATTGGCCGGGAGAAAGCCCTCTCAGCAGCGCTTGCGCCGCATCGGTAACATACTCAGCGTCAGCATACCATTGTCCCAGATGGGGACTTGACAGAGAAGTCATAACATCTCTCCAGGCACGAAATGGGCATCACAGTTGGATTATAGCATTCTTGCGGGCGATATGCCTGGAGATGCAGCGAAACTCAACCAAATATAAAGATGTTCGAAGAAGCAATTGGCCTCTCCGAACATCTTTACAGGATAATCGTGCGTTGGTATCATCTAGCGATTGGGCGCCTCGCTGCGAGCGGCTGGTTTGGCCGGCTGCTCGCTGGCCCACTTGTCAACCGCCTTGAAAGCGGCATTGGCCAGGTCGTAGTGCGTCTTGGCGACCGTATGCACCAGGTTGCGCGTTGTCGCGCCAAGGTTCTCCCGTGTCTCTTCGGGCAGCAGCGTGAGCGGTAGCGTGATCGTCGAGAGGCTAAGCTTGATCATGTTGCTGCTCAACTCTCCCGCAGATTGGACAAAGCTATCGAACTGGGCGCTGGCGGAAGTTGTACTTTTCTGGCTATCAGTCATGACAAAGCTCCTTGTAGCAAGCGGTACTTGTTGGACAGACGAAAGAAATGTCTTGTATTGGGCACATGTGTATTTTAGTACAAAATTCAAAAACTTCAAATATCAATTGAGATCATTTTGAGCGTATTAATCATTTTCTTTCAATAGGATTCGTGAATAGCTAAGACATATACGCAAATATGCTCGTCAGATGGCAGGCTTACCCGATCGGGGAGCATAGGGCGATTCGATTATTGGCGCAGGGCGACGTTTCCGTTCGGCGTGTTTTAGGTATGGTATGCTTAGTCTCGTGCCAAGCGCTGCCAATTGAAAAGCGATGTGACTTGTGAAGACAGCGGCGCTCTGTCCTGCGCCTGGAGGTTCCAATGCGCGAAGCAATACGGCGATCGCTTGCGTTGTGGTGGTTGTGGTTGATGTTGGGCGTCGTTGGCGCGAATCTGTTCGGTGTGCAAGCCCACGGCGATACGTATTATCTCGACATCGGCGCACGCGGTGATCTCCCGTTTGTCGGCGAGATGCACGGCCACGAGATCGACGCTCTGGGCGAGTCGTATCGCTGGACGTCTGCGCAAAGCGAGCTGCATATCCCAGGCATCGCAGCGCCTTCGCGCGCGCAGGTAACGTTCGATCTCGGCGGTCTGCCGGCGGAGGCTTTGGCGCCACGCATGGTGAGCGTTCAGCTTGATGATCGTGCATGGCTGGATCTGCCGGCAGATATGGAGCCACGGCGTTATCATCTCCTGCTGGATCCCGCTGCCCTCGGCGATGGTGATGTGCGATTTTCTTTCGTCAGCGCGACATCGCAATCACCTTCCGATCTGCGAGCGGTTGGCGTTCGCCTCGATGCCGTCATCCTGAGCTGGGCGACAGATGGCTGGCAGCAGCTCGCCTGGCAGTACGTGCTTGTGCAAGCGGCGCTGATTCTGGCGGTGATTGGGATCGCCTGGCGCATTGGCGTTCCTGCTCGCTGGCGGGTTGCACTTGGCCTGGGGATGCTCGCACTGCTGGCAGGAATGGTATGGTTCGACCCCTTCATCGCTGTGGTCTGGCAACGCAGCGTGCTCGGTTTCAGCGTGCTCGGCTTGCTTATCGCGTGGAATGCTGCGGCGCTGATCCAACGCGGGCTGCCGCCGGATACATCACGCCATGAGATCGGCATTCTGGGCGGTGTTGCCATTGTCGTCACGGGCGTACATTTGCTCGGCGCATTGTATCCGGCCTTCGTCTCGCATGATCTCTATATCCATAGCGGCCGTTTGCTGAAGGTGCAGTTCGGTTCGTTGCATCTCTTCGATCGCCCGGCTGAATTCGCCGGACGGATCATCGCTGTGCCGCCGGCCTTCTATGTGCTGGCGTCGCCGCTGACATTGCTGATGGACGCGGGGTCGGCGATCCAGGGCTTCTATGCGCTACTTAGCGCGCTCTCCGCGCTGCTTGTCGCGATCCTGGTTCGCCAGGTCGGCGGCAGTCTGCGGGCGGCTGTGGCGGCGGCGTTGATCATCGCGTTTCTGCCGATTCAGTTCACTGCGTTATGGTGGGGATTTGCACCCCAGGTTGTCGGTCAAAGCCTGATGTTGCTGTTGCTGGTGGTTATTAATGCGCGGACATTGCAGCATAATGCGCTGACCGCAGGCGGCGCCGCGCCCGTGCAAGACGCGCCCATCACCGCCAACAACTGCGTGCGCTATTCGGGAGCGTTGTATTGGGCAACAGCCGGCGTCATTCTCTGCCTGGCCTTGCTCATACACAACGGGGTGGCGATCCTCGGCGGGTTCTGGCTGGTCGGCTACATCATAATGCTCTGGCGATTCCGGTGGCGGACGCCAGACGATTGGCGGGTCTGGGTGGTGGTGGTGGTCGGCAGCGGCCTTGTCGCCCTACTGGTGTTCTACCTCGATGCGGCAGTGGCCTCCGTTCGTGAACTATTCACCCAGACGCCAACCAGCGTGACGACCGACGAGGCGTTGCGTCTCCGACTGATCGGCAGCGGGCTCGAATCGTCGCTCCGCCCAATCGGTATTCCGTTGACGTTGCTGAGTCTCGCGGCTGCACTCTTCCACACCCGCGGCGAACAACGCTGGCTTTTTGGCGCATGGCTGGCTAGCGCGGGCGCGTTTCTGGCGGTCGATCTAGTTTTCGGCTTGCAAGTGCGCTATGCCTATTTCGCTATGCCGCTGGTCAGCGCCGGGCTGGCGTTGCTCTTGGATCGCTTGATGAACGGGCGCGCCTGGGGTTGGCTCGTAAGCGCTCTGGTGGTAGGAGTGGTTGTAGTTGCGGGGGTGAATGTTTGGTATTCGGGCGTTTTCTGGGCGGTCAAGCCGACGCTGACCGCGTTGACCCACTGATAGCCATTCGACAGACCTGACAGATCCCCAAAACCTGTCGTGTCTTTGTGGTATGGATTCGCCGGTTGCCGCCGACGCAATCAGCGTTGAGCGATCAACTTCAACACGCGGGCGACAAGCCGACGATCAACCTTGTCGAGGCCGCGGGTCAGCTTCGCCAGATCTCGCTCGCCGGCCCAGATCGCCGGCGCCGCAGCGATGAAATTCCAGCCCTTGCTGCGCAAATTCGGCATAATCGCCTCGATCTCGGCGCGGTCGGCAGTATCGCCGAGGGCGACGCTCGCAATGCCTTCGAGCAGCGGCGCAAACTGCTGAAGCGCCTCATCGGCGGTGTCCTCGGACTCGACGCGAATGACGCCGGCTTCCTCCAGGCGTTTGAGAAGCAATTGCTGCTCGGCGAGCGGAAAGGCGCTGAGGGCGATCTGAAGCCCCTGCACATCGCCGCGTTCGACGGCGTCGCGTACCGCCGGCGGTAGACTGGAGAGATCAGCGGTGACCGGCGTGCTGTCGGCGGCTTCAGCGGCCTGGCGGTGACGCTCGGCGAAGTCGTGCATTTCCAAAGCGGCGAAGAGTTCGGCAGCGCGTTGTAGGTAGGGCCGGGCGCGATCAGGCTGCCCGGCGCGCCGCAGCGCCCAGCCATAGTTGCCGGTTTGAGCGGCGATGCCATAGCTGTCATCGTGGTTGGCATAGAGCGCTGTGGCTTCGGCGAGCAAGCGGTCGGCCTCGGCCTGGTCGCCGTCGAGCAGCGCGGTCTTGCCTCGCGCCAATAACTCCTCGGCCTGGCGTCGATATGCGTCGGTTTGCGGCACCGATTGGTCGGCGGAATCGGGTCGTTCGGGCTGCTGTTCGGGCATCGCCTGCTCCTGCGCTCAAAGGTTAGCGTTTGTTTGTTACGAGTGATGAGAAGCGATTATACCATGCCATCCCGCCGCCGCCCGCCAACGCAAGGCATTGATCGATCCATCTCCTTCGTTCGCCACATCCGTTTTCGCCAGTTTATGCGTACAATGGTGTTGTTGGAACGTGTTTCGCTCACTGTCGTTTAGTCCTCTACAAGCCGTTGCACATTCTCATTATCGGTGCATACAGGGGGAAGGACGCTATGTCGTCATTTAACCGGTTGCTTGAGCAATTGCGCAATCAGTTTGGTTCGCCTGCAATGGTGGAAGATGCGCAAACAATTTGACAAATAACGAATGTTCGTTTAATATACAGGCCGTGAGACACAAAGACGACGCCAAACGCAAAGCAATCAGCAACGCGGCCATTGAGTTGATCACCACCATCGGCTTTGCCGATACCTCGATGTCGAAAATTGCCAAAGCGGCCAACGTATCGCCGGCCACCATATACGTCTATTTTGAGAACAAAGAGGATTTGCTCAATCAACTCTATCTGATGGTGAAAGAAGAGAACGCCAGGGCGATGCTGATTGGCTACGATGACAGCTTGCCGGTAAAAGACGGCTTGAAGCTCATCTGGGAAAATGGCTGCCGCCATATGCTCACGCAACCGACGAATTTCTCCTTTTCGGAGCAATTTCTGAACTCGCCTTTAATCAATCGGGTGAATAGAGCGCAATCAGGGGAATACTTTCAGGCAGTATCACAACTATTTGAACGTGGCAAAAAAGAAGGCATTTTCAAGGATATACCCCAGAGTTTATTTTCAGCAATTTTCTATGCACCCTCAATGATGCTGGGCAAACAACATCACAATGGCCAACTAGTTTTGGATGAGGAATTGCAGCAAGCTACTTTTGAGCTTATCTGGGATGCGTTGACTATTTGATATTTTTTTGATTTTTTAATTAAACGAATATTCGGTCAATAATGATTTAAGATGAAAGGAGATTAATAATGATCTTTAAAGCCATCGGAAACAGACTTGCAGATGCCGTGCTTTACCCGGTAGATCAACCGTTTCCCAAAACACCCGCAGACTATGGCATCAATTATAAAGATGTAGAATTCCTCGCCAGAGATGGGGTCAAAATATCCGGTTGGTTACTGAATGAAACGGCAAACAAAGTCGTCATTATGACCCACTTTGGGTACCGTGCCAATCGCTTTGGCTACCAAACCAAGTATCAACCAAGGCTGACCAAACCCTACAAATACGAAATTGAGTTTGTAAAAGTGGCGCAACGCCTTGTCGATGCCGGTTATGCCGTATTGATGTACGACATGCGAAATCACGGCATCAGCGGAAAGAGTAAGTTGGCTTGTGGCACAGGTGGCTATGATGAACGATTTGATGTATTAGCCGCCGTAGGGTTTATAGCGAATCATGAAATAACGAACGGGAAGAACATCGGCTTGTTGAGTTATTGCATGGGGCTTAATGCCACCTTTTTTGCTTTCAACGAAGATGCTGACCTGTTTGCAAACAGCAACGTCAAGGCTCTGGTCGGTATGCAGCCGTTGGGGAATGGCGACTTCTTAAAAGCCTATGGCATCAAAGGGTCTATTTACAGACACGCAGATGAACACTACAAAGAACACACCGGTATTCCATTGGATTATCCCATTGTTCCTGCGGTTGAAAAAGTGACAGCGCCCACACTTTTGTGCCAGGGCCGCAAAGACCCTTGGACAAACCTGGATTTCGTGAATGACGTTTATGATACCTTGGACGTAGAGAAAGAGATGTATTGGATGGAGGAACCGAACCATAGATTTGATGGCTACAACTGGTTTTATGACCATCCGGAGAGAATGCTCGGCTGGTTCAACCGACATGTTTAGAAAGCGCCAAGCAAGTTGGTGGAGTATGAGAGTGCAACAGTTGTCCAGGAGAAGTGTAATGTTAACAATATTTATTGCCGATTCAGTCACCAAACCGGGCAGCTCACCCGTATGCGGCAGTCCCGAGAGTTTTGGGTTTGAGTATGAGGATGTAACTTTGCAAAGCTGAAGATGGCGTAACACTATCCGCCTGGCTAGTCAAGGGAGAGCCACCACCACAGTGCAACCCGTAGGCCATTAATTCCAGCGCAGGTCGCTGCGTCGCGACCAATAGGCTTCCGCCGATTCTGCCAGATGCGCCAACTTCGCATCAGCTTCGGCGTCCCACGCCACATCGAGCGCTTGCAGGTTCGACACCAGGTGCTCGATGCGGGCTGCGCCGCTCAAGACGACGCTCGCCCACGGTTGAGCCAGAACTCCGGCAAGCGCCAGACCGTCGATCGTGGTTTCCAGCCGCGCTGCTTCCGCATGCAGCGCCGCCATCTTATCGGCGAAATCCGGCGCGGCGTTGCGCTCGGTCAGGCATCCGTTGGCCAGCACTTCCTTGACGATCACGCCCATCCCGGCGGCATGCGCCCGCGCCATCGCCACGCCCGCCGAGCGCTCCAGCAGGTTCCACGTCGCCTGCACGCACGCAAACAGCGGCTCGCCGTCGATGCGCGTTTCCAGCGCCTGCTCGATGACCGCGGCCTGGCGCGGACCGCTCACGGTCAGGCCGATGGCAACGCCGGTCGATTTCAATCGCGCCAACTCATCGAGCACTGCCGTGTTCGTTAACACCCCGCTCTCCAGCGTCGCCGAGTGAATCTGGTACAGATCGAGGTGCGCGCCGAGCAGCGCCTGACTTTCGCCCCATTGGCGTTGCAGCACCTCCAGCGAGTGCTCTTTGACTTCGTGGAGTTCCGCAGTCACTTGCCAGTCGGCGGTGTAGACGTAGCCCCACTTCGAGCCGACCGTCACATCTCCCGGAGCCAGCCCGCGTGAGGCGAGCCAGCTCCCCAGGAACGCCTCGCCCCGTCCATACGAACGAGCCGCATCGAAATAGCGCACGCCGCCCTGATAGGCTGCATCAAGAACGCGATGGGCGCGCGCTTCCATCGCCGCCACATCGTAGATGCGCTCAAGATCATCGGCATGGCCCAGATTGATGTAGCCCGGTCGCCCCAGCGCGGCCAGGCCAATGCCGATAGGCGATACCGATAGATTCATCGCCCCAAGTTGACGTAGGCGCATGCTTCCTCCCATAGCGATGCTGGCATAATGCCGGCGCCGCTTTCCGGATTCAATGACAGGGACGCCGGTTCTATCGTCCCTGCATTTTTCGCGTCAGGAGTATGCCCATCTGCTTGTAGGGCTCGGTGATGTCAAACCAGATCGATTCGCCGTCTTTCGTATCGAGCTGGTCGAAGTGGCGGCTGTCGCGGTTGTGCAAGCTCTGCTGCTGCATTTCCTTGCCAAGGTAGCTGAGTACATCATGCTCGTCGGATGTGCGACAGATGATGAACGGTTGTTCGTAGCTGCCGTCGCCGGTTGACAGGATGCCCTGGAAGCAAGCAGTCATCATATACTGCTCGATCTGCGCGTGCTCTTCATTGCCCTGCTCTTCATAGACGATTGCCGCATACCAGTGGGCGCGCGGGCTGAGCAGCAAGTTGGGCATCGCGGCGGCGATTGCTTCGTTCGCTTCGTCAAACTGCTGCTGATTGATGAGCGTACCAATGGTGTTCAAATCGTCCGAGTAGGGATCGTACACATCCAGCGCGATCAGAAACTCGCGGATGCGCAGGTAGGACTCGCGCGAGGGTGATTCGATAAAGTTTAAGAAAGCATCTTGCATACCGTTCCTCCTCAGTCGTAAATACTCAGCCCACAGCTTCGCGTATGGTTCCCACAGGCTGTCTGGAAAGAGACTGGGCCAGCCTCAAAACTGGCATACCATATGAACGTTCAAGCGCAATTTCCGGCGAAGACTTCAGCAAACGTTTTCATGGAAGAACGGAAGACTGGCCCAGTCTGCGCGCATCCGCCGCACTGGCTCAGGATATGACGTTCGGACAGTTCTTCCTGAGTGTAGCATCGAATCGGCGGTTATGCGAGGCTGACAACCTGTCATTTTCGCTACCAAACAATATTGGAGACACCGCATGCGGTCATTCTGAGCGCAGCGACGAATCTCAGATTCCCAGGCCATTGAGACCCTTCCCCTTCGCTCAGGGTGACATGCAGCACACGCATCATCGTTTGGTAGCAATCGCTGGAGGCGTACGAGGATACCGCCTCGGCGTCGATCACGGCCCAATCCAGCAGCACGCCGAGGGAGCGACCATCGGCGGCGACGAACGTCGGGCTGCGGATTTCGACGATCTGCGTTGCGGCGTTCGATGGCGGCAGGATCAGGCTGACGACGCGCCAGTCGGGGGTTATGGACAATGGCTGGCAATGATCGGCGACGCAGATGTTCGCGGTGATATGCTCGGCGTCGGGGTGTGGGGCGGCGATGCGCAGGCGTAGCACGCGGGCGCTGTTCGACGTTGCAGCCAACCGTAGCGCAGCGCTTTCGCCTGTCCAGCGCACCTGTGCGCCTCGCAGCGTTTCCGCCGGATAGACGCCGCCGACATAGCCGAAGTCCAGTCCATCGCCGATAGCGATCCGGGTCGCCGGTTCCGGGGCCAGATTGCTCCAGCTCCAGTCGAGCACGGCCTGCTCGCTCGCGTAGCGCCCGATGAAAGCTGCACGCGCGCGCTCGATCTGGCCGGTGCTGCGATATAGGTCGCCGAGGCGCGCGCTGGCGGGGATGTAGGCCGGGGCAATATCCCAGGCGATGCGATAAGCGTCTTCCGCCGCAGCGGTCTCGCCGCGTTGACGATGCACGTTGCCCAGTGCGATCCAGCCGTCGGGGGTGGAATCGGCTTCCAGCGCGTTGCGGTAGGCAGTTTCCGCGCCAGCGAGATCGCCGTGCGACCGGGCGAGGTCGCCGGCAAGCCGGTGGACGCTGCGGATCGCGCCGGCGGCGGCCCAGTTCCACGGATAGAACCACAGCGCCGTGAGCAAGGCGAGACCGGCGAATATGTATGATGCAGCGCGCACGAGACGGCGGGTTGGATGTGATGCCTCCGTTTCTGTTGGCGTTGCGTGGCGCGCGCTTCCGGGATCGCTCAGCGCCAACGCGGCGTAGGGGATGAGCATCGGCAGCAGGAAATGTCGATAACGTCCCTCGCCGTGCGTCACCAGCGTGATGCCGATGACGTAGGCCATCCACAGCGCCAACAGCACGGCGTCAGGACGCCGCCTGCTGAGCGCCGCCCCCAGTCCCGGCAAGCCTGCGAGCAGGATCAGGTGATACAGGGCATCGTCGGCGAGTAGCGCACCCAAAAAGACGAGCGGTGGCGGATCGGCAACGTAGTCCGGCAGCAGGAAACGATCCTCAATCGGCTTGACCGACCAGAGCGCAACCCAGTTCGGGAGCAGTTTGCGCGCCAGAATGGCCGGATCTTCGCGCAGGCGTTCCAGACCGCGCCGGGTGGCGACATCGGCCCGTTCAGCGGGATTGGAGATGTTTTCGAGCGTCGCAAAAATCGTCGCATCGTCTTCGCGCGGCTCGCTGAAGGCCCAAAGATTATAGGACAATCCGGTTTCGACCAGGATGCACGACCCGTACGCCCGACAATTGCGCAGCGTCCACGGCGCGATGGTCAACCCGGCAAACAGCAGCACAGCCGCGGCGCCGCCGAGCGCCGCCCGACGCGGTCGCCAACCGCTTCCGCCGGCGGCATACACCATCCATACGGTCAGAACAGGGAGAAACAGCAACGGTAGCGAGCGGGTCAAGATCGCCAGGCCGAGCAAGGCGCCGACCGCGATCGGCAACCCATAGGCGTGGAGCGGGTCGGGGGCGTCGTGTCGATGCATCTGCCGTCGCCAGCGCAGCAACAGCAGCAAGGCCGCGCTGAACAGAACGCTGAAGAGCATCTCGCTCATATACAGGCTGGCGAAGGCGGCGAAGGTGAAAAGCAATGCGGCAATCAATGCGGCGACAAGCGGAGCAGTGCGCGCGCCAGGCGCACCATCCGACTGGCGGCCCAATTCGCCGGTTAACGCGTAGACCAGCGCAACCAGTACGACGCTGAGCGCGATGTTGGGCAGTGCGGCGAGATAAAGATCGCCATTGAAGAGCCGGAGCGACGCGGCTAGAAACAGCGAATACAACGGTGCGCGCAGCCAGTGATAGCTGTCGTAAAACTGCCATCCCTTTCCCGCCAGCAGATCATAGGCCACCTGGATGTATTCGACCTCGTCATTTGCCGGTTGATGGAGCGGCTGCGCCCAGAGCGCCAGCCGCAAGGTCAGCGCCAGCAACAAGATGGCGATTAGCGATAGATGCGAGCGGGCGGTCAGGGAAGAGCGTAATTGCGCTACACTGCTCTGGATCCAGGCGAGAGCGTTTTCAAACCGGCGCTTGCGCTGCATAAGTTTTTTGGAGATTGCACATTCGAGTGTATACTGTAGCCGTCCTGTCGAAATTGCGTCCCTCGCGCATCGGTACGCCGCAACGCCGCCGGTCGCGCCCGGCAGGCTTCACAACCAGCGCAGCATTGCCCTTCGGAACAGCGGTACGTCGGCGCGCCCGGATTATCGTCACAGCAGAGCATTGTGTCAATTCGCCCGATTATTTCGAGGCAGCGCCCGATCGCTGCGTCGAATATCGTGCTGTTGTCGCTCAGACGACGCTCGTTTGCAGAAAGGAATCGCCGTGTCTCATCAACCCGAACCCGCCGATGATACCGCACGCATCAAGGAACGCGTACAGGCGCAGTTCGCCCCCGTCGCCGCGTCCTATGTCACCAGCGCGACCCATGCGTATGGCTCCGATCTGGCGCGCCTGGTCGAACTCGCCGGTATGCGCGGCGACGAAACCGTGCTCGATGTTGCGACGGGCGGCGGACATACCGCGCTGGCGTTCGCCCACCATGCACGGCGCGTGGTCGCCAGTGATCTGACGCTGGAGATGCTGTGCGCAGCTCGTAATCACATTGCGGTGCAGTCGGTTGCCAACGTCGCCTACTGCCGCGCCGCCGCCGAGGCATTGCCATTCGCTCCTGCCAGCTTTGATCGGGTCGTCTGTCGCGTTGCGGCTCACCACTTCGCCGACATCCGCGCGTTTGTCGGCGAGGCGGCCCGCGCATTGCGCCCTGGCGGCCTACTGCTGATCTCCGACCACATCGGTCTGGAAGACGTCGAGCTTGATACGTTTATGGATCGCTTTGAGCGCTGGCGCGATCCGAGCCATGTGCGCGCTTACACCTACGCTGAGTGGCGCACGTTCTGCACGGCGGCGGTACTGCGCGTCGAGCAGAGCGAGGATGACTTTCGCGAGCCGTACGAGTTCGCCTCTTGGACCGCGCGTATGCGTATGCCCGACGACGAGCGCGCCGCGCTAGAGCGCTGGTTGATCTCCGCGCCACCGCATGTGCGCACGCGTTTCGAGATCGTCGTCGAAGGCGAACGGGTCATCTCGCTGCGCGGCACGTTTGGCTTGATCGTTGCACGCAAGCCATAAACCGACAGAACCGGCCCAAGAACCTGTCTGAAGAGTGGCAGAAAGCAGACTGGGCCAGTCTTCTATGAAAACGTTTGCTGAAGGCTTCGACAGCAATTGCGCTCAGACGTTCAATGGTATGTCGGTTTTGAGACTGGCCCAGTCTTTTCAGACAGTCTCTAAATCGTGAGCGAACGGCCCTGGCAGGCGTCGGACAGATACCGGCTACGGTCGCGCTCCGGCCACGGCGCAGTTACCAGCATCACAGCGTCGATGAATCGTGCGAGCGCCTCTCGCTCTTCCGCTGGTGTGCGCGGTGCATCGTGGCGATTACGGCGCGTCAGGTTGATCTGGCTCACCGGCACGCGATGGATGACGCGCTCGTTTTCCACGCCCAGCGTGACCGTCAGTGCGCTGAGCATTGTGCGCACGATGCTGGCCAGCGCGAACTCCTCCGGCGTTGATCGCGCGTTCGTCGCCGGCGTCACCAGCGCCAAGCACACGCCGTCCAGCAGCGAGATCTTGCGCGCGACGCGAAAATGATGCGTCACCTGCTGCTCAACCAGATCGGCAAACTCGACTTCGCTCAGCACATTGTCCCAATTGCCGTCGGCGTCGCCGATGAGACGGCGATCCGGCAACGCGCGAAACGGTGCGCAGACGACCGGGCCGGGCACGCCGAACCGGGTGCAGGCTGTTTCGAGCATACCCTCGATGTCGTCGCCGCCGGCAAGCGTATACCAACGACCGGTGGCAGCATGCGCCGGCAAGGCGGCGCGCAGGCGTTCGGCTGCTGCAGCGCTTTCGGTCAGACAAACGACCTGGCGGGCATGATAATCATCGAGATAGGCGCGCGCCAACGCCAGCAGATAGTCGGGCCGGGCTTCGCCGATCAGATAGACCGTGCTATCGCGCAGTCCCGCCAACTGTTCCTGGCTGGCCTGGCCAAACAGATCGCTGTCGGTGGCGACGCGATCCAGCTTCAATCCGCCCGAAGGATGGAACGTCTCGCCGCTGATGTTGCGATCGGCCAGGTAGTGCGCGGTCGCGAGCGCCACATCGAAGTCGCTTGGCATCTGCTGCGTAGAAAGCATTTGCAGAACCCGATCGCGCACATGCTGGGCCTCGCGATCAATTTGCGCCGACGTAAAAAACGGCTCCGGCGGTATCGCGTTTAGCCGCGGCTCGGCGTCGGTTGTGCCGAGATACCGGCCCGAGCGCAGCCGCACGAACAGCTTGTGCGCGATGCGCTCGTTCATCAGGTATGCCTGCGACGAGCCAAACGGATCGCTCTGCTCCCAGATCGCGCTCGCCAGGCGGCGCAGCGGTTCGGGGATCGCTGTGGCCTGGGGCGCGACCAACGCCGACACGTCATTGCGCTGCAACAGATCCAACAGCGCCGCAATCGGCTGTCTTGAGACATTGTGCGCTTCGATCAGCGCCGCGTACACCCGGCTCAAGCGCTTGTTCTCCAGGATGATCGCCGCGCGGCGTTTATACAATCCCGGCTCTTCATCTGTGCCGCGGAGACGATTGCCATCCACCGGGCCCGGCGCGATGGTATTGATCTGGATCGCGGGGCCGAAAAAGTGCGCCAACTCTTCGGACAAAGCGCGCTGTCCGGCTTTGCTCACGGCATAGTCGGCGCGATTGGGGTAGGGCACAGCGATGTACTTCTCGCCGCCGAAATACGAGGACACGTTGAGGATCGCGCCGGTGTTCTGCGCCTGCATAAGCGGCGCCATTTTGCGAATCAGCGAATAGTTGCTGATCAGATTGGCCTGCAACGTATGCCGCCAGATGTCGAGCGGCAGGTCGATCACCATTTCCTCCGCGCCGGTGATGCCCGCGTTGTTGATCAGATAGTCAACGCGCCCAAACATCTTCATCGTGCGCTCCGCCAGCCGCACGAGGTTGGCCTCCTCGGCGACATCGCAGTCGGCGGTTATCGCCACCCGCGCCGCGGCGTTAGCATATCCGACCTCCTCCAGATCGGCGACGATGCGCTCGCGGGTGTGTTCCAGCAATCCCGCGCGCCGCGCCGCCAGCATCACCCGCGCGCCGCTCAGCGCGAGCAGCCGCCCGATCTGTCCGCCGATTCCCGCGCTGCCGCCCGTGATCACCGCCGCCTTGCCCAGGTGCAACCCGATCAGCCCCTCGGCCCAGCCAAACGACGGTCGTTGCGCGCCGGCCGTCTCGGTGATGCGTTCGGGCAGATACAGGCCGATCTCGTCAATCGCGCGGTCGCCGGTGAGCAACTTGGCGACCCAGGCGCAGGCGAAGTCGAGGCCTTCAGCCTCCGTATTTACATAGCGCACGATCTGATTGGCCCAGATCGCCGTTTCATCGGCGTTCGTCGGCGTGCGCCATCGATACGCCAGGCACTCGACGCTCGCGCGCAGAACGTCGGCATACACGTTGCCCCGTCCGTCATCGTCATTGCTCAGGAAGATGACCCGCGGCGGGGGAAGCTCGGCGCGGCGCGACGACCAGAACCGGGTGAGCTGAAGCGCCAGCCCGATCACGCCGGCCAACTCGTGCGTCAGCAGCGCCTCAACCGTTGCGTCGGCGGCATCGATCAGCGCGGGGGCGTCGGCATATGTCTGCCGGGCGGGCAGGATGATCGCCGCATCGGGCGCTTGCAGATAGCTCTCGATACGAGCTAGCGTTTTATCGACGCTATCTGGATCGAGCGGATCGAGATAGAACAACCAGGGCGGGCGATATGCCGCCCCCTGCAACCGTCGGCTCGCCTCCAGCACTTTTTCGACCTGGGCGATCAGGGCGCGGCTGCGGAACCCCAGCGCGACCTCGGCTCCGCATGAACGCAATACCCCGGCCAGCGCTAACGCCGCCTCGATCTGGTCTCCGGCGCAGATCAAAATCACCTGCCCGGCGGCGTCCACGGCGCGCAACCCGGGCCGCGAGGTCAGCGTCGCCCGCTTCACGTCGGGCGGTTGGGCGCCTCCCAGGTCGAGCGTCTGGCCATGCAAGGCGCGCGCCTCATCGCCGGCCAAAAAAACGGCCAGCCGCGCAACGGCGCTGGGTGACGCCGCAGGCGCGGCCTGGATCATATTCATACGGATGCCCTGCGCCCCCGCCTCGTGCGCTAATCCGGCGACCAGACGCACGAGAGCAGCCCGGGCGGCCACGTACGGCAGCGGCGGATCGGCAGCGGTGGTTTGGAGTGCGGGAAGCGCAACGATGATGCAGGCAGCGTGCGCCAGTTGTGGAATAACGACGCGCGCCAGGTTCCAGGCTACGCCCATAACCGCCGCGACGCAATCCTGGATCCACGCAAGCTCGGCGGCGGGTGGCGCATCCAATCGCTGCCGATCGGCGTCGACGGCAATGACCAGCGCATCGATGCGCCCGTGGCGGGCAATCACCGCGGCGACGGCGGCGCGGAGCGTTTCCACCGACGCATCCTGGAGCGACACGCTTTGCAGCAGCGCGCCGTCCAGATTGCGCAGGCGTGCTTGCACCGCCGGCACATTGCGCCCGACCAAAGCGACGGTTGCGCCTTCAGCCAGATACCGGCGCGCCAGTTCTGCGCCGATTTCAGCGTCCTCGCCATAGACCAGCGCAACCTTGCCGTCCAGCCGTCTCTGCGGGGCGACCTGCCTGGTCGTCCCGTCCGCTTCCTGCTTCATACGTGCCATCCTCCCCGACCGTGCGAGGCGTGGCCAGCGCATATGTACAACTTCACGGCGACAGCGGCGAGCGGCGGGCGAACGAAATTCGCGGCGACAAAAACGAGGCGCATGCTCTCTCTACTCCTGTGGTTGAACGACGACCGACGCGGGCGCGGGCAAACGTCTCGCTATTGTAGCATAGCTCATCGGGCAGCTTTAGAACTTGTCTGAAAAATGGTGGAAAGCAGACTGGGCCAGTCTTCCATAAAAACGTTTGGAGAAGTCTTCGGTGGAAGTTGCGCTCAGACGTTCAGTCGATGCGTGCCGTCCTTAACGCCTTGTTCTATCTGGAGCGAACGGGATTGTCAGTGGGGCTACCTCCCGCGGATCTATTCCAGCCGCAGCAGCGTGCGCTACTACTATGATACCAAACAATATTGGAGATACCGTATGCGGTCATTCTGAGTACCTGATGGCCCGGCGGGCCAATAGCGCCGGGAGAAACTTGAACGCTACCGTGTAGGGTTCAAGTTTCTGAGGAGCGCAGCGAAGAATCTCAGATCTCAAGGCCATCGAGACCCTTCACTCCGCCTGCGGCTCTGTTCAGGGTGACATGCAGCATACTCATCATCGTTTGGCAGATACCTGTCAACCCGATGTGACCTAGGACAGATCAACACCGCCTTGCGTGAGCGTATCCGGGTAAAAGCGGGCAAGGAACCAGAACCGAGTGTCGCCATCATCGACAGCCAGAGCGTCAAGACGACCGAAGTGGGTGGGTTCAAGGGCTACGATGCCGGCAAAAAGGTCAAGGGCCGCAAGCGCCACATCGCCGTCAATACGTTGGGCTTGCTGCTGGTCGTCTTCGTCCATTCCGCCCATATCCAAGACCGTGATGCAGCAGAAACGTTCACGCATGACGTTCCAGATATGTCCGAAACCGTGTAAAAAGGCACGCTACCTTATGCAATACGTGCCACCGTCTCTTTTCACATCAGCCCTGGCCCATATGTGTCAGCAACTGGCGCGCCAGTTGCTGGCCACGGGGCGTTAGTTCCAGATACTCGTCCACGGGCACAACCAGACCCCGCCGCTGCGCCCGCTGCAGCACAGACTGAGCAAAATGGGGCGCCCAGCGCAAATGCCGGTACATGTGATCGATATGCCGTTCTTCCAGTTCGCCAGCAGGATGGTTCAGCAGATGCACTGCCAGCACTTGCTGGGCAAACTCCCACTTCTGGCGTTCGCGCCGGCGCAGGACAGCCAGCACACCCCGTTCTGGCGCCGCCAGGAAGACCAGCGCAAACCAGACGCCCACCATCAGGGCCATCGAGCCGGAGATCGTACTATCGAGCGCACGGGCAACGAAGTACCCACTTACGGCGCTGATGGCCCCGATCACCATACTCAGCCCGATCATCGTGATCAGGCGATCGGTCAGCAGATAGGCCGTGACTGGCGGCCCCACCAGCAAGGCGATCACTAGGATTGCCCCCACCGCATCGAAGGCCCCTACCGCTGTGAGCGATACCAGCGTCATCAGG
Source organism: Chloroflexaceae bacterium (assembly GCA_028282325.1). Classification (GTDB taxonomy): domain Bacteria; phylum Chloroflexota; class Chloroflexia; order Chloroflexales; family Chloroflexaceae; genus JANQID01. The sequence continues at coordinate 31,311 of JANQID010000032.1, read as the reverse complement.
CCGTAGTGGATCAGCCCAGCTGAGAAGCCCAGCGTCACAGACAACCCCGCGTCAAAGGTGGCCAGTTTAATTTCTTTGTAGAACAGGCCAATGCACAGCAGATTGATCAGCAAAATCGCACCCATCACCCAGGTCGCGTGGGGCAGATCGACGCCAAACAGCTCCATGCGGTCAAACGGGGCCAGTGCCGGTTCGCCCAGCAGCACCACATGCGTGTCGATATGAGCATTGCTGGCAAACATCGACACCATGATCACGCCCAGGCTAAAGAGGAAGGGAAAGACCAGCCCGATCGCAGCATCTTCTTTCACCCGCCGTGTGCGCGTCAGCACTTCCACGAGCCACACCGTCAGCACGCCGACAGCCGTGGCCCCTACCACCAGCCACGGCGAGTCGATGTCGCGCACGATCAGGAATGCGGCGATAATGCCAAAGAAGACCGTGTGACTGATTGCATCGCCCATCATAGCCATGCGCCGCAGCACCAGAAAAACGCCCACCAGCGCACATGTAACCGCAACCAGCACCCCCAGACCAATCACCTCGATCTGGGACGTGCGCAACCCCAGCAATTCTTCCAGCACCCTACACCTCCGGTTCTTGCAGTGTGCGCAGGTCGGCGCGCAAGCGGCGGCGGTTCTGGTGTGCCTGCAGCCTTTCTCGCAACAGGCCGCGGTTGGGAGCAAACAGGAGCGAGAAAACTGCCAGCAGACTGATGCAGACCACAATCGCCGGCCCAGTTGATAGCCCCCGTTCCAGTGTGCTGATAAACGCCCCGGTCACGCCGGCCAGGGCTCCAAACAGACCAGCCAGGACAACCATAAGTCCCAGACGATCTGTCCACTGGCGGGCCGCCGCTGCCGGGGCAACCAGCATGGCACTCATCAAGACCACGCCGACCGCTTTCAGACCAACGACCGTAGCCATCACTACCAGCGCAGTGAGCAGAATATCCAGCGCAAGCATGGGAAAGCCCTGGCTGCCGCCAAAGGCGCGATCAAAGCTCAACAGCTTGAACTCTTTCCAGAATAGCAATAGCACGGTCAGGATCACTATCCCCAGGCTGCTCATTGTGATCACGTCCTCGCTAATCAACGCGGCAGCCTGGCCAAACAGATAGGTATCTAATCCAGCTTGACTGGCTGCACCTGATTTCTGCACAATGGTGAGCAGCACCAGCCCGCCCCCAAAAAAGACCGACAGCAGCAGCGCAAATGCCGAGTCATCTTTGATGCGAGTCAGGCGTACAATGGCGATCACGCTCAGCATAGCCAGCCAACCCGCCAGTGCTGCGCCCAGCATCAGTACCAGCGGCGCACGCGTGCTCAGCAGCATAAAAGCCAGCACAATGCCAGGCAGAGCTGCGTGTGCCACGGACTCGCCCACCAAGGCCTGACGCCGCAGCACAGCGAAGCAGCCCAGCGCACCGCTGATAATGCCCAGTACGGCCGAGCCAAGGGCAATATTGCGCACATTGTAATCCAGCAGGAGATCAATCAGCCGTTCCATCAAGCTGCTCCTTGCTGGCTGAGCTGAGGCACAAATGCCACATGCCCGCCATAGGCCAGGGCCAGGTTATGGGGGGTAAAGGCCTCGGCGACGGGGCCATGAGCGATGCGCCGTACATTCAGCAGCGTCACCCAGTTGAAGTAGTCTATCACGGTGGATAAATCGTGATGCACCACTACCACCGTTTTGCCACGCTCGCGCAGATCACGGAGCAGGGCCACAATTGCCCGCTCGGTGGTGGCATCGACGCCCTGGAATGGTTCATCCATAAAGTAAATCTCGGCATCCTGCACGAGGGCGCGGGCCAGAAAAACCCGTTGCTGCTGCCCGCCGGAAAGCTGGCTGATCTGGCGCCCGGCGAAGTCGTGCATGCCCACCTTTTCCAGAGCTTCCCTCGCCAGTTTCCGTTCAGCTTTGCCCGGGCGTTTGATCCAGCCTAATGCTCCATACCTTCCCATCATTACCACATCAAGCACACTGGTAGGGAAATCCCAGTCGACACTCCCGCGCTGCGGCACATAGCCAACCAGCCGCCGCTGTTCGCGGTACGACTTGCCCGCAATCAGTACATTTCCTGCGGCCGGTTTGACCAGCCCTAGAATAGCTTTAATCAGCGTGGTTTTGCCTGCACCATTGGGGCCAACAATCGCCAGCAGCACACCGGACGGTACCGTGAAATCAATATCCCAGAGTACAGGCTGCTCACGATAGGCAACCGTCAGATCGGTGACATCAATCACCGCCGGGCGCACAGACATCATAGCGGAGATCCTTTCAACGCAACCACGTGCGCCGTGATTAAGATGTACCATATGAATATATTTTAGTATATGCTTATGATTGAGTATATCAATGTAAATAAAAACTGTCAAAATTGACAAACAAAATATATTCGTATATTCTAAACCCCGTCCCTGATTCATCCAGACAATTCATGGGAAGGAGCTGTACATCATGGACGACCGTCTGGCCTGGGCGATGCTCTGTCTGGCGCTGATCCTGCTGGTTCTGGTTCTGGTCTTGCTCTGGGCAGTGGCACGAGCGCAGCAGCAATGTAAGGAGCAGTTTCGGCAGCAGCGTGACCGGACACGGCACGGTGCGTCTTCCTTACGCCTTCCCCAGGAACGCGGCTGGATGGGTCCGGGGCGGTTGAATGGAAGCATACTGCGAAGAACAGAGCTAGAAAGGGAAGAATAGGAATGCGCTATACGTCTGGACGATCCTTGTTGGGTCTGGTGAGTCTGCTGCTTGTGATCATGCTGGCAGCCTGCGGTGGCCAACCAGCGGCTGAAACGCCCACAGAAGCACCCGCTGCGGCTGAGCCGACAGCAGCAGAAACGGCTGCAGAAACACCCGCTGCGGCTGAGCCGACAGCAGCGGAAACGGCTGCAGAAACACCGGAGGAAGGTATGGGCGATGAACAATTGCGAGTCGTCGCCACTACCGGCCATATCGCCGATACGCTCAATAATCTGGGCGGCGGCGACCTGTTCACGGTCGAAAACCTGCTCGGGCCGGGCATTGATCCGCATACGTATGTGCCGACCGAGGGCGACATTGAACTGTTTGAAACAGCAGATATCGTTTTCTACAACGGTGTGCGCCTGGAAGCGCAGATGGACGAGCTGCTGGAGCAGCTTGGCGAACGCGGCGACACCGTCGTCGTGGCGGTAGGTGACAGCCTGCCCGAAGATCAGTTGCTGGACTGGGAACCGGAGAACAATCTGCCCTTTGACCCGCACATCTGGAACGATATGCGCCTGTGGATGCAGGTGACCCAGACTATGGCCGATACTCTGGCCGAGGTCGATCCGGCCAATGCGGAGCAGTATGCGGCGTTGAACGAGGAGTATCAGGTGCAGTTGCAAGAAACCCACGACTATGTGCTGGCCGTGGCCGAAAGCATCCCGCAGGAGAACCGCGTTATCATTAGCGGGCACGATGCCTTCAACTACTTTGGGCGCACCTATGACTTCCAGGTAGAAGCGGTGCAGGGCATCAGTACGGAAACTGAAGCCAGCGCCGCCGACATTCAGCAACTGGTTGACCTGATTGTCGAGCGGGAGGTGCCGGCAATCTTTATTGAAAACATCGTTGCGCCGGATACGATCGAAGCCGTGCAGGCCGGCGCCCAGGCCGAGGGCGTCGATGTGCAGATCGGGGGTGAGCTGTATTCAGATGCCCTGGGCGAACCGGGTAGTCCGGGCGCAACATATACCGGCCTGATGCGCTACAACATCGACACCATCGCCGGGGCGCTTGGGGGCGCGCCGGGTGGTGAGTAACACGAAATCTAATTCGGGGTTCCCTCGAACGATCGTCGCTTGACAAAAACCGACCATGGTGGCGTCCTCCGGGTTGCCAAACCCACAGAGGAGGAGCCATCATGGCCGGTCGAACGGATTATCACGGATGCCGGTTGGCGTGCGCATGCCCCATCGACAGGCGATCAATACGCTTGCCCCGCATATCTGTCTGTGTTATAATCGACAAAGTTATGCGCCGTTTCTGGCAGGCGAGCTTGTACCGCCTGCCAGCTTCTGTGTCTAGTGATCGGTTTGCCAACCTGATTTCGATCGGCGGTTGGGCGACCAGGAGGTAGAGATTCGGCGGCGCCGGTGAAGCGTTGGGTGGCTTGATCAGTCGAGGGAAAGGAGCGACATAGCGATGTCGCAGCAAATTCTTGATGAGTTGGCGCAGCGCCAGTACAAACAAAATACTCCTGAGTTTAGCGTTGGCGATACCGTCCGCGTCGGCGTGAAGGTCGTCGAAGGTAGTCGCGAACGTGTGCAGGAGTTCGAAGGCGTGGTGATCCGTCGTCGCAGCGGGGGGATCAACGAAAACTTTACCGTGCGCCGGATTGCCTCGCATGGCATCGGGGTCGAGCGAACATTCCTCTTGCACGCGCCGCGGGTAGAATCGATCAAAGTGATGCGCCGCGGCAAGGTGCGCCGGGCCAAGCTCTACTATCTGCGCGGACGAACCGGCAAAGCGGCACGCATTCGCGAGCGTCGTTTCTGAGCGGGGCGAAGTTGCCAGGGACACGATCGGAGCGCAGCAAACGCGGGTTTACGCCCGCGTTCTTGTATGCTACGCTGATTCGGTGGGCATTCACGCGATTCTACCGCGAGTTCGCCTGGACGTACAGCGCCGTCGCCTGGCTGGTCTCCCGCGGGATGTGGCGACAATGGATGCTGATCGCGCTGCCTTATCTGCGTGGCCGAACGCTGGAAATCGGATGCGGCACAGGCTATGTGCAGGAAGCGCTGGCATCACAATCACCCGGCACTGTCCTAGGCGTCGATGCGTCGCCTCAGATGCTGGCAATCACCCGCCGGCGGCTGCGGCGATCCGGCTTGCCGCTACGGCTGGCGCGTGGCATCGCTCAGGCGTTGCCTGTCGCAAACAGCAGCGTTGACACAGTACTTGCCACATTTCCCGCCGAATATATCCTGGAACCGGCGACCGCGCACGAGATCCGCCGAGCGCTGGCGTCCGGCGGTCGGCTGGTAATCGTCGACGGCGCGCAGTTCACACGGCCTGGTTGGTACGAGCGCCTTGTCGATCTTGCCTATCGCTTGGCGCTGCTCGCACCGACGAAAGCAATGACCGAATACGACTTCCGCCTACCGGCGCTTGAAGAAGTCGGCTTCGCAATGACTCAGACTTGGGAAACGGTTGGCGTGAGCCGAGTGATGGTTATTACGGGAACACTGTCGGATAATCAACCGGCAACGCCGCCCGAAGCGTGAGGCGTCGGTCGGCGCATTCGGAACACATCTATGCGTAAGCCGCACATCGGCGTTGTGTCGCCTTCTACGCCAGAAGTGACGTATGAACTGGCCCTGCGTGAACAGGGCTATCGCGCGATCACGGGGATCGACGAGGCCGGACGCGGGTGTTGGGCCGGGCCGGTGGTAGCGGCGGCGGTCATCCTTGAGACGCGGGTATACGACGAGCCGGCGTTGCTTGCCGGCATCACCGACTCCAAAGCGATGACGGCGGCGCAGCGCACTGCCGGAGTTGCATGGATTCGGGAATACGCTGCCGGAGTTGGCGTCGGGATCGTTCCGGCATTCCTGATCGACGCCCTGGGCATTGTTCCGGCGACGCGCCTGGCGATGACCATCGCGTTGCTGGCGTTGCCGCACCCCGCCGATGCATTGCTAATCGACGCGGTGGCGCTGACCGCATTGCCGATCCCGCAGCAGAGCTTGATTAAAGGCGACGCATGCTGCCTCTCGATCGCCGCTGCGTCGGTGATCGCTAAAGTCACCCGCGACCGCTTAATGCACACCGCGGATCTGGCGTATCCTGGATATGGGTTTGCGGCGCACAAAGGTTATGGCACCGCGCGGCATCAACGTGCATTGGCGGCGCTCGGACCATGTGCAGTTCATCGACGGACCTTTCGTCCAGTATCTCTGCACTGCTATGAGCAGTGAAACGAAGAGCGATAACATCGGAACATCAGGCGCAACCATCACCAGCAAGTAACACATCTATGCATCCTCGCACGCACTTTTGGACTTCGGCTCTCACGGCGGCGGTCGTATATCCGCGCTCGCTGCGTCGTGCGGCGCTGTTGACGATGGCAGGCGTATTGATCGACGCGGATCATCTCATCCTGTACGCACTAAAAACCGGCGACTGGAGCATCACCGGGGCGTTGCGCTACAACCGCTATCGCAACCAACCGCTCGCGCCCGGCGATACACGCCCGCGATATGGCTCGCTGCGCTCATTGATTCACCACCCGCTGCTCACGCTGCCGACGATCTGGATGTTGGCTTGGCATCTGCCTATGCTGCAACCCATCGCCTGGGGAGTATCACTCCACCTCATTCTCGACCATGTGCATCTACCTCGCTACTGGCGCATTCACCGGCAAGCGCAGGGACGATGCGCCTGGTGCGGCGCCGACGACCGTCGGTTGTCCGTATACCCGCTGCCGATTGCAGTCCAGAGCGGCGATCAGATCACTCGCGAAATTACCTGCGTCGCGCTATGCCCGGCATGCTTTGCCGGATATAAGCGAACCGGCTATATGCAACCAACGCGAGCGATGGCATCAGAACAAGCTAGCTGATTTTCATATTGACCTGACTTGCAAGGCGATGCAAACACCGTGTTGGCATAGCTGGCGGAGAGTGGTACACTGCACCCTGTACTGCGACACAAGGGTCAGCTAGTGAAATTGTAGGTGGCAGCGCATGGATGATGAGCAACACTCCGCCGAGACTCCGTCTGAAGAATTGGCGCGCCTGGCAAAAGAGACGATTGAGTCCCAGGCTGGCGCCGACGACGCTGCAAGCGCGAAAATGCGCTGCCAGCGGGCGATCGATCTCTATGCGCAAGGGTTAGTGGAAACAGCTCGCGATTACTTTCATACTGCCTGGGTGCTTATTGGCGGAGAAACGCAGGCCCACTACGACCTTGCGCGCCGGTTTGCGCGTCGATCGATTGATCTGGGCGATGAATGGGCCTGGACGCTTCTGGCAATGGCATGGGATCGCTGGCTGGTGGCATCCGGCAAACCCCAGCGCTTTGGCACGCAGATCATCAAGCAACATGGACGCTGGTCGTTGGGGGCGGTCGATGAACGCATTAGCGATAGCGAACGCGCGATGTACGGCGTTCCGCCGCTGTTTGTGCAACGGCAGCGTGTTGTACAGCTTCAGCGCCAGGACGAAGCCTAGTGCAGCGATGCACGGGAATTTCCTATTGGCAGCGCGTCTCTGGCTGATTTACTGGTCCGATGTTCCAGACTTGAGTATTGGATGCACCATCTCTCGGTTACCGGTTGCGCGAGGGATCTACAACGCTATCTGATGACTGAAGCCCCTGATAGAGGGCCTGAAGTAAATCGTGAAGCTGATGCACTTGTGTATGTGAGAGAACTTGCATCCGCCGCTTCACGCTCGCATGGTAACGCGGTCGGAGTGAGCGGAGTAACTCGGTTCCCGCCGGGGTGAGACAAATCAGGGTTACCCGCCGATCGTTCGGGTCGGCCTGTCGTGTGACTAGCCCTTTGCCGATCAAGCGATCAACAATTCCTGTCAAATTGCTGTTATCGCATTGCATGCGATGACTAATCAAGGTCAGGGGAACGCCCTCAGGCGTAGAGAGATTTAAAATCGCAAACTGGGGCGCGGTCAAGCCTGAGCTGCGCAGATCGTAGCGATGATATGTTTCGAGAACGGTAGAGATCTGCCTGATAAGCATATATGCTTCAAGCTCTGGTTCCGCAGTTGATTTGAGATGATCGAGCGTTGTCATCGTTGATCCTTGTGCATATGTTCGCATATGAACTATAGCACGATGCAATGACTCTGTCAAAAATTTGCAAATGTATTGCACAGTTATCTCGCTGTTAATGTAGCCCTGTTCAGGTGCGATGCTTTACGTCGCCACAGGCGGCAACTTGTGAACGAAAGCGTTTGCAAAGCCTGGCCTGCTGTATCTACTCAGATAACATTGCTATAGCTGGAGGAAAATCGATGACGTCTTCTGCGTCGCCGCGTTATGACGGCATCGTATCGTTGGTGTTCGTCGTCGTGATTGGTCTGGCGATTGTCTTTCTCATCGACGCCAACCCTAATACATTGCGTGCGCGTCTAGGCGGCGATTTGCCGGTTATTCCTATTGCGTGGGTCTTAATTGCGTCGTTGGTCGTGATTACCAGTGCTGGCGCAGATTTGCTGGTTCGTTCGCACCCTGAGATGCAAACCCGCATGCTGCCGACATTGAATCTAGGTTTTACGAAGATTGAATTTGCCCCTGGCTTCTGGATATTGCCATCGTTCAGCATTATCGGGTCATTTGCATTCTTCCGGCTATTTAATGCCAGCTTGCCGGGTATAGCGTTTGCCATAGCTCTGGCAGCGGCGGGCGGTTTGCTCTTGATTGTGCTCGTAGCTCAGTACTACGCATTATCTCGCGACGCAGACATGGCCCAGATCGGTCGGCTGGTTTTGCAGGCGATTACCTATTTTCTAGCGTTCGGAAGTTTCAGCGCAGTGTATTACACCGGCTTTCGCACATTGTATTCCGCTGCGCTGATCGGCGCCGCCGGCATGTTGCTGGCGTACGAAATTCTCCAATGGACGTCGCGAAAGCAGTGGCTGTTGTTGTCATTTTTGGTTGGCCTGGCGCTTGGCGAGGCCAACTGGGCGTTAAACTACTGGCCGACGACGTTTCTTCTCGGCGGGATTCTGTTGCTCGTTCTGTTCTATGTGGCCGTGAATATTCTTTCTCATTATACTTTGGGTTCATTGCGACGAGCTATTCTGGTTGAATACGGCGTAATTGGCGTATTAGGACTGGTTGTTGTAACGCTAGCCTCGGCGCTGGCCTGACTATAATTAAGCGTCGTACAGGAGTTGCCGCAGCGCCCCCTTTCTGCTACACTACATTCGTTTCCTGACCCCGTCGAAACTCGTTAGCCATGCAGCTTTGCTCCCCGTACTGAGCGAACATACCATAGGCAGGTTGAGAAATAGCGTGAATGTTCACAGCTACAACTGGCGGGTCATTGCAAGTGATCACACACTTTTCACCGGTTACCGCTGGGCATCCTGGTTGTTGGCCATCGTTGCAGTGACGCTATTCGGCCTGCCGGCAGAGAATATGCCATCGTATGCAGGTCTACTGTTGCTTACCGCCGTGTGGAATGTGGTTGCAACAGCGCTTGAATTGTCGTACATACGTCTTATGCGCCGCCGCCCCTTCCTGGCATCTCTGGATCTGCTGGCCAGCGCAGCGCTGGTCTGGTTAAGCAAGGGGCATATCCTGCCATTTTATCCATATGCGCTCGGCGCATTGATTTTGCCGGCTTTGTTGTTGAGTTGGCGCGGCGCCTTGATCGCCGGCTTGTCATTTGTCGCACTGGACCAGGTTATTCTCCTCAGCGTAGAACCTGCCCTCACCCTCTCATTCGGAGCGCTCCTTGGCCGGGCGTTGACGCCTGTCACGCTGACACTTGCTCTTACTGCTTTCGTCTATGCGCGTCATCACTGGCAACATGCGAACACCGATCAGGTTGATAATACCTGGACTACAGATGAAGCCGTTGCTGAATCGCCCCCGCCATCACCCTTGAATGTCCCGATGCCGACGGATTTTTCGCGTGCAGACGAACCCAAAGAGCGACGCGACCATACAGCGATGATGAGCAGCTCGGTGATGGCGCCGCTTATGGCGATTCAGGCTGCTACGCAGCGTACTCAGGAGATGCGCCGAACTGTCGCGAACCTGATGCCGGGAGGCGATGTCGAGTTTACGACGGCTCTCTGCCAATTCGTCAAAGATGCGGGGAGCGTCTATGGCATTGATATGCAGATTAGCATTACCGGCAAGGTGACGCGCATTTCTCCCGCCCAACGAAGCATATTATCTCGGCTCGCCCAGGAAACGCTGCTCAATATCCAGCAACATTCTCGTGCTCGGCATGTTTCTTTCACGCTTGACTATGGAGCGCAGGCGGTCTCGCTAACCGTGCAAGATAACGGCGTCGGGCTGCTCGACGGCACCTATGAACGCCCAGGGTTTCATGCGCTCCGGGCGCTCAACTATCGGCTGGCCGAACTTGAAGGCAGCCTTGACGTCTTTGAAGGGGACTCTGGTGGCGTCATCGTTTGTGGAAGATTGCCCCTTCAGCGCCCCTAACCCCTCCCGCATTGCACAGCGATCCATAATGATGCAAAATACAACGCTGCCGGTTTTTCCGTCGCCATAGTTCAATGCTTGCTCCTTGCCGTGTATTCTCAGGGTAGAGTATAATTAACCAGATGTTCGCAGCTTGTTGTAGTGTTGTTATATTGTCGGGCATTCTTGCATCGGCTGGCAAAGAAACGCTATGCGTGCAGCAATCCGAAGTGTTGCGATCCTGGTCGCTCTAGGGTTGATCGGATTCGGCTTGTTTCAACCGTTTGAGCAAGATGGGCGTTGGCTCATCTGCTTGTGGTCCGCTGCACCTTTCATTGGGCTGGTTGTGTGGCTGAGTCAGCCCGAACTGCCCCGAGGCCTGACGCGCAGCGTATATCATTTGAGTCTGGTCGTGCTGGTCGGATTTGTTTTGCTCAGTCTGCAATTGCTGCGCCAACAGGTGGTGCAGGCCGATTCAATCTACCATCGTACCGTCATCGATCCTGATACCGGCCAGGTGACCAGCAACGTTCGTCCGGTGCTGGCATCGCAGCGTGTGTTGCGCGGGGGCATCTTTGATCGTACAGGGTTGTTGCTCGTCGGCAGCGAATCGGCGGAAGGCTTCGCCCGTCGCACCTATCCGCTCGCCGAACAGTTCGATCCAACCGCATTCGGTAATGTAGTCGGCTTTTTCAGCAACCGCTTCGGGCAAAGCGGCCTGGAGGCGACGTATAGCGATTATCTTAGCGGCGAGCGCGGCAGTTCGCTGGTGCGCCTTCAGGATGAATTGCTGGGACGGACGCAGGTAGGCAACGATCTGCAATTGACGCTCAACGCCCGCTTGCAGAATCGCGTCGCCGCGCTGCTCGGCGGTCGTCTGGGTTCGGTAGTCGTGCTGAATCCGCAGACCGGCGAGGTGCTGGCGATGGTGAGTGCTCCCGGCTTTGACCCGCGCGCATTAAGCTTCAACCCGGAAGCGGATTGGGAAGCCGAGAATCTGCGTATCAGCCACAACTGGGATCTGCTGAATAGCGATGCTGCCGGGCAGCCGTTGCTCAATCGGCCGACACAGGGACAATATCCGCCTGGCTCGACGTTCAAAACCGTGACGGCGGTTGGCGTGCTTGAATATCCGGACATCGGGAAACCGAACGAGATTCGCTGTTTCGAGCATCTGGATGTTGAAGCAGGAGCGCCGCCTGTCGTCAATGCGGTGGCGAATCTGGCTATCCAGACAGACGATCCGTCGGATCTTGAACGTGTCTACGCATTTTCGTGCAATGTCGCATTTGCGCAATATGCGTTGCGTCTGGACCGGGAACGCTTTGAGGAGATTGCGCAGCGGTTTGATATTTTTACGCCGGGCGAGGCTGCAAACAGCTATGAACATTTTACTGACTTGCCGACGATTACCAGTCGGCTGTATGTGCAACCCGGTTTCTTGTCGCGCCCTCTGGCGCTTGCAGATACCGGTTTTGGCCAGGGGCAGTTGTTGACGACGCCGCTGCAAATGACGATGGTCGCGGCGGCTGTGGCGAATGATGGCATAATGATGCGCCCGTACCTGGTTCAGCGCATTGTGCGACCAGACGGCGGCGAGATTTTTGTCCAACGCCCGCAATCCATTCGACGGGTTATGTCATCGCGTACAGCGGAGATTATGCGCAGCAATATGCATGCCGTTGCCGAGTATGGCTTCGGCAACGGCATCAGTACGCTTGTTCCAGGCGTTGAAGTAGGCGGCAAGTCGGGAACCGCCGAGCATATCGAGGGGGCGACGCCTCACGCCTGGTTTATCGCCATCGCCCCCATTGACAAGCCGCGCTATGCAGTCGGCGTGATGATCGAGAGCGGCGGCGAGGGCAGCGGGGCAGCCGCTCGTCTGGCCGGTCAGGTGTTGCAGGCGGCTTTCGAGACCGAGTGATGATTCATAATGAGCGAGAGCATACTAACGCGCTGACGTGAAGCCAGGTGTATCGCGGATGCTGACCAAAGCCCATAGCAACAATCGTCACGCTTGGCGTGGAACGTTCATAACGGTCTTTATGCGTTGCGCGGCGTTGTATGTCTGCCTGGCTTCACTGACGCTCACGCTAGTCGGGTGCGCCGCCGTTCCCTCGGCGGCGCGGGAAGTTGTGGAACCGGCGGAAGCTGCTCCGGCGCTCCCGACGCAACTTCCGCCAAAGGATATACCCACGCTACAACCATCGGCTGCTTCGACCGCAGCATTGGCGCCAAGTTCAACCAGCACGCCGGAGCCGACCAAATCGCCTGAGCCGTCGGCAACGCCCTGGACTATCACAAAGCGGCAGCAGCTCTTTGAGCAAGTCTGGCAGACTATTGCCGACCATTATCTCTATCCCGACTTTCGCGGCCTTGACTGGGAGGCGGTCAAAGAGGAGTTTGCGCCGCGTGTGATAGCGGCGGCGAATGATGCAGAATTCTATGCGGTGTTAACCGAGATGGTCGCACGCCTGGGGGATCGCCATTCACGCTTTTTGCCCCCCAGCATCGCCGAACGAGACGATGCATTGAGCAGCGGGCGCGAGGAAAAGGTCGGCATTGGCGTGATCACTGTGCCGACCGCCGATGGGGCGATGATCCGCCATATCTTCCCAAATGGACCGGCGTCGCAGGCTGGCTTGCGCCCCCGTGATCGGATTGTAGCGGTCGATGGGGTGTTGTACAATGCAGGCGGCGATATTGAAGGCGCCGAAGGCTCGCAAGTGCGCCTGACGGTGATCCGCCCCGGCGGCCACACTCGCGATGTCGTATTGATGCGGCGCGTCGTCGAAGCGCGTATCAGACCAATTATGCGCCGCCTCGACGGCGACATCGGCTACCTCGCCGTGACCACACTGTGGGTCAACGATATGTCCGACCTGGTGAGCGGTGCGCTCACCGATCTCGTCGTTGAACGCCCGGTGCGCGGTCTGATCCTGGATCTGCGCGGCAATCCCGGCGGCTGGCGTGATGTATTGACCGGCGTGCTTAGCCACTTTGTGCGCGGGGAGGTCGGCGACTTTTTCGACCAACGCGACGTTACGCCTTTGGAGATCGAAGAGCGTGGCGGTCCCGATCTGCGCGGTTTACCGCTGGCCGTGCTAATCGATAACGATACAGCTTCATACGCCGAGTTGATGGCGGGCATTTTGCAGGCTGAGACCGGCGCTATCGTTGTTGGAACATCTTCCGCCGGCAATACCGAGACTATTTATGCCTATGAACTGGATGGCGGCGCGCGGCTCTGGGTGGCGCAAGAAGGTTTCCGGTTGCGCAATGGCGTGAATTTAGAAGGCCTGGGAGTACAACCTGATCTTGAACTCAACCTTGACTGGACCCGCTACAGCGAAGATGACGACCCATTTATTCTCGAATCGCTGCGATTGCTGGCGTCCCAATAATCAATCATAGTCGGTCAGGCGATTACGAGGTGATCGAAAAACAAACAACGTAAGCGCCGGACATGCGGCGCATCTCGCTGGTTAAAGGAATGTTGATGAGTCATCATATGATTGAAAAGGCTGTACAGATCTTGCGCGAATCGCAGCAAGTAGTCGCGTTGACCGGCGCGGGAATCAGCCGTCCTTCGGGCATCCCTGACTATCGTAGCAGTGGCGGGTTGTGGGGCCAGGTCGATCCGATGGAAGTGGCGTCACTTCAAACATTTGAAGTCGATCCGTGGAGCTTTTATGAATGGTTTCAACCGCTGATAGAGCAGTTCCAGGAAGCCCAGCCCAACCCGGCTCACCTGGCGTTGGCCAGGATGGAGCGTTGGGGTTTGCTCTCGGCGATCGTTACCCAAAATATCGATGGGCTGCACCAGCTTGCCGGTTCGCGCGAGGTGTACGAACTTCACGGGCATCTGCGCAGCGCCACGTGTATGGTGTGTGAGCGCAAGGTTGATTTTAAGCGGTTGATGCGCGACGTACGTTATAGCAGAACGCCGCTTTGTAGTTGCGGCGGGACGTTCAAACCGGATATCGTGCTGTTCGATGAGCCGTTGCCCCGCGGGTTGTTTTGGCTCGCCCACTACGCTATCGAGCAATGCGACGCGCTGCTTATCGTCGGCACCTCGCTTGAAGTGTATCCTGTCAGTGAGATGCCCCAGTTGGCGATGCGTTCCGGCGCGCGGACAATTATTGTGAATCTGAGTGAAACGCACATTGATTCGCAGGCGGATGTCGTGATCCGAGAAGATGTCGCATTTGTACTGCCAGAGATCGCGAAGCAATTGGCGACGCATTGCGATCAGACGTTTGTGTAGCACCAGGGCGTTTTGGTACAAACTGAACCAATTCCAGGATCCGCCTCAAGCAACAATACATCGGAGGAGTCGCCGTGCATATCCGTGATGCCATTATCGCAACGGTCAATGGAAGAGATTTGATCCAGGCTGAAGCTTCCGCAGTGATGGAAGAGATTATGACGGGCGTTGCTTCGCCGGCCCAGATCGCCGCATTGCTCACGGCGCTGCATCTGAAAGGCGAGACCGACGGCGAGATCGCCGGTATGGCCGAAGTAATGCGCGCCAAAGCGACGCCGGTTTTTTTTGACGGGCCGGTGGTCGATACATGCGGCACCGGCGGCGATGGCTCGAATACGTTTAATATCAGTACGACGGCTGCGTTTGTTGTCGCGGGAGCCGGGTTGACCGTCGCCAAGCATGGGAATCGCGCAATGTCGAGCAAGTGTGGCAGCGCCGATGTGCTGGAGGGCCTGGGGGTCAATATCGAGCTGGATGCGGAAGGCGTGGCCCGCTGTCTGCAAGAAGCCGGGATCGGGTTTATGTTCGCGCCCAAGTTTCATCCGGCGATGCGTTTCGCAGGCCCTGTACGGCGTGAAATCGGCATTCGCACCGTGTTTAACATCCTTGGGCCGTTGACCAATCCGGCGCGAGCATGCTATCAGGTGCTCGGCGTGGCGAGCGAATCGCTCGCCGAGAAACTGGCGCGGGCGCTGGCGCGTCTCGACACCGCTTATGCGCTCGTGGTGCATGGCGATGGTGGAGTAGATGAATTGAGCTTGAGCGGGCCCAACGTCATATTCATGGTGCGCGGCGGCGAGGACCCGCAGCGTTCAATCCTCGATCCGGCTGCGTTGGGATTAGCTCCGGCGGCGAGCGAGGCGTTATGCGGCGGCGATGTTACCGAAAATGCAGCAATCGTTCGCGGTATTCTCTCCGGGCAAGATCGCGGACCTCGACGGGATGTTGTGCTGCTCAACGCTGCTGCCGCGATCGTAGCCGGGGAAGCTGCGCCGAATATGGCCGCTGGTTTGGAGTTGGCGCGCGCCAGCATCGACTCGGGACGCGCGCAGGAGCGTATGGAACGCTTGATCGCAGTGAGTAGCGTCGTATCATCGTAGCGCGCCAACGCGATCCCAGGCCAGCCCGCGATACAGGTTAAACACACGCCTATGCAACTATCATCGTCCCCATCTACGCCCTATGGTGTGTTCTCTGAATATGATGCGCGTCTCGAAAGATTGCGGCGGCGACGGCTTCCGATCTGGCGTCTAATCGCGGCGGGTTTCTGGGATTTCCTGCTCCTGTTGCGCGAGGCCTATATCGCCTTGATTGGCTTCGTCGTCGTCTCGGCAATCAGCACCTTGTATTTGCTGTACGGCTACCACGACTACGCCAATTCTGGCGTTCCTCCTTTTCAGCTGGCCTCGGCGTTGTACGAAACGATGCGCCTGCTGGTGCTGGAAACGGGCTTGCCTCTGCCCGTCGATGATCCGCTCGGCGATGTCATCTTCTTCATCGTACCGCTGCTTGGCTTGGCGCTGGTCTTTCAAAGTATTCTCAACTTTGGCCGCTTGCTGCTCGACAAGGCCAGTCGCCGTGAGGATTGGCAGGTCGCACTCGCTCGCACATTCCACAACCATGTGGTGGTATGCGGGTTGGGGAGCGTGTCGTATCGCGCCATCGTGCAGTTGCTGGAGGCAGGCTATGAGGTGGTGGCGATCGAACGCGATTGGGAGGGCGAATACGTCGAAGCTGTTCTTGAGCTCAAGGTGCCGGTTATTCAGGGTGATGCACGCAACCGCAAAACATTGCGCGAAGCCGGCGTTTTGCGCGCTCGCGCTGTGCTTGCCGGTATCCACGATGATATGGTCAATGTCGAAATCGGTCTTGCCGTGCGTCGTAAACGTCCCGACATTCAGGTTGTGCTGCGTATCTTCAACGACGAACTCGATGTAAATCTGGAGCGCAGCTTTGGCACTAACACGGCTTTTAGCGCGTCGGCTCTGGCGGCGCCGACTCTGGCGGTGGCGGCGGTAGGGCGTGCTATCGCTCACGTTGTGCCGTTGCCCGTCGATTTTGCCGCATCGAACAACGGTCGCCGCTTCCTGGGAATCCTGCAAGTCTGGGTTGCACCGCAGAGCGCGTTGTGCGGTCCGGCGCGTACAGTCGAGGAACGCTTCAACGTACGGATTGTGCGTCATATCGGCGTGGGCGGTCGGGCGAAGTCGACGAATGGTCGCGCTAGCCAAAGTGAAAGTGTTGGCAATGGCGTGCTGGAACAAGGCGACGCGCTTCTACTGCTTGGCCCGCTCGATGTGCTAGAGCAGATTCGCGTGCTCAATGATACGCTCAACAACGATGCCCATCTGCCGCAGCGCGCTTTTGGCGCGACGCTGCAATCGAGTTCGGCTATGTGCTTTGACACGGTGATTGTATGCGGTCTGGGCAAGATCGGTTATCGAGCGGTGAAGTCGCTCTATCAGTTACACTCCCATCCAAATGTTACCGTTATCTGCCGCGAGCGTGAGACACCCGGCCCCTTCATCGAAGAAGTCCAGGCCCTTGGCGTGCGCATCATTGATGGCGACGCCCGCCGCATCGAGACATTGCAGGCAGCCGGCATCGATCGGGCATGTTCGGTCGCCGCCGTGGCCAGTGATGATCTGGTGAATCTCCAGA
The DNA here is from genome assembly GCA_028282325.1 of Chloroflexaceae bacterium. GTDB lineage: Bacteria > Chloroflexota > Chloroflexia > Chloroflexales > Chloroflexaceae > JANQID01. The sequence goes on along the minus strand of JANQID010000032.1, from coordinate 14,228 downwards.
TTGGTTTGGCCGCCCGCCGCTTGCACCCGGACATTGACATCGTACTGCGCGTCTCCAGCGATGTGTTGGCCGAACGTCTCACACTTATGTTCGGCATGCATACGTCGTTTAGCGTCGCCGCCCTCGCAGCCCCGACGCTGGCCGCCGCAACGGTGGCGCCGGGCACCGACTATGCCATCGAGATCGGCGGGAGGTTGTTGTCCATCGTGACGCTTGAAGTGCAGGCCGGCGATGAATTTGCCGGACGGAGCGTCGATCAGGTGCATACGCACGCCAATGTACAGGTGATTGCCTTGCGCCAGGGTGACTCCATCGCATTGCCGCCGTCTTTTGACACGCAGCTGCATGTAGGCGATGAGATTTGCGTGCTGGTTGAAGTGTCGATGCTGGACAAGCTACGCGCCCGCTAACTGCGGGTTGTTCGACCTGCCGCGACCCGTCCGGCGGTTGCACTGCCCTCGCTGGCGGCATTCAGCGTGGCGGGACAATCGCCGCGCGGCGAGGAAAGCGCGGCCTCTTCGCTTGATGATGCTGCGACGCAAGCGTTGCTCGAGAGTCTAATCCTTGGCGATTCGGATGCCGATCATACATACTTCTACGACCCGGCCTCGCCTACCTGACATCGATGCGAGAAGACATCCTTCTCGTATTGCGCGTATTCAGCGATGTCCTGGCCGACCGGCTGGATAAGGCGTTCGCCTCACGCCGCTGACGTTGAATACACAGCTGCAGGCCGGCGATGAAATTGTCGCGCTGGTTGATATTTCCCAGTTCGAGCGCCTGCGCGCGCGACGTCCAGTCAGCCGACGCACGCACGCGCCGCCTTGTCGCCGACCGGACATCGCGGAAGATCGCAAAATCATAGAGCGTTCAGGAGTAACTATGCCCAAAACGGTTCTTGAGCAGATACTCGCGCACAAGCGCACCGAGGTCGAGCGGCAAAAGACCAAAATTCCTCTCGCTGCGCTGCAACGCCGGATCGAGGTCTTGCCGCCGCCATACGATTTTGCCGCCGCACTGCGCATCGACGGCGCCACGGCGCTGATCGCCGAGGTCAAGAAGGCTTCGCCGAGCCGCGGCGTGCTGCTGGAGTCGTTCGATCATCTGGCGGTGGCTCGAACGTATATCACCAACGGCGCTGCGGCGCTTTCGGTATTGACCGACGTGCGCTTTTTCCAGGGGAGTCTCAAATACCTGGAGGGAATTCGCCGCCTGGAGATTGGAGGTGACGAAACCGGCGATCTGTTGCACTCGCCGATCCCGTTGCTCCGCAAAGACTTCATCATCGATCGCTACCAGATTTACGAAGCGCGCGCCTACGGGGCCGACGCGATCCTGCTCATCGTCGCGGCATTGGATGACGTCGCTCTGAGCGAATTGCTGGCGCTGGCCTACGAACTGGGCATGCACGCGCTGGCGGAAGTGCATACCGAGGCGGAGATGGAACGGGCGCTCGCTGTGGGCGCGCCCATCATTGGGATCAACAATCGCGATTTGCATACATTCGAGACCCGGCTCGAAACGACGGCGCACCTGGCGGCGCGGCTTCCCGGCGGCGCAGACCGACCAACGCTGGTGAGCGAGAGCGGCATCTTCACAGCAGCGGATGTGGTTCAACTCCGTGGCTACGGTGTGGATGCGATACTGGTCGGCGAAGCATTGGTGGCGGCGCCGGATATCGAGGCGAAAGTTCGTGAGTTAGCATCTGCATGAAACCGTTGACGTCAATATGTCGTAAAATGGTACAAGAAAACATTGTCCCTTCCACCTGGCATAATGAGTGAAGGAGTTTCAACATGTTCTGCCCGCAATGCGGTGCAACCAACGAACCGGATCAGCGTTTCTGCTATAACTGCGGCGCGCGGTTGGAAACGACGCAACCTCAGCCGTATGCCGAAAATGCTCCGCTGGTGACCGCGGATCCTCCCAGCGAACCGCCAATTGCGGCGAGTTGGGATCAACAGCTTCCGCCAGCGCCATCTACACCGCCGCCCTATCCGGCCTACACGCCATCCTATACGACAGCGACCATTCCCAACAGTACCAACGCGATCATCAGCTTGATCCTGGGGATTGTTGCGTGGGTGATCTTGCCGGTGATTGCCGCGATCGGGGCCGTTATCTTTGGACATATGGCGCGCAACGAGATTCGCAACTCCGGCGGTCAGATCGGGGGTGCCGGCATGGCTACGGTCGGTCTGGTGTTGGGTTACATTCAGATCGGGCTTGTGGTATTGGCATGTAGTGGTTTCATGTTTTTGGTGATCATTGGGGTGGCGTTTGGCTAATATGTCGAATCCTGTGAAAAAACAAAACCCGCTTGCTGGAGAACCGGCGAGCGGGTTTTGTATAACCGACGGCAAAGCGCCAAGCTTATCGCGGCGTGGCGAAAACCTGCGTCCAATAATGCCCGTAGCTCGTGCTGCTGCTGTAGGCATACCCGACACCAATTTCGGTCAGATTGCAGTTGAGGATATTAACGCGGTGGCCGGAACTACCCATCCAAGCATTGACAACCGACTCTGGCGAGGAATACCCGGCGGCGACATTCTCGGCAGCGCTGCTATAGCTGTAACCGGTAGCTCGGATGCGATCCCATGGAGATGATCCATCCGAGCCGGTATGCGACATAAAATTATTTGCCGCCATATCGTCACTATGGCCTTGCGCCGCTGTGCCGAGTTTGGTGTCCATAGTCAGCGCTGGACAGCCGGCATTGGCGCGTTCCTGATTTGTAAGTTCAACCACCTGAACCACGAATGAGGCGGGGGGAGCGACAATCATCGGGAGAAATACCCGCTCTTCGGACGCAGCATGGAGCGACGTGCGCGAGGAGATCAAGAGGATGCTTAGCATTGCCAGCGTGATCAGAGATGCCAGTCGCTTCCATTGTTGTGTCATAGCCGCCTCCCTCAAGAATAAGCATGTACAAGATGCGTTATATTAGAACGATTCTATCACACGACCCATCGACTTTATATCATCCGCCGGTACTTTTCTGAACTGCGCCGCCTCAAACGATAGAAGATTCATACGCATAACTGACTGCCAGACGTATTATTGGTATTGCAGGGAACGCAATATGGGGGTGAGTGAATAGATGTTCGCTCGCCCCCAAAATCGTTCTGGCTGTACAGGCCTCTTGGTGCTGATTATGCCTTCGGTAGGAGCAGGCCGTAGTTGCCGTCTTTCCGACGATAGACTACACTGATCTGGGAGGTATCGGCGTCACGGAAAATAAAAAACGTATGCCCGAGTAACTCCATTTGCTCAACTGCTTCATCGGTGTACATTGGCGTAAGCTTAAATTCCTTGGTACGCACAATGCGCGGCAGATCTTCCGCGACTCCCTCTACAGCAGGAGCGGCAGCGCTGCGATCTTTGAGTGCAGCCGATTCAACATCAATGTCAACAAAATCCCCGCCTTGACGGCGCATCTTGCCGCGTCGCCAATGCTTTTCCTTGTAGCGTTTGATCTGGCGCTCCAAAATGTCTTTGACATTATCAATGGCGCTGTAGAGATCCGAACCATGTTCTTCTGCGCGCAAGATGATCCCATGCTCGCCCACGAGCGTAACTTGCACACGACTGACTTCGCCCTGATCACGTCGCTGTTCAGTTGAAACTTCGACAGTAGCGTTGTTGATCTGGTCTAGAAAGCGCGCGAGCTTGCCGAGCTTATCTTCAATGTAATGGCGTTGGCGGTCGGATACTTTCCCATTGCGGCTCTTGACAATCAGATCCATCGGGGTCCTCCATCAGATATTCACTGTAGCGACCGAACGTCTTCTGTCACTACTTTCCAGCGCTGAAATAGAAGAAGCCTTCGGACGCACACTGCACCCGAAGGCTTCTTCTAAAATCCGCAAGCAACAATGCTTTGAATGTGTGTGGAGACGCTGGCCCATTTCAGGCTGCTTTCTTGTCGCCAGAGCTTACGTCATTGTAGTCTCAAATAATCATTTCTTAATAATTCATTGTACTACGTGAAATTGCGATGTGCAAGGCTGTACGGTGACAATTCCAACTCGGTGGGGATAGCATACGACATATGCGGCTTTTGGAGGGGCCATTCTCACTGCTCGCAAGGCAATTGCGTCTACAAAGCTCGGTTGTCAGCGGGGTGCGGCAAGGGCGGGGTTTGTTCGCAAAACTGGCGGCTTATTGTGAAGCTGTGCGCTATATCCGCCGATACTAAGCAATATTGGAGACACCGCATGGTGTCATTCTGAGCGCAGCGAAGAATCTCGGATTCCAACAACGCCGAGCCCCTTCCCCTTCGCTGCGCTCAGGGTCAGGGTGACATGTGGCATGGGTAGCATCGTTTGGTAGAAAAGCGTAGGACGATCTGGACGGCGGTCGATCGCACCTCTGGCAGGATTAAACCGAAGAGCGCAAGCAACGACAGATGATGCCGTATGTGTGAGAGTGTCGCACTTGCGCCCGACGGCCGACTTACCCATCCTTCACGATTGAATCTACGGGGTTTTGATGACAAAGGTTTGAATACAAGCCATTCTGAAATGAGTTCTATGTCATCGAAGTCGCGTGGCCGCGACTTCGATATAAACGTCGCGTACCTGGGCGTATTTGTGTTCCCAGGTCATTGAACGATTCACCGTGTTCAGACCCGCCGCGCCCATCGCCTGCGCCAGCTCGTGGTCGGTGAGCAACCGGTCGATGTCGCGTGCCAGCCCATCCACGTCGCCGAAGGGAACCAGCAGGCCGTTGATGCCGTGGGTGATGACTTCCGGCACGCCGCCGGCCTGTGCGCCGATCACCGGTACGCCATAGCACCACGCTTCCAGGTAAACGATGCCGAAGCTGTCGGTGCGCGACGGCATAACCAGAACGTCGGCGGCGGCCAGTGCATCGTGGCGAGTCTGGTTGGGTACAAAGCCGAGCAGCCATGTTCGTGCGCGGTCGGCGGCGGGCAGGCGTCGATAGAACTGCTCGAAGTGCTCCATCAACGGGCCGACCTGTACCCAAGTCGCCGCACTGCCCCTGGCCCAGAGTTTGCGCATCGCCTCGACGGTATGAACTGCGCCTTTGTCGAAGGCTGCTATGCCCAGCGTCAGCACAATCGGGCCGTCGATGCCGCGTTCGCGGCGGAAGCGGGCACCGTCGCCGCCCGCCAGCTCGTCGGGTGTAACGCCGACGCCGATCGTGCGCATCAGACGGTCGGGGACGCCGGCCTCGCGCAGGAAATTGCGCTCCAGGTTGGTCTGGGTGATCACGACCGCGCTGCGACGCAGAATGTCGATGTGGTGACGCATGCTGTAATAGCGCCGCACCCGGTCATTGTTCGGCTCGCCGAGATGCACGAACGGTGTGCAGATGTGCGGAATACCGCGGCGCTCGGCCCATTCCAGCGCGGGCAGAATGGCGAAGTCGAGCGTGATGTTGGTCGTATGAACGAGATCCACATCGACCAGTTCGGGCGATTCGTTCAGGTAGCGGATCATATCGGGTACGCGCGGGGTGAGCGTGGCCAGACGCCGCAGCAGCGGCGCGCTGCCGGGAACGCGCGCGAGTTCGAGCATTGCTCGGCGGATGATCGGGTAGACGATCGGCGGACCGGGCAACCGCTGCGCCGGGAAGCGGCGCACCTGCACGCCGTTGTGTTCGTCGTATGGCTCGGTGATGCGGCGGCGACCCGCGCGCCAGAGATGTTCGAGGTCGAACGCATCGGTGGCGAGTACGGTGACGCGGTGGCCTTCGCGAACTAAACGCTCGCCGACTTCGACGAAATAGCGCGCCGCCCCGCTCGGAACCGGGCGATAGAGTTGAACAATGTGGAGAACGTGCATCGCACCCTTCTATCGGCTAGGAAAACAGTTGTTCCCGCAGCGCTGCGGCGTCGGTGACGGGAAGCTTGCAGGCGAAACCCTCACAGACGTACGCCGTCGGTTTACCCCCGATCTGGTCGCGGTCGCGTAGCAGCGGCGTGAGCGTTGGCGCGATCTCATCGCCGGGGCGCAACTGGGCCAGCACGACGTGCGGGAGATAAGCGCGATGGACCGTCTTCAGCAACGCCTGAGCGTCGGCGGAGGCGGGATCGCCGACAATCGCTGTCTCGCGGACGCGAGCCAGCGCGAAATCGGTAGCGCAGAGTAGCCGCCCGAAGCCGAGGGGGAAACGTGTGATCAGTCCGCTCATCGCGTGCAGCGTCCGGTCAGCAATGGATCGATAGGTTTCGTCGCCAGTTAGCGCGGCCAGCCGCAGCAGCACATCCACCGCAACCGAGTTGCCGGCCGGGGTGGCGTTGTCGCTTACGTCGCGCGGGCGGGTGATCAACGCCTCGTGGTCGGCGGCGGCATCATAAAACGCGCCCTGTCGCACATCCCAGAACAGCGTTTGCATCGCATCGGCCAGGGTGATGCTCTCGCTGAGCCAGCGCGGGTTGCCGTCAACGTGATAGAGCGCCAGCAGGCCATCGATCAGCAATGCGTAATCCTCCAGGTAGCCGGGGATCGTCGCCTTGCCATCCTTCCAACTCCGCTGCACGCGCCCGTCGGGCCGCCGCAACGCGTGCAGCAGAAAGTCGGCGTTGCGCCGAGCAACCGCCAGGTAGTCGTCGCGCCCGGTCGCGGCGGCGGCGACGGCGAACGCGCGCAAGGCCATCCCATTCCAGGCAGTCAGCACTTTCTCGTCGCGGTCGGGGCGGGAGCGACGCTCACGAACCTCGACCAAATGGGCGCGACCACGCGCGATAACGTCGTTGAGCCGTTCGAGCGTCACGCCGGTAACACGGGCGACCTCCTCCAGCGGGCGCGGCAGGTGCAGGATCGTGCGCCCCTCGAAGTTGCCGTGGCGGGTCACGTCAAAGGCGGCGTTGAACAAGGTCGCATCCTCACCCAACGCTTCGCGGATCTCGTCAGGCGTCCAGACAAAAAACGCACCCTCTTCCTTGTGGCCGGACGGCGTCAGGCTATCGGCGTCCTGTGTGCTATAGAAGCCGCCGTCGGGATGCAGCATCTCGCGCATCATATAAGCCAGCGTCTCGTCGGCGATGCGCAGCAGGAAGCGATCGCCGGTCGCCTGGAACGCCTCGACGTAGAGTCGTGCAAGCTGGGCGTTGTCATAGAGCATCTTCTCGAAGTGCGGCACGAGCCAGTGATCATCGACGCTGTAACGATGGAAGCCGCCGCCGATCTGGTCGTAGATGCCGCCGCGCGCCATCGCGTATAGCGTCTGGGTAAGCATGTGCAGCGCCTCGGCGTCGCCGCGCACATGATAGCGCAGTAGGAATTCCATAACCATCGGTTGCGGGAACTTTGGCGCACCGCCGAAGCCGCCGTCGCGGTCATCAAAGCCGTCGGCGATCTCCTGAAACGCTGCGTTGAGAAGACCGGCGTCGAACGATTCCGCCGTCTGACGCAGCGTGCTGATCTCGCGCAGATGCTCAACGATGCTCTGTCCCGACTTGACCAGCTCATCGCGGCGTTTCCGGAAGGTCTCGGCGATGCCGAGGAGCACCTGCTTGAAGCTGGGCATCTGGTAGCGTGCGGCTTTCTCGTCAGGCGGGAAGTAGGTTCCGCCGAAAAACGGCGTGCCGTCGGGCAGCAGGAAGACGTTGAGGGGCCAGCCGCCGCGCTGGTTCATTGCCTGCACCGCCGCCATATAGATGCTGTCGATGTCGGGGCGCTCCTCGCGATCGACCTTGATGTTGATGAAATGCTCGTTCATAATCGCGGCGGTTTCCGGGTCCTCGAAGCTCTCATGCTCCATCACGTGGCACCAGTGGCAGGCCGCGTAGCCGATGCTGACGAGGATTGGCTTGTCCTCGCGGCGGGCTTGCTCCAGCGCTTCCTCGCCCCAGGGATACCAATCGACCGGGTTGTGGGCGTGTTGCAGCAAGTACGGGCTGGTGGCGTGAATCAATCTATTGATATGCACAGGCTCGCTCATTATGCGCTCCTCTCATGTCGTTTGTCGGCGGGCGTCGGGGTGCGGACCGGGGTCAAGTCAAAAGGAAAGCGTCGAAAGGCAAACGTCGGTTCGCGCATTCCTTCGCCCTCAAGCTGTTGTGTCATCCTACATCGGTCGCCTGATTCCGCATCAGAGATAGTATACCATCGGGCAGGCGATTGGGCGTTGCCAAAACTGGCTGTCGATCACCCCTCGGAATCTACACGAAATAGGGTATAATGAATATATCTTCCGCGTAGTTTGTAGCACTGGCGCATTTGTGCTAGAGTATGCATATTGCATATGCACGCGGAGAGAAGGTCGATATATGAGCGAGGGGAACCAGCCGATGGCTGAAGTCTTTGGCTTCTGCATTGATGACTTTTCCAGCGAGGCGGAGCGGCATCGTCGGCATCGCCTCTGTCCTTTCAATAATCGAGTGCCGTCATGCACGAAGGACAAAGCGAACGATCCTCTGGGCGTCTGCAGCATTTATGAGCGCGACCACACGGCGATTACATGTCCAATCCGCTTTCGTCAGGATTGGCGTATTACAACAGATGCCGCCGCCTTCTTCTTTCCTTCCGGTACAGCCTGGACTTCTCTGACTGAGATACGTCTCAATGATCGAAATGGTAAGCCAGCCGGTAATATCGATGTAGTTCTCGTAGCATATGACGAACAAGGTCAGATAATCGATTTTGGCACCTTGGAAGTGCAGGCAGTTTATATCTCGGGCAATATCCGCAATCCATTTGCATTCTATATGGAAGATCCTGCTAATCGCATACCTATGGATTGGTCCAATCAGCGCAACTATCCGCATGCCGATTATCTCTCTTCATCGCGCAAACGGTTAGCCCCTCAATTGATTTACAAAGGCGGCATTCTCCATTCGTGGGGAAAGAAAATTGCGGTTGCGATTGATAGCGGATTCCTGGCTACACTCCCTAAATTACCCCAGGTCGTAGCAGATCAAGCCGATGTGGCCTGGTTCGTTTACGATCTCCGATATGATATTCGCGTAAACCGCTATCAACTCGTCCTGGAACAAACGCTCTACACCCAGTTCACACCCGCGTTGCAGCAAATCACTACGACTGAGGCTGGCTCGGAAGCCGACTTTCGCAAGCTCATACAACGCAAACTGGATGAGAAGCAGAGCAGCGCAAGCATCCCGCCAGATACATCTACGATCCTCGATATTTTCAATCCTGATGTTGCGTCAGAGGAATAGTCGCTATGCAGCTCTCATTTTTCGATGAACCGCACCCCGGCCCGATTGTGAATGTGGCGATGGCGCCGCAGCGCAGCCCGTTCCGCTATCCCGGCGGGAAGACGTGGTTAGTTCCGCGTATCCGTAGCTGGCTTGCCAGCCGACCGGCGCCGCCGGCTGAGTTCATCGAACCGTTCGCCGGCGGGGGCATTGTGAGCTTGACAGTTGCGTTTGAGCGGCTGGCAGAGCATGTCACGATGGTGGAGATCGATGAGCAGGTAGCAGCAGTCTGGCAGACGATTATCAATGGTTATGGTCCGTGGCTCGCTGAACGTATCGCGGCCTTTGATCTCACGGCAGACTCAGTCGCCGCAGTCCTGGCTGCCCGACCGTTCACCGTGCAAGAACAGGCATTTCAGACTATCCTGAAAAACCGCGTGAATCGCGGCGGCATTCTTGCGCCCGGAGCCGGCAAGGTCAAGCACGGCGAGAATGGCAAGGGGTTGTCATCGCGCTGGTATCCGCAGACGCTCAAGCAGCGTATCTTGAATATTAGCGCCATCCGCGAGCGGATAACGTTTATAGCCGGTGATGGGTTGGACATCTTACGTCAAAACGCGCATCGTCCCGATACAACGTTTTTCATCGATCCGCCCTATACGGCCTCCGGCAAGCGCGCCGGCAGCCGTCTCTATACGCATTCAGAACTTGACCACGAAGAGCTTTTCCAGATCGTCGACACACTTGAAGGCGATTTTCTGATGACGTATGACGATGCTGAGGAGTTGCGCCGACTTGCCCGACGCTACAGCTTCGACATCCAGCCCGTGACGATGAAGAGTTCGCATCATGCCGCAATGACGGAATTGTTGATTGGCCGCAATCTCGATTGGGCGCGGTGACGGTTGCCTATTGTCTTATTATCATCGGCAAGAGGGGTGCGCTGATAACCGAGTTTGTGTCGAGCAAAAGCGAGGGACTATCGGAAGCAACAAACAGGCTTTAGCCTATTCATCTTCAAACGCGTCAATGATCGTTGAAAGCAGAGTTTCTGCTTCATCGCACAATATCCTGCATCACGCCAATAATATCCTGCCAAACCTCTGGCAAATTGAGCGCCTGATTGATAATTGGTAAAAAGAGAAAGAGGTTATTAAGCGTAAAACGACGGCGGATCTGGATGTCTACGGGCCAGGTCGGCATCTTCTCAATCGCCCAATAACGTTTCCGCAAATGTTCTAACTGTTCTTTCAGGGCTTTACGATCCTGATCTGTTTCTGTATACGCCAGCGCTGCTTGAGCGGCTACCACCCGCTGGCTCAGTTGGTCCGCTTCGGGCCAGAGTTTCTTCTTTTGCTCGACCATCACGCGGTGAAACGACCAGACTGGGAGCAGAAACGCCAGCACCTCGATGGTCAGTACAATAACTAACAACCCTAGATAGGGATCGCGCCAGTACGCGTAACGACCCACCACAGGGATCAGAAACCACCAGATCGCTAGATATAATGCCGGAATGGTCAGCACCATCGCCTGGAAAAAGTAGAGATCACCGAGCGGTTTGAACCCGGCCACTGTATCGGGATGGTCGGGTTGAACCTGGAGTGCGACTGCGTTCGTTTTCAGAATCTGTCGTAAGCGGCCATAAAACGCCATCCGTCCCAGATACCGTCCGGCAATGTAACCGGCGAGGGTTTCGATGATGGTGAGCAGCAGTTGCTCATACAGGACTTTCTGTGGTCCAAAGGCGACCAGAAAGGCAATCATCATCGTCGCGCCTATGAAAAGTCCTCCTCGATACGCCCAGCGGTCGGCTTGAACTGCAAAATTGCGCTTAAACTGATCCACTGCTTCATCTTTCAGATCAAGAACTCCTCGGTCTGCTAGCCGAGTCATGGTCTCCATAGCCTTTGGGCCAACGTCCAGGCTGAGGCGTAAGCCAACCACGAAGATAAGTCCGCCTGAGATGAGCAATGGATCCCAGCGGGTCAGGTCGGCGCCAAACACATACAACTCATTTACCAAAAGGATGAAGGACACTAGCCCCAGAGCGAGGAGAAAATGATGCCTCAGCCAATGCGCCAGCCGGACTTCGAGTTCTTTGAAAGCCGATTGGAGGCGGTGGAGATTCGTTACTTGCATTGTATTCTCATATATTTCAATTTACCTCGATCCAGCTCATGCCCTGCGTCAAGCCGCATCTACTCCCCGAACAGCAGCGGCTCGTCGGGCGGATCGGCAATGGGTGGCGCAGAATAGCCTTCCATGGAGTAGTCCCAATTCAGATCCGTCAGGTTAATTGCAGGCTATCCGTAAGGACATCCGGCTTCAGAAACGGATGTTCTTTGACGGCAGGGGGATTTGTCAGCCCTTCGCTGACACGGCTGATAGACTTCCACTCGCCGGGCAGGATATGGTAATCCAGCAGAGCGACGTTCCCATCCGCATCCCAGAGTTCCAAAGACGGATCGGCGAAGCGCGCCTCAGCCTGGGCCAGGATAAAGGCCTTGCCTTCTTCCGTATCGTCCATGTATAGCTTGTAGCATGAAGCGATGCGGTTGCGAATGAGTACATCCAACCGCCCCGCATCTGTGGGCAGGCCGTCGGGTTGGTCGGCGGCAACCTCATCAACAATTCGGCCCAGCAGAGCGAGATCAGGATTGCGGTACGCCTGCCATCAGGTATTGAGGTCCATGGTTTGCAGCGACTCAATGGCATGCCCGGGGATCATCCACTGGTGGGCGTGTTTCACCGCCACAACCGGATAGCGCGATTACGACGATGATCATGATCGCCCACGGTATCGACATTCTCATCTGTCGCACAGGACACTCCTGTTTTGGTCTGATCATCCAGATCTTTTGCCACAACGCGATACCTGGATTCACGTTGCAGTTTCTTTCCGCTTGACGCCATTATCCTACTGGAGTGCATTATATATGAAAAGGTATTCAGTCAGTCTGTCTAACGGACTGTCTTACAGATGTATCCGAATAGCGGAGGTATCTATTGAATAGATACCTCCGCGCGCACTCACGAGCGATCTTCTTCGGACTGTGACATCAGCTTGGCCCACGGGGGTGTTCCACCGTAGTACAAGACGTCTGGGTCAATATCGGCCCCATTCGGCCAGGTCAACGTCCCACCATCGACTGTGATGGCCTGAAAGAAGGCCGGATCGGCGCGCACCGGCTCGAAGATCGGCCCGGTGGCGATATACGGGGTCAGATCAATCTCACGCTCCTCGCCCGTCGTGAAGACCACACGGACTCGGGACGCATCGAGCGGTTCAGCCGATCGCACACGCACGAGTTGGGGCATCGTTCCGTTCCTCCTAAGTAAGCGGCGCGATCGGTTGGAGTGGCTGGGCTTGCTGTGCCAACTCCCAATCCGCCAGCAGTTCCGCGCGATGTAACTCTTCCCATTCTTGCACCAAGCGCAAGGCCCGGCGTGAGAGCTGACCAGTATAGAGATCGCCGGATCCAATGAGAATGAGCGCCTCTTGATCGCCGTAGGTGGCGTGGAAATGCGGGGGCTGATGATCGTATAGTACATCCAAATGACAATGCCAAAAAAGGCGCTGATACGCGGCATAGGCTATCCTTGACTCGCATCCTCCTCATATCAGTATAGCATGGCCGCCTCGGGCAGCAGGTTGCACGGCTGATGGTATGGTCTATTACAAACGGTGTTACGGGCTGCGGGCGGCCCAACGCCTCGCTTCAGGCGCACCGCTGGCGGCTTTGGAGACCGACACAGATGACGGCACGCAACGGTGCTGCAAAACGCGCCAGCGGCGTCGCCTGCGAGCGCTGTTGGGCGGTTGGTTTACAGGAACTTACAAAATTTGTCTTTGTAATAAGCTGTATTTGCAAGCTGTGCCAACAAATGTGTTATGCCATGCTAAATATAACTATCTTTTTTGATATTTATTTACCCCTCTTTTCGGATAATTCGTCTTCCATGTCTTCCCAAAAATCGTTATGGGGCATGCCGGCGCCTGCTGCGATTTCCTGTCGCGCCGTCTGGAGGATGGCTTGAAATTGGCGTGAATACGCCACCACCAAACGCTCCAGTTCCTCATCATCCTCAATCCGGAGAATGACGGCGATCGCTTTTCCATTGCGTGTAATCACGACGAGTTCATCCTCGCTTGCTTTCAGGTAGGCACTGAGTTTTGCCTTGACATCGGCAGTGGATAGCGTCATATCCCGCATTCCGGAACACAAAGACGAGGCGTCGCGGAAGTTGGGCATCAATGAGGAGCTTCATGCAGCTGTAAGGAGTTCAATGCGCTTTACCTGGCTCAGGCACATCGCATACTCCAGAACCGCCAACAGATCGGCGTGCTCCAGATCCTCGTAATCGGCAAGGATTTCCGGGATCGACATGCCTGAACTCAGCAGTTCAAGCATTGATTAGATCGGATACCGTAAACCCCGAATGATGGGCTTGCCATGACAAATATCAGGATGTATCGTGATACGGTTTAGCAACGACTGCATACGACTACCAAACAATACTGGAGACACCGCATGCGGTCATTCTGAGCGCAGCTCGGATTCCCAGGCCATCGAGACCCTTCACTCCGCCTGCGGCTCCGTTCAGGGTGACATGCAGCATACGCATCATCGTTTAGTAGACATCCTTCCCTTTCTTGGTTGGTATTTGTAAATGATTTCTATGTCCGGTTTGAAATTAAATGCTTTTTGTAGCTTAAATTTACATCTATAATTTGGCTAATCTTGATCGCTTGATTGGACTGTAGAAAATCTGGATGGCCATACCTGCGGCTTGCCTGTTCGTTCCAACCACTGTCACCGTTCATTTTTAGGCTCCATTTGAAACCCCGCTTGTTTGAAGTGGTTGTCGAACGTCAACGCATGTGTAAGTTGATGTTCTTGCATGACCAGAAAGGAAATACAATCAGTGAGCGAAAAACGCTTGTCGTGATAGTGGCTGAAATAGGCCCAACCTTCTTGGAAAAGGCTGTCATTGACATGTATGCTTGGCCCCTTTGTCAAGACCACGAAAGCGCGAACCGAAGCAATCATGTGTCAAGCGTTTTGTCGGCGTGGGCCGCGCGTGTGGTGCGGGCCCA
>JANQID010000095.1 GCA_028282325.1 Chloroflexaceae bacterium | reverse complement strand
GGCGTCGCGCTGGGGGGCGGCGGGGTTGGGCTGGGCGGTGCAGCGGTTGCGCTGGGCAGCGGCTCGGGAGTGCTGGTTGGCGGCAGCGGCGTTGCGCTGGGCGGCGGCTCGGGAGTGCTGGTTGGCGGCAGCGGCGTTGCGCTGGGCAGCGGCGTCGGCGTTGTACTTGGGGGCGGTGCGCTGGCGACATCTGCCGCGCGCGGCCCCGGATATGCCGGTTCCAGAGTCATAGTCGATGTTATCGATAACCACGACCCGGTCGGAGTTGCCGATGCGATTGGTTGGGTTGTGGCGGGACGCACCGGCGCCGCCGATGCCGCAGGCGTCTCTGTCTCTATAGCCTCGCGCAACTTCTGCGATGCGTGCAGAGCATCATCTACGAGTGATTGCAGATTAACCGGCGCTGCGCTGCGGATAGATGCGAGTTGTTGCTCGCGGGTATGTTGTGTTGCAACAATAGCGCTCTTCATTGCGTCGATGGCAGCCTGATCTGCGATTGAAGGACTCTCGAACGCTGCAATCATCAGGTGCATATATTGACTGTATTCGCGGAGCGGATCGACAATGCGATCACTCTGGCTGCGCGCGATTAACTTATCGATCTCGTCGAGCCGATGGCTGGCAAGCTCGTTATATAGCCGGATACGGTCACGTTCGCTGATTGCAAGCCGTACCTGCGCTTGTTCAAACACCCGCTTCACCGGATAGAGCGGTTCATAAGGAACTGAACCGAATGCCGCCTGCATAACATTGGCGGCGCCAAGCAAGACAATCAATACGACGACAACCATGCTGCGTAGCATCACATTCAAGTTTTTCAGCGCACGATGCTGAATAACTCGACATGCGCCAAGGGTCTTGTTTACCCGCTGAGCGACTTCGGTGTGGTTCAGCCCCTCGAAATAGCGTAGTTTGATGACTTCACGTTGATCCTGGGGCAACGCTTCGAGCGCCTGGCTCAGATGTTCACGCTCTTCTGCGGCGATAACTTCATCGGCGACCGTCTGACGATCAGGAATGCCAAACTCGCTATCAGGAAACGAATGCGATCTGGTGTGTTTGTGCGCGCGATAGTGGTCGATGACGGTATTGTGCGCAATGCGGAAGAGCCAACTGCCGAAGCGCATCACTCGCTCTTGATAGCGCGGCATCACTTCCCAGGCTTTTAAGAACACCAGGCTGGTCAGATCCTCGGCATCGCGTTCATTACGTACGCGCGCCAGAATATAGTGATATATCGCCTTGTGATATTTGCCGTAGAGGACGCCGAAAGCATCGGCGTCCCCCAACGTGGCGAGCCGCGCTATTTGTGCTTCGTCGTGCGTCTGTTCGAGCATCCCGTTAGCCCCCGGTCTTGCGAAGCGCAACGTGACCTGAATTTCTTACAGTTGGCATCTCCGCATCGTAGTTAGATGCGAGAGGCAGGCGAGCGACCTATGGCGCCAGCGCCATAGGTCGCTTCATAGTTGTGCTATCCCAGAAGGACGCTCTCGATACATCGCTCCGTTAACGGCCGATTACGATGGGGAGATAGACGGTGTTGTTGAAAGAAGCTGGCGGGGATTCGGCCACATCGTTGGCAATGGGATCGAGACCACTGTCGGCGAGCAGATCTTCCAAATTGGGCGTCGATTTATCGCCCTTTGTAGCGAGTTGTTGCGCATTGTCGGCGATCGCAACCGATGCCTGGACATCGGCGGTTGTTGTCATAGCCGAATTCGGCGATGGCGTCAGATCCAGGTTGTAACTCGACGCGCGGAAACCAATGACGGCGATAACGTGGACGCCGGCGCGGGACGTCGTGAACGAGACGCTATCGGGTTCAGTGCCGTCGTTAAAGCTGCCAAGGTCTGGATTGCCGAAGCTGCCCGGATACCAGACATACAGATCGGCGTCACCGCTGAGGGTGGTTAGATCCGCTGTCACGTCGACGCCGGCGGGATAATTGACCTGGTAGAGATGGACTTTGCCCTGGTCGATCGCGGTTGGCGATACAAGCAGGTTGGTACGATCGATGGCGCTTGGCGTGAGCAGCGAGACGTTGCCCGAAGGGTCTTTCAGCCAGACGCCTATATGGTGAACGCCGGCCTGGGGGCCAAGTTCCCAGGAGTGGCTTGCACTAAATGGCATCCAGGCGCTTGACTGCACCAATGTCCAGCGAGGCAATGAGCCGTTGGTGTCAAGATGCCATTCACGGAAGTACATCGAGTCAACGCTGGTGTCATCCCGGGCGTCGATTTGCAAGGTCACGTTGCGATTGGTCAGCACATCGCCGGGATCAATAACGAAGGAATCGACAACCGGAGGGAACATATCGGAGACGTCTAAGCCGCCGATTGGCAGAAGGACTATCGCGGTAGAGCGTACAAACGTATTCGTCGCAGTGTTGATCGTTGCGCTGTTCCATACGATTTTTGGCAGAATGATCGGCAATTCTGGCTCTGCATCGTAGCTGAGGCGAACGATCTCGCCAGCGCCAACATCGATGGAACTCCAGCGCAACGTGCGATCAGAGTCGTTGTAGACGCCGCCATGCGAGGCGCTGCCGTCAACATACTTCAGATCGGCAGGGATGGGATTCTCGACGTCAACGCTGGCTGCGCCTGTGCCGTTGTTGTACAACATTAACGTGAATGTCGTCGTATCACCGGGTGTAAGGACGAAATCCGAAGAAAACAGATATGAGCCGAACAAGCGCGGCCCCCCGGGTGGGGTTGGCGTAGGTGTCGGCGGGGTCGGGGTGGGTGTCGGCGGGGTCGGCGTAGTTGTTGGCGGGGTCGGCGTAGTTGTTGGCGGGGTCGGGGTGGGTGTCGGCGGGGTCGGGGTGGGTGTTGTTGCACTACCGCCTGGGATAAGTTCAATAGTTGTCAGACGGGTGATATGTTCTTCGCGCCCGGAGATTGCCCCTACAATCACGACTGATGTCGAACTGCTGACCGAACCGTCAAAACGCAGTTGGAAGGTGCGGCTGACTTCGCCACGAGCCGGAACAGAGATGCCTGTCCAGGACACTGCCCGGTTGGTCGAGTCGTATGAACCGCCCGAACCGGATACGTACGTAAGTTCCGATGGATGAACGACCGTGACATCAAGGCTGTCGGCCGTGTCGGCGTCATTGCGCAGGATAACCGTTACCGTGGATGTTGAGCCGGATGCAAGCTGTTGCGGAGAGGCGGTGATTTCCGAACCGATCAACTTGAAGTCGAAGGCCTGCGTATTGCTTGCGTTGGCAATCATAGCGCCAATCACAACCAGCAAGGTTAGCAACAAAGCCGTTGCCATACCAAAGCGCCTGATCGGCGAGAACGGCAAATTTTTATGTGAGTGCGCCGCTATGTTTTCCGTTTCCACCCGATGATGCATAACTCTCCTCCTGAATAGATCTCCTGTTAATACCGATAAAATACGTTGTTCTTGATCCGCTGCGTTGTGGGGTAAGGATGTTCCGGTGTGTGATGATTGATAAACGCGTAGGTATAACGGTCAAATTCGCATTTCGTTACAGCGTTTTATTACAAAATATACATATTGATAGTACTAAAGCGTCGATATTCGTGCGTATGTAATCAGCGATGTTTTTAGAATTGGACGCCGTTTGCTTATGCCGCAAAGCGGGTGGCGTAGTGCTCAAGATCACGTAACAACATTTGGAGAACCAGGGCTTGCGATGAGTTGAGGAAGAAGTGGTCGCCTGGGAACATGCGCAGACGAAATCGTCCGCAGGTTTGTTCGCGCCATGCCTCCAATTCATACCGTTCAATATCGGGATCGGCGAGACCGCCGAAAGCGGTCACCGGGCAATTCAGCGTAGGGCCATCTTGATAGGTATATGTCTCACAGACGGCAAAATCGGCCCGAAGCACAGGCAACAATAATTCCAGCAGTTCTGCGTGACTGAATACTTCAGCCGGCGTACCGTTAAGGCGACGTAATTCGTCAATGAACTCGTTCTTTGGCAGATCGTGGGTGATCGGATGGCGATGCGGCGACTGCGGCGCTTTTTGGGCCGAAACGATCAGGTTGCTCGGTTCGGGATCGCCTTGTCGATGCAGGCGGCGGGCCAGTTCGAAGGCGACCGTTGCGCCCATACTATGGCCGAAGAAAGCAAAGGGCTGATCGAGATAAGGAAGTATGGCTGCCGCCAGATCCTGCACCAAAGGCTCAATATGGCTGTACGGCTTTTCAGCAAGCCGTTCACCGTGGCCGGGAAGCTGAATGGTCCACAACTCAATGTTGCGTGGCATGCTTCTGGCCCAAGGAAAGAAGACCGATGGGTTGCCCCCGGCATAAGGGAAACAAAAGAGGCGCAAGCTCGCCTGTGGGGCCGGATTGGGCCGTAGGAACCAGGAATTTAGCGATCTCATTCGCATGTTGTTGCTCCTGAAATAAAACGATCAAGTAGAGTATGCGATCGTGAAGATGCGGAGGAGGATGTGCTCTCTGCGCCGGTATGGCCGGTGCACGTTACAGCCATTGTCTTACTGCTATCTGATCTTTCTATGAATTTTTTCATCTGAGAGCTTCATCTGCATCGCCGTCAGATTGGGAAGTTTGTCGGACTTCCTGTCCGCTCTACGACAGCTTTGCGTATCGATTATGCTTGCCCTGCCACCGGTTGCCCCGGAGTATCGGTTTCATCTTCTCTATCTTCCGCGCCGCCCTCATAAGCCAGAAATGTGCGAATCTTGCCGTTAGCAGCGAGAACAAGGGTGAGCAGCAAAATAATGGCGCTACAGACCTGGTAGATGAGCGGAATATTCTGGTCGATCAGGTCGGCGATAAGCCCGGCCAGCCCGGCTGCAATAGGGGCTAAACTACCGGCGATAGTGCTGAGTAAACCAAAGACTCGCCCGCGCACCTGCCCCGGCGTCGCAATCTGTAGCAACGTTGTCAGGTAGACTGTCGAGAATCCGCTGGTAATGCCAACCGACACTGCACATATCAAGGCTAGTAGCGGAGCCCGAGTAACGGCAATGGCGGCGAAGATTATCGCTTCCAGCAGCATAATCATAATCATGGCCCGTGATCGAGCCTTGCCGACGAAGCCGAGCGCGCCGGCGACGATAAAGCCGATCAGGCTGCCGGCGCTGTAACCGGCCAGCAAGAATCCGTACCAATCGGATGTCACTGCAAGCACATCCTCAACATAGAATGGCAGCAGCACTAAAATCGGCGCAGTGAAGAAGTTGGTAAGCGAACTGATAATGACTAGGCCGCGCATACCGGGTTGATCCCAGACGAAGCGCAAACCCGCGACCAGGTCGCGTTTGAACGAGGCAAATTTCTGCGCTAAACCGCCCGGCTCGTGCGGCGGCATCTGTTGGGGGATCTTGATAAACAACTCGGTAAATGCCGAGAACAGAAAGCTCAAACCGTTAAAGAGGATCAACAGCGGCGCGCTCAGAATCCGGTAGAGCACTCCCCCTAGCGCCTGCCCGGTCAACATCGCGGTTTGCAGTGAAAACTGAAGCAGCGAGTTGGCCTGTGAGACTTGTTTCTCGGGTACGATATCAGGGATCGACGCGATGATTGCCGGTTCAAAGAACGCCGAGAAGATCGCGAGCAGGATCGCAACTGTGAAGATCAGGGCGATGATCAGCTCGGTGGCGCCAGGTGCGAAGAGCATAACCAGAGCGAGGGCCAGCACCGCAACCCCGCTTAGCCCGTCTGTTATCAGGAGGATCGTGCGCCGCGAAACCCGGTCGGCAATTGTGCCGCCGATCGGCCCCATAATTACCGCCGGGATGCCTGATAGCATAAGCAGCAGGCCGACCAGCGACGCCGAGTCGGTCATTTCCATAACCCAGAAGATCATGGCAATCGTAAAGGCCTCGTTGCCGAGCGAGCTGACAAATTGGCCTTGCCAGAGCAGGACAAAGTTGCGGTTGAAGAGTCGACCAGTGTGTTTCATTGGTCTTTCATTTATCTAGCTGGCCGTGCCCGCCTGGTCAAGCCGAGCGCGCAACTGTTCGGCCAGCGTTTTTACATGCGGTTCCATCAACATAGTGATATGGTCGCCTGGTACAGGAATAACATCTACCCCGCCGCGGGCCAATTCGTCCCAACCCATTGCGTCGAGATCATCCGCTGCGGCGTGAGTTTCCGGCTTGCGGCGCGCCAGATTCAGGCCGGCGAGCAACCGGTTGAGCGGCCCGCCGCGCGTCTGGATCCTGCCATTGTTGTTATGCTGATCATGCGCTCCATCCATTGCCCGAAAGAGAGTGATCCGACCGTTGTAGGCTGGCGGTGCGTAGTGGTGCCAGGCCAGCTTGTGCGTGCGCAGGATCTCGACGAAACGACTAAATTGCCCGAAGCTGACTTCGCGGTAGATCCAGCCGGTTCGCTGGCCTTCGTGTAGAACATGGGCAATTTGCTCGTTCGACTCATGGTTTTGCAGGTCGGCCGGGTTGAGCGGGATGTGATCGCCGAAAACCTCGATTAGGTAGGAAGCCAGGTCATCCGGCGCTTCACCGGGCGGGTAAGGACCTTGGTCGAATATTGCAAGGAACTCTACCTGCTCGCCCTGGGTTTCCAACGTGTGGGCCACAGCATAGGCCAGAATGACGCCGAGCGACCAACTGCCGAGCAGGTAGGGGCCATGTGGCTGGACGCTGCGGATCGCCGCTGTGTAGTAAGTCGCCATAGCCTCGATGTCGTTGTGCAGCGGCGCATCACCCTCGATGCCACGAGCCTGGAGTCCGTAGAACGGCTGGTTGGGGCCGAGATGTCGGGCCAGATCGTGATACCAATGGACGCTGCCGCCCGATGGGTGGATGAAGAACAGAGGGCGGCGTTGATTTCCCGGCTGGATCGGCACGATCGTTGCGGCAGGGTCGTCGCCTGTGGCGGTGTCGAGGGCGACAGCCAGTTCGGCGATTGTTGGCTGGCGGTAGAGTAGCTGCAACGACGCCCGGCGTCCGGTTTTTTGCTCGATCAGTGCGGATGCTCGAATAGCGAGCAACGAGTGACCGCCCAGGTCAAAGAAATTGTCGGCGACGCCAATCGGCGTTTGTCCCAACACTTCTTCCCATATGGCAACCAGTGTGCGCTCGCGCTCGTTGCGCGGCGCTACGTACTCACGTGGTTCGCTGCCGCCGACCTGATCCGGCGCGGGCAGGCCGCGCCGGTCGATCTTGCCGTTGGGGGTAAGCGGGAAGGCGTTGAGCAGCATAAACCGGGCCGGAACCATATATGCCGGCAGGCGCTCGCGCAGGAAGCTGCGCAATTCCGGTACGAGATCGGTTTCGCCGGCGTCCGTATCCGCCAGTGCGTAGTAGGCAACCAGACGTGGTTCGCCGACGACATCCTCACGGAGTAGCACAACCGCCTGGCGTACGGCGGGATGCCGGGTTAGCACCGTTTCTATTTCGCCCAGTTCAATCCGAAAACCGCGCAGCTTGACTTGATGATCGATGCGACCGAGGAAGTCGAGCATCCCGTCCTCTCGGTAACGTACCAGGTCGCCGCTGCGGTAGAGCCTTGCGCTTATTTCTGGGGCGAAGGGGTTGGCGATAAATTTCTCGGCAGTCAGATCGGGGCGGTTGTGATAGCCGCGCGCCAGGCCAACGCCGCCAATGCACAACTCGCCGGGTACGCCAATGGGCACGGGTTGTTGGCGCTGATCGAGTATGTAGAATTGCATATTGGCGATCGGATGACCGAGAGGGATTCGCTCACTTGCCAGCTTGGGGTCGATCAAATGCCAGGTAGTAGCCACCGTTGCTTCGGTAGGACCATAGCCATTGTAGAAACGTCGGCCCGGCGCCCAACGTGCGACGATCTCGCGTGTACAGGCTTCGCCACCCGATACGATGATGCGCAAGTCGGGGTAATCTCCGTCGGGTAGCGTGGCCAGCACTGAGGGCGGCAGCATCGTCATCGTGATCGCTTCGTCGTGTAGGATCTGCGCCATCTCTTCACCGGGCAGGGTCGCTTCGCGGGGCAGCAGGCACAGCGTTGCACCGGAAAGCAGCGCAGCAAAGATATCGAGCACCGAGCCGTCGAAGCCAAAGGCGAAGAATTGGAGTACCTTGTCATCGGGGCTGATGTCCATATCATCAATGTAGATGTGGATCAGATTGACCAGACCGCGATGCTCAAGCAGGGCGCCCTTGGGTCGTCCGGTGGAGCCGGAGGTGTAAATCACATAGGCCAGGTTCTCTGGCGTTGTTTCCAGCGGTGGCTCATGCTCTGGTTCGCCCGCGATCAGCGGTTGGTCATCGTCCAGGGCAATGATCTGGAGTTCGATGCCTGTGGTTGAGGCTTCGGCGGCAAGGGCATCAAGAACATCGCCTACTGCTGCGTGGGCCAGCAACAGCCGAACCCCGGCATCCCGAAGCATAAAGCTGAGGCGCTCCGACGGATATGTCGGGTCGAGCGGGACATAGGCCCCGCCGGCCTTGAGTACGCCCAGAATGGCGATGATCATATCGAATGATCGTTCGGTGCAGATGCCGACCAGGGTTTCTGGACCGACGCCGTGTCGTCGCAGGTAGTGGGCCAGCCGATTAGCCTGGCGGTTGAGTTCGGCATAGCTCAGGTCGGCGCCGGCGAAGCGCACGGCTATCGCATCGGGGGTGCGAGCGGCCTGGCCTGCGAACATTTCCTGGATGCAGCGGTCGGCGGGAAATGGCCGGGCGGCGGCGTTCCATTCGTCGAGAATGAGCTTGTGCTCGGCTGCGGTCAGAATGGGCAAGGTGGCCGGCGGCGCATCGGGCGTAGCGGCGAAACCTCTGAGCAAGGTTGCGAGATGACCCAGCATCCGTTCGATGGTTGCCGCGTCGAAGCGCTCGGCGTCGTAGGAAATTTTGAGTGTGAGCGTATTGGCGACGCCGGCCACCAGATTAAGCGGGTAGTTGGTTTGCTCAACCGACTCCAGCTCACCGATCACGAGATCGCCATCTTCCGCCGCAGCGGTCATATCCATCGGGTAGTTTTCAAAGACCAGCAATGTTTCGAACAGCGCCTGGTCGCGAGGGACATTGCTCCAGCCGTGGATCTGCACCAGCGGCGTATACTCATAACGGCGCAATTCGGCCTGTCTGGTCTGGAGTTCTTGCAGCCAGGCTGCGCAAGAGCCATCGGACGGTACTGTCACCCGCACCGGCAGGGTATTGATAAACAGCCCGATCATCGTTTCGACGCCGGTCAGCTCGGTTGGTCGTCCGGCTACGGTTGCGCCGAAAAGCACGTCGTCTTCGCTGCTGTAACGGCTCAGCAACAAGGCCCAGGCTCCTTGCGTCAGCGTGTTCATTGTCAGACCATACGTGCGGGCCAGCGCCTGCAACTCGGCGAAGTCCTCTGCGGGCAAATCAATGTGCTGTTCGGCAAAATAGGTCGCGCTCGAATGCGCTGTTTTTTCAACCACGAGCGGTGTGGGGGCGTGGAACCCGGCCAGATTCTGCCGCCAGAACGCCTCGGCTTCGGTCAGGGACTGTTTACGCAGCCAGGCTATATAATCGCGATACGGGCGCGGTTGCGGCAGCATAGGCTTCTTGCCGCGACGATAGGCGTCGTAGAGTGCGAATACTTCCTGGAAGAGCAATGGTCCCGACCAGCCGTCGAGCAATGCGTGATGGTAAGTCCACACAAAGCGATGCCGTCGAACGCCTTCCTGGATCAACGTGAGCCGAAAAAGCGGCGCCTGGCTGAGGGTGAAGCCGTACTGACGGTCTTCGTACAGGTATTGTTCGCAACGCTGTTGACGCTCGTCGATCGGCAAGTTGCTCCAGTCGAGCAGGGTAAACGGCAGTTCAAGCTGTCGGAAAACGACCTGGGCCAGCTCTTTTTGACCCTCGCCGATGAAGGCGGTGCGTAGGATTGGATGCCTTTGCATCACCTGTTGCCAGGCTCGTTCAAAGGCCTCCGCATCGAGCTGGCCATCCAGGAGACAACTCGTTTGCTCGACATAAGCGCCGCTTTCGGGGTCGGCCAGGCTGTGAAAGACCATGCCCTGTTGCAAGGGTGTCAGCGGGTAGAGATCTTCAATATTCTTGCGGTTCATACGCCTGTTTACCCTTCAATTTCATCAATAAAACCGGCCAGATCATCGGCGTCCCAGCCGAAATCGGCGACATCGGCGGCGGTAAGCGTGCTATGGTCGATAGTGCAACAGTGGGATACGATCCCGCGCAGTTCGGCGATAAAATCGGCGGCGACACGCTCAATGCTGTCGGGCCGGTACAAGTTGCAGCTGTAGCTCCACTCGAAGGCCAGTTGTCCGCCGGCAACCGAGCCGTTGATGTCAATCAGGTGCGTGCGCCGTTCGTTTGGGTCTCGCTCGGAGCCGGCGGACTCGGCGGCGATGGTGAAGAGTTCGCTGGAGGGCAAGGCCTGATCGAACTGACCGAGGTAGTTGAAACTGACGGCGGATGGCTCGGTGACAATTTGACCGCTGAGAGCAGAAACATCACTGAGGTAGCGCAGCGCTCCATACCCAATGCCGCGCTGTGGAATGCGGCGCAGTTGCTCTTTCACCGCGAGCAGCGCGGCGCCCGGATCATCGTCGGCGGGCAATGCGAGTTGGATCGGGTAGAGCGCAGTAAACCAGCCGACGGTGCGCGAAATGTCGATGTCGTCGAAGATGTCTTCGCGCCCGTGGCTTTCCAGGTCGATCTGTATCGCCGTGCTGCCGGCCCAGCGGCAGAGCGCACGAGCCAGGGCGGTCAACAACACGTCGTTGATCTCGGTTCGATAGGCTGTCGGCGCATCCTGAAGCAGTGCCTGAGTTTCATCGCTATCCAGAGCGACGGAGACGACCGCAGTGGAAGCCTCGTCGTTGATCCCGTCAGGGAAATCGCAGGGCAACGGTTGCAGGTTGTTATGGCCGAACCAGTGGGCGACTTCGGTCAGCAGATTCGGGTCGTTGGCGTAGACGGCGAGGCGTTCGGCCCACTGCTTGTAGGAACTGGTCTTGAGCGGCAGTTGAATAGCTTCATCTTGTTGGAGTTGTTGATAAATCGTATGGAGATCTTCGAGGATGATTCGCCAGGACACGCCATCGACGATCAGGTGATGCAGCGCCAATAGCAGTCGTCCGGGTTGCTGAGGGCCGAAGTCGAAGTACGCGACACGGAGCACGGGACCGTGCTCGATGTCAAGGCCGGCCTGGATGTCGGCGGTGTGTCGTTCGAGCGCCTGACGCTGTGCTTGCGGATCGATGCTGTCGAGCGCGATCCAACTCACCGGCGGCTCGACGTCCATAATGGCATTTCGGGCCTGCCAGCCCTGCGCGTTGCGATGGAAACGCAGACGCAGCGCGTCGTGGTGCAACATCAGCCGTTCGACTGCGGCCACGAGCAGCTCACGATCGAGCGGGACGCGCGTCTCGAGTAGCAGGCTCTGGTTCCAATGCTGGAGCCGCGGCAGGTCAAGCTCGAAGAACCAGCGCTGGATCGGCGTCAACGGAAGATTGCCGGTGACGACGCCTTGTTCGGCGATCACTGTCGGCCCTGAACCGGCCAGCGCGGCTAGCTCGGCAATAGTTGGCGCGGCGAAAATATGCCGCGGGGCCAGGCGCAAGCCGGCCTGATTGGCGCGCGAGATGACCTGAAGGCTCAGGATCGAATCGCCGCCGAGGGCAAAGAAGTTGTCGTGGATGCCGACCTGTTCCAGCCCCAGCACCTGGCTCCAGATGGTCGCGAGCAGCGTCTCCGCCTCATCGCGCGGGGCGCGGTAGGCGCTTCCCGCGGCGCTTCGGTCGGCCTCCGGCGCGGGCAAGGCCTTGCGGTCCACCTTGCCGTTGGCGGTGAGCGGCATCTGATCCAACACAACAAAGGCGGTCGGAACAATATATTCCGGCAGGCGCGCTTGCAGATCGCGGCGCACCTCCGCCGCCAACTCAGCGCGATTCGCCGTCGCTTCTTGCAGTGTCAGGTAGGCAACCAGCCGCTTGTGCCCCGGCGCATCTTCGCGCGCCAGCGCCACCGCTTCGCGCACCTGCGGATGGGCGCCGATGGCGCTCTCGATCTCACCCAGCTCGATGCGGAAGCCGCGGATCTTGACCTGATGGTCGGTGCGGCCCAGATATTCCAGCACCCCGTCGGAGCGATAGCGCGCCAGGTCGCCGGTCTTGTACATCCGCGCCCCCGCCTCCGGGGCGAAGGGGTCGGGCAGGAACCGCTCCGCCGTCAGCTCCGGGCGGTTGAGATAGCCGCGCGCCACGCCGACCCCGCCGATGTACAGCTCGCCGACCACCCCGATCGGCGTGGGCTGCAACTGCGGGTCGAGCACGTACAGGCGCGTGTTGGCAATCGGGCGACCGATCGGTACCGAACCGCCCAGCGGTTCGTCGGGAGCGATGGTGTAGACGCAGCAGCCCACGACGGTTTCGGTGGGGCCATACTCGTTGATCAGGCGGGTCTGGGGGGCGTGGGTGCGCCAGAAGGCGATGGTCTCGCTGGCGAGATTCTCGCCTCCGATGACGAAGGCCTGGGTGCAGCGGGCGGCCTCGGCGGGCGGGATCTGCTGGTTCAGCATATCGAGGTGAGCGGGGGTGATCTTGACCAGGGTGTAGTCGCCGGGGGCGCGGAGGGCGTTCGTCAGGGCTTCAACGCCGGCATCGTTCGGGAGGAGGTCGACGCGTCCGCCGCTGAGCAGCGGGAGGTAGAGGCTGGTGACGGTGAGGTCGAAGGCGAGCGAGGAGTGGACCGGCGCGCCCTGCCCGGTGTGCGGATAGGCGTGGTGCGCCCACCAGAGATAGTTGACCAGGCCGCGATGGGTGATGAGGGCGCCTTTGGGGGTTCCGGTAGAGCCGGAGGTATAGATGACATAGGCCAGGTGGTCAGGCGTGACCGCAGCTGTGGGGACATGGACGGGCCGGTCGGCGATCACGGCGGCGTCCTGGTCGATCAGGATGACCGGCGGGAGGGCCGGGTCGTGCGCCAGATGGTCGGCGAGGAGCGGGGTGCGGGCGAGGAGGAGGGTGGGGCGGGCGTCGGCGAGCATGAAGCTCAGGCGCTCGTGGGGGTAGGCGCCATCGAGGGGGAGATAGGCGCCGCCAGCCTTGAGGGTGGCGAGGACGGCGACGAGCATATCGAGGGAGCGTTCGAGCAGGATGGCGACGAGGTGGTCGGGGCCGACGCCGTGGCGCTGCAGATGATGGGCGAGTTGATTGGCGCGGGCGTCGAGGTCGGCGTAGGAGAGGGCGTCGCGGGCGTCGCGGGCGGCCAGGGCGTGGGGGGTGCGGGCGACTTGGTCGGCAAGGAGGTGATGTATGCAGCGGTCGTGGGGGTAGGGGGCGGCGGTCTGGTTCCAGATGGTGAGGATCAATTCGCGTTCGGCGGCGGAGAGGAGGGGCAAGCGAGCGACGGAAGCGTCGGGGTCGGCGGCAATGGCGGCGAGCAGGGTATGGAAGTGGCCGATCATGTGCTCGATCGTGTTGGCATCGAAGAGGTCGGTATTGTATTCGAACACGCCGACCAGTTCGTCGCCGGCTTCAGACAAGAACAGGGTCAGGTCGAACTTGGCCGTGCCGCTATGCACGGCGACGTCGCTCAAAGCTAGATCGCTCATCTCCATCATGTTCAGTGGCGCATTCTGGAGCGCGAACATCACCTGGAAAAGCGGACTATGGCTCAGGTCGCGTTCGGGCTGCAAGGCGTCGACAAGCATCTCGAATGGCAGATCCTGGTGTGCATACGCTCCCAGGGTTGATTCGCGCACCCGGTGCAAGAGCGTGCGGAAGCTCGGCGCATCGCTTAGATCGGTGCGCAGCACCAGGGTATTGACGAAGAAACCGATCAGGTTCTCGACTTCGCCGCGATGGCGATTGGCGATCGGCGTGCCGATACAAATGTCGTCCTGACCGCTGTAGCGGGCCAGTAACACACTGAAGGCGGCCAGCAACGTCATAAAGAGCGTCGTTCCTTCACGCTGGCTCAGCGTCTTGATCGCGTAGGACAGTTTGCGCGGTATTACGACTTCGAGATAGGCGCCGTTAAAGGTTTGCATCGGCGGACGCGGGCGATCGGTCGGCAGTTCGAGCAGCGGCGGCGCGCCGGTCAGATGGGTGCGCCAATAATTCAATTGGCGATCAAGCGTCTCGCCCTGGAGCCAGTTACGCTGCCATACGGCAAAATCGGCATATTGGATTGGCAACTCGGGCAGCGGCGAAGGTCGTCCGCGGGCAAACGCGTCGTAGATCGAAGCGATTTCGCCGATCAGCACACTCGTTGACCAGTCATCGGAGATGATGTGGTGAATGGTCAGCAACACCATATGATCGTCGGGGGCGAGGCGCAGCAATCGCGCTCGTAGCAGCGGGCCGTGTTGTAGATCAAAGGGGCGACGGGCTTCGCGTTCGGCCAGGCGCAGCGCCTCGACCTCGCGTTCAGCGACGGGCAATTCGCTCAAGTCGCTCAATGGCAAATCGATCGGCGCTTCGGGCAAAATCAGTTGGTAGGGCAGACCATCTTCGGCGGAAAACACAGTGCGCAACGTCTCGTGGCGACGTACAATTTCCTGGAGACTGCGTCGGAGAGCGTCAACATTGAGCGCGCCATGCAGGCGCATCGTCTCAGGAATGTTGTACAGCGGGGCGCCCGATTCGATCTGATCAAGGAACCAGAGCCGTTGTTGGGCGAACGAGAGCGGCAGTCGATCCGTGCGCGGCGCCGGGCGGATGGGGGGGGCGATCGTTTCGCCGGCTCCGCGTTGCGTCAGTTCGACCTGTTCGGCGAATTCGGCGATTGTGGGCGACTCGAACACGCTTCGTAACGGCAACTCAACATTGCAGACGGCGCGCACGCGCGAGACCAGCTGGGTGGCGAGCAGCGAGTGGCCGCCCAGCTCAAAAAAGTCATCGTAGATCCCGACGCGCCCCAGCCCCAGCACCTCGCTCCAGATCGCTGCCAACTGCTGCTCGTCGGGCGTGCGCGGCGCTACGTAGCTGTCATCCGATTGACGGGTCGCCCAGTCCGGCTCCGGCAGCGCTCGCCGGTCGATCTTGCCGCTCGGCAGCAGCGGGAAGGCGTCCAGGACGACGAACAGCGCCGGAACCATGTAGTTCGGCAAGCGTTCCTGAGCGAAGCGCCGCAACTCACCGCTGGCGGGCGCCGACTCGTCCGTCGTCATATAGGCGACCAGCCAGGTTTCGCCGGTCGGGGCGCGCTGCGGCATCACTGCCGCTTGCTGCACGGCAGGGTGACGGCCCAGCACGGCCTCGACCTCGCCCGGCTCGATGCGGAAGCCGCGGATCTTCACCTGGCTGTCGGCGCGTCCCAGGTAGGCGATGGCGCCGTCGGCCAGGAAGCGCGCTCGGTCGCCGCTGCGGTACATCCGCGCGCCGGCTTCCGGGACGAAGGGATCGAGCACGAAGCGTGCTGCGGTCAACTCCGGCTGATTGTGATAGCCGCGGGCGACCCCGGCGCCGCCGATGTGGAGTTCGCCGGGTACGCCGATGGGTGTGGGGACGCCGTTCGGGTCGAGGATGTAGGCGTGCATATTGGCATACGGGCGGCCAATCGGCAGCACCTGATCGGAGGCCAGGGCCAGCGGGGTGGCGGATTCAAAGTAGGTACTGTCGATTGTCGCCTCGGTGAGCCCAAAGGAATTGATCAGGCGGGTCTGCGGGCCGAGCAGCCGCTGATAGGCGGCGTATTCGCCGGCGTACCAGCTATCGGAGCCGCAGATGACCACTTTCAGGCTGGGCAGGCGTTGCGCTGTCGTTTCGAGGTGGTTCATCAAGCCGCGCAACACGGCGGGGACGAACTCGGCGCAGGCAATCTGCTGCTGGTCGATGAGGGCGGCGAGGGCGGGCGGATCGAGCAGTGCGTCGCGGGGACAGAGCGCCAGGGCGCCGCCGGAACCGAGCGCGCGGGTGAGGTCGCCGACAAAGACATCGAAGCTGAAGCTGGCCAGTTGCAGATGCCGGAAGGAAGGCTCCAGGCGGTAGGCGTGCTCCCAGGCGACCAGGGCATTGAGAAGTTGGCGATGTTCGACAAGAACGCCTTTTGGGGCGCCGGTGGAGCCGGAGGTATAAATGAGATAGGCAGGATGATTGGGTGCGACCGGGATGGCCGGGAGCGGAACCAGATCTGCTGCGCTAGCATCAGGGTCGTCGAACCACACACGTTGGGTGCCGGGAGGAAGCGGAACGTGATCGGCGGCGGGCGAGTCGGCAGGGGCGAAGCGCCCGACCTGCGGCTCGGTGATGAGAAAGGCGGGGACGGCATCGGCGAGGATGGCGCTTAGGCGAGCGGCGGGAGCGGCGACGTCGAGCGGGACATAGGCGCCGCCGGCCTTCCAGACGGCGAGGACGGCGACGAAGAGGTTGGGGCCGTAGGCGAGGGCGATGGCGACGTGCTGGGCAGGCTGGAGGCCGGCGGCGACGAGGCGGTGGGCGAGGCGGTGGGCGCGGGCATCGAGTTCAGCATAGGAAAGGCGGTCGTTGCCGGCGATCACGGCGAGGGCGTTGGGTCGGGCGGCGGCGTGGCGCTCGACGAGGTGATGTAGGGCGGTCACGGGGGGAAGGGGAAGCTGGAAACTATGGCCGAGGGCGATGACATCGGCGCGTTCGGCGGGCGTGAGCAGGGGCAGCTCGGTGATCGGCGCGTTGGGAGCTACGACAATGCCCGACAGCAGGGTTTGATAGTGTCCTAGCATACGGCGAATAGTCGGCGCATCGAAGAGGTCGCTGTTATACTCAATGACTGCTTCAAGGCCGTTTTCGTCCTCGCCGATGATCATAGTCAGGTCAAAGGTTGAAGTGCCGCTGCTACTCTCAACCTGTTCGAGGGCCAAACCGGGCAATGCGCGACTCTGGTGTCCGCCGGCGTTCTGGAGGATAAACATCACCTGGAACAGCGGCGCATGGCTCATATCCCGTTCGGGTTGCAGTTCTTCGACCAGAGTCTCAAAAGGCAGATCCTGATTGGCGAAGGAGCCCAAACTTGTCTCTTTCACACGATTGAGCAGAGTGCGAAAACTGGGATCGCCGCTGAGGTTGCCGCGCAATACCAGCGTATTGATGAAGCAACCAATCAGCGGCTCAACTTCGGGGCGGGTGCGATTGGCGATGGGCGTACCGACGCAAATGTCGTCCTGACCGCTGTAGCGATGGAGCAACACCTGAAATGCCGCCAGCAGGGTCATAAACAACGTAGCCCCGGACTGGCGTCCGAGCGTAGTCACTGCCTCGACCAGGTTCTGGGAAAGATGAAGGGCCTCAGTTCCGCCCACAGCGCGTTGCACGGCTGGGCGCACCCGATCTGTGGGCATTTCGAGCACTGGCAATTCACCGCCCAGTTGGCGTCGCCAGAAGTCAAGCTGGCGCTCCAGCACATCGCCCTGCAGCCACTCGCGCTGCCACTCGGCATAGTCGGCATACTGAATGGCCAACTCCGGCAGCGGTGAGGGCTTGCCGGCGACGAACGCGGTGTAGAGTTCGGCGACTTCGTGAACCAGTACCCCCATCGACCAGCCGTCTGAGATGATGTGGTGCATCGTGAGCAGCAAGATGTGCTCGGTCTCGCCGAGGCGCAGCAGGGTGGTGCGTAACAAGGGGCCGACGCTCAGATCGAAGGGCCGACGGGCTTCTTCGTTGGCCAGCCAACGCGCGTGCGCTTCGCGTTCGGTTGGTGCCAGGCTTCGCAGATCCACGATAGGCAGATCGCAGGTTTCGGTGGGAGCGATTATTTGCATCGGTGCGCCGTCGATGGTCGCGAATGCGGTGCGTAGCGTTTCGTGGCGCTCAACAATCGTCGCCAGAGTTTGTCGCAAAGCATCAACATGCAACTGGCCACGCATACGTACGGCGGAAGGAATGTTATAAAACGGACTGCCTGGTTCGAACTGGTCGAGAAACCAGAGCCGTTGCTGGGCGAACGAAAGTGGAAAGACAAAAACCTCGTCGTCCTGTTCGCTGACATCGGCAACTTCAGTCTCGGCTGTTGTGTTCCACACCTCGGTCATCAATCTCTCCGTTGTTGCAAATGCATCCTCAAGTACCGGAACAACATCATTTCTTTTCGGTTTCAAGATCGGTGCGGCGCATCCGACGCTCCGACCGCGATCGGGCGACGATAGCTGGCGTTTGGGATTGCTCAACGATAGGGGGGTGTTTGATCAGCTCGGCTATCCCGGCGACGGTGGGCTGCTCAAAGAGGTTGCGCAGCGGCAACTCAACCTGGAACTGGTCGCGAATGCGCGAGAGCAGTTGGGTCGCCAGCAACGAGTGTCCCCCCAGTGTGAAGAAGTCGTCATACACGCCGACCCGATCCATAGCGAGCAACTCGCCGCAGATAGCCGCCAGGGTCGCCTCGGTTTCGTCGCGCGGGGCGATATATTCCTGACCGGGGTCACGGGCGTCGCCATCGGGAACCGGCAGGGCCGCACGGTCGATCTTGCGGCTTGGCGTGAGCGGCCACACATCCAGATGCACAAAGGCGGCCGGTATCATATATTCGGGCAACGACTCGCGCAGAAAAGCGCGCAATTCAGAGGGTTGCGCCTCGTCCGCCGACGCGATAACGTAGGCGACCAGCCGTTGATTGCCGGGTGTGTCTTCACGCGCCAGCACGATAGCATCCTGTACTGTTGCATGTCGGCGTAATGCTGCCTCGATTTCACCCAGTTCAATACGGAAGCCGCGGAGCTTGACCTGGTGATCGATGCGTCCGAGGAACTCTAGATTGCCGTCGGCTCGATAGCGGACAAGATCGCCGGTGCGATAGAGCCGTTCGCTTGGGGCGATCTCGGCAGGCAGTTCAGCCAGGAATGGGTTGGCGATAAAACGTTCGGCCGTCAATTCGGGGCGATTTAAGTATCCATGGGCTAAGCCGACGCCGCCGATATGCAGCTCGCCGGGCACGCCGATCGGTGTCGGCTCGCCGGCGACGTCGAGTACAAAAAGCTGGAAGTTAGAAATCGCTCGACCAATCGGCGGATCGTCGAGATCGTCCTCGCTACAGCGGGCCATCGAAGCGCAGACCGTCGTTTCGGTCGGACCGTAGGCGTTGAAGAAGCGTCTTCCCGGCGCCCAGCGTTCCACGATCTCGCGCGAGCAGCGTTCCCCGGCAGCCACGACGACGGCCAGCGCAGGCAGTTCAGCCGGGTTGAGCACTGCCAACAGCGAGGGCGGCAAAGTAACGATGGTGATACCCGCGTCGCGCAACAAATGCAGCAACTCGATGCTGGATGTCAATTGCTCCTGGCGCGCCAAAACCAGCGTACCTCCGTTGCCGAGCGCCATAACCGTTTCCCAGACCGAGGCGTCGAAACTGAAAGGCGAGAACTGGAGCACCCGGCTGCCCGGTTCGACGCCGAACGCGCGTTGCTGGACGGTCACCAGGTTGCAGAGACCGTGGTGATGTAGCAG
This sequence comes from Chloroflexaceae bacterium, assembly GCA_028282325.1. Taxonomy (GTDB): domain Bacteria; phylum Chloroflexota; class Chloroflexia; order Chloroflexales; family Chloroflexaceae; genus JANQID01. The sequence goes on along the minus strand of JANQID010000095.1, from coordinate 2,251 downwards.
CGTGCCTTTGGGTCGTCCGGTCGAACCGGAGGTGTAGATCACGTAGGCCAGATCGTCGGGAGTGGACGTGCGGGGCGGGCGCTGCGGCGACTCGGCGTTGATAGCAGGCCAGTCGGCATCGAGTGCGATGAGCGGCGGTCCATCGCCATCGTTTCCGCCCAAAGGCAGATGTTCGCGCAGATGCGCCTGAGTTAGCAGCAGATCAACATTCGCATCGGTGAGCATAAAGGCCAGACGTTCAGTTGGGTAACTCGGGTCGAGCGGCACATACGCCGCGCCGGCTTTGAGGACACCCAGAATACCGACAATCATCTCGATCGAACGCTCGGTGCAGATGCCAACCAGTGACCCAGGAACGACGTTGCGGCGGCGCAGGTGGTGTGCAAGTTGGTTGGCGCGTCGGTCAAGCTCGGCATAGCTCAGTGCGGCATCGGCGAAGACGAGCGCGACCGCATCGGGTTGGGCGTCAACATAGCTCTCGAACAGCCAGTGGACGCAGTGGGCGTTGGGGAAGGGCGCCTGCGTGCGGTTCCACTCGCTCAGCAACAGTCGGCGTTCGTCCGCGGCAAGCAGCGGCAACTCGCCAAGCGGACGATCGGGGTCGTCGAGAGCGGCCTGGAGCAGGTTCGTATAGTGTTCCGCCATCCGGGCGATAGTCGCCTCATCGAAGAGGTCGGTTGCGTACTCGAAGACTCCGAATAGTCCATTGGGCGTCTCACTGAGTTGGAGAGTCAAATCAAAGCGGGCGACGCCGCTATCGGCTTCGATCGCGCTCAATTGCAGGTCGGGAAGCTCGATGTGCTGCTGCGGGGTGTTGTCGAGAGTAAACATCACCTGGAATAGCGGCGAGTGACTCAGATCACGCTGGGGTTGTAGCGCCTCGACGAGCATCTCGAAGGGCAGATCCTGGTTGGCATAGGCCCCCAGGGTCGCGACGCGCACCTGCTCAAGTAGTTCGTAGAAGGTCAGTTCGGACGACAGATTGCTGCGGATTACCAGCGTATTCACGAAGAAACCAATCAGTCCCTCAACTTCGGAACGGGTACGATTGGCGATCGGCGTGCCGATAAGAATATCCTCCTGATCGCTGTAGCGGAAGAGCAGCGTTTGAAATGCTGCCAGCAAGGTCATATAAGGGGTTGCACCCTCGCGCTGACTGAAAGTGCGAGCTTCTGTAAGCAGTTCCGCCGGGATTTGGAACTCGTAGACGGCGCCATTGAATGTTTGGGCTGGCGGGCGCGGTCGGTCGGTCGGCAACATCAAAACTGCCGGGCTGCTTTGCAACGTTGAACGCCAGTAGTCGAGCTGGGTGGCGAGGGGTGTGTCATTACCGTCGCCGACCAGCCAGGCGCTCTGCCAGTGGGCATAGTCGGCGTATTGCACCGGCAGCGGCGGCAACTCAGCGTCAACTCCGTCGATAAAAGCATAGTACAGAGTTGCCAATTCGTGAATGAATATGCCCATTGACCAGCCATCGGAGACAATGTGGTGAATGGTAAACAGCAATAGATAGTCGTCGTCGTCGATTTGCACCAGGCTTGTGCGCAGCAGCGGCGGCATTGTCAGATCAAAGGATCGATGGGCCTCCTCCTGGGCCAGGCGGCGAGCATGGTCTTCACGCTCCGCAGGGGGGAAAGAGCGCAGATCGATGAGCGGCAACTCGACGTGAACCTCGGCGACGATCATCTGAGCGGGGCGGCCATCTTGGGCTACGAAGCCGGTGCGCAAGGCCTCGTGGCGAGCAACGATGCTGTTCACGCTGTGATTAAGGGCGGCCAGATCAAGCGCGCCTTGCAAACGTACGGCCCCTGGATTGTTGTAGAGCGGGCTGTTCGGATCGAACTGGTCGAGGAACCAGAGCCGCTGCTGGGCGAACGAAAGCGGCAGCTCGCCATCGCGTGATACCGACGTAATGGGCGGCGGTTGCCGGGCGGGATCGGCGTCAGTCTGGCGTTCGGCGATGGCTGCTGCTATGTCGGCTACGGTTGGAGCGGCGAATAACGTTTGCAATTCTAGTTCAACCTGGAACACGTCACGCAGCCGTGAGACAAGCCGGGTGGCGAGCAGCGAGTGTCCGCCCAGGGCGAAGAAATCGTCGTGGATGCCGACGTGCTGGAGGCTCAGGAGATCTTGCCAGACTCCGGCGATTAGCTCCTCTGCCGGGGTGCGTGGTGCGATGTAGTTCTCTATTACGGTTGTGCCATCGGGTTCGGGCAGCGCCTTGCGGTCGATCTTTCCATTAGGCGTGAGT
>JANQID010000028.1 GCA_028282325.1 Chloroflexaceae bacterium | reverse complement strand
GCCCGGCACATTGATCAGCGTGATGGTGCGCGAGGGCCAGCTTGTCGAGGAAGGCCAGCCGCTGCTGGTGATGGAAGCGATGAAGATGGAGCACACGATTACCGCGTCGCACGCGGGGGTGGTGAAGCGCCTGCCTTTCGCCAGCGGCGCGACCGTTGCCGGCGGGGTGACGTTGGTGGAGTTGGAGGAGGGCAATGGTGAGCGCCTGGCGTGTGAGGCGGTGATGCAAGCTCTTGACGAAGCCGTCGAGGCTCAGGCGGCCATCGGTGCCCATCTGGGCGATCGGCCAATCCGGTTCGAGCCAGCGTGCGGGAATGCCGAAGCGGAGGTAGGCCAGCGCGAGCAGCGCCAGCATCGCCGGGACGTTGAAGCCTCGTACGTTGGCACTGCTTGCCTGGCAAGACCCTCGGTCTTCTGTGCACCGACAATGGTTGTTACCCGATCATGATCGGGCTGCTCACAGAGGTTTACGCCAATCGAGAAGATGCACTCCTGTGGCCGGTAGAAGCGTGAGAACGCCTCCGCGCTGCGCGGCAGGTCGCGACGCCAGTACTCGCCGAGCAAAAAGACGTAGAAGCTGAAGTAGCGTGGGTGGATCGTGAGCACATTGATGCCGGGCGAGAGCGTCGGCAGGATCTGGTCGGACGAGACGCTGCCCAGCCTCCAGGTCCAGGGTTGCCTCGTGTGGCCCCATCAGTGGTAATAGTGACGGTGGTCAGATTTTCGGCTACGGCATCGTCGTTTGCCATCGCGTGTACCACCTGTAGCTTCCAGAATGTGCGACGGAACACCGACCGGATAAGACAAAGTCGCCGTCGCGTTACTTTTGCTTCACGCCATAGAACTGAACAAGGCCGGCCAGGGTCATGTTGTCGGCAATGACATCGTGCGGAATTAGCACGTAGCGCCATGGCTTCCCGCCGTTCTCGGCGGCAAACTCGGTTGTGTGGGCGCACCATTCCAGCGCCGCATCGCGCTTGGCCAGGACAACGGGGTCGTCCAACTTGTTGCTCGCCTTCGACTCCAGCATATAGATTGCATCTTCCGCCTCGGCGACGAAGTCCGGCTGATACTCGTGCTGATCGGCGCCGTCTTTGTAGAAGATGTGAAACTGCCCACGCGCAGGTCGAAACCACTTGAGCGCGTCTCGGTCCAGAATAACGGCGAGGCGCCGTTCAGGGTCGGATTCAAACTTCTGCATGGGGTAGAGGCAGCGCGTGAATCCACCGAAGAGGTAGCGTCCCATGTTGCTCTTATCCTGCGGCGATACGGTGTAGCTCATTGGCTGTTCGTTGATCGCCTGAGTGTAGGCGCTGGGTTTGAGTTCGGTAAAGCTTTTGCTGACAATTGCTTCGTAGCCGGTCGCCTCTTCCCAGGAGTGGGCCTGCATCTGCGTGTGGATGAAGCGCGCAATCTCCCGCTGGTACAAGCGCAGCACTCTACGGACATCGTCTTCAGAAAGATACGTGCGAAAGTGATTGACGGTCTGCTCTGCAAGCTCGTACAGTAACTCGGCGTGATCGTCGTACGAGATATCGTCGAAGTCGATCAACCCGCTCACGACGTAATCTTCCAACCGCGACTCTTCGGCGCTGCCCGCGCTCATCGCAATGATGTCGCGCTGCCCCGTGCGCAGATGCTGGGCCCATAGTTCGTCGGAGGGTGATGGGTAGTTCAACGTCGTGAGGTCGAGGGTGAATGGGCGAAAACCCGAGCGCACCTCACCGGTCGGCACAACCAGGATCCGCGGGATACCGATCGTCTGCTGGGTGACAAGTTCCACTGTCTGGGCGACAATCGCTGCAACGTCAGGTTGGACGTCGAGGCCATCAAGAGCCAGCTGTGCCGGCCTGGTTTGCTCTTCCACTTTCCGGACAATTTCCGCCTGCGTCTCCGGACGCCGCAGATGCTCGATGGTCGGCAATTTCTGCGGCTGGTTCTCCAGATTACGAATGACCTGGTAAGCAATCTGCGCGATGTGTTGTTCCTCGGGCTTCGCAAAGGCTGGCTGCTCGGCTTGAGGTGCGACACGGGTAGTCCCGGTGACCTGAGCCGGCTGCAAGCCGAGCCGAGCTGCGACGTTTGGCTGTGAGACAACCGTGTTTGTGCGCTGGCTGAGCTGAGCGTTGTCCAGCACCACCGAAGCCACACGGATCGCTGAGTCAGGCCGGTTCGCCTCGTCGATGATCTCCTGAAAGCGATCATGGGCGACGATGTTGAGCCGATCAACCGCACTCACTCCCGTCCGTTTACCATACGGCAGTCGCAGGCCACGACCGATCGACTGCTCGATCAAGATGCGTGCGTTTGCGGCCCGGAGTGGGACGATTGTATAGAGATTTGTCACGTCCCAGCCCTCTTTGAGCATGTTGACGTGGATCACGATCTCGGTAGGCTCTTCGGTCTGCTCGACTTTGAGCAACCGGGCGATCATCTCCTCTTCCTCTGCGCCGCTCCTGCTGGAGTCGACCTGGATCGCCTTGTTTTTGTATCGCCCATCAAAAAAGCTGTCCGATTGGATCTGGGCGAGCAGCTGGCCGGCATGGCTGGTGTCGCGAGCGATCACCAGGAGGAACGGCTTCACAATCGGGTTGCCGGTTTCGCGGGCGTAGGTTTCCAGCTCAACCTTCACGCTCTCGTGGAGGCGGATGCCGTCCTCGAGCTTCAGCCGCTCGATCTCCTCGGGCGACATTCCCGCCGGGTTGAAATCTTTGCGGGTGACGACGGCAGGCTCTTTCACGAAGCCATCGGCCATCGCCTTGCTGAGCGGGTAATCATAGATCACGTTTTTGAAGGGCAGCGCCCCGCGACTGGTCTCTACATAGGGTGTCGCTGTTAGCTCCAGCCCCAGGATCGGCTTGAGTTCGTTGATCGCGCGAATCCCGGCGCTGGCCCGGTAGCGGTGGGACTCATCCATCAGCAACACGAGGTCCGGCAGTTCGGCAAGGTAGTTGAAGTAGCTGTCGCCGATATACTCGGAGAGGCGCTTGATCCGTGGCGACTTACCCCCGCGCACCTCGCTGTTGATCTTCGAGATATTGAAGATGTTGATCTTGCAGCGCACCAATTCGTCGAAAAGTGTACGCGCTCGCGACTCATAGTTATCGCCGGTGATGATTTCCGGCGCCTGAACGGCGAACTCCGCGATGCCTTTGAAAACATATTTCGGTGTGTTTGGTGTAAAGTCGGCGATCAGTTTGTTATAGATCGTCAGGTTGGGCGCCAGCACAAAGAAGTTGTCGATGCCGTGGGCCAGGTGTAGGTAGCTGATGAACGCGCCCATCAGCCGCGTTTTGCCGACGCCGGTGGCGAGGGCAAAGCAGATTGAGGGGAATTCGCGCTCGAAGTCGCTCAGGGAAGAAAACTCGCTGCGCAGCACCTCAAGAATCTGACCCGGCTCACCACGTTCCTTCAGCGGCACAAGCTCGGTGATCCGATCAAGAATCTCCAGCGATCGGCGCTGCGGAGGGCGGAGGCTCAGGCGGCCGGCGATGGTGTTGACATGACGGTTCATTCCTTGTCCTCGGCATGGTGAGAGGCGGCTTGATGCACGCGAAGGCGCGAAGCCGCGAAGTCGGTGTGGCTGTTGACAATGCGTTTGATGCCGGCTTTAAAGGTCGGGGCGCCGAAGTTGATCAACAACCCAAGCGGGAGACACAGCAGGCGCAGGTAGGTGAGCACCTGTTTGCTGTGAACCGGCGCGAGCTGTTCGACGGATTTCAGCTCAACCAGCAGGCGGCCTTCAATCAGCAAATCGGCGCGAAACCCTTCCGCGAAGGTTATGCCCTCAAACTCGATGGGCACCGGACACTGTCGCTGCACATGCAGTCCGCGCTGCTCGATGGTATGTGCCAGCACAACTTCATACACCGATTCGAGCAATCCTGGCCCGAGCCCAGTATGGACCTTGAACCCACAATCGACAACCACTCGTGCAAGCGCTTCAATGTCCATTTGTGGCATGGTCATCCCCTATTCACGCCTTCGCGTCTTCGCGTGCGACATCGTCCCTTCCAGGCCTTCGCGTGCGACATCGTCCCTTCTAGGCCTTCGCGCCTTCGCGTCTTCGCGTGAGTCTCCTCCGAACAGCCCCATTTGCACCGGCTTCCCTGGCGCCTTTGGCAGGCTCTCCACCCGTAGCGAGTGGTCGTCTTTGCCCCACTCGCAGCGGTTGAGCACGTGCAGCGGGATGCGCTTGACGGTGAGATTGGGAAACTCGCCGTCGCTGCGGAAGGCCGCGCAGAGCACCAGCAGCGTCTGCTCTGGCCCAACCTCGTCGGAGAGCTGCTGAAGCTGCACGTGGCTCAGGCTTGCGGTGGTGACGTAGATGAAGTCGCGCTCGGTAGAGTGGCCGTGCTGCCAGTAGAAGGTGTCGCTTGGCGCATAAGTGAAGCCCTCCAGCTTACAGAGCGCCTCAGCCAGCATGGCCCCGTTGTACTCTTTGTTGATCACCCAGCGCCCCCAGCGATCCTTCTCCAACAGCGAGGGCGCCAACCAATAGAAGCGGAAGCCGCCACCACCCTGCCAATCGGTCGCCTTCGTCACCCCACCGGGATCTTCGCCGTCGATCACCTTGCGCAGCCGCGGCACGATATGTGTTACCGCGTGATCGCCCAGTTCGACCATAATCCAGCGTCGGCCCATCTTGTGCGCGACTGCGCCGGTGGTACCGCTACCGGCAAAGGAATCTAGGACGAGATCGCCGGGGTTAGTAGCGATGTACAAAATTCTATGAATGAGACCTTCAGGTTTAGGTGTAGCAAACGGTTCGATATCAAGTAGAAGCTTATTCAAATGGTCACGCTTGGCCTGTTGATTTGTACCAACCTCGTCTGCTGACCACCAAGTACGAGGAGCAACACCTTCTCGTACTTCACTCAAGTAGCGCTTGATGATTGGCAAGCGATCACCATCAGCCCCAAAATACGCCCTTCCTTCTTCACGGGACTTTTCCAGTGTTTGTGGCGAAAAAGCCCAATACCTTCCAGGAGGTGGAGTGACAATTCTACCGGAAGGTAGTTGAACAGGAAATCTTTGCTTTTCTGTGCCGCTCTTCGCAGTTCCATCATCTCCTTGACGCCAAGGACCGCGAGGATCGTTATCCGGGTTCTTAAATCGTCCAAGCTGGGTTTCTGAGCGAGGCATTAGATTTCTCGTATTTGACCAGGTATCGCGATTGCGTGCATAGACAAGTATATTGTCATGGGACAAAGATATATCTGCATCACCACGACCACCTTTATCCTTCTCCCAAACGCAGGTCGCAATGAAGTTACTGCGTCCAAATATTTCATCTGCCATAACCTTCAAATAATGGGCCTCGTTATCGTCAATTGTGATCCAGAGCGAGCCATCGTTTGAGAGGAGCTTCCAGATGAGCTCCAGCCGGTCACGCATCAAGGAGAGCCAGAGCGACGCCGTCGTCGTAGTGGGTGAAAGCGCTGCCGGTGTTATAGGGCGGGTCGATGAAAACACACTTTACCTTGCCGGTGAACTCGGCCTCCAGCGCCTTGAGGGCCAGCAGGTTATCGCCCTGGATGAGCATATTGTCGAAGATATCGTCAGCGCCGACACGCTGGGCGGCGTGGTAACTCAGCGTCTGGTCGGGGAGCAGGATGCGGGGCTCAAGGCGGGGGCGTTGGTCTTTGCCGATCCAGGTGAGTTCGAGTTTCTGCTTCGTAGTCATACTAAAGTGTCTTTCAACGCACGGAGCTGAGGCAGCAACGCAGGCAGATCATCCTGGATGATGCTCCAGAGCGTGTCGTTGTCGATGCCGAGATAGCCGTGGATGAGGCGGTTACGCGTGGCGATCACCAGCCGCCACGGGATCTGCGGGTTCGCATCACGCACTGCCGTGGGGATACGGGTTGCGGCCTCACCGATCAGCTCCAGGTTGCGCAGGGTTGCGTCGTAGTGCAACGCACTGGCAACAAAACCAGCCTGGTCGAGATTGGCGGTATATGCCAGCGCTTTTTCGGCAAAGCCGATCATATCGTCGAGGTAAAAGCCCCAGGGGCGCTGCGCAGAGTCAGACATACATGGCTTCCTTCTCGATCGTTGGGCGCAGCTCGGCCCGTAACGCTTTCTCAGTCACCAGATCGATTGGGCAGCCGAACCGATCTTCCAGGTAGAACTGCACCCCAAAGTAGCGCGCCGAGGTGGCGGGGCCATCGAAGCCCACCAGAATATCAATATCGCTTGCAGGGCGCGCTGCATCGCGTACAGTTGAGCCAAAGAGAGCCAGTCGCGTGACTCCGTAGCGTTCGACCAGAATAGGCTTGACCTGTGCCAATATCTCTAGCGCCCGGGATGCATTCATCGATTACTCCTCACCCATGCGATACCAAACTAGACAAGGTTTCAGAAAGGGGAATGGTGTTTGTCAGTTTTTTCGGCTCCGCCGAAAAAACTGACAAACACCTCCCTTTCCGACCGTGTTGCGGTTCGCCGGAACTGTCAAGTAACGGCGAACCATGTCCTATGATACATCGAAACGTATGGCTCACGCAGGTTGCTTCAGCGGATGCAGGCGACGAGTCTCGCTGGCATTGGCCCAGTAGGAACCGGATTTTCCATTGCGCGGCCAGCCGGCGACGGGATCGACGAGCGCCTCGATCAATTCCAGCACCTTCTGGCCAAACAGGAGTGCGTCGGCATCATGCAGATCGAAGGAGATCGCATTGAAGTGCGCACCCATCACATTGCGCGTCTGCATGATCCGTTCGAGTTCGTTCAATACCGGCTCTAAATACACAACTTTATAGACGGGTAGTTTGTCTGTGCCGATCTCCTGCACTTCGACGCGCAGGTTCTTGCGCAGCTTACTCTTCACAGATGGAAGCAGCTCGCCGAGCGTATAGCGTGGCTCTGGCTTGCGCGGCACCGAACACTCATACAGCTGAGTCAAGAAATCCAACGCGGCCTCCAGAATCACGCCGGCCTTCGACGAGATCGCCTGCAGATCAGGCGCCGGGTCGGCGAGCAGCGCCTGCAGGCGCTCCACCTCAGGCACACTCCGGATGACCGAGATACCTGAGGTTGTCGACCAGCGCGAAAGCTCGACGAACTGGCACTGGTTATTCTTCAGCCAACCCCAGCGCAGCTTATGGCGCCACGGGCCATAATGGGTCGTAATAATGCAGTGCCGGAACTTCAGCGACTCATCGTACAACATACTGATCAATCGATCAACGTGCGGCTCATCGACGCTGGCCAGCACATCATCAAGCACGAGGATGGTATTGGCGGGGGTATCCAGATTCGCAAGAGCAAGGAACACGCAGAGACCCAGGGTGTCGAGATGGGACTGGCTGAAGTAGGCCTGCGGCGGCCCGCTCTGCCCGGCAAAACTGGTGGCGATATCCAGCGAGGCCCGCTTGGCCGCATCGAGTTCAAGCCGGATCTTATTCAGCCCCTCGCCGGGATGGACAGCCTCATAGAGTCGCCCTACCTCATCGGCAATCTGGCTGAGGATAGCATCGATAAATGCCTTGCGCTCTTCCTCAACGATCTCCAGGGCACGTTGCAAATTTGGGAGCAGCGTATTCAGTTCTGCCTGGCTTTGCAGATTTTCGTTGTAGGTATTCAGGGCGCTCTTCAACGTCGTCAGGAACTGCCGGTGATCCTGACGCGTGCTCTCTGCCGCATTCCAGCGATCCGGTAGCGCTTCCGTTGCGGCGAGCCATACTGCCAGATCGGTTGCGGAGGCCGGAGGCTGCGTATCGGGCAGCGCAATATCGGGCGACCAGGCGAACTGGGTACAGGCTTGTCCAAAATTTGCCACATCTTGCGCCAGTTGTTCGAGAATGATGTCGCGTTGCTGGATCGCGCGTTGCAACCGGTCTGCGGCGCCGGACTGAACGCTTTGAGCCTGCTGAACCATCGCAAAGGCCTGGAGCCGCTGGTTCAATCGCTCATCGAGGTCTTGCGAACCTTCGGGCCGCTCGCACACCGGACATACTTCGGGGTTTTGATGGACGCCTAGATACGAACGGGCGGCCTGAAGGAGCGCAACAAGCTCGGCGGCATCGGTTGCGGCAGTGCTCATGCTCGATTGAACCTGCTGCTCTGCGGCAGCCGCTGCTTCCTCAGCCAGGAGCACAGCATCCTCGGCCTTCGCGATCCGAGCTGGATAACTGGTTAACTGTCCGTAAGCAGTCTGAAGTGTACGGAGCGCATCAAGCTCAGGGTCATTCGCACTACTATTGCGCTGGGTCTCCGTTTCTGCCCATCCGAGCGCATGTGCGCCCGGAGAACCGGCGGTCTGCCAGAACTGATCGATCGTCTCAAGGTTCTCCGAAATGCGTGTTGCAGCGTCATTGCTGACGACGTTCAGATCCTTGATCAGGGCGCGCAGCGCATTCTCGGCGGTTTCGATAGGTGAGACATCGATAAAGCGGCTGATCGCAGCGTAACGGTCTGCAGGAGCTGCTTCCAGGAGGGCCAGAATCTGGCTGCGGCGCAATACTTCAACCCGCGGGCGTGCGTCGGGCGGATCGGCGATCACATTGTTCTTGTCCATAACGGCGCGACACTCAACGCCGGCGGCGTCGAGAACAACCGAGATATCGGAAGGTTCCTTATTAACACTACTCCAGTAACGGGTGGTCTTACTACCCAGACCGCGATTATCGAGTGAGCCGATCTTGCCCTTACCCAGAAACTCCAGTGCATCGCAGATCGTCGATTTCCCGGTGCCATTTTCGCCATAAATAATTGTGAGCTTCTTCCCCTTCTCGAAAGACAGCTCAAATGAGCCGACTGCTCCGCGCAGATGCGAGATTGTCAACTTCGTCAAAGAGGTGCTGATCATGATTGAGCCTCCTGCTCAGGGCCGAGTTCGATTGGCAGGCGCCAATCCTCAGGACGGAGTTTCCCGGCAGCCAGTTGTTGTTGTAGCTTCCCCGCCGTCTTGGCACTAATCAGGCGCTCCTCAACCAATCGCTCGACGATCTGGCGAGCAAGGATCTGCGCGGGGGACTCCGAATTAGTTGACTCATTCATAATCAAGGTCCTTAGGGTTAAGAGGCGGCAAGATTGGCGAGAAGCGCATCACGTAAGAGTTTACAATCGCCGGTAGAGCTAAATATGGATCTTCCATAATCATTGTAGTACCCACCGAGTGGTAAAAAGTGTTTCCAGGTGCGTTGTCTGATTAAGCTTGGCCTCGGCCTCAGCAATCAAAGCCTCAAGCTGCTGATCAATCTCGTCCTGTGCATCGAAGAGTGACCGGCGCTTCTGGTTGCGCTGGAGTTCGAGCGCTTTCACTTGTTTCTGACCAGCGAGTTTTTCTTCAAGGGTCAAGGCAGCTGAGGCGGCACGCCGAGCCTCTTTGATCTGGCGATCGAGTTCTTTAATCTCGCGTTCAATACCGCTCTTCAAATCATCGGCCCAGCCATCCAGTTTTATCGTCTCGGCCTCGAAGAACTTTGCATTACGCTCGGAAATATCACTCTGAATGATACCTGTCTGCTGTTGAAGCCTGTGTGCGAGTACGTCTTGAAGGGAACCTGGGTTTGTGTCGGGGTCAAGAAACGTGCTGTTGCCGGGAATGTCAAATATGCGCTCGGCAAGTTTCGCATCAACCGCAGTACCAGCATCAGTGACTGCGGTCACCACAAGATGATCTTCGGCTTGCTCAGACGACTCAATGCTAAACAGTGAAAGTGTCAGCCAGCCCGACTGACCGATAAACGGTTCAAGCTGAGTGATCTTCCCATGGTATTGGTCGTATGAAAAGACGATTGCTGCCGGCGGCAGGGTTCGGCTTTTTGCCCGGTCTAGAATCGCTTCAGTTAATGGATGGTTGAGCCGAAAGAGGTGGGCTTCACCTTCGTGCCGTGGCAATTTATATTGACCGAGAGGAATCTTAGCCGCTACTTCTGGAAAGGGTTGATCGTGCAACTCGAAACGCATGTTACCCAAGAAGCGAGCATGATCATGTAACTCAAAACGTGCGATGTCAAGCAACAACCGCTCATAGCGTGAGAGGAATTCTTTTGAGGTTTCACCCCGGATGCGGAGCTTTTCGCGCACCTCATCGTCAAAGTTCTCAAGCAACCGCTGCCGCGTGCGGGTCATCGATGCATTAATCTCAACACTCAATTCACGTTGAATCTGGTCAAACGCTTCCTGTATTTCCTCTGGTCGACGACAGCGTTGATAAATCTCTGCAATCCGCTTCTCGAAGTCAACACCCGACCCAATTGCACCAAGTACCTCGTCGCTGGCGCCGAACACGCCCTCGAAAAGTTTAAATTTCTCAGAAAGGAGTTCAAAGACCCGCCGATCAGCCGCATTCTTGCGGTTGATGAAGTTGACGACAACAACATCGTGCTTCTGGCCATAGCGATGGCAGCGACCGATGCGTTGCTCGATGCGTTGTGGGTTCCACGGCAGGTCGTAATTGACCACGAGCGAGCAGAATTGCAGGTTAATTCCTTCTGCCCCCGCCTCAGTCGCGATCATAATCCGGCCTTGATCGCGAAAGTAATCGACAAGCGCAGAGCGCATATCAGCAGCACGCGATCCGGTAACACGATCAGTACCTTTGTAACGCTCAAACCACTCTGTATAGATCTTGCGTGAACGCTCGTCACTGTTGGAGCCGTTGAACAGCACAATCCCTTCGGCGTAGGGACTATCGGCGAGGAGGCGTAGCAAGTAATCCTGGGTTCGTCGCGACTCAGTGAAAATAATCGCCTTCTCAGCAGCACCGAGTTCACGCGCTTTCGTAAACGCCTCACTCAGTGCGGTAAGGAGCGCAGAACCTTTTGCATTCTGGTAAATTGCAGTGGCAAGGCCGACAAATACATCAAGATCAGCTATCTCGCGCTCGATGGCTTGACGATCAGCATTGCTCAGCGACGGTGTATCGTCCTCAGGCCACTCTTCTGCGGTCTCGTCGAGGGCCTCATAATCGCTATCGAGTTCCTCCTCTAATGGCTCGTCTGGGCTATGTTGCTGGAGCTTAGCCTTGAGCCGGTTTGAGATGGAGGTAAGGGCACCGGCAATCGCAAATGTCGAGGAGGCAAGCAGCTTACGCAGGACGAGTGTAATGAGCGAACGCTGGCTGGCAGGAAGAGCCTGAAGGTCTGGGCGCCTGAGATACTCAGAGACAAGTTCGTAGAGTTGGTCTTCGCTCTCTTCAGGCGTAAATTCCTGAACAATCGGCAGCCGCTGCGTGTAAGGCACATGTGCAGTGACCTGACGACGCAAGGTGCGATGGCAGATCGGCTTCAAGCGCGTCTTGAGGGTCTGGAAGACCTGCTCCTGGTTCAGATTAACAAACTGGTTGCGGAAACTCTTGAGATCACCAAAGGCATGTTCGTCAATAAAACTAACGAGGCCATAGAGTTCCAGAAGTGAGTTCTGAAGCGGAGTGGCGGTCAGCAGAAGCTTATGCCTACCAACCAGCGTCTGCCGCAACGTATTGGCAGTGACATTGCCGGGTTTGTAGACATTGCGCAGGCGGTGAGCTTCATCGATAACAACAATATTCCAGGGTATCTGGCGAATGTCTTCTGATTTGCTTCGTGCAAACTCATACGAGCAAATGATAATGTCACGAGCCTTGAAAGGATTGGCGTTACCTTGCTGGACGGCAGCATTGTAAGATTTTGTCTCTAAAATCCGACAGCGCAGAAAAAACTTCTCGGTCAACTCCTGATACCACTGTTTGCGCAGGTTAGAGGGGGTGATAACTAAAATGTGGCGATTTCCCTCAGCAATTTTCTGTGACAGGACAAGCCCAGCTTCGATAGTCTTTCCAAGGCCCACCTCGTCAGCCAGCAAAGCACCTTTGGACAACGGCGACTTAAATGCGAATAGTGCAGCATCGACCTGATGCGGGTTAAGATCGACTTGAGCGCTAGCAACTGCACCAGTCAATCGCTCATCGCTTCCCGCCGGCAGACGCCTGGTCAAATGATATGCGTAGTACTTGGAGTGATAAGCTGTGAGAGTCATTGGTTTCCTGGCTCGGTAAGGCCCTCAATATATGGCCCTGCCGAGATCTCACCAGCACGCTCCACAATCAGCGTGCGGAAGGCAGTATCGGCATCAACTCCGACCAACTCCGCGTAGGCGTTGGACAGCAGCCAGGCGGTACGGCGCTGCATCCCACCGCGCCGGCCGGGATGGATCTCCGGATGCATCAGGCCCATAATCGTCGAAAAGCTCACTCCAGCGCGGCGCGCAAAGGCGCGCTGCGAGAGCCCGGTCCGCGCGATCAAGTCGGGAAAGTCCGGGCTAAGTTGGAGGCGAGCTGACTTCATACATGTGGCCCGTTGCGCTTAACACCATCTTGATGCATTATAGACCATGCCATGATAGCTGCTGAATCCGCGTCGTCAAGCGATCTAAGAAAATTGTCAATTACGCACCTGTATCATTGGTCGTAGAACGCAATTTAGGGCGGGACTCAGGAGGGAGCTAGCCGTGAACATTGAGACAGAAGCCCAGGCACGAAAGCGATTACGAGATCTTATCACCCAAGTAAAACGAGAGTTAAACCTGAATCACCACCCACACTACAGTGGAATTGATGACCCTATTGCCAAACATTTAGGCCTTGAAGTTCGTGAAGTTGCACTCGACTTCGATGAGGGCCAGTATATTCCTGACAGACGTCTTATTGTCCTTGATCCTCGCGTGAGCGATAGCGACCGACTGAACTTCACATTCTTTCATGAGGTCTCTCATCATCTAATCCGCGAAGATGCACTACTTTATTCATTCCTTCACGAATACGCACAAGGCAATCAAGAATTGAAGAGAGTCGTGGAAACCTACTGTAACTTCGGCGCTGCAGAATTCATGATCCCAATGCAGGATTTGCATCATTTTTTGACAAATCATGGCTTTAGTATTGCGCATATTGAGCGGCTTGAGGAAACTTACCCCGCCTCAAAGATAGCTATCGCTATCCAAATGGCTCACTGTGCCACACATCAATGCCATATTGTCGTATGTGAGTATGGTCTGCCATCACGCAGGAAAGAGGCACAAGTACCTTCTAACCTTTTGTTCGAAAATCCTCAGGGGTCGCCTGGTCTGTATGTATGCTATACCGCACAATCACCGAGTATAACGAAATACTCCATTGCTCGGCATACAAGAATATCCAAAGAGCACATAATCGCAATAGCCTATCATCAAAGAGAACACATCAAAGGACGGGATACGATCCCGTTTCGAAGCCAAACCCGATGGGAGGTTGATTGCGAGGCATGTTTTTTGAAAGGCAAGGTATTTGCAGTCTTCAATGTGTCTCCTCCGCTCATACATTCCAGCCAGCAGATGGGTCTATTTGACGCCCTGAGCGATTGAATGGTCATCCGCCAATAATTGTCTTCAAAGAATAGTAAAACCTCTTCCAGTCTTCTACCGTTTCAGCACGACGAATCGAGCGTTGCTCAACTTTTAGCATTAACTCTACAACGCTTTCATCAAAGTCGGGGGAGCTGCGAGCCTCATCAAGAAAAGCCGCAAGCCCTGGTGGGTATATGACGTTTGATCCGCTTCCTCCAAGATCAACACCTTCCAAAAGTTGATTAACGGTCAGATCATAACACTTCCCTATCTTCTCAAGCGTTTCGAGGGAAGGGTTTGTCTGCTCGCGCTCAATTTCAGAAAGAAATGAGACAGAAAGCTTCGTCTGTTCACCCAGATCGACCAAGGTCAACCGATGTTGCTTACGTAACTGTCGGAGGCGTGCACCAAGTTGCATCATTGCACCTAGCCCATATCAATAATCGAACGTTTGTTTATATGTGGAGTCGGAATGCAAGCACGATAACATCTTATACGAGGTTTGAGGTTTCGTCAATGACGAAATATTGATCTGAAATTGCGCCTTGACAAAAATACGCTGGCTGTGCTACAATTTCGCTCGGGACGAAATTTCGCTCGGAAAGGGTTCAGGGGAAGACCCTTTAGCTGGAGGTTTAGCATGGCGAATGTGCAGATGCAGTTCGAGCAATTCAACGACACTATTCGTCTCGGCAGGTTTGAAGAGAACGCAACCCTTCGGGAGAAGCGTGATATCATCCGTCGGAAGCTCAAGGCGAATCTGCCTGTTGTGTTCAAGAAGTATAATGAGATATGTCCTGAATATTACTTCCTTGATCAGGGAAGTTATGAGATGGACACGGGAACAAAGCCATTGGATGGGGA
This sequence comes from Chloroflexaceae bacterium, assembly GCA_028282325.1. Lineage (GTDB taxonomy): Bacteria > Chloroflexota > Chloroflexia > Chloroflexales > Chloroflexaceae > JANQID01. The sequence continues at coordinate 41,523 of JANQID010000028.1, read as the reverse complement.
TTATGATATCGATCAGGGTCTTTACTTTCTTGTGAGTATTACTGAATGGCCCGATCCTGTTAAGCTTAAGGAGCGCGTCTTCGAAGCACTTGATGGACATACGAATCGAGTCGAACTACGGCGCTCCTGCGTTACAGTGTTCTACAGCTGTAATGATGAACCGCTCTACCATGTCGATGTAGCGGTCTACTCAGAATCGAGCATGAATACTGACGGCAAATCCTATCACGCTAAAGGCAAGCAGCACTCATTGCCGGAGAATCGCTATTGGGAGGTCTCCAATCCACAACAGCTGAGCGATACAATTTTCGATAAGTTCCCTGGCGCTGAGGATCGCAAGCAGTTCCGCCGAGTTATTCGCTACTGGAAGCGGTGGAAGGTAGTTAATTTCACTGCCGGAGGCGCTTCAGCACCTAATGGAATCGGTCTTACACTCCTCACCTACTATCACTTCCAACCAAGATATACTGATGCCTTCGCCAACAAGCACAATGATTTGCGAGCGATGCGTGAGCTCGTTGAGGTTGTCTTGGCCAGCTTCCAGTTGGTCTATGACGAGGACGAGAAGGCATATGTCGAGCGGCTGATTGTAAAGCTACCTATCGAACCCTGGAATGACGTCTTCGATCGAATGACGGCAAGACAGATGCGCACACTCAAGGACAAGATGACAGTGCTGAAAGACGCCCTTGTGTATGCTGAGGGGGTGGCTGATACACGAGCAGCTTGCGAGCGGCTCCAGATGGTGTTCGGAAAGGACTTCCCTGTGCCTGAGAAGCAGGAAACGGCGTCAGTTCACCCGCCAGCAATCACATCTTCGGGGAACAGTGCATAGAGTTATGGCTGACATCAACATCTGGCGCAGCAAGCTCCTTTGGGATATCGAACAGGCTGGATTATTACGCCAACCTCGCCAGATCAAGCTCAATAGCGGAGCACTTGCGGTTGCTGGAAGGGTCGACATTGCGGGGCATTCGGTCGGGATAGCCGTCAACGTTGATCCTATGTGGAACAACCACCTGCCCAAATTTTTCCTGCACCCGAAGGATGCACTTGGACTCATCCCACATATCGATTCAGAGGGCGTCGTCTGCTTCCTTGAAGCGGAGGGGATCATCTTCGATCGACGCCGACCACTTGATGTTGTGCGCGAGTGTTTCAGCCACGTACAGCGAACCCTGCTAGAAGGTGTCAGTGGTGAAAACCGACACGACTTCGTGGATGAGTTCGAGGTGTATTGGGCCAGGCTGAATAGACCTGTTCTGGCTCTTGCAAATCTCGATCTCCTCGCTCTCGACCAAGTGACTGAAGTATTCGTTGGCACCAGTGCCAAGGCCCAGCCTGGGCTCCGCATCGCTCACCATGCTGCTCAGATTCCGTATATCCCCAACACTCCCGCTGATCAAGGACCCTGGACTGCCTGCCCGGCACTGTACCTTCCACTTTCGCCAGGCACCTTGCTACTACCGCCACAATCGGAGCCATCGTTTTGGGGCACTGATGGTATACGGCGGCTGTTAAGCCATTGCTCAGCAGAACACCGTGGGCTTTTGGAAGACCTTCTCGACAAGCGTTCCTATTCCCATCAGTTTTTGATTGCGCGACTGCCTCGCCCATCCGGTGACGCGGCCCTTTTCGGTGTTCGCTTCGAAGAACTTGGTGAGCGGCACCCTCTTGCCGATGCCGGCACGGCAAGTGCGATCACGCCAATCATTATATTCCGACGTGACAGGCAGTATCTCGTGCAGCGGGGTGGAGGACAGCGAGATTTGGGCGAGAAACGTGTGCTGTTGATTGGTTGTGGTGCAGTAGGTGGGCATATTGCATTTGAACTATCGCGGGCAGGTGTCGATCATTTGCACCTGGTTGACCCCGATAAGCTAGAATCAGAGAACACATATCGGCATGTCTTGGGTAGGAGTTATTGGGGAGTTGAAAAGGCTGTTGCCCTGAAACGAGCACTACGCGCCCAACTGCCTTTTTCGAAAGCCGAGTCTTTCGTCGGAACAATAGAACAACTTGTCGGTTCCCGTACGGTAAATTTATACACGTATGACTTGACCATCTCTGCAATGGGTAATCCTACATCCGAGCTAGACTTGAACGAGCAGGTGCGGCAGACTATTAATGGACCTCCTGTCATCTTTGCCTGGGTTGAACCCTATGGTATTGGTGGCCATGCAGTCTTGACCGGTTTGAACGGATCTTCAGGCTGCTTTGAGTGTTTATATTCCCGATCAGAAGCAGAAGATCATTTGCATAATCGCGCATCTTTTGCTGCTCCTGGGCAGGTTTTTCGACGCTCCATCGCTGGCTGTCATAACCTGTATACACCCTATGGCTCGTTGGATGCTGTACAAACGGCTCAACTTGCATCACGGTTGGCCATCGATACGATGCAAACACGAGTTCAGGAAAATCGTATTCGTTCGTGGAAGGGTGACAGCGCGGCATTTACGGCAGAAGGTTTTAAGCTGTCCGCACGCTATCAATTGAGTCTGGACAAGCTTGAACAGCTAGAAACTCACTTTGCGAGCGACGATTGCCCTATCTGTCGGGTGATGTCAATCAAGGTAGAGGCATGAGTTCCGATCGATCAATGTGGCCATATACGTTTGTTCGACCTGGTGGCTTTCACTTCGAGATTAGCGTGCCTGTCTGGTTGATCATGCAGCGCTTTCAACAGAGCGAGATGCACATGGCAGAAGCTGGTGGGGTTCTCTTGGGACGGCATCTTCGCGACGGCAGCGCCATAATTGTCGATGACATTACGACGCCGCTTTCCGGCGATAGACGGGCGCGAGTAAGATTTTTTCGTGCTCAGCGACGGCATCAGGCAATAATCGATGAGGCCTGGCGGACAAGTAACGGGACGTGTACGTATCTGGGAGAATGGCACACACACCCCGAACCCATCCCTACCCCTTCAGCCGTTGATTGGACTGACTGGCAACGTCGTCTGATAAGTGATCAGTACTCCGAGCCGATCTTCTTTGTCATCGTCGGCACCAAGCACACATCTGCCTGGGAAGGTCGACGCGATGGGGGCATTGTACCGTTATCATTGATCCAAAGATAGGCACCGCATGGAAAAGCCTCGCAAACGACCAGCTATTCCTCTAAATGTGCAATGTGAGCTTTGGGCAAGAGCAGCTGGACGCTGCCAATTTCGTGGATGCAATAGGCTGCTCTACAAGGATGAACTAACCCAACAACGCTCAAATTTAGGGGTTATTTCGCACATTGTGTCATTTAGTCCGGATGGGCCACGAGGCCATCCTGTTCGCTCAAAACAACTGGAAATAGATATCCGAAACCTGATGCTGACATGTCGGGATCATGGCAAGCTGATCGACGATAAGGCGCAGGTATCAGCCTACCTTGAGGAATTGCTGCTGGACTTCAAACACGAGCATGAACGCCGTGTTCGTTTAGCAACCGCTCACGCGGAGGATATGCAGACACAGGTTCTCATTCTCCAAGTATCTGTTGATGGCCACGATGTCATCATCGATCCAGTTGATGCACACCGAGCAATACAGCCAAAATTCCCGGTTGATGAAAACCCAACGGTCATTGACCTGAGTGGTTCGCGTCTTCCTGCTGAGGGAGAAGGGTTTTTCGCACTTATGGAGCGGAGCATAACCCAACAAATACAAGACGTTCTTTCTCGACGCGCTGGCGTCACACGAGCTTCATCGTTATCGGTGTTTGCCATTGCGCCGATACCACTGCTCGTTCATACTGGTCGGTGCTTGGGCGATGCTCAACGCATAGAATTGTATCAGCGCCATCGGGATACTCAGAGCTGGACGTGGAAGGAAGATGAAGAGGCTCAGGCTTTTTATGAGATTGTGAGAGTGGCTGAGCAAGCCACCACTGAGCGCCCTGTTGTATTGGTATTTTCAATTAGCGGGCTCGTGAGTCATGAACTGGTTGCCCAGACAGTTGGTGCTGAGCCTTGTATATACGAAATTCGCGCACGAGAGCCCGGTCGGGATTTTCTACGGTCACGAAAACGGTTGGAGCTTTTTAGCTATGAAGTGCGCAATGCTGTTGTCGCTCTTAGGGATGCCCATTATGCGCGCAAGGTGATACATGTCTTTGCGGCAATTCCGGCGCCAATGGCAATTGAGTTTGGACGTCACATCAAGTCTCTGGACACCCCCTTTATCATTTATGAGTATGAGAACTCAAAGCATGCCTATGTCCCAGCACTGAGGATAAACATAGATTGACCTGCTACCTAAAGCCTCCGGAATAGCAGGTATCCTTAGCTTCTCAAATGATGAATATCACGCAAGAACTGCTTCAGCGTTTACAGCCGAGCATAAACCGTATCAGCATCTTTGCGCTCAACCTGGAGTACGAAGTATGAGCCGCGCCGTTCATCGAACTTCGGATAGCGAAGATCGTTGTGCAAGGCGCCGAACTTGACTCTGCCAAGCACATGATCCTGCATCTGCAGCCGTATCTGCTCACGTAGCTCGACATTGCCACAGACGATCTCCCGCAGGAACGCCAGGAGATCATCAAGGTTGTGCGTCAGGATGCGCTGGCGGAAATAGGCCGTGTTCGGATTGACCAGCCCGAAGATCGTGCTCCGCACATACTTCTCCATCGCCTGCACTAGGAAGTAGACCCCGTGCCGGTACTGTTGCCGACCGATCAGCAGCTTTCCCACCTGCTCGTCTTCCTGGGTCAGCGTCCGATACTCCGCAGCGACATCGCGCAGGTGATGCTCAAAGCGGCCAATGTAGGCGCGAGGGGTTGTCATCGCCAGCCTGTCTTTCGGTACGTCGATGCGTGTTGTGCATCGAGAGCGAACGTATGTTTCGCAGTATAGCAGCAAGTGAGCAAGAGAACCAGTCCGGCTCTGCTTTGGTCGTCGATGCCAGCAGGAGTTGTCGAATACGGTAGGAGAGAGGAAGACCAGGCGCAGATCACGGCCCTGGATCAGCCCCGACTGCTGAATCTGGGCGATGCACTCCTCGACATCGACAGTCTCGATAAACTGCGGTCATGGCTGACCACGCATGCGCACGCCGACGACAGTGCGGAATAGCCGCTGCGCTCGCCACAACGCAGGCTTATGCCTTGCTGGGTAAACCAACACAGATCGCACCATCACCGTCGGCACGCCAGCGCTCACCGATGGCGGTGATAGCTTGATCGGGCAGAACCTGTTGCAGGCGCTGAAACAGGTGGCGTTCTTCCGTCCGCACGTGGGTTTCGAGGAGGATCCCAAGCTCATCAAGCTGAGCTTCGATCAGCGCAGGGTCGTGCTGCTCATCGGCGAGAACCGTGCATAACGCCGCAATCCGGCGATGCTCGGCCTGCAATGTGCCGATCAGCGCATCGACCTCGCTGTCATAAGTGGTGATAGCGGGGAAGAGCAGGAGTTCTTCACGCTCGATATGCGGCAGGATCTGGGTCGTGGCCGCCTGGCGTGCGTATGCCAGCTTCTCCGGCACACTGGTTGGAGCGTCCTTGTAGCGGGTGACGCCATATTTCAGCAGTTGCGCGGTGAACAGTATCTGGCGATGATCATGTGACAGTGGCACCAGGCCAGGGTGTCGTTTCATGCGAGCATGATACCAGGATCAGCACGGCAACACCAGATTGGAGCGAAGTAGGGCGTATGCAGGCAGTGACATTGAAAAAGGCGCAGCAGGATCTGGAGCACCTGGTTGAGCAGGTGCTGGACGATGCCCAACCAACGATTGTCGTCCTCGAATCTGGCCAGCAAGTTGTGCTGGTTCCGCTCGACGAATACACATCCTGGCAGGAGACGCGCTACTTGCTCGCGAATCTGGCCAATGCCGCTCATCTGCGAAAGTCGATGGCTGAGACGCAGGCCGGATCGGAGCAAGAAAGGGAACGGCCTGCAACCTTCGGATAGTTCATCCATCCCAGCCACACGCTCACGACCACATGAACTGCTGCACGCGTTGCACCACAGGCGATCTCCTCGTTGCCATTGCTGGTACGTGTACGTATAATGACCTTATTGGTCATTATGACTAGCAAGGAGGTGCCATGGAGACGGTCAATGTTGCTGATGCCAAAAACCGCCTCTCCGAACTCCTGTCGCGGGTGACAGCCGGGGAGCGCATTCTGATCCAGCGCCGGGAGCGCCCGGTCGCCGTGCTCATCGGTGCCGACGAGTTGCACCAGTTGGAACGCAATGCGCGTGTGGCACGTCGGCTTGCGGCGGTGCTGGGCCAGGACGAACAGTTGCTCGATGCCATCGAACAAGGTGAGGTGCATCCGGCGATGGCTGCATTCGGCCTCTGGCGCGACGATGCCGCGACGGATGATCTTGCCGCACAGATCGCAGCGGACCGGGCCAGTCAGCCGGATCGGCCAGCCCCAGAGCTATGAAGATCCTGGACAGCGATCACTGGATCGCCGTGCTGCGCGGGACGCTTGATCTGCGGGATCACGTCACGCCCGACGAGGAACTGGCGATCACGGCCATTAGCGTTGGTGAACTGGTGTACGGCGCAGAACGCTCAGCGCGTCCGGCTGAGAAGTTGCTGGAGTTGGACACGCTCCTGGCAACAATCAGCATCGTCGCCTATGACGACACAGCGGCACATCGCTTTGGCACACTGAAGACGATGCTGGAACGCCGTGGTGAACGCCTTGCGGATGCCGACCTCTAGATTGCCGCAACTGCCGTGAGTCGGGGGGTACCGTTGGTGACCCACAACACCCGCCACTTTGAGCGGGTACCCGATCTCACACTCGAGGACTGGATCGGGTAGCACTCGAACCACGCACTGCGTACCGATGGTCATCCGAATCGTGCTGTGCGGTGGATGCGCCGATCTGGGCGCTGTCATCGCAGTGCTGGAGCAGCGCTTCGCACTCAGCGGCCAGGTTTTGGAGGAGTTTCTGATGACCTTGCCACCGTACGTTCATAGCTTTCCACCGATTAGCGCGGAAGCCGCCGAAATCGTCATTCTTGGCACAATGCCAGGCAAGGCCTCGATTGCCACCGGTCGGTACTATGCGCATCCGAGAAACCTCTTCTGGCGGCTCCTTGCGGACATACTTGGCGTGCATCCCGAGGCTGCGTACGAGGAGCGCCTGGTGACTCTCCATACCGCCCGGATCGCGCTGTGGGACGTCATTCAGTACTGCACACGCGAGTCAAGCCTCGATTCGGACATTGATGATACATCGGTAGTGCCGAACGACTTCGAAACGTTTTTCGCCAGCCACCACCACATTCGTCGGGTGTGTTTCAATGGCAAGAAGGCGAAAGACCTATACGATACGCACGTCGCAGCCAGGGTTCGTACTCTGCGACCCAACCTGGAGTACGTTCAGCTACCCTCGTCCAGCCCGGCCAATGCAGCTAAAACGTACGCGGACAAACGCGCTGCGTGGACGAACGCGTTGCGCTGATCATCCCTGCTGATGGTTCTCGCACAACAAAATACCACACGCCGCGGCAGCCCTGAGGCCACCGCGGCGTTTGCATCATCGTCTAGCTCGTTCCAAAGCCCAATCCTCGCTCTCTCATTGAGAGCCAGACTCCTTTCGATAAAATCAGGTGGTCAAGCACTTCTACATCCAGTAGCTTGCCGGCCTCGACGATTTGTCTCGTCACGAGGATATCCTCAGGGGAGGCGTCGACCGAGCCGCTGGGGTGATTATGGCAAACGATCAGGTCCGCCGCGTTGAGCTTGAGCGCCTCGCGGAAGACCGCGCCGATCCGCACCATCGACGAGTTGAGGTTGCCCTGGTAGACGCGGTGGATCTTGATGACGTAGTTTTTGGTGTTGAGGAGCATGGTCCAGATCTCTTCCTGGTCGAGCAGGCCCATGCGCGCCATCAGGAAGGCCGCGGCGTCGGCCAGGCTCTTGACCTGGTCGCGTCCGACCGGGCGCAGTAGCTCGGCGACGAAGGTGATCATGGCTTGCACGTCCTCCGGTACGGCACCGGTAATCAGCGCTTCCTGCAGGTTGCCGCCGTGTGCGGCCAGCCGGCGCAGCTTGCGCAGATCGACGTAGGGCTCCAGCGCTTCGCGTAGGGCCCTTGGCCAGGGTCTGTGATCCGGCCTGGCGGCAGCGGCGTGTGCTCGTGGTTGTCGGTATCGGCTGGGCCGGCAGCTCAGCGCTGCGGTCGAGCATGGTCTCTTGCGTGTAGCGCATCGTTGTCCTCTTAATGATGCAGTGAACCCCGGCGAAGGGATTGCCTCGCCAGGGTTCGTGCTGGTGCTCGTCGCTGGTTGTGGTCGCCGGGGTGCTAGCGCAGCGCCATCGGCATGATCAGGTGGACGTAGCCGCCTGCGACGTTGCTCAGGCCATGGTTCTGCCCGACCGGACGCAGCACGCCCGGCGCCTGCCTGGGCGGTGACCATCTCAAAAGCGACCTGCGGCGTGCCGATGACGGTCAGCGCTTCGCCGAGGTACTTGACGTTGAGGGCGATCTGGCCGCCCTCGCCGCTGACCTCGCTATCGACGGTGCCGGTGTTCTCGCCGATCCCGGCGGCGTTGGCGCTGAGCAGCAGCGTGCCGGGTTGGCCGTTCTCGGTCGGGTTCAGGCTGAGCTTGACCACGTTCTGACTGACACCGGCGATCAGCCCGGCCAGCTCCACCGCCCGGCTCAGTTCGCGCACGTCGAGCACGGCGCGGGTGGCGCACTGTTTGGGCAGGATGCGCTCGAAGTCGGGGAAGCGCCCTTCGATACGCGCTGCACACTACTCAGGATTGCGCACAACCCCTACGTCTTATGCCCCATAGCGCTCGCGCAGTTGCGGCTTGAACACCTTGCCGCTGGATGTTCGCGGCAGTTCGTCCAGGAACACCACCGACTTGGGCACTTTGTAACGTGCCAGTCGTTCGCGGCAGTGCGCGATCAACACCGCCTCGCTCAACTGCGCCCCCGGTCGTGTCACCACCAACGCCCGCCCCACCTCGCCCCATTTCGGGTCGGGGACGCCGATCACAGCGCATTCGGCCACGGCGGGATGATCATAGATCGCGTGCTCAACCTCCGCCGGATAGACATTCTCGCCGCCGGAGATGAACAGATCTTTCTTGCGATCGACGATGAAGTAATAGCCTTCCTCGTCCACCCGCGCCATATCGCCGGTGTGAAACCAGCCATCGGTGATCGCGGCGGCGGTCGCGTCCGGCTTGTTCCAATAGCCCGCGCAGACCGTCGGGCCGCGCAGCCACAACTCGCCGACCCCGCCCGGCTCCACATCGTTGCCGCGTTCATCGACCAGCCGCGCATCGAGGTGGAAAATCGGCCGCCCGACCGAACCAGCCTTGCGAATGGCGTCCTCCGGGTTGAGCGTAAAACAGTTGACCGACACCTCGGTCAGGCCGTAGCCCTGGCGAAAGGGAATATCGCGTTTCTGATAGGCGCGGATCATCGGCACGGGACAGGGCGCGCCGCCGGAAATGAAAAAGCGCACGCTGGAAAAATCGGTCGTCGCGAAACTCGGCGCGTCGAGCAGCATCTGGAACATCGTTGGAATCGCGAAGAAGACCGTTACCCCCTCGCGCTCGATCAACTCCAGGCAACGCACCGGATCCCACTCGTGCATCAACACCATCGTCCCGCCCACGTGAAAGATCGGTAATGTCAACACATTGATGCCGCCGGTGTGAAAAAACGGCGTATGGATGATGCTGACGTCGTCGCCGTGCAAATCCCAGCCGACATTGGTATTGATCGAGTTCCAGACCAACACGCGGTGCGGCAAGATCGCGCCTTTGGGTCGCCCGGTCGTGCCCGAGGTGTAGAGGATCAGGTGCGGGTCTTCCATATCGACCGTCTCGGAAACCGGCGTTGCATCGCCCCCGGCGACGAGATCGTCGTAGTCAACCGCGCCGAGGCGCTCGGCCAGTGTGGGTTCGGCTCCGCTCAACGCAATCACCTGATCGACGGACGTTTCGGTGCGCAATTCCGCAGCCGTCGCCGCAAACTCTGGCCCGACGATGAGCAGACGCGGTCCGCTGTCGTTGATCATATAGGCCAGTTCGCGTGCCACCAGGCGCCAGTTGAGCGGCGCCAGGATCGCGCCCAATTTGCCCGTAGCGAAGAAGACATCAAGATATTCAATCCGGTTCTTGGCCAATATCGTGATCCGGTCGCCTTTGCGCACTTGGAAGCGATGGCGTAGTTGATTGGCGAGGCGGTTGGCCCGCTCGTTGAGCTGACGATAGGTATAGCGCGATCCGGTCGCGTCATCAACCAACGCCAGCCTGTCAGGCGTGAGTAGGTCGCGTTTGCCCAGCCAGTCGCCGATATACATAATAGCCTCCCAGACGTCAAACAATGCTAGTGTAAACGCGCCAGGCGCGATGAAAGGAGATTATACCTTTGCAAAGCCTATCGCGCCGCACCTGAGCAGATTGGGCCAGTCTTCCAGAAAAACGTGCGCCGAAGGCTTCGCCGGAAATTGCGCTCAGACGTTCAATACTATGCCAGTTTTGAGACTGGCCCAGTCTTTTTAGACAGTCTCCTAGCGCTCGCCGCTCGTTGCCGTCGTCACTCCTGCACAAACCCGGCTATCGCTTCAACCGCGTGCGTTGCGCCTTCGCCGAACATGATCGTCATATGGTTGCCGGGAATGCTGACGAGACGGCAATTGACCAACGCGTGCGCGGTTTCCTTGGCCTGCTCCAACGACACAACCGGCGGCGCTCCGGACGGCCCGAACGGGCCGGGCGCCTGCAATAGCAACGCGGGCTGTTGCACTGCCGCCGTCAACGCATGCCAATCCTCGGCCAGCACGCCATCCATCGCCGCCGCGATGTGCTCCGGGCGCGCCCGTGCCTGCACGGTTCCGTCGGGATAGATTTCCACATCCGCCCGATAATAGTTCTCGATTATCGGATCCCATGTCCAGCCGTGATAGTAGGGAGCCTGCTTGATCATCTCGATATAGGCGTCCCACGAAGGCAATACCTGGCCCAGACGCGCCAACGCAGGCTGGATCTGCTCGCGGGTGCGTACGCTTGCCGCCGCCAATGCCGCGTCAATAATTACCAGGCACGTGAACCGATCAGGATAGTGCGCGGCCATATACATCGTCAGCAAGCCGCCGAAGGAGTGGCCGCCCAATATTGCGTTCTCGATGCCTAGTTCGTCCATCAGTCCGATCACATCCGCCGCGTGATCGGCCATGCGATAGCCTTCCTCCGGCTTGTCGCTTTCGCCGCGCCCGCGCAGATCGATCGTCAACGCCCGAAAGCGCGGGCTTAATCCGGCGTGGATCAACCCATCGAACGCATGGCAATTGGCCGTCAATCCCGGCATCAGGATTAGCAACGGCTCGTCGCCAGGATGATCGAGGCAATGCAAGCAAATGCCGTTCGTTTCGATAAAACGATTAATCGCCATTATGTGCTCCTTTGCAACAGGGAAATCGTTTGGTCGATCAAAACCGGTCATAGCTCGTCTGACCGATAGCCTGGGTTGCCAGATCCAGCGGATGTTAAAACCGTGCCGGATCTGGCGTCAGGTCAAACAAGCGCCGCTACGCGAACTTATCAGCTTGCGGCAGTTGCGGCCTCGTCCAGAAATGCAAAGAGCGCCGCTTGAAATTCTTCGGGCTTCTCGACATGCGGTGCATGCCCGCATTCGGCGAAGACGATTTCGCGATAGACACCGCCGTTGGCTTGATAGCGATCAAGCACCGCCTGTGTCTGGCTCACCATTGGCTGGGGCGGATAGATCTCCGGGCCGGGCCAATCGGGAAACAGCCCCATCATTCCCAGGATGGCGACGTCGCGGGTGGATTTGTCGGAAATCAGCATATCGGCGTCGCCGCGCGCCCATAGCACAGGCGGGCGTGGAGTGATCTGGGCGAAGCTGCTCAGGTTGTAGTATTTCGGCGAAAGCGCGTTGTTAACGCCGCGGGCGCCCGGCGCGACGCCCGGCCAGAAGCTGCTCGGCGTCGAGTCGCCGGGAAAATGATCGGGCCCGACCGTCATCCGCAACAGCTCATCGACCCACACATCCTCGCGCGGCGGGCGAAACGGCGGATTGAACCAGCCCCGCACTACGTTGCGCGGCGAGACAGGACTCTCTTCGCTGCGGTCGCCGTCTTGTAGTCGTTGGAGAAACTCCGGATTCGTCAGGCCAGCGCCGGTTCCAGAAAACTCCGGGTTGTTTGGCGTACCGTCGAGATCGTGCGTGCCGCCGAAGCCATAGGGCGAACCGGGCGCGATCAGCGTCAGCGACGCCACGTCGTTGGGGAAATCGATTGCGTATTGCATCGCTGTGCTGCCGCCGAGCGACCAACCGACCAGGTGAGGCCGGGGCAGGTCGAGCGTCTCGATCAGCGCGTGCAGATCGTCGCTAAAGTCGCGCACGCCACGGGTTGCGTCCACCGGCGCGGCCTCGGAACGACCATAGCCGCGCAGATCAAGCGCGATGCCGCGAAAGCGGCCCGGCAGCGCCGTCAGCAATTCTTCAAAGGAGCGCGCCGACGCGCCGTTGCCGTGAATAAAAATCACCGGGTCGCCGTTTTCCGGTCCTGCAGAAATGATATGCGTGTTCAAGCGCGAAGTTTGCACCGTTGTCGCCGATAAGCCTTCCAGAAGCGGAGGATGAATCATCGTTGCCTCCCTTTTTCAATGCATCGGGTACGGGTAGCTGTCGAATAAGATAAGGTAGATGACGCAGCATAACGCACGCCGCGCAACACCTCATATCTAGATGTACGAGACAGAATAAACATCGAGGATCTTACGATAGCCGTCGATAGAGAACCAGGAACGGATAGGTTACATTGTATCACTAGCGGTGCTGATTGCAACTTTACGCCGGACAGGATCGACAACGCTGCACCAAAGATGTTGCAGTCAAGCCGCCCTTGCGCTATACTCTCGTGCATCTCATACGAGCGGCGAGTAATGAAGACTCAAGGAGCGGAGTATGTCCCAGGCGACCATTGGAGTGATCGGCGGCAGCGGTCTGTACGCTATGGAAGGGCTGGAGGATATCGAGGAAGTGCGTCTGGAAACGCCATTTGGCGACCCAAGCGACGCCTATGTCATCGGCACGCTGTCGGGCAAACGGGTCGCTTTTCTGCCGCGCCATGGACGCGGGCATCGCTTCTCGCCGACTGAAGTGCCTAGCCGGGCGAATGTGTATGGATTCAAACAGCTCGGCGTCCAATATCTGATCGCCGTGAGCGCGGTTGGCAGCCTGCGCGAGGAGTACGTCCCCGGCCATATCGTCGTTCCCGACCAACTGTTTGACCGCACCAAGGGCAATCGCCTGGCGTCGTTCTTCGGCGAAGGCGTCGTTGCGCATATCGCGTTCGACAAGCCATTCTGCACGCAGTTGAGCGATCGGCTGTACGCGGCTGCGCAGACAGCCGGCGCAACCGTGCATAAAGGCGGAACCTACGTGTGTATGGAAGGCCCGCAATTCTCAACGATCGCCGAGAGTGAAGAGAACCGCCGCCGCGGCCACGATCTGATCGGTATGACGGCGCTGCCCGAAGCCAAGCTGGCGCGCGAGGCTGAAATCGCCTATGGTATGCTGGCGATGGTGACTGATTACGATTGCTGGCACCCCGATCACGACTCGGTCACAGTCGATATGATCGTGAAGGTGCTGCATGCGAACGCCAAGCTCTCACAGCAGGTGGTTCGCGAGGTTATACCGTTGATCGGCGATGGCTTCGAAAGCCCGGCCCACAATGCGCTGGCGACATCGATCATCACCGACCGGAGCGTCATTCCGGCGGCGGCACGCGAGCGGTTGCAGCTTATTGCGGGCAAGTATCTGTAGTCGGCAGAACGCTCCTTATGCGAGGATCGTCAATCGGGGCAGGGTTACGACGCGCGATGCCGTCGCCCTCTGCGATAGAACGGGAGCGGCGCGATCTGAATGCGCGTCAGCTCCCGTTTTTGCACCGTTCGAACCCGGTTATTCAGGAAGAAATGTTATGCCAAACGAGTTGCGCATTATACCGGTGTGTGGGATCGGCGAAGTTGGCCCCGGCGACGACCTCGCCGCGCTGATCCTCGCTGCGTTGAGTCAGCACGGCCAGAAGCTCGAACGCGACGACGTGCTGATCGTCACCCAGAAGATTGTCTCCAAAGCCGAGGGGCGTTTCGTCGACCCGATCACCGTCGAGCCGTCCGACTTTGCGCGCATTGCTGCGGCTCAAAGCCGCAAAGACGTGCGCTACGTGGAGATTGTCCTGCGTGAGAGCCGCCGGATCGTCAAGATGGATCGCGGCGTATTGATCACCGAAACGCAGCATGGCCTGATCTGCGCCAACGCCGGCGTTGACGAGTCGAACGTCGCCGGCGGGCAGATCGTCACGCTGCTTCCCGAAGATTCTGACCGCAGCGCGGCGCAACTGCGTGCCGCCATACGCAAGCAAACCGGCGTTACGGTCGCGGTGATCATCTCCGACACGATCGGGCGGCCCTGGCGCGAGGGCCAGATCAATATCGCGATCGGCGTCGCGGGGATCGACCCGCTCGTCGATTATGCGGGGGTCGTCGATCCCTACGGCTATACGATGCAAGCCAGCCTGATCGCCGTCGGTGACGAACTGGCGAGCGCCGCCGAGCTGGTGATGGGCAAGATCGACGGCATTCCGGCAGCGATTATCCGCGGTTTCGCCTATACCCCCGCCGAGAGCAGCGCGCGGCAGTTGATCCGCGATCCAGAGCGTGATTTGTTCCGGTAGGCGGAGCTATAGTACAATTCATAGAGAACGTTTTCGGCGCAGTCGGCCAAAGCCGCTGTTGCATACGCTTACGCTGAAAATGAATGGCTGCCCGCCGATAGAGCAATCCTATCTGAAATGGATATATCGCAGATCATCTCCGGTCGGCGTTCGGTGCGTTGGTATCAGCCGCGCGCAGTGCCGCCCGATACGCTTGACCAGATCCTCGAAGCGGGACGCTGGGCGCCCTCGCCCCATGGCCGCCAACCCTGGCGCTTCGCCGTCGTCACGCAGAGCGCCACGAAAGAACGTCTGGCCGCCGCGATGGGCGATGAGTGGCGGCGACAACTCGCCCTCGACGGCCAAGACGCAGCAATGATCGCGATCCGCCAGGAAAAATCGCATCAACGCATCATCGGCGCTCCGGCCATCGTGATCCTCTGTCTCTATCTCGCAGACCTGGATCGTTATCCCGATGCCGAGCGTCAGGCCGCCGAGACGACGATGGCTGTTCAGAGCCTGGGCTGCGCGGCGCAAAATATGCTGCTGACAGCCTATAGCCTGGGGCTTGACGGCGGCTGGATGTGTGCGCCGCTGTTCTGTCCCGCCGCCACGCGCGCCGCGGTTGGCCTCGATGCAACGCTCATCCCCCATGCGCTGCTGACGTTTGGCTATGCCGCGAAAGACCCGGTGCGTCGTCCGCGCATGTCGTTGGAGGCATTGACCATTCGTTGCGATTGATCGACAGCAAGCAAACTGGGGGCACGGGATCGGCTGCACACCTTCTATCGAGGACTCTGAAGCTCTAGACGTTGAAAGCGAGCAATTAATGAGCGAACGCACCGATATTGAGTATGGCCCGATCTTCGATGACGATTTCGACCCGCTGGCAACCCTGCTCGGCCAGGCGTTGCTCTTTGCTGACGGCAGTATGCACCGCTGGCTCCGAGACATCGGCGTCGAGTATGTGCGCGCCGTGCGCAAGAAAGGTCGTTTGGCATCCGGCATCGCCTTCATTCCGATGGGTATGTGGTTTGGCGGCGTAAGCGTGCGCACTGCCGGCATCACCGCTGTCGGTGTCGCGCCGGAATATCGCGGCAGCCATGTTGGTATGACGATGCTGCGCCGGACGCTGGAAGAACTGCACGCTGCGAACTATCCGCTGGCCGCGCTCTACCCGGCGACGACGGCGTTCTACCGCAAGACCGGCTTCGAGCGCGCCTCGACCCGCACGATGTATGAAATGCGCCTCGATGCGATCAACGCGCGCGAGCGCACCATCGACGCGGTTGCGGTCGAAGCTGCCGATGAGCGAATCCTGCGCCAGGTGTATGCGCAGCGGGCGCGCAATGCGGCAGGCAATCTCGATCGGCCCGATATGATGTGGCGCAACTACCTAGAACCTCGCGAGCAGACCGCGCACAAATTTCTCGTGCTCCGCGACGGCCAACCCGAAGGGTATGTCATCTTTTTGCAAAGTACGTTTGTACCCAACCAGCCGCCCAAACCGCTGATCGTGCACGATGTCTGCGCGTTGAGCGCGGCGGCGACCGAGCGCATTCTCACGCTGCTCGCCGACCATCGCTCGGTGTTGGACAAGATGCAATGGATCGGCGCGCCGCTCGATTTGCTGACGTTCGCGAACGCCGAGCAAGCCCAGCAGAGCACGCGCTCGTTCGACCTGATGCTGCGCCTTGTTGATGTACCGGCGGCGTTCGCCGCTCGCGGCTATTGCCCCGGCGTCACTGCTGAACTGCAGCTGGAAGTCTTCGACGACGTGTTGCCATGGAACAACGGGCGCTTCACGATCTCTATCGCCGACGGTCGCGCCGAGACGCAACCTGGCGGCGAGGGACATATCCGCATCGATGTGCGCACGCTGGCGGCGATCTACAGCGGCCACCTGACGCCCTTCGAGGCGCGGATGGTCGGTAAGATCGAAGCGCCAGAGTCGCACCTGACACTGGCGAGTCTGGCGCTGGCCGGCCCTCGACCCTGGACGCCGGATATGTTCTAATATGTACTGGATAGACATTGGTGATCCCGTTCTTGACACGTATTCCAGGAGCAACCTGATGATTGTCACACTCGCCGGCGGCGTCGGCGCGGCGCGTTTTCTCGAAGGACTGGTGCAGGTCGCGCCGCCGGATTCCATCACAGCCATTGTCAACACGGGCGATGATTTCATACTCCATGGGCTGCACATTTCGCCCGATCTCGACATTGTGATTTGCACGCTTGCCGACGAGATTGACCGCGAGCAAGGCTGGGGCATTGCCGGTGATACCACCGAATGTCTGACCTGGCTCGGCCGCCTCGGTGCGCCGACCTGGTTCAAGCTCGGCGACCGCGACCTGGCGCTGCATATTCATCGCACAGCGCTGCTGGGTCAGGGGATTGCGCTCAGTGAGATCACCGACCGCATTCGGCAGGCGCTGGGTGTGAGCGTGCGGGTTTTGCCGATGAGCGACCAGCCCGTGCCGACGCACGTCATCACCGCGGAAGGCGATATGCACTTCGAGGAATATTTCGTGCGTCGCCGCGCCGCCGATGAGGTTCGGGGCGTACGCTTCGCGGGCATCGAGCAAGCGCTGCCAGCGCCGGGCGTGTTGAGCGCCATCGCCGAGGCCGAGGTTATCCTGGTCGCGCCGAGCAACCCGATCGTCAGCATCGGCCCGATACTGGCGCTGCCCGGCGTGCGCGAGGCATTGCACGCAACCCGCGCGCCGATCGTCGCGGTTAGCCCGATCGTGGGCGGCGCGCCGATCAAAGGCCCGGCGGCCCCGCTGATGCGCGCATCCGGGCTGGAAGTTTCGGCGACCGGCATCGCGCAGGCCTATCGCGACTTCCTCGACGTGCTGATTATCGATGAGCAGGACGCCGAACTCAAGCCCGCCGTCGAAGCGCTGGGCATACGCGCTATTGTCACCGACACGATAATGAGCAGCATGGAGAAAAAAGCGCATCTGGCGCGCGTCGCGCTCCGCCGCCACGTATAACCCGTTATGGAACCACGTCCCGCACCACGCCGGATCTACGCTATTGTGCCGGTAAAAGATCTGCAATATGCCAAAACACGCCTGTCCGGGTTCCTGACATCCGATGGTCGGCGTGCACTGGCTCTGGCGATGCTTACCGATGTGCTGACCGCGCTCCGCAACGCGCGCTCAATTGCCAGGATCGCCGTCATCAGCCGCGACCCGGATGCGATCACAATCGCGCAGCAGGTTGGCGCGCTGGCCTGGCTCGATCATAGCCCCGATCTGAATGGCGCGCTTACCCAGGCCGCCACGCAAGCCGCCGCCGATGGCGCCGCCGCTACGCTTGTATTGCCCGCCGATGTGCCGCTGGTTACGCCGTCCGACATTGATATGCTGGCGAGCCTGCTGCCCGATGAGCCGGGCGTGGTTCTCGCCCCGTCGCGCGACGGCGGAACAAACGCGCTGCTGGCGCACCCCCCGCTCGCCCTGCCTTTTCGCTTTGGCCCTGACAGCTTGGCGCTTCACCAGCAATCGGCGCACAGCCGCGGCCTGCCGGTTCGCCTCGCACATTCCCCCGGCCTGGAACGCGATATCGATATCCCCGCCGACCTCTACGCACTGGCGCAACTGACGCCGCGCACACACGCCCAGCGCATTCTTTTGAGCTTAGGCGTTTCCTCCCGCGCCGCATAGCATCACACTGTTGTCACCCAGCATGTAACAATTTTTTGATGATAAATTAACGTGCTGGTATGTGTGATCATATACTGTAGTTTAAAACCTGATACATTCAATATAGACCAGTACATCCAAAATTGCCGTATATGACACTACACTACACTCCAATCGCTGTCGTGATGCTGATATCCGCAGGCATTGCCGTCGCTATGGCAATCATCGCGTGGCAGCGCAGACGCAGAAGTGCCAGCATTATATTTATGCTGGCGATGCTGGCTATTGCTGTATGGACCATCGGGCGCGCGTTTGAAGGCGCCGCGGTAGAAGTTTCGGCAAAGATATTCTGGGCAAAAACCGAATACCTCGGCATCGCCAGCTTGCCGGTCTTCTGGCTGCTCTTTGTTCTCAAATATACGCATCTCGACAAATGGATAACCCGACAGAACATTGCGTTGCTGTCGATCATGCCGGCAGTTACCTTGGTCCTGGTCGCCACAAATGAACAGCATGGACTGATCTGGGAGCACATTACGCCCAACCTCGGAGTTGCCAGCGAAATACTCGTTTACGATCACGGTCTCTGGTTCTGGATCTTTACGGTGTTTAGCTACATCTTGCTGTTGATTGGCTCCCTGCGCCTACTCTGCTTCGCATTGCATTCGCAGGATCTCTACCGCAGCCAATCGGTGAGCATCATCATTGGCTCGATCATTCCCTGGCTTAGCAATGTAATCTACCTTGCCGGGTTGAGCCCGATCCCCGGATTAGACCTCACCCCGCCGGCTTTTGCGGTCAGCGGCCTGGTGTTGGGATGGGGTATCTTCCGCCATCGTCTCCTTGACCTGGTTCCTATCGCGCGGCACGCCCTCGTCGAGCATATGTCCGATGGGGTAATCGTGGTAGACATACATGATCGCATTGTGGATATTAACCCATCCGCCCGCTCGATGTTGGGTCGCATTAATGATCGTCTTGTTGGCGAACGAGCCTCAAACGTATTCGCCGCCTGGCCTGACGTTATGGAGCGCTATCGTGCGGTAAACAATTCGCACATAGAAATCCAAGTTGGCTGCCAGGCTGCTCCCCGCTACATCGACCTGCGCATCTCGCCGCTGCACGACGCACACAACCGCCGCACGACCGGGCAATTGATCGTGCTGCGCGACATTACGCAGCGTCGGAACGCCGAATTCGAGGCGTGCCAGACAAACGAGCAGCTACGCCAGCAACTGGTTGAGATCGAATTCCTGCATATGCAGTTGCGTGAACAGGCCACCCGCGATCCATTGACCAATCTGTTCAACCGGCGTTATATGGAGGAAACGCTAGAGCGCGAATTGGCGCGTGCAACGCGCGAAAATCAACCGATCAGCGTGGCGATGATAGATATCGATTACTTTAAACAGCTTAACGATACATTCGGCCACAAGGCCGGCGATATGATGCTGCAAGCCCTGGCGGGATTGATTAAGGCATATGTCAGGCAACAAGACGTGGTTTGCCGCTATGGCGGCGAAGAGTTTCTCGTGATTATGCCCGGCGCCTCGCTGGAAACCGCCTGTCAGCGTGCCGAAATCTGGCGGAAAGGCGCTGAAGCGCTGCGCATCGGCTACGGAATGCAAGAGGTGCGAGCGACGTTATCTCTTGGCATAGCTGTGTTTCCAAATCATGGCGCTACGATCGACGCTTTGCTCTATGCAGCGGACAACGCACTTTACAACGCTAAAAACGGCGGTCGCAACCGTGTGATTATCTGGAATGATAACACCCTATCGATGCGAGAACGAACGTCATGACGCTCGTTCTCCGCATTTCCCTGACGCTCTGATCGCTACGCACGCCTATACATTCTCTGCGCGCCCGTTTTCGGTCTGCATATAGAGGCACGTATCTTCACACGCCTCTGGTATCATGAAAAGGGTAGCTACACTTATCGCGCCGTGGATATAACTGATGGCGCTCATTTCATAGCAACAAAGGAGTGTGAGATGGCAACGATCGGATACGCTGCTGCGCTGGAGCAGTTTCACCCGAACGAGCTGCTTGACTACTGCATTCTCGCCGAACAATATGGCTTTCGCGGCGTGATGGCCGCCGACCATTTTCAGCCGTGGGTTCCGCAGCAAGGACACAACGCTTACGTATATAGCTGGATGGGTGCGCTTGGCGGGCGAACCGGTCACTCGTTCGGCCCCGGCGTCACCTGCCCGACGTTTCGCTTCCATCCCTCGGTGATCGCGCAAGCGGCGGCGACGCTCGCCGCGATGTTTTCCGGTCGCTTCTGGCTTGGGCTGGGGAGCGGCGAGTTGTTGAATGAGAATGTCGTCGCTGGCGAGTGGCCCGACCCGCTGGTGCGCTTCGAGATGCTGCAAGAGGCGGTCGAGATTATTCAGCGGCTGTTGAGCGGAAAAGCCGTGCGTTATCGCGGGCGATACTTCAAAATGAACAAAGTGCGCCTCTGGACGCTGCCTGAAAAGCCGTTGCCAATCTATATCGCGGCGACCGGTCCCCAGACGTTGAAGTGGGCGGGCAAAACCTGCGATGGGTTGATCACTCCCGGCGCCAGCCACGAGAAGCTGCGCGGCATTCTCGACAACTTTGCGGATGGCGCCCGTGCGGCGGGCAAAAACCCTGATAACATGCCCAAACTGCTGCAATTGCACGTCTCGTGGGCCGAGACTTACGAAGAGGCGTTGCAGAATGCCATCACCGAGTGGCCCAACGGCGGGATGAACTTTCCCAAGCAGGATATTCGCTCGCCGGAGGATTTTGCAGCGATGGCGAAGCTGGTGCGACCGGAAAACTTCACTGGCCGGGTGCTGATTTCGACCGATCTCGATGAGCATCGCGCCCACTTGCAGGGCTTTCTCGAACTGGGATTCGACGAGATCCATATCCACAACGTCGGACGCAACCAGTCGCAGTTTATCAAAGCGTTCGGCGAACAGGTGTTGTCGAAACTTCACTGACAGGACTTAAGCGGACGTCTGTTCGTGCTGAAGAGGTCAGGCCGTATGGTGAGCAGGCGACAGCCGTATCGAACCGGAGGCTTGACCTGCGCACTGCTAAGTTGATAGCGTATGATCTGGCGTCGCGTATCTCAGCACCCTTCGATACGCGCCTCCGCTGAGCTTCGGCGCTACTCAGAACGTGAAAACCGCAAGCTGCGAGCATACGCTACCGGCGTCCTAGCGATGCTTCCACTGCGGCGTGCGTTTCTCCAAGAATGCGTCGATTCCCTCAGCTGCGTCTTCGGTCATCATATTGCACGCCATCGCCGCGCTGGCATGGCTATACGCCTCCTCCATACTCATTTCAATTTGCTGGTAGAACGTCTGCTTGCCGATGGCGATAGCGACAGCGGATTTGGCGATGATCGAGTCCGCCAGTTCTTGCACCGCTGCGTCCAACTGGTCGGCGGGAACCGCCCGGTTGATCAACCCCTGCGCGACCGCCGTTTGCGCATCGATGAACTCGCCGGTGAGCAGTAGCTCGAGCGCCGGTTTGCGCGCGACGTTGCGGCTCACCGTCACCCCCGGCGTTGAGCAGAAGAGCCCGAAGCGAATGCCCGACGTGGCGAATTGGACTGTATCTGCCGCAACTGCTAGATCGCACGCCGCCACCAGTTGTGCTCCCGCCGCGGTCGTCAGTCCGTGGACTCGGGCGATGACAGGCTGCGGCATACGGGTGATCGTTAGCATCATACGACTGCACGTATTGAAGAGATCGCTGTAATACGACTCGTCGGGATTTGCGCGCATCTGCTTGAGATCGTGACCGGCGCAAAAGGCGCGTCCGTTCGCTGCGATCACCACAACACGAGCCGTCGGGTCGCCGGCAATGTTATCCAACTCGCGTTGTAATGCGTCCAGCATTTCTTCGGACAGGGCGTTGAACTGGCGTGGCCGGTTGAGGGTCAATGTGGCGACACCGCCGCGATCGGCTCGCAGCACCAGGGCTTCTTCTTGCGTCGTCGCTGTGGCTGATTGCATAACCATACTATCGCTCCTTCCTTAACACTACGTGGGCACATCGGTCTGTACAATATGCGTAGCCGGAGGCCTGGCAATCCTTGAATGACTGCCAGGCCTGTGTCTCTTAAAGAACCTGTTTGAACAGGGCGTCGCTCGTCTCGATCAGGATTTTAGCAAACCGGGAACCGTTGCGCAACGCAGCGGACGGCGTCTAGCCAGCGAGCCGTACGCCGCGTAGCCGCAACGAATTTGTCACCACGAAGACTGAGCTTAGCGCCATCGCCGCCGCCGCGATGATCGGACTCAGTTGCCAGCCAAAGAGCGGGTAGAGCACACCAGCAGCGATGGGAATGCCGATCACGTTGTAGATGAAGGCCCAGAAGAGATTCCACTTGATCGTGCGCAGCGTGCGAAGACTTAACATAATCGTCTGGGGGACGCTGCGCAGATCACCGCGCATGAGGGTGACGGCGGCAGTTTCCATTGCCACATCCGTTCCGGCGCCGATAGCGATACCTACGTCGGCCTGGGCCAGAGCCGGCGCGTCGTTGATGCCGTCGCCGACCATCGCCACAATGCGCCCAGCCTGTTGCAGCCGTTGCACTTCGGCGGATTTATCTTGCGGCAACACGTCGGCGTGCACCTGTTCGACGCCGACTTGGCGCGCGATAGCGGCGGCGGTGCGCCGATTGTCGCCGGTCAGCATCACCACATCGATCCCCTGGCGATGCAACATTTCCACCGCTTCGCGCGAGGTCGGCTTGATCGGATCGGCCACGGCAATGACGCCCAACGCTTCGCCGTCGGCGGCGACAATCATCGTCGTTTTGCCCTCGCCCTGCAAGCGCTCCACATCGCGCTCGACATCACGTAGCGCAACCTGGCGCTCGCGCATCAGCCGGAGCGAGCCGAGCAGCACAGCGCAACCATCAACCTGTGCGGCAATCCCATGCCCGGCAATGGCAGCGAAGTCGTGTGGTTGCGAGAGCGTCAAACCACGTTCGCGCGCCGCCCGGACAATCGCCTCTCCTAACGGGTGTTCGCTGCCTCGTTCGGCGGACGCAGCCAGATGCAGCAGTGAATCCGCGGCGTCGGAAGGCTGATCGCCAGCGGCGAGGGCTTCCGGTTGCGCGTGTGCAAACGCGCTGGCGGCAAGCGCTGGCTCTGCTCGACGGGATTCGACGACAATATCGGTCACGGATGGCTTGCCCTCGGTAATCGTTCCGGTTTTGTCAAACACCACCGTCGTGATCGATCCGGCTCGCTCCAGGCTCTCGGCATTCTTGATCAGAATGCCATGCTCGGCGCCCACGCCCGTTCCCACCATAATCGCCGTTGGCGTCGCCAGGCCCAACGCGCACGGGCAGGCGATCACCAGCACGGCTACTGCGAAGACCAGCGCGCTCGTAAACCCGACGCCACCGATAAAGAACCAGCCCAGGAACGTCAGCAGCGCAACAACAATGACAGCCGGCACAAAAATCTCGGCGACCTTATCGACCAGGCTCTGTACCGGTGCGCGACTGCCCTGGGCCTGCTGCACCAGCTTGATGATCTGGGCCAGCGCGGTCTCTTTGCCAACATGCACGGCGCGAAACTGGAAGCTCCCGCTGCCGTTGATCGTCGCGCCGATTACCGTGTCGCCCTCGTTCTTCTCAACTGGGATGCTTTCGCCGGTCACCATGCTCTCGTCCACGCTGGAGCGCCCGCCGACGATCACGCCGTCAACCGGTATCTTCTCTCCCGGCCGCACGATCACGATGTCGCCTTTGCGCACCTCGGCGATCGGCACATCGCGTTCGTCGCCGCTGCGCAGCACGCGGGCTGTCGTCGGCTGCAAACCGATGAGCGTCTTGATTGCCGCGTTGGTCTGGCTTTTGGCCCGCGCCTCCAGATACTTGCCCACCAGAATTAGCGTGATGATCATCGCGGCGGTCTCGAAATAGACATGTCCGGCGCGACCCGACAGCAGCAACGCCAGGCTGTAGAAATAGGCCGCCGATGAACCCGTCACGACTAGCGTGTCCATATTCGCGGCGCGGTTGCGGAGCGCTTTCCAAGTGTGAATGTAGTAGTCGCGCCCGCTGTAAAACTGCACCGGCGTTGCCAGAGCCAGAAACAGCCAGTTGAGCAAGTCGGCGCCGGCGGGATAGGCGCTCCCGGCCAACCTGGCGTCGATCAACCAGGGCGCGATCACCCCGAAGTCACGCGCCATCGAGAGGATGAACAGTGGCAGACTCAACGCCAGACCAACGAACAGCTTGCGGCGCTTGTCGGCCAGTTCGCGGGCGCGCGCCGCCGTCTCGACATCCTCGACGGCGGTGGTATCGGCGGCGGTGGTTTCGATCACCCCATATCCGGCGCGCTCGACCGTAGCTTTCAGTTCGCTCCATCCCGTCGTTGCTGGAAGATAGGTCACGGTCGCCTGCTCGCTCGCCAGATTGACGTTGACTTCCAGCACGCCGGGCGTTTTGTTCAACGCTTTTGCCACACGGGCCGAACACGACGCGCAGGTCATCCCGGTGATGGGGAGCTCGATCTGATCCGCAATGACGCCATACCCGGCCCGCTCGACAGCGCCGATCAGTGCACCGGGCTTGACCAACGTCGGATCGAAGACGATCGCCGCTTGCTCGCTGGCTACGTTAACGCTGGCCTCGGTAACGCCAGCCTGTTTGTTGAGCGCTTGCGTCACGCGGGTTGCGCAGGATGCACAGGTCATTCCGGTAACGGACAGGGTAAGTTTTTGCTCGGCCATCACTCGTTCCTCAAGATTTACAAGCGTGTTAATCAATTAAAGCCGATTCGACCATGCGCTCAGCCACGAAACGCAATAACGCTTCGTCACGTTCGTCGACGCCTAGCTCGGCCAGCACACGGGCGATTGCTGCCACACGCGGATCAAGCGTCGGCGCAGGCGTGGCGTTCGGCGACGCAGGCGGCGCGGCAGGCGCAGCATCGGCGACCGATTCCGGCGACCACAACGGCGCAGCGCGTTGTCGCTGCACCACCGGCCAGCCATACAGCCGCGCCAGGAAACGCACATACCCCTGTGCGGCACGATCAAGCGTATGCTCGCGCGCCACATATTCGCGCGCCAGCGTCCCCATCGCTTCGGCCAGGTCGGGGCATCGAGTCAGCAAGCGACAATAGGCCAGGATCAGATCGCCCTCGGCAGCGTCAACATCAACCTGGGCGACCACGCCGGGCGGCAGCTCGGCGAACGCACCCGTCGTACTGACCAGGGTGGGGCGACCGGCGCCCAGCAATCGCAGCAGGCTGGCGCTAGTTTCGCCGGCGGTTGGAAAGCGCAGATTGAGGCAGACATCGGCTGCGGCGACGTAATCCTCAAACGCAGCCCGTGACACATAGCCGGTGATCTCGACGACCGATTCCAGTCCCATTCGTCGCACCAGGCCCTGCAGGTCAAAATTGGGCGATACGCTGCCGACCAGAATGTAGCGCAGGTTGGGATACTCCTCGCGGAGCGCGACCAGCGCACGCAGCGCCGGATCGAGGCGTTTATACGCATTGATATGCCCAAAGCTTGCCAGAATCAACGCGCTCTGCGACAACCCGCGCCGCATCCGCGCTGCTGCACGCGGAATTTCTGGCGGCAGCGGCACGCCCATGGGCACGACCGCCGTCGGCGCCTCCGGGCGCAGCGTCAGAACGCGTTCTTGCACATAGCGACTATGCGTGATAATGCCGCGTGCCGCCATCACCACCGGCTCGCTGCATGGGAAATCGAATGCCGCATCGACGAACCTCCCGCGGATCATCAACTCGGCGACGTGCGCGCCCATATCGCCATAGCGATCTGCCATCGCCTGCACATAGCGCTGAACGTCATGCTGAACATTCGCCGCATACCAGAGCATAAAATGATGCAGCACGAAATCGTGCATAGCGATCACTCCCGGCATGCGTTGGGCAACCCGCCATATGCCGGCGTGAGCCGGGCTATTGCCGATGTGATACACAATCGCATCGTAGGGGCGGCGACGCTGATCGCGCTCCAGACGCCGCAACGGTCGCATCTCAAGATAACGTGCCAGGTTCGGGTTATCCGGGCGCAAGCCATCGTCAAGATAGAGCGTCACATCGGCATACTGGCCGAGATACGGTAACAACTCCTCGCTGTAATCGGATATACCGGACGGTGCAGGATTGACGGGCGAGCAATAGGCGATGCGTGGCATTTTCATGGCGAATGTATTGTAGCAGACAATGCCCAATGATGCGGTGGCGCCATGCCTATCACAAAAAAGCACCTTACACGCTATCGCCGACGCCCGATCACGCGTAGCTGTGCATACTATCTAACCTTGCTTGACAAAAACCCGCGTCTCATAGTATATTCATACTATATACCCGAACCCTGATAGCGATTAAATTCGGTACATCATATCGCGAAGGCGCTTCCGTCAAGGCGTTGTTGGCAAAGTTCCGCCCCTCGTACAACATTCAGCAGCGTCACAATTCATCGGGAGTCAGATATCACGTCGAGAATATTGACAGCGCCTTGTTCTGTCGATACACGTCGCCCCATCACAGCGCTGTGATACGGAAGATATCTACAACCTCGCTTAATACACAGCGAGGCTTTTTATATACACAAAGCCGCCCCTACAGCGGATAAGCCCAGAGACAATGACGCTCGCCCTTCCTCAAAATCGAGGCATATTGGGCGAGTTTTTGTATCTTCCATATCAATATCATATTTGAAATCTAGGATTAAGACGGTTATGCAAATTCCTGCACAGAGCATTCTCCAACGTACAATGTATGACCCCTGGTTCGAGCATGACGGCTGCGGCATCGGTTTCGTAGCAAACATCAATGGGCGACCTGACCACGACATTCTCGCAATGGCGTTGATCGCTCTAGGGAATCTCGAACATCGTGGTGCGGTCGCCGATGACGCTAAGACCGGCGATGGAGCAGGAGTGCTGACCCAGCTTCCCCGCGCCCTGCTGCTCCGCGAGTTGGCACAGCGCAATATCTCCGTCGCCGCCGATGATCTGGCGTTGGGCATGCTGTTCCTTCCTCGCGATGATGCCGCCGCCGAAGCGAGTCGCCGCATCATCGTCGCGTCGCTGGAAGATCACGGCCTTCGCGTTCTCGGCTGGCGCGAAGTGCTCACCGACGATGACGCGCTCGGACAGCGCGCGCTGGCGGACAAGCCGCACATTCAGCAGGTGATGATCGCCCGCCCGGAGAACCTGGACGCCGACGCCTACGAGCACACGCTGTATCTGGCTCGCAAACAGATGGAGGCCGCATTTTGCAAGCAGCAGTTGCCGGCGTACATTCCCTCGCTATCGTCGCGAACGGTCGTTTACAAAGGTCTGATGCTGGGTTCGCACCTGGCCGATTTCTATCTCGATCTACGCGATCCCGACTATACGACGGCCCTGGCGGTT
Organism: Chloroflexaceae bacterium; assembly: GCA_028282325.1. Lineage (GTDB taxonomy): Bacteria > Chloroflexota > Chloroflexia > Chloroflexales > Chloroflexaceae > JANQID01. The sequence continues at coordinate 13,799 of JANQID010000028.1, read as the reverse complement.
TACCATCAGCGCTATTCGACAAATACATTCCCCGCCTGGGAACGTGCTCAGCCTTTCCGTATGCTGTCGCACAACGGCGAAATTAACACGCTGCAAGGCAACATCAACTGGATGCGTGCGCGCGAGAAAACGCTGCGCTTTCCATCGCCCGCCGGCAAAGGCGACGAGCCGGTGTCGCACATCGCACCCGTGCTCGACGAAAGCGGGAGCGACTCGGGTATGGTGGATAACGCGCTGGAGCTGCTGGTGATGGGCGGGCGCGATATTCGCCACGCCATCACGATGATGGCGCCCGAAGCCTGGGAGCACTTGCCGGATATCGATCCCGATCTCCGTGCGTTTTATCAATACCACGCCTGTCTGATGGAACCCTGGGACGGCCCGGCGGCCCTGTCGTTCACCGATGGACGCATCGTCGGCACCGCGCTGGATCGCAACGGCCTGCGCCCGGCCCGCTACCTGATCACCGACGATGGCCTGGTGGTCAGCGGCAGCGAGGTCGGCGCCATCCCGGTTGATGAGCGCCGCGTCGTGCAGAAAGGCAAGCTTGGCCCCGGCCAGATGATCGCGGTGGACACAGCTGTCGGACACGTCTATGCCAACGAAGAGCTTAAGGAAATGCTGGCCACGCGCCAACCGTATCTTGAGTGGGTGGAACAGCATCTACAAATGGCAAGAAGCGGCATCGAACGCGACCCCTCCGATAGCACTCCTGAAATCGATCCCATTGAACTCAGCGCCCAGCAGATGGCGTTTGGCTATACGCACGAGGAGTTGAATGTCATCCTGCGACCTATGCTGACCAACGGCCAGGAGCCGGTCGGGTCGATGGGCGACGATACGCCGGCGGCGGTCTTTACCCAGATCGAGCTGGGTCGTCCGCTCTTCCAATTCTTCAAGCAACGCTTCGCGGAAGTTACCAACCCGCCGATCGACCCGCTCCGCGAAACGCTGGTGATGTCTCTAGGCATCAGCCTGGGCAAGCGCCTCGATGTTCTGGAGGAGACGCCGGAACACGCACATCTCGTTCGCCTGCAATCGCCCATCTTGACCGACGCGCAATTGGCCAGGATTCGCGACAATGACGATCCGCTATTGCGCACGACCACGCTGAATGCCCTGGCTGCGATCGGCGGCAACCGTCCCGATACCCTGGAGCAGGCTGTGGATCGGCTACGCCTGGAAGCCGAGAACGCCGCCCGCGACGGAGCGACAATCCTGATCATCAGCGACCGGGGCGTCGATGAGAACCACGCGCCGATCCCGTCGTTGCTGGCGCTCGGCGCCGTTCACCATCACTTGATCCGAACCAGTTGGCGCAGCGGTTTGAGTCTGATTGTGGAGAGCGGCGAGCCGCGCGAAGTTCACCATTTCGCCTGTCTGGCCGGATATGGCGCCGAGGCAATCAATCCGTATCTGGCGCTGGAGAGCGTCTATCAGATCGCCGTTGAGCGCAGCGCGCACGATGCGCACCGACAGACATCAACCAATGGAACCGGGGCGCACATCGATGAAGACGAAGACCGCCGCACCGCCACGCTGGTTGTCGAAGCCGAGCGCAATTTCATCAAGGCGGTTGAGAAGGGCATCCTGAAGATTATGTCCAAGATGGGCATCTCCACGCTGGATAGTTACTGCGGGGCACAAATCTTCGAGGCGATTGGGCTGGATCAGAATCTGATCGATACGTGCTTTACCGGCACGCCGTCGCGGGTTGGCGGCATTAGCTATCCCAAGCTGGCGCAGGATATGCAGGCGCGTCACGAGCGGGCTTTCGGTTTTGAGCTGAACGAAACGCTTGATCTGCCTACGCCCGGTTTCTACAAGTTCAAGCGCGGCGGCGAGTATCACTCGCTCAGCCCGAAGGTGGTGCAGGCGCTGCATAAGGCGGTGCGCAGTCCGCACGCGCTGAACGACGATAACCTCACGACGATGTCGCCGGAGGGATACGCGCTCTATCGCAAATACGCCGACCTGGTACATTCACGCCCGCCGACGGATCTGCGCGATCTGCTGAAGATGATCCCCGTCGGGCCGTCGATACCGCTCGACGAGGTTGAGCCAATCGAGGCTATCGTAAGTCGTTTCAGCACCGCGGCGATGAGCCACGGCAGCACCAGCAGCGAGTCGCACTCGACGCTGGCCGTCGCGATGAACCGCATCGGCGGTATGAGCAACAGCGGCGAAGGCGGTGAAGACGCCGAGCGCTACAAAGACGAACGCAACAGCAAGATCAAGCAGGTTGCTTCGGGACGCTTCGGTGTCACAGCGGCCTATCTCGCCAGCGCATTGGAGTTGCAGATCAAGATGGCCCAGGGCAGCAAGCCCGGCGAAGGCGGGCAACTCCCCGGCCACAAAGTCAATGAAGAAATCGCGTCGATCCGGCATACTACGCCTGGCGTTTCGCTGATTAGCCCGCCGCCGCACCACGACATCTACAGCATTGAAGACTTGGCCCAGCTTATCTACGACCTCAAGCAAGTGAACGACGGTGGGTATGTATCGGTGAAGCTGGTGGCGACGGCCGGAGTCGGCACGATTGCGGCCGGCGTCGCGAAAGGATACTCCGACGTCATCTTGATCAGCGGGCATTCGGGCGGAACCGGCGCCTCGCCGCTGAGCAGCATCAAGAATGCGGGCATCCCCTGGGAGTTGGGACTGGCCGAGACCCAGCAGACGTTGGTGTTGAACGGCCTGCGGGGTCGGGTACGCCTGCGCACCGACGGCGGTCTGCGCACCGGACGTGATGTGGTGTTAGCGGCATTGTTGGGCGCCGATGAGTACTCCTTTGGCACCACCGCGTTGATTGCCGAAGGATGCGTGATGGCGCGGGTGTGCCATTCTAATACCTGCCCGGTCGGCATAGCCACCCAGAGGGCGGAATTGCGCAAACACTTTATCGGTACGCCGGAAATGGTGATGGCGTTCTTCCGCTATATCGCCCAGGAAGTGCGTGAGGTGCTAGCGTCGCTGGGCATGCGTTCGCTCGATGAAGCCGTCGGTCGAACCGACCTGCTGCGCCAGAAGGAGAGCGGCGTTGCTACCGCCGACTTGATCGATCTGGCGCCCGTGCTGGCAACCGGCGAGCTATACGGCACCGAAGGCCATGAGATCCGCCACAATGGTCAGTGCAATCTGCTCCCGCCCATTGAAACGCTGAATGATCGCATCGTGGAGGATGCCAGAGAAGCTTTGGAAAGTCGTGGATCGGTCGAGTTGAACTATACGATCAACAACTGCGATCGGTCGGTGAGCGCGCGGCTGGCCGGCGCAATCGGCAAGCGCTACAGTGAGGCGGGCTTGCCACCTGGCTCCATTCGTATCAACTTCCAGGGTTACGCCGGGCAGAGTTTCGGTGTCTTCAACGCTCCGGGCATGGACTTGTTCCTGACCGGCGATGCGAACGACTATGTGGGCAAAGGCATGTCCGGCGGCATGATCGTCATCAAACCGCACGACTACACCCAGTTCGTCTGGCGCGACAACATTATCGCCGGAAATACGCTGCTCTATGGCGCAACAGGTGGTGAGTTATACGCCGCTGGCCAGGTGGGCGAACGCTTTGCCGTGCGGAATAGCGGCGCTGTTGCCGTCGTTGAGGGGGTCGGCGATCACGGCTGCGAGTATATGACCGGCGGCGCTGTTGTCGTGCTGGGTCCGACCGGACGCAACTTCGGCGCCGGTATGACCGGCGGCGTGGCCTATGTGCTGGATGTGGCGGACAAGCTGGAAGTATATTACAATCCGCAATTGGTGCAGCTTGATCGGTTGAACAATGTGGATGCAAAGCGGGTGCGCGGTTTGGTCGAGCGCCACCTGGAGCTGACAGGCAGCCCCTACGCCAGGGAGATCCTGGCCGATTGGGAAGCGTACCGCGATCGGTTCTGGCGAGTGCTGCCGCGCGAACTGGCGCCAAGCGTCGCCCCGGTTGAGGACGAAGCAGATATGCCGGCAAGTTCGAGCCAGGAACCGGTGGCGGCCTAGTGTCAAGGCAAAAGGCAAAAGGCGAAAGGCGAGAGGCGAAAGGCGAAAGGCGAAAGGCAAAAGGCGAAAGGCAAAAGCCAGTTCGTACATGTTTCATAGAGCGATAACATAAAGTATGGACATATGCTGGAGTGCGGAAGCTATGATCCTGCAAGTGCGACATCAAGCTGCCGCACTCCGCCCAAAGCGCCTCTGATCGCTCTATAAGTTTTGTAGGTATGTAAATATTGTCAGGTGCAGTACATTTGGGGCTTTATATGAGCGATGTCAACGAGTGGAATAAAACGATTATCGAGGAATTCCGGACGAACAATGGCAAGGTCGGCGGTCCGTTTGCGAATATGACCCTCCTTCTGCTGCACACGACTGGCGCCAAAAGTGGATTACCGCGCGTCAACCCGTTGGCGTATATGGCCGATGGCGATCGGTACATCGTCATCGCGTCAAAAGCGGGAGCGCCGACACATCCTGCCTGGTATCACAACCTTGTCGCCAACCCGGAGGTTCAGGTGGAAGTCGGGACCGAGCACTTTGCCGCGCGGGCCACGGTGGCTGTGGAACCGGAGCGTACGCAGCTTTACGCAAAGGTAGCGGCGCAGTATACCGGCTTTGCCGACTATCAGCGCAAAGCAACGCGCGTCATTCCCGTGGTGATCCTGACGCGCCGCCCGTAGATAGAACTCCTCGCTGCTGGAAACCGGGCGCGTCGAGATTCTCTACGCCCCTCAGCGCCGGCAGAACGTGCCGCCTCGAAGCTGGCCTCGCCCGAGGCCGTGGCAAGAACACGCGACCCAGTGGTATGCAGTCAATGCCGGTATGCCGAGTGCCGCACCAGTTTCGAACCCGAGATGAGATGCTCTGGCAGTGGCACGGCCTGATCCTGGGGCATTGCAATTGCAATGAACTCCGCCGCAGTACCGAAAGCACGGCGCCACTGGCCATTCCAGAGCCAGACACGTTCGCCGACACGCGACACAGGAACACCCGCGCCGACGGCTTCCACAACACCCACGCCATCACTATTTGCAACTAGCGCAACTCCGACATCTTATATACTAGCTGAGGATGAGCGTGAGCCAATTATTCAACCTTCCTGAACCCGGCCGCCATCCCTTCAGCAGTATCAATCCCTACTCCTGCATATAACTGTTCCCCATCCTTGTTCCAGGAAAGGTTGTATATGGGACCGGTTTTTTCTATTGTCAGTTCAAAATTGCCGACCTCACTGCCGTCTGACCCAAAATACGTAATAATGTACTTACCGGGAAAACCATTTGATGTGTCCCCCTCTGCTATACCAGTCCCAGTTTCCTTTGTACTCGAGCTAGTGGTATGCCACACTGCATCAAAAGCATTGCCGGTGGATCTTATACGATAGTGGACCACTCCTATGTGCATCATTCTTCATATCCTCCCATAGAAACAGGTCATCCTAGTAAATCATACCTGGTCAGATTAAGGCCTATCTCTCTGAGACGCCCAACGGGGGCGTAACCAGCCGGGCGGTGTAAACCCGATACAACCTTTGCTTGTTGCAATCGTGATTTTTCGCGCCGCTTACCCTCGGGCATAAGCCCGGTCTAAGTTTACGCGGGGTTGGGTGGCGTTAAGTGTCTTACGATAAGCTATCATAAACAACACGATTTCTTCCGCTCTCTTTGGCTCTATACAATGCTTTATCAGCCCGCTCTAGCGCAGGGAAAATATCTTTCTCACCCTTCAGTGGAACTCCAATGCCAACACTGCAAGTTATAGTTATCTCGACCTCCTCACTTATTATGGGGGTTGCCCTTACCCGATTACAAATGCGTTCAGCCAAGTCGTTCGCTTCGCCTAATTCAAGCGTGTTCGCAATAACTACGAATTCTTCTCCACCATAACGATATAATTCATCTGTGTGACGCAAACAACTATTCACCCGAATAGCAAACCCTTGCAATACTTCGTCACCGATATCATGCCCCCATGTATCATTAATTTTTTTGAAGTAATCGATATCCATCATCAGTATTGCTAAACCATCATATTTTCGCTGCTTGCTGAGTTTCATCGCATTAATCCGCTCTTCAAAACTACGACGATTACGAATGCCTGTAAGGGCATCAAAATGAGCCTTCTCATTTAGTGTATCTATCTGCCTTTTTACAAATGATGCATCTTTTATTATCGCAGCAACCAGCAGTTCTTTTCCTACTACTCGTTTGGTTATTGTAATCATCACCGGCAACTCATTTCCGTTTTTGTGGAGTGCAACCATATGAAGAGGGTTATTATGAATCCGTGAAGTCTCTACTGATTCAATAAATGTTTTCATGTGGTTTTCGTGACGGGCATGCAGTCTGGCTGGAATAAGCATGGATATATTTTTGCTTCTTAATTCCACTGCTGAATAACCTAGAATACGCTCTGCGCCCGAGTTCAAATATAGAATCGTACCATTCTGCGCTACAAGTAGAACAGCATCTCCAGCTAAATCCAAAACCATATTCATCTTTGTTTCAATGTCTGATCGAGCCTGACGCTCAATTTCTAGTTTTGTGCTCCATTCATCATCGCGTTGCGCACTCCAAGACAAAGATATGATGATTATTAAAGCTACGATAACTGAGAAAATTGGGATACCTAGAGACGGAGTAATTCGTCCACCTATTATTACACGCTCTAATACCCAACCAAGAACCAAAGGCAACAGCAAAACTTGCGGTAACAGAAATCGAAATCGCTTTCCTGCAAGTGTAGGTCTTACAAGCAACCCGGCAGAACAACTCCCACCAGCATTAATCGCGATGCCAACAAGAAATAATATAAAACCGATAGCTGTATGTAAAGACATTGTGGAAAACACACGTGTCCCAAATAAATCACTGGGAGAATATATATATGCAAATACGGCAAACAAAGGCCCAGACAATGTGAGAATCAAAAAGATATCGAATAAATATGGTCGTTCGTCTGGCCACGAATCCATAACGTATATCAATACTCCGCTAAGAAAAAATGCAATTGCTGTTCCAATTGACATACGTCCTGGATAAATGCCGCTCCAGGGATCTTTTACAACCAACTGGTCAATGCCGAAATTGCTCTTGGTCGCATATTCAAAAATAGTCAGACCAGAAATCAGAACGGTTGTTAGCGCGATTATGGTTGCCCACGATTTATTTCTGCGTAATCGAACCAGCAGCCCCATTCCTAGCAAAATAAAGCAAATAGCTGTATTCGCCTTCATAGATGGAAACCCATCTATGAGAATTACTATTCTTTCATATTCAACAAACCAACCCCATAATACAACAAACCCAACTACTATCAAAATTGAGATGATAATCGAGGTTACACATTTACTTAAATTACTGGTATTGGAGAATTTCATAATTTGATATTAACGTTCTCAAGTGTCTTTCCGATTTTATGTATACACAATAATAATACGCCCCCTTTAGGGTTATTTTCATCTCGAAGTTAAGCCACCCAACGACAAGCTTTACCTGCGCGCGGCAGGTTGCCACCAGCCATTCCCAGGCGGTACAGCTTTCGAGTGAGACAATCTCTCAAAGAAGCCCGATCAAAGCGAGTCAGGTGCAAGCGATGTTGGGCGGCAATCTCGCCGCTGCGCTCCATTTGGCAGCATTATGCCAGTTTACTCACGGTGCGCTGCTGTTCTTGCGATCCGGCATCGACGTTCTTTCGAAACGCACGCGCTTTGGCACGGTAGAAGGCGATGCGCTCTGCGAGGCTTTTCTCTTTGAGGCGTTCGTAATGGGCATCCCGAATCTGCCGCGTCATCTCAAGCGTTTTCAGTGTTGTCTTCCTCATAGCTGGCAACCTCACGGGGGGAATAGATCGCTAATGGCTTGTAGCCTTGTTCCAGGTTTACGGCATTGAACCGCCGAATCTTATCGAAGTGAACGATGTGTTTGAAATTCCAACTCACCACGAGATCGACTTCAGCGATCGTGGCCAGCGCAATATGGACGCCATCGTCATAATACTTGGGCGTTAATATACCGCGTTGCTGGTAGCCATCGGCGAGGGCAAACACCTCGTCGGTGAGTGCAATGCTCTCAGGTTCGATGGTGAGCAGGTCACGGTACATGTCCTGAACCTCCGTCGGCGCGTCCGCCAGCTCGGTCTCACGTAACTCCGACACGACGGGCTTGAGGCGACCCAACCAGAAGTCCTGCATGAGTGCATTCGACCACAGGGCAAATTCTGCATCGAAGCAGCCACCCAGGACGGATGTATCAATGTGGTACTTTCATACTTGTATGATACACGGTGAGAGGTAGAAATGCCAATCGATCATCCGTCGGCGCAGGCGGTAATGCTCCTGGTTGATAGCGGATATATTTACAGCAAAGTATGTATCTGGCAAGTAGTGTGATGGATTTTGACGCCCAATGCGCGGAGCGCAGCGGAGCATACAAGCGATAAGCTGCCGGCCTCTTCAGACCCGCGCTTCGCCGCCTCCGGGCCAGCCTACCACGAACCCATGTGGCCCGACGAGCACCACGGCCGGACAGCTTCATCTCATAGTTAGTCAAGGGTTGTCAATTATTATCCTGAACGATTGATACGGATGAGCTGGCCATTCATATCCGGCTGTGCGGCTAAAGCAGTGTGAATACGCTGCCCTAATGCTGCAAAATCGATATCGAACGTGCAGACAATGATACCTGTATGATCCGGTTTCTGGCGATGCAAGCGAATGAAGTGTTTACGATTGATCGTCAGAAGAACTCGTTTTTCGGCAATGCTGAACGTTAACACCTCGTCATCCGGAATGGCGATTCCCGCCCGGCCACTTTCGTAGGTCGTCAAGACATCGTGACCGAAGCGGCGCAGCTCCTCCACCACTGGCAGAGGAAAGTTCTCATTGGCGTAGAGTTGGGCCATCGTTAGGCAGTCTCGTTCTCAAGGATCTGCTGGTCGATCTCGTCTTGGTGGACACGGGCATACGCCCAGGCATTCGTGAGGTCTTCGGCGCGGAGGGTGGGATAGCTGCGCAGCAAGTCTGCCTCGGTCGCACCAAGCCGACGCGCTTGCACCAGCACCCACACAGGAATGCGCGTGCGTACGATTCGGGCTTCGCCGCCAAGCACATCCGGGGTACTATCTATTCCGGGAAACGCATCTGCCAAATCACGGACGATCCACTGGAGCACTTGCGCTTTCTCGGCGCGCGTGAGTTGGGACAGAATCTGCGCTACATCCTGAAGCGTACTCATCGGCCTACTCTCTTCCGTATACAACCCGCTTTGCTCGTGGCATCATTGTAGCATGGCATCCGGCAAGTAGGGCTGTAATGGAGCACCGTCCAACGCTCAGCTTCAGGCGCGCCGCTGCGAGCGATGTTGGGCGGCGAGGGGGTTGTAAAGTATTACAGCAAATACAGGTTATTGGAATACGTTTTTTCACACAAAAGGATTGACAATACGTAGCTTCTGATCAATGACGAGGTGATGCTGCATATCTTCCGAGTACAGCGTTGGCACCTCGCTCTGGAGGGCGCTTGCGATGATGAGACTATCCCAATAGGAGAGTGCATAGCGCGTGCGCAGATCCGACGCGGTGATTAATTGCGCATGATCCAGGTCAATGACATGATACAGCGCATAGAAATCATCGATGAAGTCACGAATGTCCGCTTCGGGCGTGCGTTCTTTGCGGATGAGATTGGTGCAAACCTCGTTGATCACCTGGTTGCTAAGGAAGAGCGGGTGCGTTCCCGCAATCACGTCCTGTGCTTTCTGCGCTTTGACTGGATCTTGTCCGGAGATAAACGCATACAACCAGATATTCGTATCGAGAAATGCAGGTGTATGCGTTGTGCTTCCCGTCATACGATACACCATACGATAAAGAGGCCCATAGCCCAATGCTACCCTTGGCGATTATACACATCATCACGGCGCAATGGCGCAAATGCGGGATCGTGGATCGGATCTTTGAGCACGCGCTCGATAATTTTACTCGTCTTCGACGATTCGGTTCGTAAAATAATGACGCGTACCGTGCCAGAAAGCTGGTCACGATACTCCCGAGGGATTTCAATGGCGCCGTCCTTGATGCGGGTCTGAAACTCAATCGCGATCATCGGCTCACTCATCGCAACCTCCTTCCGAACGATGTTCCGTATACTATAGCCGATCTCTGACCAAGGTGCCATATCGTACGTGGCCGACGATGTTCCTCCGCTCCGCGTCGATGGCTGTTGATCGGCACTGCACTGATCGTATCCGGTTTGAGCGTTCTGGATCGATGGTTCTCCTGCGCTGCGCGTCGATGTGTCCCGATCGGCAGGGCATTCTTCTGTCCGGCATGGGTATATCGGGTGGCTCAACCGTGATCGTAGTGCCACCGCCCAACGCCGGGCTTTAGCGGCGCGGCGGGCGGGTTGTGTAGACGGCACGGCTGGCAGCACACACCGACGTTGCAAGAAACCGCCAGGTTGCGGGTCGCGCCAGCGGCGTCCGCTGCGAGCCGATGTTGGGCGGCCACGTTGACAAGGCATCACTACGTTCTGCGTGGCCACCGCATAGAGAGCGAGATCGCGTAGGCGTGTAGCGTCGCATCGCCCACAGGCTCACGAGGCCCCCTGACGGCGGCGGGCAAGCCACTGGGCGAACGACTGCGCACTCTCCGTCGACTTCTTGCCGAGGAGCAGTCCTTCGACGCCGATATCCTCATCTAAATCAGGCCAGTGCAATCCCTGGCCGGCACCCGCAATCTGGACATTCGCCCGCTCCATGGGCGTTCCATACACGAGGCGTGGATACCACCCAAGGGGCACCGCTATCGTGCGTCCGTCAGCGAGATCGACGCTGAGGGTGTCCTCAGTTACGGTGACCGCGACGGCCTTAGGGCTGTCCGGAACTGTCGGTGCAGAATACATCCCAGGCACGACGTAACTCCTCCAGATGCTCAAGGGCGAGCCGCTCAATCTCCCGTAACTCGCGCCGACTATAGCCATGATTGTCCGCGATCTCACCTTTCGATAGTGTTTGGGAGGGTATTGGATTTTTCCCGGCCTGATTTGCGACAACTGGTGTGGTTTTCCATCCTCATCCGGTCAAGGAAGGCACGAAAACCACCGGGGCGCGCCACCAACATCGGGCAGCGTTCAACTACGGCAGCCGCCCGCTTGTTCTATTCCTGATTGGAATGCCATAGAAAAATCCCGAAACGCCCTCTGCACTATCAAAGGTGAGCGCGATGATGACCGTCGGGTCAAGCCAGAGTTTGCAGGTGTAGCGATCCCGGTCAACATGCATATGACGCGGTTCCTGGCAGTCATACGAGTAGAAGCGGTAGGGCCCAATGCGCAGAGCCGTTGGCATTGCTGACTCACGATCGACGGATACAATAGCCATGATTATAGCACGATTGTTTGTGTTCTTGTGCGACTGGCTTGAAGTGGCCGAGCCGAATGAGGGTAGAGGGAGAGAGGCAGCCGCCCAACGCCACGCTTCACCTGCGCTGCTGGCAGCTTCGACAGATGGCACAGCTGACAGCATACGACGGCTTCGTAAACAAATGCCAGGTTCAGGGCCGTGCCAGCGGCGTCGGCTAGAGTGCACTGTTGGGCCGGGGATTAGATGAGTGACGGGCATGTACTTGATTGCCGTGTGCAAAGCCGATACGCAACTAGGTATTTTTCGACACACCCGGCGATCAGGATCGCTACACCCGGCGATCAGGATCACTGCGCGGACGTTACGGGCTGGGTGCGTGCGGATATACAGCGTTCGTGTGGCGCGTTGGCCTTTCTCACGCAAGCTCCATCTGGTGCACTGCAACTGCCGATCAGATGTAGCGGGTTTGATTGATCAGCTCATCGGACGTCACCGCGTTGAGGATGCGGAGGAGTCGCTCAACGATCTGAGCGGGCGGTCGGCGAATAGCAATGATGATCCCATAATGCGTCTGCCCTGATTCGAGGTATGTCTACCCAAGCGCTTCAAAATCTGCGCGGTTATGGGTCACAAAGGCTCGTTGTGCTGCGGTCGCATACGCCAATTGGTCGGCATCGTTCCGACCTAACTGCTGCGCCTCGCGTGTGGTGAGTGAGGACATCAAAGCCACGCCCACGCAGCAGATCGGCGACGAGGACATCGACATCCTCATCGGTATAGAGGTCAATAAAAAGTTTCACGCTAGCGCACCAGGGGGTCTATCAAATCATCCGGAATACGGTTCCGTTCGATATACGCGTTGATCTCGTCCTGGTTATCGCTATAGTAGCTCAACGCATCAAAAATCTGGGCGAGCGTGAGATGTGGGAGGGACCGGGGCATCATTTCGGGTGCCATCCCCTGCCGCCAAAGCTCCACAATGGCGCGAATCGGGGTGCGCGTATGCACAATAATTGGTTCACCCTGCAAGATACTTGCGTCACGCACAATGTAGCGATGGGCTGTGGTCGTCATAATTCACCTCACCTCATCTTACAGTCGTGATCTGTTCATGCTTGCATTATAGCATACTTCGCTCAGACATTCTTCATTCGACAGGTGCCATGTACAAAGTTGGAGCGAACTGCGTACGGGCTGAGCGCGGCCCAATGCTCCGCTTCAGGCGCGCCACTGGCAGCTTCGCTAAATGGCACGGCGAACGGCACACGACACCATTGTAAAAAACTGCTAGGTTACGGGCCGCGCCAGCGGCGGCGTACTGCATGCGATTGTTGGGCGACTGACCTAGAAAGAGAGGCGTTGTTGCATAAACCAAATTTTAACCACGATTTTTGAGGTCAAGTGGGGAATACCTGCATCGGGATCAGCCTAATCTATATCAGCGTGTAAGAGAATCTGTGCAAGAAATGGGTCAGGTGGGGAACCATCTCTAAATTTTGGTTAAGAAATGGTTCATGCAACAACGCAAGAAAGAGATGACAAGCTTGCTACTTGATAGGTCGCACATTCATCACACTAACGGCATATATCACTAGATATGTCGATAATTTATGTTAATCGTTTTTCTCTCCGCCCTCCTCTGTTAAGTTGTTTGTTTCATCTTTTTCAGATGTATGCACACGTTCATAGGCTGTAATAATCGCTCGTATTTCGCTTAGTGATATATCTGCTTGCTCTGTTTTTGAGTATATGGTAATAAGAATGACTGTCAATTCGGCTGTTTTCTGGTAGATAATACGATAACCTCCGCTTTTTCCTTTGGCGCTATCCGAATTCCGGGTGCGCACTTTATAGATAATCACGTCGAGGCCAGGAATCTGATCACCCGGCGTCTTTCCCGCTTCAAGATCGGTCAACAGGGGCTGGATATCTGTTTTAATACGCCGATACTTTTTGGCTAATTGGCGGAGATTTCGTTTAAATTCACCGGTAAAAAAGACGGCGTATGGAGAAAGCGAATCATCGTTAGGCGACATCTATTCCATCCCAAAGCTCATGGATCGGCGTGACATCCTGCGTGCGCGCCTCATGCCATCCCTGCTGGAGACTTGCGGCTGCAGGCTTCAGCGTGACACTATCACGGAAGGTTTGGACGAGTTGGAGCAGGTAGGGTAAATATTCCTCGGGAAGCGCATTGACTTCACGAAGAACTTGTTCACGGTATGCGGTCGTTGTCGTCATGATGTATTCCTTTCTTGCGATACCTGCACTATAGCACATCTTGATGCGGAACGGAAGATTTTACAAACGCATGTGCGTATAGCCACACGCTCCTACAGATGCTCCAGCATAGGCGTACTGGTATGCTTGGCCCCTTTGTCAAGACCACGAAAGCGCGAACCGAAGCAATCATGTGTCAAGCGTTTTGTCGGCGTGGGCCGCGCGTGTGGTGCGGGCCCA
>JANQID010000069.1 GCA_028282325.1 Chloroflexaceae bacterium | reverse complement strand
GCCCGGCACATTGATCAGCGTGATGGTGCGCGAGGGCCAGCTTGTCGAGGAAGGCCAGCCGCTGCTGGTGATGGAAGCGATGAAGATGGAGCACACGATCACCGCGCCGCACGCGGGGGTGGTGAAGCGCCTGCCTTTCGCTGGCGGCGCGACCGTCGCCGGCGGGGTGACGCTGGTGGAGTTGGAGGAAGGCGATGGTGAGGCGTAGCGTTGAGGAGTGACACCTTGAAAATTAAGTTCTCATTCCGATCCCGGTGCCGGTGGTAGTACTCCGATCTTACCCAGCACATCCATCCAGCCGACGTTGCCACGGTGCTCGATTACGCGCCCCTCACTGACCCGGTTGAGGATGAGCAGGCTCCACTCGACCGGGCGACCAGTCGGGGCAATGCCGTGTAGAGGGCCGGTATGCGTGCCGGAGATTGTGGCGTGGGTTCCGACCAGATCACCCTCGGCAATCTGGTGCACGATGGCCAGGGTCGCGTCGGGAAAAGCCGCCCGAATGGCTGTGAATTCGGCGCGGAGCGCGGCGGCGCCGGAATGCTCTGGGGCTGGTTCGCCGGTAAGCAGCGCCTGTAGCAGGTTAACCACAACTGTTTTCGCTTTGGCGGGTGGGGTCGTGGCTGTGCTGATCGGTATTGGCGTCGGCTCAGGCAGTTCGGGCCAGCCGGACAGGTGCCGATGCACCGAGCCGGCGGAGCACGTCGGGCCAACCCGAGGCTCCGTTGTGCTGCGTCACCGTACCTTCCTGCACCTCGTCGAGCGCGGCGTTGTTGAGCACGACCTCCTTGCCGGTCGGTGCTACGTCGATCATCGGGCCGTGGTGCATGACCCGGACCGAGGTGAGCGAGAAGACGTGGTTGCCCTCGGCGATCTGATCGAACCTGGCCGCACCGACTTGGCGGAAGGCGCTGAGGATCAGCGGGAAGACCTTGCGGGTTTGCCAGTAGCCGGGATGGTGGTCGAACACCTCCAGCTCGCCGTTCCAGGCGGCCTGGGTGATGCTGCGAATGAGCGATTTGTTTGCTGTGCCAAGCTCGGTTTCAATATCTGCCATCGCTGTTCCTTCTTTCCGAAAGGGTTGCGTTTGTGAGTTGTTTCGACGAAGCCGAAACAACTCACAAATACCAGTGCCCTATCCCCGCCTCCGCGCTGGAGGCGCACTAGCCCTGCTCGATCGTGTAGTACTCAGTCCAGCCAGCTTCGATCAGATCTTTGCTCCGTGCCTCGGTCTGTTGAAAGCTCTCACTGCGAAACAACTCTGCACGAAATTGTTCGGCGGCGGCCAGGCTCTCGTGGCGCCTCTCCATCACCATCGTGTTCATCGCGCCGCTCAGGTCGGTCAGGATCACCGGGGGATTCGGCACGGCGTGGGTCTGGCGCTTGAACTCCTCGACCAGCTCGTTGATCTTGCCGTAGCGGGCTCGAAAGACTATCCGAACCACAATCATGGGGAACCTCCATCCGCTAGTGCTTGTTTATCGATGGCTGGAGCATAGCAGATGGGCGTCGACACACTGGCGACAACGTGACGACATAGTGAGCGCTTTGCACTTTATGCTCAAACGCTACACGCTGAGTGCTTCGGCGATTGCATCGGCGAGGGTCAAGTGGGTGCCGTCGTTGTAGGTGATGTCAAAGGCGGGCGAGCCGAGGGTGTCGCGGGCTAGACCTTCGTAGCGCACTCGTTCGGCTTGATCGACTGGCCAGGGGGTGTTGCCGTTCAGGGCGTGATGGGTATCCGCAGCGCCCCAGAGCCGCGCGGCCAGCCGGGCATGTGCCGGGGTGGTGTGTGCTGCAGCGACGGCGGCCAGCCCGGCAATGGCCTCGATCTGGCCGCGCGGTTGGCCGACCGCTTCGAAGCCGGCCAGGCTGGCGCGGAAACGCGAGCGAGCCAGGTCGTTATCGCCGCGATGGAGGGCCAGGTAGCCCAGGTTGTGTTCTGGTCGTGGCGCCTCGGCCCGGGTTCCAAGACGGCGGTACAATTGTAGTGCTGCCTCGTAGTGGGTCTCCGCCGTCAGATCCTCACCGGCCATGCGTGCGACCTCGCCCAGATTGTTTAATACCTCGGCTTCGTGGTATCGGTCGCGCAGAGCCACAGTGCTCGCATAGGAATCGTTGAATCTGCGCCGGGCCTCTTCAAGATCACCGTCAAGCATCGCCAGTATACCCAGGTCGGCTGTGACCAGTGCCAATGGCCAGAAATCGCCGAGCTGCCGGAAGATTGCCGCGGCCCTGGTTACCATTGGACGGGCCAGATCGGTGCGGCCCAGGCCATAAAGCATCCCTCTGCCTTGATGAAACGCGGTCTCGCCGAAGATGCGCTGATCGTTCAATGCCTCGGCGAGTTTGAGCAATTGGTCGATGTCAGACTCCTGAATGGCGTGGTTTTGCATACCCTGGCTTTGCAGCAGCCGCTCGAGGGTTCGAACAAGGATCCTGTGCTCGGTGTCTGTTGCGTTTGGAGCAGCCACCCGGGTGCGCAGTTCGGCGGTCAGTTCGGTCAGCTGAGCCTCGGCCGCAGACAGTTCTCCGCGCATGATCTTGAATTGGGCTGTGTACAGACGGCCCTCGGCGATGAGGATCGGATCAGATTGAAGGTTGTGTTCCGGATTGGATTGCCCCGATGCCATCTCCATAGCCTGGTTGAGCCAGCCCAGTCCCTCGCCGATATGGCTGCGAACTTGCCAGAAATGGTGCAGGCCGAGAGCCATTCGCAGGGCATGGCTTGGATCACTGGCGCCGAGGAGCCAGGTCAGGGTGGCACGCAGGTTGGGATGTTCTTCCTCCAGCCGCTCGAACCACTCGATCTGCTGTGGGCCGTGCAGGAGCGGTTCTGCCTGCTTGACCAGGTTGCAGAAGAATTCGGCATGAGCGGCCTGGGCCGGCGCCAACTCGCCGCGCTCATGCAGGCGTTCCAGCGCATACTCCCGAAAGGTCTCGAGCATGCTGAAACGTGGTTCGCCATCGCTTCCAGGAGCGTACAGCACCAGGTGTTTGTCGACCAGTGCCTGCAATCCATCAAGAACGCTGATCGCGAGCGGCCCGACCGCCTCCACGACCGCTTCGGCCGCAGCGAGAGTCCACCCTCGGGCAAAGACGGCCAGCCGCCCGAAGAGCAACTGCTCGCCCGGGTCGAGCAGAGCAAAGCTCCAGTCGATCGTGGCCCGCAACGTGCGCTGGCGCTCGGGCAGGTCGCGTGCTCCAATCGTCAGCAGTTGCAGGCGCTGATCGAGGCGGGCCAGGAGCATGCGTGGCGAGAGCAGTGCCGCCCGGGCTGCCGCCAGTTCGATCGCCAGCGGCAACCCGTCGAGCCGGGTGCAGATCGCGGCAATATCCGCAGCGTTGGTCTCATTCAACGCGAAGCCGGGCACGCGTTCGCACACACGGGCGAGGAACAGCGCCACCGCCCCGACCTTGGCCAATTCATCTGGCGGGGGAATGTGAATCGGGTCGGGTAAGGCCAGTGGCGGGACGCTGTAGGCCTGCTCGCCGCTTACCTTCAGCAATGTACGGCTTGTAACGAGGATCTTGAGCCGGAGTGTGCCACGGAGCAGGATGGCGACGATCGGGGCCGCATCGATGATATGCTCGAAATTATCGAGCACAAGTAGCAATTCCCGCTGGCGTAGGCTTGCTTGGATCCGCTCCAGTGGAGTCTGGTCGTCACGTTCGCCGAGCCCCAGCGCATCGGCGATTGCCTGCGGGACAAGTGCCGAGTCGCGGAGTGGCGCGAGTGGGACAAAGACAGCCCCATCGGTGAACTTGGTTTCAAGGGCGTCAGCCGCTGCGAGGGCCATGCGCGTCTTGCCGGTGCCGCCCGGCCCGACCAGGGTGATCAGGCGTGTCTCGGGCTTTCCCAGGAATGCGACGAGATCGGCGATAAGTGCAGCACGGCCAATCAGCGGGCTCGGTAGAATGGGGATTGTGCCGGTGAATGTTTTTGCTTGTGCGTGCTCGGTCGGTGCCGGGTGTGGGCCGGGTGTCGGCTCGGAGGTCTGGATCGTAGCTGGCACATTTTCTTCCGGCACAGCCGGGAGCGGCGAGCGGCCCTCACGCACAGCGTCATATATAGCTTGGGTCTCCAGCAACGGTGCGACGCCGAGTTCTTGTTTGAGCACGGCGCAGCAGTCCTCGAATTGGCGCAGGGCTGCGCTGCGGTTCCCAATGGCGGCGTAGAGCGTGATCAGGCGCCGGTGCATTTCTTCGGCCAGTGGATTGCGTTCGAGAGCATGGCGAGTCGCCGCAATGGCTCCGGGATAGTCGCGGGCGGCGGTTTGGGATTCGACGATTGCTGCCAGTGCGTCATCGACCCGCCGTTCCCAGACGGCGCGTTCCTGGTCGAGCCAGTTCTCGAACTCTGGGCAGTTGGGTAGCGCGAAACCCTCGAGGAACGGGCCGCGACAGAGATCGAGCGCTTTCCTCAACGCTGCCGGGCGTTGCCGGGCGTCGCCGGTTTGGATGAGCTGCACGAAGGCTTCGGTATCCGACCAAACCGCCCCTGGTTCGAGGGCGACCGTCTGATCATCGGCAACCAGGAGGTGCGGTTGGGGCAACCCGCGGCGGACGAGGGTTAAAACGTGGGTCAGGTTACGCCGCGCATTTGCTTCGGGCAGGTCGGGCCAGAACAGGTAGCAGAGCTGTGCACGTGGTACGGGGACGAGCCGGGTTGCGAGCCGATACAACAGCGATCGGGTCTGGCGACGGGAGATTGGTAGATGGGATTCGTCCCATCTGACCTCAGGCGAACCTATAAGGGAAATCTTAAGCGCTGCTCGCGAACGCTCTATCATACGCGTGCCTGCCGGGATAGTTTACTCCGCCTAAGCCTCGAAGTAGATCGCAGATCGGCGCTGCGGGGGCTTATCTCGACGGTGATGGTTGTGGACATAGCGGGTGATGATCAGATCATGTGTATCATAGCAGACGAGATCAGCCTTGGCAAGGCAAAAGATAAAAGGCGAATGTCGGTTCGTGCGTTCCTTGGACGCAAAGCTGCTTTCCGGCGAGAGTTGTTGAGACCCTCAACGAAGCCGCTGCTCTGGTGATGGCGAAAAGAGTTGGCGATGCGATCCAGCCAGGTATCGAGGAGCTTCAGGAACGGCGCAAAGCCAGTCAGGCCGCTCTTGACCACTGCCGGCCGCCACGCGGTGATCGGCCGGATGCCCGCCGTTTTGGAGCGGGTCGACCAAACAATAATGGAGACACCGCATGGTGTCATTCTGAGCGCAGCGAAGAATCTCAGATTCATCCCAACGCCCAGACCCTTCACGCTGCTGGCGGCGCCGTTCAGGGTGACATGCGGCATGGGTAGCATCGTTTTGTAGTCGTATCGAAAATCTCGGTCAGTTCCGCGCGCAGGTCGTAGGCCGTTTCCAGATCAGAGCTAGCGGCTCAGAGGCGATCCAAGCGGTCCTGCTCATCGGGTTCGCGGTCGGTGCTCCGCTTACGAAAGGGCCAGAGCGTGCGTTTGAGGTGCTCGGCATCCTCCTTCGCCAGGGGCTTCCGCAACCGTTTGAGTTCCTGCTTGCGGAAGGCGTCCACATTGTCGCGGTGTACTGGGCGACATGGAACCGATCCATCACGCTGGCCGCGTGGGGCAAGACATCCTCCGTGGCGGTCACATAAGCCTCCCACATGTCCATGCAGACGATGCGAATGTGGCGCCTCCCGCCGCTGGTCTGCTGGTACCGCAGGCGCCGCCATAGGTGATGATTGCACGTTAGGTTCGGTTACGCCGGTCGCCGCCCGTAGAGGAGCGTGTCGGCAAGGTTCTGGAGCAAATGAAAACGATCTTCTGCCCCAACAGGAGGGCCAGAAACGTCGCGACCATCAGGCGGCCACAGGTGCGAGTATGGGCGATCCCAAAACTCCAGAGCGCCAGACCGTCGCGTCGGGGATCACGTACCAGCGGGTATGGTCACAGGTCATCGCGCACCTCCTGCGGTCAATCACATCAAGCCGATATGTTCCATCGTAGCAGGAGCGTCAACCTCGAGCCCGCTCATCACGAATAAACCAGCGGTATCCCAAAAGGGACCGGGGGTGAGGGTCGATATTTCGTCTATCGGCAATCTAAAATCTCTAATGCTAACTATCGGCTTTGACGATCGGCAGGTAGATCTGCTGGCCGATGAAGGCCTGTGGCCCCACGTTCGACCAGACGGAGTCGAACGGCAGCCGCGCGCCGTCGAGCAGGAAAAAGACCTTGCGCCCCGGCGCACCGCACCCGGCATAGGCTGCCCCATCGTCGGCGGGCACATTGACCACGAAAAAGACCCGATTGCCGTCGCTTTGCGTCGTCGTAACGGCGCACTGGCGGTCGTCCACCCACGCCGCGAGGGTCTGGCCCGCCGCGGGCACGAACCCCGGCGACGGCAGCAGCAAGCTGTAGTAGGTCGCGGGCGGCGCAGGCGTGCCGGAAGTCGGTGCGGCCTGGGACCGGTTCGCGCGGGCTGCGGTTGAGACGCCCGGATTGGGATTGACCACACTGATCCAATACCCCTCGCCGTAGCGCAACTCCGCCAGGGTATTCACATAGCGCGACCAGAAGGGATCGGCGGCGGCGCCCGCATCGTAGAGCTGCCAGGCGTCGCGGTCGGCGTCATAACCGTAGATCGTGGTGTAATCGTCCGCGTCGGCGTTGAGCAACGCCAGCCCATCGGCGACCGGCGCGCGCTCCTGCCACGGGTACGAGAACAGGTTCCAGCCCGCCCGCACATCCACGCTGGTCAACGCGACATACAATCCCTTGCCCGCCAGCTTCGCCGTCACTTCGTTGCGCGTCGGATCGAACCTCGTCGTCTCCAGCCGCTGCCAGCGCTGATCCGCGCCTCGATAGTAGATCGCGATGCCTCCCTCGGTTCCGGCGGGGATTTCGCGCTCCAGATAGCTGATATTGATCGACGCAGTATCCAGCGCGTTGCTCTCGCCCGACGTGGTCAGCCAGTAGCCCTTGCCGACCGGCGTCGTCCAGGCCGGCGCGGGCGGCAGCGCCGTCGCGCTCTGCAAGGCGTAGAAGAACTCTTCGCTCGTAACCAGCGTGTCGCCGTAGATCAACGCTTGCCCGTCGGTCGAAGCCGTCGGAGCAGAACGGCGGCAAACGCGCGGCGGACGGCAGAACTGCGTAATGGCGGGATCGCCGGGCGCGGCGGCCAGTGTCTGCGCGGCATCGGTCTCCCGATACGGGCTAATCTGCGTGTAGTCGGTGACGATTTCGCGACGCGGCACCGGTTCATCAACCCAGACGTGCAGATGACCCTCTTCGATATTCTGCGTGGTTGTAAGCGCCCCCCGATAGACATCGCCCTGACGGGTGAGCGGCGTTACCGCCGAAGCCGCACCGCCGATCGGGTAGAAACGCGCGAAGAGCCGGCTCGGCGGCATTCCCGTTCCGTCAACCGCGACCGTCGCCACGAACGACGTCAACGTCTGAGGATCGATGCGCACGTCGGGCCGCCAGGCCGGCGCCGCCGCCAGCGTCAACTCGGTGGTCTGCTCGCTCATCTGGTCGATGCACCCCAGGCGGCGGCGGTCCAGCTCGAAGACGCAGAGCCGGTCGCCGGGGCGCGCGCCGCGCGCCTCGACCTGATCGAGCACGGGGTGGCCCTCGTCGATCAGGCGATCACCCTGGAACAGAAACGCCCGCGCGCTCGCGCCGGGAACCACGCGCCCGCCGTCGGAGCTGACCAGGTTGATCACCGGCGCTTCGAGGGTTTGCGGGGGCCGGGTCGGCTGATGCTCGACAATCGACGTCACCGGCAGTGGCAAAAACGACGGCCCCGGATTGGCATTGAAGGTCGTTGGTGCATTCAGTTGCGGATAGAACAACCTGATCGTCTCCCAGTCGGAACGCCCCGCCGCAACATTCGACAGAGTCAGCGCGCAATTGGGCAGCCAGCCGGCCGGCGGGTGATACTCGGTGTAACTATCGAGATAGGGATCGGTCATCGCACCGGGGCAGGGCTGCCCGCCCGCCGTTTCCGGAAGGCCGATCAACTGCCCGTCTTTCAGGCCGATGTAGTTGTCTTCGAGGAACAACAGATAGTGGCTCAGCTCGTGGGCCAGCGAGCGGGGCCAATCCTCGCCTTGCGCGCCGGTAGCGTCGCCGAAACGATTCCACACCGATCCGATGCGCACCTCGCCCGGAACGTAGCTCAGGTTTTCGCGCTGCGGATCGTCTAGCGGGCTGGTGACGATCCCGCCTTTCGAGGCATTGGGGCGCAGGCGGTTGGTTGCGAAGAGCCGCACGTCGGCTGCTTGCCAGCGCTCCTGGTTGTGATAGATATTGATCGTGCCCAGGGCCGCCTGGCCGTCGCTGAAATCGTAGAGCAGTTCGGACGTACGCTCAAGATCAAAGCGCAACTGATCCATATAGCTCGCGTTGTTGCGAGCATCCCATTCCAGCGAGACATCGAGATCGAAGATCAGCAACGGCTGATCGGCCTCAATGTTGATCGGATCGTTCAGGTTAGCGACGGTCGTGGCCTCGACGCCGGTCGCGATGGGCCGGGCGTTGGTATAGTAGAGCGGGGCGGAAGAATCGGCGATGGCGATCTGCAACCCCCAGCCGTCCAGGCTGCCGCCGTCGAGCGCATACGAATCGGTGATCACCAGCGTCCACGTCCCGGCGCTTGGCTCGTTGTTGAACGCGCTCAACGGACTGGTCGGCTTGTAGGTTCCGCCGCCGGTCGGCGGGCAAGGCCAGGCGTCGGGGGCGTCGTCGTCGAGGCTGAGGTCGAAGTTATCCTCATCGGCGCACGATGACGCCATAATCTGGATGCGCGTGTTTGCGGGGCTGATCAACGCAAAGCTAAGATCGCTGAACCAGGTGTGCTGTCCGTTCAGGTTGACGACATTCACATCGCGCACAAAGCCTTGATCGGCGACGGTCAGCGTCGAAGTCACTACCGTTTCTCTGTCGGCCCGAATGGCCTGCGGCACGTTCGTACCCGTGTAGGATTTCGTCTCGGCCTCCGGATACATTGCCACCAGCACATCGCCCGCCGCGATCGAGCCGTTGTTGGGCAACTGACCGGACGCATCGCTGCGAATGACGCGGCCATCCGCGTCGGTGTAGGGATCGAACGCCTCGCCGCCGGCGCGTTTGCGGAACAACATCGCCCCCTGGATCGGCTGTTCGTTGAGCGTCACCGAAATTGCGCTGCGCTGGCTCACCGACGTATTGACATAGACGACGCTCTCCTGGTCGCTGTTCGCCAGCGCCAGATCGAGATCGCCATCGCCATCGTAGTCGGCCCAATCAACGCCCGCCGCATCGTAGCTCTCCGGCGTACTCCAGGCCAGCACGAACGAGCCGCCGTCGTCGTTGCGATAGAGGCGGCTGGGCGCGTCGAAGTTGCCCTCGAACACATCGAGGTCGCCATCGTTATCGTAATCGACCCAGACGATGCCGGTCGTGAAATCTTTGTCGTTCGACGGCCAGGCGCCCAGCGGCGACGACTGCTCCAAAATCGCCGCGTCGTTGACATACAACGCATTGAGGCCATCGTTGCCGAGCGCCAGGTCGGGATCGCCATCGCTATCGAAGTCGCCCCAGTCCAGGCTAAACGTAAAATTGTCCTCCATCGTCGGCCAATCGCTGGTCACCGTGAAATTGTCTTCGCCGTCATTGCGGTACAACACGTTGAAATTGTTGTTCCCGGCGGCGAGATCGGGGTCGCCGTCGCTATCGTAATCGGCCCAGGCCAGCGCGTTGGTCTCGTCTTCCACCGACGCGGACCAGACGGCGACGGCGGTCAACGTTCCGCCATCATTGTGATAGAGGCGATTGGGTTCGGGAAAGTCTTTGTAGCCGTTGCCCACTGCGAGGTCCTCGTCGCCGTCGCCATCGTAGTCGGCCCAGGCGACGCTGTTGGTCCGATCGGCCTCTGAGGAAAGCCAGGTCGCGGTTGTAGGCAATGTTCCGCCATTGTTGCGATCGTTGCGATAGAGGCGATTGGGCGCGTCAAACATGCCGGCGACCAGATCCTGATCTCCGTCGTTGTCATAGTCGCTCCAGGCCAGGCTGGTGATCTGCCCGCTGGTTTCCGCCGCCGTCCAGGTCGGCGCGTCGGCAAGCTGGCCGTTGTCGTTGCGATAGATGACGATGCCACCGAAATCGGCGGTTGTTACGCCGCCCAGCGCCAGATCGGGATCGCCATCGCCGTCATAATCGCCCCAGGCGACCGCCAGAACCGGCGCTTCCACGTCCGATGTCCAGGCCAGTTCCAGCGGCTGAATGGCTTGCAATTGTGCAGACATCGTATGTTGAGCGTCGGCCGCCAACGGGAGCACAGCCAGGATCACGCCGAACAATATGCCCGGCAGGAGGGCCATCGGGGGGAACCGCCTTAACGCACCTGCCGCAATAGATGAAAAAATCGGCGCAGAGCGCCGTGCATTTGCCAACATTGCCTCTTCCCCCTCACGATGCCAATCTGATGCGCAAAGACGAGGAGGATTGGCAGTCCTCTGTTGTCATTATTCCTCTGCGCTGACGTTATCGGCAGCGCAGAGATCGCTATCCTCCAGATAAAGCTGTTCGCACTCGTCGGCGGTGATGTCACGCGTGATGTGCTGTGCCGCCAATGCAAGCAACGTATCCAGATCCAGCGGGAAATTGCGAATCACCCCATCGGCGCCAAACGTCACCAGAAAGCTGCCATCGGGGCTGAACGCAAGCGCCGAAACCTGGGCCGGGTGGGTCAGACGCAAGTCAATGTCGGCGGCGGCGACATCCCAGATCTTCACCATGCTGTCGCTGCCCGCCGACGCCAGGAGCGATCCGTCTTGATTGAATGCAATATCGGAAATGATGCTTCCGTGGTTCAGCGGATCGCCCAGGTCATCGCCCGTTTCGGCATCGATCAAAAAGATGTTGCCGTCAAAACCGGCGACCGCCAGCATAGCGCCATCCGGGCTGTAGGCAATACGTACAATATCCGATATTTCGGCGATCGTTTGCGTCTGATCGGTTTCGTAGTCCCACAAGATGACCTGACCTTCGGCAACGTCGATCAGCGCGATGCGATCTCCGGACGGAGCAAACGCGAGGCTCGACAACTGGTTCTCCGATTCGAAAACGGCGACCGGCTCGTCATACGCAGATATATCCCAGAGGCGCACTGTGAAATCGCCGCCCAGTGTCGCGAGAGTTGTTCCGTCCGAGTTGAACGCCAGGTCAAAAATCCTGGATGGTCGCTCCTCATCGCCTTCCCGGCGAATATGGGCTTTCAACGTCTCAACGCTCTCGCCCGTTTCGGAGTACCAGATCGTGACCTCGCCATTGTCGCCGCCCGCCGCTACCAGTGAACCATCGGGGCTAAACGCCAGGCCGGATTCGATCCGACCGCCGGCTTGCTCTGACCAGATGACCTTGCCGCTTGCCACTTCCACCATGCGTACCCGGCCGCCACGATCACCGACGGCGACAAATTCGCCGTTCGGGCTAAATGCCAGCGCCGATCCTTCGGATGGATAGGCCCGCGTGGCATCCCAAATGCGCACGGTTCCATCACTGCCGGCGGTCACGACCCGCGAAGCGTCCCTGCTGAAATCCACGCCCCAGACGCCGCCCTGGTGTCCGGTCAACTGCGCGATCTCCGTGTCGCTGTTGACATCCCAGATGCGTGCGGTTCCGTCATCGCTGGCCGTCGCGAGCAAATTCCCGCCTCGGTCAAAAGCGATGTCCTGAACGACGCTGCCGTGGCCGCGCAGAGCGCGCAGCGGCTTGTCGGTTGTAAGCTCCCACACCAGCACAAGATTCGCACTGTCGGCAAGGGCGATCAGATCGCCGTCGGGACTAAACGCGAGACCGAACAGCCGAGCGTTGTGGTCGATTTCCTCCGCAACTGTATATGCGTCCAGGTCGTATAGACGCACCCGCGAATCCGCTCCCGCCGTCGCCAGTAACCGGCCATCGGGGCTAAACGCCACGCCGTTGACGGAATCGTTATGGGGCGGCAGATCGCGGAATTGCTCGGCGCCGAGATTCCAGACCCGCGGCACGCCATAGGCGTCGCCGGTCGCCAATCGGCGGCCATCAGCGCTAAATGCGATCGCCGTCACCGGTGTGTTATCGGGATGTTCCAAAACGTGGAGCGCCTCCCCGGATTCTGCCTCCCAGACGCGCGCCGCGCCGTCGTAGCCGGCCGTGGCCAGTAAACGCCCATCGGGGCTGAACGCCAGCCTGAAGACGAGATCGGTATGCCCTTCAAGCTCGCGCGTCTCGCCCGACTCGATATTGTGCAGATAGACGACGCCCTCGAAACCTGCGGACACCAGCCAGCGATCATCGGGACTGTAGGCGACGGCATACATCGTATCGGGATGGACAAACGTCTCGCGCACGCGCGACTCTTGGAAGGCGCGGTTCAACGCTTCGATCGCCGCCGATTCGGCTTCGAGCTCAGGGTCTGTCGCCTTGACCGCCGCGCGAGCCAGGATCAAGCTCAGCTCCGGGTCGCCGTCAAGCTGCGTGATCGCGGCGGCGGCGAATCCGCGCGCATCGGCGATCTTCGTCTGCTGGCGCGCCGTGTCGCGTTCTTGCTGCGCGATCTGCTTTTGCTGATCGGCCTGGCTGAAGCCGATCAGCGCGCCGATTAGCGCGATCACCGCTAGCACGCTGAGGATCGACGCACCGATCGCGAGAACGCGAATGCGCCGGGCCTGGCGGCGCGAACGCTCGACGATGGTGCGCATATCACGGCAGCGCTCCAGGAATACGCGCTCGATCTCTGTCAGAATCGCCTCGTTGGCGGCGGCCCACTCCTCGGCGGCGGCAAGATCGTCATCGCGCAGCAGCAAGCCGTCGGGACGCCCCTGTTGCTCCCAGAGATCGGCCCGGCGTTGCAGCTCGCTCAGATTTCCCATAAACCAGGTCGCGTTGTTCGTACGTACCGGCGCGATCAGTCGATCGTGGGCCAGCTCAAACCAGGTCATGCCGCGCCGTTTCTCGGCCCGCACCAGGTAAGCGTCGATCAGCGGGAAGATCGCCGCGTTGACCAGGCCCTGGCTGGCGTTCTCGCCCTGCAACACCTGACCGCGGATCCCATGCGCCGTGATCAATTGGCGGTCGAACCATTCACGGATCGCCCGTTCCGACACACTGGTTTGATGCGTCACCTTCCAAACGCGTTCGGCATAGTATGCCGCCAGAGCTTGATCGACATCACCGACCGCTTCAATGTCCGCGACCGCGATCTCGACATCGTCGTCGGCGAGCCCTTCCCAGAGCCGATAGCAAACCACCTGAAGCTGCACCGGCTCGACATACGGCCCCGGTTGCGTCTCAACCCGGCCATCGGCGAGCTGCACCTGCGTTCGGCGCAGGTCATCGATCAAACGGGTGGCCGCTGCCTGGTCGAACTCAACGCCGTGCGCGTGCGCCGGTTGCTGGATGGCCGCCCTCGCCGCCGCCACACCGAGCAGATCGAGGCGAAACGTCGTATTAAACCGGGTCGGCACCGGGCGCACATACGGCGTAAGACCGGCGACATAGTCATCGCGCATAGCAAACAGCGCCCAGATCTGGCGATTGCGCAACGCCGCGCCCAGTTGGGCGAAAAAGGCGTGTTTCGCCGCCTGGTTGACCGGATCGATTGTGAGGATTTCTTCGAACTGATCAAAAATCAGCACAATGTCGGGCCGATTCTCCATCTGCTCGATACGGCGCTTCAGGTAGTCGTCGAATGAGAGCGCGGCCAACTCTGCCGGCGACATCTGTTGATCCGCCGGCACGCCCTCTTCAAGCGAGAGCAGCAGACTGAGGATGAAGCGATTCGGCGTCTCCTGCGCGGTCAGCCCCCACTCATCGCCCGACGGCGGCTCAAGGCTTACGCGCAACGTCGGCAGCACCACAAAATCGCTGTTCGTCAACTCGGGAATGAGCGCCGCCTGAATGAGCGATGTCTTGCCAGCCCCAGACGGCGAATGCAGCAACACGATGCGCTCGGCGATCAGCAACCCCATCAGATCCCGAAGCTCGCGATCACGTCCGTAGAGGTGCTCGCCCGACTGAAACGAACGCGGTCCGACATAAGGATTGATGCGTACAGGCGTCGGTGTTGGCATCACTTTGCACCTCAGCGTCGTCGCGATCCGCGGCGCTCGGCCACGGCGCTCATCTGCTCCAGCAGTTCACGGGTGAAATCGGCGGCGCTGCCCCAGAAGATACTAATGTCGGAGTCCTCGAAATAATTCTCCAGGTAGCGCCGGGCGCGCTCCGGTTCCAGGAAGCGGCCTTCTTCAGGCAGTATCTGCCCGGCGACGTGGGCGTATTTGCGCCGTCGCCGCCGCCCTTCCTGGCTCATCAAGCTACGGAAGAGTACCCGGAAACCCCAGTCGTCGAGGCGAAAGCCCAGGAACAACAGCGCGGTGTCGGCCAACGCCTGGCGTACGGAGATCGGGATCAACTCTTTGTTCTCGGAGATGCCGATCAGGAAATCGAAGTAGTCATCTTCGGTCAACACGAGCGACTCGGGATGCTCGAATATGCCGAACAGGTGATAGACCAGCGGGCGCTGCTCGTCGGGTTGATAGTCGGGATCGTCGTCGTAGATCGAGGGCAGCATCTCGACCTCTTCGTTCCAGCGACATAACTCAACCTGCGGTTCTTTGCCCGCCGCGCGCAGCGCTTCGGTGAGCAGATTCGACGCATTGGCCGTCACATAGATCGACAACGGCAATTCCGCCAGCACTTTGAACGGATCGGACGGGTTGCGCTCGCGGGTGAGCGTTCCCACCGCGGCGAACATCTCATCGAGCGTCCCATCGCGCGCTTCGGGCGAAATCTCATTCCCGTAGCGGTTTGCCATTTCACGGTGCAAATGCTCGATTAACTCTTCGTGCGGAAATTGGTAATCCTGATTGACCGAAAGATATTGCGCCACCTGCGGCAGATCCTCGCGTTCGTGCGGTGCCATTGGGAAATTGTAGGTATCGGCCCAATTCTGGGCGATGTCGCGCGACGAGCCGAGAAACGACTCGCTCATATGCGTGCCGATGACCGGTGTGCATTGGCCACGCTGAATGCTGCGCACCAGCGCCGGCCACTTTTCAAAAGATTCTCCCTCTTCGCCGAAGCCCGGCACATACCAGATCCGCCCGCTCCTGAGTCGCATAAACAGCACGGGCATCCAATAGTCGGCGTGGTCGCGCACCGCGCCGCGCGCCAGCGCCAGCGCCCGGTCGATCTGGCCATCCTGGCTCAACTCGATGAAGAAGACCGGCATAAACGTCGCGATCGTGTCCATAAACACGCTGCCCTGCATCGCGATCACCGCCGGGATGCCCGCCTCCGCCAGGCGCGGGCCAAGCGCCGCCAGCGCGCCCTCATCGGCGCTGCGCGTCTCGGCGCCTTTGCCGGATGTCTGGCACGCCGCCAGCGCCACCAGCCGCGGGCGCTGGCGCAGCTCGCTCAGGCGCATCGTCAGGTCGTTGCCCGCGACCCGCGCCGTCTTGCCGTCGGCGTTTTCCAGCCAGAGCCAGCTATCCCCCATTACCAGCGCGCCGTGGGCCACGATGTAAAGAATGTCGTACGGCTCCTCG
This sequence comes from Chloroflexaceae bacterium, assembly GCA_028282325.1. Lineage (GTDB taxonomy): Bacteria > Chloroflexota > Chloroflexia > Chloroflexales > Chloroflexaceae > JANQID01. The sequence goes on along the minus strand of JANQID010000069.1, from coordinate 17,776 downwards.
GCGTTGTTGGCCTCACGCAGCGCTGCCAGCAGGTTGTCGAGCGTCGCCTGGCCCGATTCGGCCAGCGTGGTGAGCGCGATGTCGCCGAGGCCGGCGCGCACGCGTTCCAACTCGCCCGCCACATCCACCGCGCCGAGGTGGTAGTCGCCGAGATCGGAAGGATTCGCGATCAGCGCCAGCGCGCGCAACGAGCCGCGCGGCCGCAGGCGCACCGGCTGCCAATCGCCGCTGGTCAGGTAGCGCGAGAACAAGATGTGTTCGCTCATCAACAACGGCACGCCCGTGTCGTCGTGCAAGGTTTCCCAGCGTATGGCATGCAACTCGGCGGCGCTCGCCCCGATAAACAGCCGCATCCGTAGCGGTGCGCCGAGCGACTGGCTGGCGGCGCGGGCCTGCGCGAAACGGGTGCGCACTTCGGCGTCGGCAAACAGACACTCGCCCAGATAGCGCCCGTAGGCCGCGCTATCGATGCTCAATTCACGCAGTTTCGCCGGATCAATCCGCAGCAGGCTGGGCGTGGAGCCGCGCGCCAGACGCACATCGGCATCGCTATCGGGTTGGGTGAAGCGCAATTCAATCGCGTAGCTCTCGGCATCCCAGCGATGAATGCCCAGTTCGAGATCGGCATATTCAGTCATAGAGGCTTCTTTCGCGGCAATCGAGATACAGAAATAAGCGCGTTGCTCTTCGGCGTTGATCGCCAGACTCGGCAGCGTTGTCATAGGAATACAGGTGCGTTCGCGCTACATCAGGCTTCTACAGTATATCATAATTATGTCTGATTTTTCACGAGAAACTACCCGGACGAAGCGAAGTCACTCGGCCTTTAGCGCACTGGCAATCAGCAAAACCGGCGCGATCACCGGTTCAGGCTCGGCAGCGGCATATGCATCGCAGCGTTCGAGAATGACAGCATCGAGCAGAGAGGCGACGCGCGTACGCAGATGCGGCCAGTCCGCCAGGGTCAGCTCTTGCACCCAGGGCATCAATGTCGCGTCGAGGAGAAAAGCACGCGCCCGGATCGCCGTGAAACCCGCCGTCGCCAGACGAGCGATCAGCGCATCGGCCAATCCGTCGGCCGGCAGCAACCCTGGATCGCCGCCCGACACCGCAAGCGCGCCGGATAACGCCGCACTCAGATCGGGCGGCCAGGAACGCGCCCGCACCCAGAGCTGCTCAACCGTCGCAACCACGAGCGTTCCGCCGCGCCGCATCACCCGCCGCATCTCACACAGGGCGAGCGCCGGGTCGGCGAACTGGTGCAGCGCGGCGACGCACCAGCACAGATCGACGCACGCATCACGCAGCGGCAGGGCGAGTGCGTCGCCCGCGGCCCATTCAACACGCCGGTCTTCGGTCATTGCGCATGCCTCGTGCAACGCCCGCCGATCCGCATCGACGCCCAGCGCCCACCCGCCCGGCTGCAAGGCAGCGGCAAGCCAGCCGGTTTTTAACCCCGGCCCGCAAGCGAGATCGAGCGCCCGATCGACCCGGCGCAGTGCGGCCTGCGCCAACACTATCCGTAACAACGGCGCAAACGGCGCGTGCAAATCCTGGAGGCGGGTCGCTGTATGAGTCATAGCTGTTGTATGATTCAAACTATAATGCCAGAGCATTTGGCACGATACAACCACTGGAGAATATTGGAGAGCGACAGTATGTCCATGCCGGTTATCGAGATTACCCAGCTGCTGGCCTATGACGGGCCGAACGTCTTTGGCCCGCAGCCAGGCGTTTTGCTCCGGGCGCGCTGCGACCGCGATCGCAGCCGTCGCCTCAAAGTGGCGCTCAAAGATGGCGCACAATCCATCGGACTGGTTATCGCCTATCTGGAAGTAACCATCGCTGCGGATACGGACGGCGTGGACATCTGCGCTACCTTCGCCACGCCGATGCCCCAGATCGGCAAAGAACTGGCTGCATATATCGTCGCCGGAATCGCAGCGGAGGCCATCGGCGATGAAGAATGGGATCGGGATGCGCCGCTCTTGGAGATGCAACAACGTCGCCGTCAGGCCGCCCTGCCGGTAGCGACCGTGCAGTTGCTCGCCGAGGCGCGCCGCCGCAACGTGCCGGTGCTGCGCCGGGCCGACAACCGGATCCAGTTCGGGTATGGCGTGCGAAGCTGGGACTTCGATCCATTCCAGATCGCGAATGAGGCGCCGCCCGCTACGCCGTGGGACAACCTGGGCTACATTCCTATTTATGCTGTTACAGGCGAACGCCGCCGCACAGAGATCGTGCAACAGGCGACAGCGCTGTTGCAACAGCGCGGCATCGCCAACATTCGCGCCCTTCCAGACGCCGACTACGACGCCACACGGAACCTGCTGGCCGATCCGGCTGTCGAGGCGGCGGTCATCGGCTTGCAGAGCGTCGATATTCTCCGGCGCGGACTGGCGTTCGATCGCTGCACGCAAAGCATCATCGCCGACCGCGACGGCGAGCGCCCTGCCGAGGCTCGCGACGATGTTGAGTGGACGCGTGCGTTAGGTGTTCCGATGCTGGTTTCGAGTCGACCGGCAATCTTCGACCGCGACGACCCGGCGTTGGCCGCGCTCGTCGCGTATGCGCCTTACGGCATCGCCGCGACGAATGGACTGGAGCATCTGGCAGATCCTTATAGATAAATCAGTTAGAAGCCGTACAATGTGGCTGTAGGACTGGCAGTCTTTCAAGGACTTCCAGTCCTCAATTATCTATACCTTCGTCTGATCTCTCTATTTACAGGAATTACGCCGTCGCACCGAGTAATGCCGGATTCGCCTTCGGCAGAGCGGAAGTGAACATCTTTTTTCGGTCAATTTTTGCCCGGAGGGCAAAAATTGACCGAAAGCAAGGACTGAAAGTACCGCACTCCGGCAAGCGCCTCGTACGGCTTATTCCTGCGACGGCAAACGCTCGCGAACACGCTCAACGATGTATTCGTTCGTGGTGTGTTTACCGACGGCGGCCTTGGAATACACCAGATCGCCGTCAATCGTCACTTCGTAGCGCCCATCATCCGAAGGAAGCAGCACAACCTCTTCAATTGGATGGGCCTGTCCGAGCGGCGGGCGAAACGCAGTAATCAACTCTTCCGCCATCCTGGCGGCGCGCGGGGTATAGTTTCACTTGACGCAGAACTCAATCGTAATCCGCATAGCCAACCCCCTTCTTCATTGCAATCACTGATCCGTTGTCAAGCCCAGCACCTCGATTAATTCCGCCGGCAGGCGCGCGGGCTGTCTGCTCGCCAGATCAAGCACGACGTGATCCGTTCGCCCGGCGACCAGCGCCAGGCCATCCTCGCGGCGTATCTCATACTCGAACGCCAGCGTCCGGCTGCGCACATCGGTCAGCGTCGTGTGCAAGATCAGCAGATCGTCGAAGCGCGCAGCAGACCGATAGCGAATGCGCAAATCGGTAACGACGATCATATAGCCCGCCGCTTCGAAATCGCGATAGCTCACGCCACGGGCGCGCAGCAACTCGACACGCCCTGACTCAAACCAGACGGCGTAGCTGCTATGATGAGCGACGCCTTGGGCATCGGTTTCGGCATAGCGCACGCGCACCTGGATAACGTGTGTGATCGACATAACCTTATTCACGCGAATTATGCGGTGCTCCGGAGGGTCATAGATTTTCCGAGACTCCGCGCTTGTGGGAAACCGCGCAACTCGCGTTATTCAGTATCGACGTATGCTGAGAGAACGGCGACATCATACCATACTCTGATTGTCCCTCGCTTGCCCATGCGATAGTTGCCTGCTATACTATGTTGCGTCGCCATAATATTACAGAATTTTCATACGACATACGATGAAGTGTGCCAGATCTGCCGATTACAAGCTGCATGGAGGCAGCTCTTATGGTGTTACGCGCATCTTTCAACATCATAGAGCAGGAGTTTATGCTTCCCAACCCTGACACTCCTTACTTCAATCGCGAGCTAAGCTGGATTGAATTTAATCGGCGTGTGCTCGAAGAAGCTCTCGATCGGCAGAACCCGCTACTCGAACGCGTAAAGTTCCTCGCTATCTTTGCCTCCAACCTCGACGAATTCTTTATGATCCGCGTCAGCGGCATCAAGCAGCAGATCGCCGCCGGCGTGCAGAAACCTTCCGCCGACGGGCTGACACCCAGCGAGCAACTGCTGGCGATCCGCCGGGCGTTGCAGCCGATCCTTGAGCAAAAACGCACATTGTTCTTTGAAGACCTCCTGCCGAGTTTGCGCGACTCTGGCATTCATCTGGTTCACTACGACGACTTGAATGCGGCGCAGCGCGAGTTCCTCAGAGACTACTTCGAGCGCGAGATCTTCCCGGTGTTGACGCCTTTGGCGGTAGATACCAGCCGCCCCTTCCCGCACATCTCGAATCTGAGCCTGAATCTGGCCGTGGCGATCCAGGATCCGGAGAAGGGCGAGCTGTTTGCGCGCGTAAAGGTGCCGGAAGTATTGCCGCGGCTGATCGCCATTCCCGCCGACCTGTGCGACGGTCCGGAAGGGTTGATGGGCGAGCGCTTGCATTATTTCATCTGGATCGAGCAAGTGATCATCGCCCACGTTTCGTCGCTGTTCGCGGGTATGGAAGTCGTGGAGGCCTATCCCTTCCGCGTCATCCGCAATGCCGATATGGAGATCGAAGAGGACGAGGCCGGCGACCTGCTTAGCACGATTGAAGCCGGAGTGCGCCAGCGACGCTTCGGCGAAGTCGTGCGCGTCACGGTTGATGACGCCATGCCGGAGCGGATCTGCCAACTGCTGTTGAATAATCTCAAGGTCGGACTGATCGATCTCTATCCTATGCACGGGCCGCTCGGCTTCTCCGACCTGATGACGCTGATGGGTCTTGATCGTCCCGATCTCAAGGACCCGCCGCACGTGCCGCATATGCCATCCGTATTGCACGACTCGGTGGATATTTTCACGAGCATTCGCCAGGGCGATATTCTGTTGCATCACCCCTATGACTCCTTTGCGCCTATCGTAAACTTTATCCAGGCCGCCGCCGATGATCCCAACGTGCTGGCGATCAAGCAGACGTTATACCGCGTCGGCAGCAACTCGCCGATCGTTCGCGCGCTGATGTATGCCCGCGAGCAGAACAAGCAAGTGACAGTGCTCGTTGAGCTGAAAGCGCGTTTCGACGAGGAGAATAACATCGGCTGGGCCCGCGCCTTAGAGCGCACCGGCGTCCACGTGGTGTATGGTCTGGTCGGGTTGAAAACCCACGCCAAACTGGCGCTGGTCGTGCGCAAGGAGAGCGACGGCATCCGGCGCTATGTTCACCTCGGCACGGGCAATTACAATGCCAGCACCGCCCGCCTGTATACCGACCTGGGTCTGCTCACCTGCCGGCCCGACATCGGCGCGGATGTGTCAGAGTTATTCAACTTCCTCACTGGCTACAGCCGCCAGCGCAGGTATCGTGCGCTCGGCGTGGCGCCGGTGACACTGCGCGAGCGCCTCATGGAGCTGATCGAGCGCGAGATCGAGAGCCACCGCCAGCACGGCAATGGGCATCTGATCTTCAAGGTCAATTCGCTGGTGGATAGGAAGATGATCGACGCGTTGTATCGCGCGTCTCAAGCCGGCGTGCGCATCGACCTGATCGTGCGCGGGATGTGTAGCCTGCGCCCCAACATCCCCGACCGGAGCGAAACGATCCAGGTGCGCAGCATCGTCGGACGTTTTCTTGAGCACAGCCGGATCTACTATTTCGCCAACAACGGCGCCGACGAGGTGTATTTGAGCAGCGCCGACTTGATGGAGCGCAATCTGGATCAGCGCGTCGAGCAACTTTTCCCGTTGGAGGATCCACGCCTGATGCGCCAGGTGCGTGATACGATCCTGGAAGCGTATCTGCAAGACAATGTCCGCACGCGCATCTTGCAGTCCGATGGCGAATATATACGCCTGCGCCCGACACCCGGCGAGGCGGTTATGGATAGCCAGAACTGCGCCTTGATGAGTTGCACCAGCGACGAACGTTAGCGTATGCGCCTGTTCATCGCCCTCGATCTTCCCCCTACGGTCGGAGTCGAGATCGACGCAATCCGGCAGCGGCTCCAGCGCTCCGGCACGCACCCGGTCAAGTGGGTGCGGTCGGAGTCGATCCATCTGACGTTGCATTTCCTCGGCGAGGTCGCCGATGATCGCGCGCCCGCCATTCTCGCCGCCCTGGCCGCCGTTCCCGTCGATCCGCCGGTTAGCCTGCGCCTGGAGCCGGCGGGCGTGTTTCCCAACCTGCGCCGCCCGCAGGTGGTCTGGGTCGGCGTCGGCGACCATTTCGGCGGATTGGAGCGCCTCCACGCAGCGGTAGGCGCAGCGCTCGTCGCGCTCGGTTTCACGCTCGATACGCGTCCTTTCCGCGCCCACCTGACGCTTGGCCGCGTACGCCGCGACGCAACCCCGGTGCAACAGGCCGACCTCGGCGCAGCCGTACGCCGCTTGCCCCCGCCCCGTCCGATCACCTGGAGCGGCGGGCCACCGATCCTGTTCCAGAGCACACTCACACCTGCCGGGGCCGTATATCGCGCGTTGAGGCCGGAGTAGGTTGGCGCGCCGACACGGCGACACGCGGAGGCGCGGAGATGGCCTATCCTTCAGCGGGCGACGCGCGGCGCCGAGGCTGCGGTCCGGTTAGCCGGCGACATTTGCACTCCCTTGCACAGTACCAAACGGCATGTTATCATTAGCCTGTCTGCCAGGATACGCGTCTGTTGAACAGCGCTCCCGGCGGAGTGATAGATCGATGGATAGCTGTCTATGATGCCTCCGGGCGATGATAGAAGGCGCGATCACCGCCTATCATTGCTCTGGGTGATCATAGGCCGCGCGATTGCCGTCTAATTCATGTTATGCGGAGCTACGCTCCGCATAATGCGCGGATAAGCACGCTTCATCGCTTGTCTGCTCCGCTGCGCTCCGCATAATGCGCGGATGAATCGGACCGCCTGCGGCGGCAGCTTATCCGCGCATTGGGTGGCACGGTATTGCGGTTACAAAATAAAAAGAGTGCAAATTGTGCACCCTTTTTGTTCAACCTATCCGTATCTGTACAATTAATAACGTTAATTCACCTCTTCCTTAGAAATTTCAGACGCTGCGCCAAATCGTTTGATTATTAGCGGCAGGAACAGGCTGGCTATAGCGGCAATCCACAGACCAATGGCAATCGGACTGCTGAAAAGATAGGTCCAGTCGCCATCACTCAGCGACATCGCCCGCCGCAAATTGTTTTCCATCAGTGGCCCCAACACCAACCCCAAGATTACAGAGGCCAGCGGGAACTCAGTTTTGTATAATAGATAGCCCATAATGCCAAAAGCAGCCATGAGCAGGATATCGAATGGACTGTTGTTAACGGAATAGACCGCCACAAAGCTAACAGCCACCACCGCCGGCATTAAAAACCAGCCAGGAACTTTCAAAATCCGCACAAAAATGCCCACCAACGGCAGGTTGAGAATTAGCAGCAGGACGTTGCCCACGTACATCGAGGCGATTAGCCCCCAAAAGACAGTGGGGTTGTTGGCAATGAACAGCGGACCGGGGGTGATGTTCATCCCCAGCAACGCGCCCAGCATGACCGCCGTGGTTTCGCTGCCGGGGACGCCCAGCGTGAGCAAGGGAATCATTGCCCCGTTGGCTGAAGCGTTATTCGCTGCCTCCGGCGCAGCCACGCCCCGAATGTCGCCGGTGCCAAAGGTGCCTTGCCGGTCAACGAGGCGCTGTTCAGTGGTCCAGGCCACAAAGCTGGCAATGGTGCCACCTGCGCCGGGCAGGACGCCGACAAAAAAGCCAATTGCCGCACCTCTCACCATCGTCCAAAAGGACATCGCAAACTCTTTGGCCGTAATCATCACCCGGCCCAGTTTGGTAAATACCTCTTGGTCGTGGATGTTTTCAGCGTAGCGCAGAATCTCATTAATGGCAAAGAAACCGATGACCACGACCACAAAATCAAGCCCGTCTAGCAGTTTGAGTTGACCAAAGGTATAACGATCAACCGCGCTGACCGGGTCTAGGCCCACCGTAGCCAGCATCAGCCCCATCATAGTGGCCAACAGCCCTTTGATGAGATTTTTACCGGATAAACTGGACAGGGTGGAGAAGGCAAACACCATCAGGGCAAAGTACTCCGCCGGACCAAAACGGATGGCCCATTTTGACAGCGCCGGCGCAAACAGCATCAAGGCTACTATCGAGACCGTACCGCCAAAAAATGAGGCGATGGCCGACATCGCCAATGCGGGGCCGGCGCGCCCTTTTTTGGTCATCGCATTGCCTTCCATCGCCGTCATGACCGCAGCGGAAGTACCGGGTACGTTGAGCAAAATGGCGCTGATAGAGTTACCATATTGCGAGCCGTAGTAAATTCCGGCAAACATGATTATCGACGACTCAGGCGGTAGGCCCAAAGCAAAGGTGAGCGGAATCAGCACCACAATGCCGTTGACCGGGCCGATTCCGGGTAGCATACCCACGGCGGTGCCAATGAAGCAACCGGCCAAAGCCATCGCAATGTTGAAGGGCGTTAGCGCAATGGCAAAGCCCTCGAACAGAAAGTTGAGAATTTCCATCGAGACCTACCCCCACAATCCACGAAAGACTGAGCCGGTTGGCAGGCTGAGGTCTAAGAGTATATCAAACAAACTGTACAGGGCGGCGCTAAGTAGAAACGCGCCGATAATACTTTTGAGCGGCGGCCCCCGAAAAATCAAGGCCAGCGCCGTGATTTCAAAGGTAGTGGACAGCACAAAACCAATTGGCACCATCAGATAGGCGTAAACGATAAAAGTGAGGGTAATCAACCCGATTCTTATCCAGGTCTTTGAACCGGGCCAGACCGGGCTAGGGTCTGGTTTGATAATTAGATACAGACTGAGAACACCCATTAGAATAGCCAGACCTAACGGGAAAACTCTAGGGCCAACCGGATCAGCCATAAATGACACTTTGAACAGGGTGGTGCGATAGCCATACCAGATGGCAAACAACAGCAGAAACACGCCAGTAACTCGGTCGGTGAGATTAGTAGTCATAGTCCAACCTCCTTGTGACTACTAAAATAAGACCTCATAGGTCTTTGAAACCTATGAGGTCTGCGTTTGTGGAAAATTTATTCGATTAAGCCCAAATCTCTGCTGAGTTGGCGGAAGTTGGTAATTTGAGTGCTAACGAAGGGTTCAAATTCGGGGCCAAGACGAACGATCTTTTCCAGACCGCCCTGCTGCAACTGTTCTTCCCATTCGGGGGAGTCGGCCATTTGGCCCAGAGCGTTGACCCAGTAGTTGTAGGCCTCGTCGCTCATCCCGCCGGGGCCATAGAAGCCACGGAAAACAATCCATTCGGCATCATAGCCTTGCTCTTTGGCTGTCGGCACACCTTCCAGCATACCGCCCATCGGGTCTGCGGTTAGCGTCGCTAGTACCTGGATTTCACCCGCTTCCAACTGCCCCAATACCTCAGAGACATCGCCGGGGAAAACATCGACAAAACCGCCGAGCATAGCCGTCATCGCTTCTCCGCCGCCGTCAAAGGGTGTGTATTTCAGAGTGAGGGGGTCAATGCCGGCAGCTTGGGCCAGTACCATCACCTTCATATGATCCTGCCCGCCAATGGCGCTGCCACCCCCGAAGTTGACTGAACCGGGGTCCTCTTGCAAGACCGTAATCAAGTCTTCTAGAGTTTCGTAGGGGCTATCCGCAGCCACTGTAATCACAGCGAAATCAGCGCCCACCGCGCCAATCCAGCGCACATCATCTTCGGTGAATTCGCCGTACTGCCCTTGAGCCAAACGTAGCGTAGTGGCCGGGCTGGCTGCCACCAGCAGGTTGTCGTTGTCATTCTGTTGGGTAACCACGTTGGCAAAAGCCACCCCGCCGCCGCCGCCAGCCATATTGGTCACTTTGACCGTACCGTCAACCAGGCCAACATCGCTCAGCGTTTGGCCCACCGAGCGACACGTCCAGTCCCAGCCGCCACCAGGATTGGCCGGTGCGATACACTCCACCCCGCCAGGGGTAAAACCAGCAGCGGCTTCCTCAGCAGGCGCAGCCTCTTCTGCGGAAGAGACTTCTTCTGCCGGGGCCGCCTCTTCCTGAGTTGCTTCTCCCTGGGTCGGGGGCGGTGGTTCTTCGGCGGGGGCGCAGGCCGCCACCAATACCATGATCAGTAAAACCACTAAAATGAGTAGAAACTTCTTCGTTTTCATACATTCCTCCTTAATGGAAATTAAATAATTAGAGTCGAAACTAAAGGGGGTTATCTTTTGTTGCCATACCTTAGAGAAGGCTCGACTCTTTCAGTAGCCTGACCATCAACGGGACAATAATAAAGAGTAACACCACGCGGGTAAAGTGAATGAGCGACACCTTGGCTGCATCGGCCTCTTCTGCGCCAGCTAAAATGCTCATGCTGTGAAGCCGCCGGGCGAAAAGTTGAACAGAGGTTTGTTAGCAAGTTGGGTGGATTAAGATTATCAAATTAGATTAAAGTCAACTACCCCCAAACGGAGGGATTTGCTTCCTACCATTTGGAGGGACACACGCTAACGGTATTAGGCCATCACCGGCTCCGGCTCGGCAATTATTCCCCGTTCATATAAATCATCGATCTCTGTTGAGAGATAACCAACTTCTTGTAACACTTCACGGGTATGTTGACCAACCTATGGAGGGGGTGAAATGATCGCCAGATGATAAAAGGCTTTGGCTCGCCGGTGGCTACAGCAGAGTTGACCTGGGCGCTAATTATGGCTGCTATGCGGCGGCTGGTACCGGCGGTGAACGGGATGAAAGCAGAGCACTGGCAAACCAACATCGGTGATTGTTTGGAAGGTGAAACGCTAGGGATTTGGGGCTATGGCAAAATTGGCTGGCGGGTGGCGCGGTACGGTGCGGCGTTTGGGATGGCGGTGTTGGTGTGGGGCAGCGAGTCATCGCGGCAGCAGGCCGTAACCGATGGTTTTCAAGCCGCTGATGATAAAAATAGTTTCTTCGGGCAGAGCGATGTCCTGACCCTACACCTGCGGCTGAAACCGGCCACCACCAGCCTAGTGCGCTACGAAGATTTGGCGTAGATGAAGCCGACCGCCCTGTTTGTCAACACCAGCCGGGCCTGTCTAGTTGAAGCGGGCGCTCACTGAAGGTCGTCCCGGCCGGGCCGCGTTGGATGTGTATGAGCAAGAGCCGATTTATGATGTGAACTATTGGGCCTTGACTATACCCAACGTGCTGTGTACACCTCACCTGGGTTACGTGGAAATGCACGGTTATGAATATTATTTTGGTGTGGCCTTTCAAAATGTGGTCAACTTTTTCAAGGGCCGGCCAGAGAATGTGTTGAATCCGGAGGTGTTGGCCTGAGTCATTTGACCAATCCCAGCCGAATGGCCTTGACTGCGGCCTGCGTCCGATCCGAGACATCGAGCTTTTGAAACACCGTTTGCAGGTAACTTTTTACTGTGCCGGGACTCAGCATAAGCGTCTGAGCAATGCCTTGATTGGTCAATCCTTCTACCAGCAAGCGCAGCACGTCCATCTCGCGGGGGGTGAGTGGTTCCGGCAAGACCGGGTCGTCGTCGGGCAGGTGTTCCGGGGGATCATCCAAATCACGCAGAACATTTTGCAAGAACTCGCGATCCACGCGAGATTCGCCCCTGGCCACAGCCCGCACTGTGGTCAGCAACTCTTTGCGGGGGATATCTTTTAACACAAAGCCGGCAGCCCCGCCGGCCAGCGCCCGCAAAAGGTAAGCCGTGCTACGATAGGTAGTGATGATGACAACGCGGGTGTTAACATTGAGGTTATTGATAGCTTGTAACGCATCCAGTCCATCCATATCTGGCATTCGAATATCCATCAGCGCCACCACCGGGATTAATTGCTGGATCAACGCCACAGCCTCTCGGCCACTGCCGGCCTCGCCAATCACCTGCACGTCGGGCGCAGTCAGCATACTGCGCAAACCTTCACGCACCATTGGGTGATCGTCGACCACTAAAACCGTAATTTTTTCAGCAAAACTTTGGCTCATTTCTTCTCCACAGCGTACAGGGGAATTTGGACGGCAATTCTGGTGCCTTTTCCAGGCCAACTTTCAATCTTCAGGTCGCCATCTAGAAGCATAGCCCGCTCGTGCATGCCGGTGAGGCCAAAATGGCGACGCCCATCCGCAAGCGAGTTGACGTCAAAGCCACGCCCCCAATCTCGCACTTCCAGCAGTAAATTATTTTTATCAATATGCAACGACACCCGGACACGTTCGGGGTTGGCATATTTGCGAGCATTGGTCAGAGCTTCTTGAGCGATGCGAAAGATTGCAGTTTCAACTGCCGGGTTCAGTTTAACATGCCCCAGGTCAGCCACAAATTCAAGCTGCCAGGCTTCCAATTCACTCAGTTCGGTGGCGTACTGGCGCACACCGGAAACCAATCCAAAATCTTCCAACGCCGCCGGGCGCAGTTCCGAAACCACCCAACGAGCCTCTTTAATGGCCTCACGCAGCCGCGCCTGTCCCATTTGTAGTTCTGCGGCAGCCTGCACTTCTAATCCGTTAACCAACGCCGTCAGGGTGTCAAGATGCATATTGGCGCTTAGTAGCAGTTGGGTGAGACCATCATGCAAATCCAAGCCAATGCGTCGCCGCTCTTCCTCTTGAATTTGCGAAAGCTGCTCGGCCAGGGTGTGCAGCCGAGCTTCGCGCACGGCCAGCCGTTCGTACAGCCGGGCGTTGGCCAAAGCAATGGCTGCTTGATCCGATAATAGCTGCAAAATACGCAGGTTGTCATCGCTGAAGGAGTCGCGGTCATTCAGCGACACGCCCAACACCCCGGTAACCAGATCATTTTGCTTAAGCGGAAAAGCAGCCGCGGCCCTAATACCCCACTTCCGCATTTCCGACGTGGTGTAGAGCGGGTGTTGGGCGGCGTGATTGACTACCTGGAGTTGCCCGGTTTGGGCCGCGGTAACGGTGATACCCCCATCACGCGGAACACGCGGAGACCGGCCTTCGAAGCTGTCGGCGGCAATGCTAGCCGCAAACTCTAGGTGTTGCGGATCATATACAAAAATACGTACTTCAGCAGCGTTGACCAGGCGTAAGGCGCTGGAGGCAATGGTATCGAGTACACGGTCAGGGTCGAGGGTGCTAGTCAACTGCAGGCTGACCTGGCGCAGGGCTTCCAACTCGGACAGGCGGGCCGTGAGGCGTCGCTCCCGAATAGCTAAATCGGTCATCATACTATTGAAAGCACCAGCCAGTTGCCCCAATTCATCCTCCCCGGACAAGGAGACCGGTTCCGACAGGTCACCGGTGGCCACGCGCTCGGCCCCCCCTACCAGCGAACCGATGCCGACGTCGATGCGGCGTAGGAGGGGCCAGGTGATCGTCCCGGCCACCACCGAAGAGAGGGCAGCTACAAACAGGCTGTTGGCAATAGCCAGATTCATAGCGGTAGCCAGTTGTTGTTGGGTTGCCGCCAGGTTTTCGGCAGCGTGGGGCTGAATCTGACCAACCAGTACCTCATCGCCCGCTTGTTGCAGCTTGTCGGCAAACGTGGCAAACTGCTGCTGTTGTCGGTCTCGCCCTTGCATGAGAAAAGTGCCCGTAATCTTGATCTGGTTGAATAGGTTACCGATGTAGTCGCTCCAAAATTGTTCTTCTGTTGTTTGAATGAGTGATTTAAAGACATTGTAATGATGCTGAAACCCAATCACGCCTTCATCAAACCGCACCAGTTCGGCAGGATCGGGGGAGGCCAGATACGAGGCAATAGCCAGCGACATTTCGTTAAGGTATTCTTGCATACCGCTCACGGCGTTTTGATACAAGGCATCGTCTTCGGGGCGGGCCACCCGGACCTGGTGGGCCAGAAAAGCTGCAAGCTTAAGCTCCGCATCCTCAATGTGCAGTAGCGACAGATCCTGGGCATCGCGCAGTCGAATCAAGTCGGCGGCTATAACGTCGGCTTGTTGGTGGGTTTCCGACAGGTCCGTGGCCCAAAGTTGTTCCTGATCTGAGACAGCGCTGATGTTATATCGATCAACATCTGCGGCAAAATATTGCAATAGGTCCCGGAAGTGGCTTTTAAAGCCCGGTTTTCCTTCCATTAAATAGCGATACAAGGCCGCCTCTGAGTCGCGCAAACGAGCCTGCATCTGCACCGCCAGCAGTTGATCCTCCACGTCGGCGGCAATGGTCGGTAGCGTGCCAGTGATAGTGCGGGCCAAAAAGCCCAGTGCTAGTAAATTTACCAACAACGCTAGGGCCAAAAACAGTACCAGTAGTAACAAACTTTTTCTGATGCGCATCTTTGCCATCCCATTTTTTATATGTGTATGGAAGTATGTCATTATACATGCATTGAGGTGAGTTTGCTAGGCTGGATATTGTGATTTTGTGTGTTGTAGGTGGAATTCAGTATCTGGTAATATTTTGGGCGAAAGATAAAATTTTCTAAAGATGCGCCTTTAACGATGAAGAATTTACCCAACACATCGTTGCAAGCGACTGTCGAAGCTGTACTCGGCTTCGATGGGATTTTGCCAGCAAAACCGGTTAAAAATCGGAGTGGTTTTGCCGACAGAATTGGTTTATAATCAAACTGGTGTCGTTTTAACGGGCTGGTTACTATACTGAAAACAGAAAGAGAATTAAAGTTTTCGATCAAAAGCAGGTATAGTAGGACGGATGAACCTAAGATTAAGAAAAAGGAGCCAAAATGATCCGTCCTGACTTTGAAAAATGGCAGCAAAGGGCCGCAGAAATTCGAGAAAAATCGATAGAAGCAGACCATAAGCGGAGCCGAGAAAGATTTCAAGCGCTGTATATGATCGGCACAGAACAATGTAATGCCAGTCAGTGGGCCCGAACGATCAAGCGCTGTGTGCAAACGGTCCTGAAGTGGGTCCACACCTACAATGAGCAAGGCCCGACAGCCTTGGACTATCGCCATAGCGGCGGACGTCAGCCAAAGATGAGTGAGGCGGACAAAGATAATACCAATTCGAATTATATACTCCGCAAGGTGGCAGTATCCGGCCACGGCCCAACGGTATGGATTGCCTCGATCAGGTAGGGGTAGCTTGTGAGCGACTGGAAGGTTGCCGCATCATACTGATCCAGATGCACACACAGTTCATCTTCCAAACATTCCAGATCCGCAAACTGCTGCCACGCCATCCGCCCGCGGAGATCCAGCCACACCCGTTCAGCGGGATTCAACTCCGGACTGTAGGGCGGGAGAAAAACGAAGGCCATATTGTCCGGGAGGCGGAGATCCTTGGTGGTATGTGCCGCACTGTTATCGAGCACCACGACGTTATAGGTTGTCGCATAGGTGGTGGCGAAGGTGTCCACAAAGACCTGCATGTTCGTCGTATCTAGGTGCGGCAACAGCAAAAAGAATGCGTCGCCACTGGCGGGTGCTATCGCGCCGTACAGCCATGTCTTGGCATACTCGTGTTGCATCGTGCCCACCGGCTTCACCCCTCGGATCGTAATCCGCCGCCGTTGCGCGGTGCGCAGCCCCCAGCGGCTTTCATCCTGCACATACACCTCCACCGGGAGCGGCGTATCCGGTGGCACGGCGGCCTGGATCTGCGCTGCCACCTGGTCCCGAAACGCGGTCACGGCCGCCGGTTTTTTTTCGATGACTGGGTCGCGCAACCTTTGGACGGGCGTTCAATTTGTGATGGACCAACTTGTGGAGTGCCTTATATTGCATCTGAATGCTGTAGTTGATCCGCAGCCAGGTTTGGATCTCGCTATAGGACGCAAACCCCTCGGGACGCTGGAGCGCCTGCACGAGTTCCGCCTCGACCTCGGGCGGAACAGCGGGTGCTCTGCCGGACGGGACATAGAGATCCAGGTAGGCGGATAAGCCTCCATCGACATAGGTGGCCATCCAGGCGCCAATGGTGTCGCGATGCACCCCGAGCAGGGCTGCCACGGATTGTTTGGTGCGTGCTTGACCGCTCGCCACCAGATAGAGCGCATGAAGCCGCTGGTGCTTCTTGGGGTGCCGTTCGGCTTTCAGCAAGGCATGTAACTCGTCGGCGGACTCGGCAATCGCAGGGAGCGCACGATACATCTGATACCTCCAATGACAGGGAGTGGAATCCGATGGCTCCATCGTACACCAACCTTGCCGAATGTGCCAGTTGAATTGGTATCATATGAACCTAGTGGCACGGTATACAACCTCGACGAGGGAGATCCGGAGCTCTTCTATGTCGAGAGGCTTGAAAGTAACCGCTAACCAGTCGCTGCAGGGGACGTACTAAAGCGCGCCCCTGAGCTCAACGTTATCCGCATAACAAGCGGATAAATCGGACCGCCTGCGGCGGCAGCGTATCCGCGCATTGGGTGGCTCTTCGATCCTAAATGCCCATGCCGAATACAAATAACGATAAAGTACAGTAACAAGTCCAATATCGTACTTGACAACAGGCTATAGTACCAGTATTTTAGATGGGCGGATCAGGCTTCATCAAGCATAAGGATCTACAGTGAAGGCTTATCAGGACGAGGGCGAGATAGAGCAAGAACTCGAACATCATCAGAAGTTGCTTGCTAAAAGACGTAATCGTCTTCGCGAACGTGAACTTCAGGCTGCCGAATACGGTATCGATGTTCCGCCACACATCTCAAATGAAGTAAGCTCATTGCAAGAGCAGGTTAAAGCACTTGAAGAGAAGATAAGCTCATTACAAGGGCAGATTAAAGCACTTGAAGAGAAGAGGCGAGAAAAAACTAGAAAAAGTGTATTTAACAAGAAGAATAAAAGTTTTATTCGGGATATTTTGGAGGGGAAATTAGCTAGGCCTATTATAATAGGACTCCTCGTTATGCTTGCCGCAATTTCAACGGCCCTTTGTGTCCTTGTATTTTTTGTTGTTCAACTCCTAGACAATACAACTAGGCAACCGATAAAAACTTCTGATGCAACAATAACGCCCTCTTTTCTTGTGAGTTTCACATCCGAAGCAATGGAATCGAACACAATAGTTCCCGCTGACACTTCAGGTA
The DNA here is from genome assembly GCA_028282325.1 of Chloroflexaceae bacterium. Classification (GTDB taxonomy): domain Bacteria; phylum Chloroflexota; class Chloroflexia; order Chloroflexales; family Chloroflexaceae; genus JANQID01. Next base: position 753 of record JANQID010000069.1, on the reverse strand, counting down.
GCGTAGATATTACGAGCAACTTGTCACCAAAAGAATTTGTAGTACTATATTATGAGTATATTAACCATAAGCGCTACGAAGAGGCCTGGAGTATGCTTACAGTGAATTATCGAGCAAACCACGATCAAGGTGGGTTTGCAAAATACAGGGATTGGTGGGAAAGACAAGGGAATGCAAATCCTACCAGGATAGATATCATTAGTTCTGATGGTAGCAGAGGGAGGCAAATAATCGAGGTTGATATCAATTATCCAGACCAAAACAAAATCGCCATATACCGTTTCGAAGTGATATATGTCAAGGGAGATGGATGGATGCTTAATCGATACTGTGATATGAATTATGAACCACTATGCTCGGAAATTAACATGTAGAAAATACACAAAATGCAGCAAGGATTGTAAAGCTTTTTAGTTGTCAATCTGCTGCCCAACATCGGCTCGCAGGCGACGCCGCTGGCACGGCCCTAACCTGGACGCGACTTTTGGAGGCGGTGCTGTGCCGATAGCCGGTTTCGATTCCGACGCCTGCCAGCGGCGCCGGTGAAGGCGGGCTGTTGGGCGGTGTCATCAACCCCTATGCCCATGCCGGACACGAAGGCAGCCCTGCTGATCGGCAGACATCGACACGGAGCGCGGGAAAACCGGCGATCCATATAATTGGCCCCAGAAACTGGACCACACGCGAAGTAAAGATCTGGTAGGATCGTCGCATCGCTTGTGGAGGAACGTATGGCCAGAAAACGTCAACGGC
>JANQID010000058.1 GCA_028282325.1 Chloroflexaceae bacterium | reverse complement strand
CACCCTGAGCAGAGCGAAGGGTCTCAGCGTCCCCGATAGCCGGGATTCTTCGCTTTGCTCAGAATGACCGCTTGCGGTAGATCCAAATTCGTTTGGTATTATTCGATCTCAAAACTGGCCAGCATTGTATTGAAGGTCTCAAGGTAACGGTCGAATGACTCGATCGGCGCCTCGATCGTTAAGAGATAGGTGAGGTTGGTGTTCTCGCTGGTTACTGCGACCGTGGCGACGTAGATTTGCCGTCCGGCGTGGTTGTCGTAGACGAGTTCGGCTTCGTATCCCTGGCGACTGGCTACGTTGAAGCTTTCAATCTCTCGCTGGATTTCATAGCCTGATTCGTCGTTCAACAGATCGAGAAACTGATTCAACATGTCCAGACTTGCGGCATCGGGAGACGCTGCAAGTTTATAGACATCGATGCTGAAATACGTATCATCCGTGTTTGCTGGATTGTAGAAAACGATTTTGTCGCGCCCGGTATCGAACGGCTCCCACATTTCCGGGTAGTCTATCCCAAAGCGCAACTGGCGGTTAGTATAGGCCAGCATGCCTTCAACATCACCGACCTGCGGTGTGGCGCTATCCGCTTCCTGCGTGGGTTGTTGCGGCGATGCAGCGTTGCTGACGCGAATATCGGCGTATTGGTAGCTGAATTGACCCGATACATCACGTACCATAAATCCCGTTACGTAGTCGCCATCCGGCGCCGGACCGAGAAATGCGGACAGCGGTTGATCGCCGAAGACAATAGTCTCGCCAGCGACGACGTCCGGTTTCAGATGATCGCCTTCATCGGCGTAGGTTCGGATATAGGCGGTAAACGTATCGCCCGGTTGCGGGGAAAGCTCAAACGGCTGTGGATCTTGCTTGCCGGCGCGCTTAGGAAAGCCCCAGACGCGCCGCAAGATGCCTTGTCCCTGGGCTATTTCAAAGATGAGTCCCGCGTCAATCTCTTGGCCGGTGTCGCGTGATGTGTAGACGCCCTCGACGCCATAGATGTTTGTGCCATATTTGACCGGGCCCAACAGAATATTGATTGTTTCATTGCCGTTCGTCAAGTGCCAACTTGTGGCATCCCAATCACGGCGCAACTGAGTTCCATTGGTGTCCCAGGATGGCGCATCGCCCGTGGGGGCGACGCCGGGCGGATAGACGAAGTCAATGTTGAGCAGGCGAACGGTGTCACGACTGGCATTCGGCGTTCCGGTGAACGTGAAAATATAGGCGATGTCCTGACCGGCCACCGTGCTGCTCAGTGCAACGGGGGCGTCTGTGCTGACTGTCGTGCTACTCACGCTCAAGTCGCTAATCGTCGGACGAGTGAGCGCGATGTCGTTGGTCTGATGCAAGTCGCGCAGGAATTCATCCCAGCCGGTTTGGTTGGGAAGCGGCGAATTGCGCTCGTAAATTGGGTAATACAACTCTTCGACCTGAGGAAAATAGATCGAGAGACCGGTCGAATTAGGGTGATACGTTCCGCTGCCGTGAGCGATGCGAACTTGCTCGATCGTGTCGAACAGCGTTCGCGCTGCGGATGAAATCTCGCTGTGTGCGCCTTGCTCAGGAAGGAGACGCGCGAAGTCGCCGAGATCAACTGCGCTAAAATCTTCGGCGTAGAGCGGTGCATAGAACGTTGCGAATGAGCGCGCCTGGCCGATGGCGGTAAATGATCCGGTCAAGTTTTTCTGCATCGCGTTTGAGAGCGCATCCAGGCCGGAGATCAGTTGATCGGATTGACTGAGATCGAACGCCGAAAGCGTTACTTCGTCGGATCCGGTGTCTTGATAATAGTCAATGTAGCTTGATACAATGACGGGCGCAATATCGCGAGCGCTTTGCTCAGGGTTGCGCGCAAGCTCATCCAGCCAGATGTCCCAGGCCCAGCCGTCATTCGGCTCCATCTCGGCGCTTGCGACAGCCACCTGGCCAAACGGCGCAACCGTCTGCAACACATCCATCTGCGCCATCAGACAAGCGTCGAACCCGATCAAATCGAGCTTATCGATGCCGGTGCGCTGCTGAGCGTCATTGAGCGCTGCGCTCAATTCGGGCAGGAGTATTGCATCGCCGTCGCTGGTGTCATCGCTGGCGATGCCCAGCCATGCTGCGCCATGGTCCCAGATCACCAGCGCATAGCGGCGCGCCGGATAAGTTGTTATGCCCCACTCTAGAAAATCGGCGAGCGTTTCCGGATCGCCCATATTCAATTCACCCAGATCGGCAATCTGATTAGCGTCTGTGGGTTGCATACCGCGTTCAACTCGAAATCGCTTGACGCCGGTCCAATCGCCATAGTCGGCGTCGTCCCAGCGTTCGGGCGAAGCGATGCGATCAAGCTGCACCAGGATGTGCATCTGATCGCTGGAGCCAACCTCAGCCATTTCCATAAAATCAATCAGCGCATCAGGCTCAAGGTTGTTGTCGCCGTCAAGATAGACCATCACCGTCCAATCTGCGGCATCATCAGGGAGTTCACTGGCAGGATCGGCGACTACGGTGACGGATGGCGAAGATGCGACAATGGTGGCTTCCGGCGCGGGATTCGTAATAGGATCATCGGAACTACGCCCTGATTGCCACCACATGTAACCGCCAATGCTGCCGGCGAGCACAATACAGACGAAGAGACTGCCAACGACGGCCAGCAATGCCAGACCCGGCTTGCGAGGTTGATGCCCGGTGGCTGGAGTTCGACCGGGCGGCGGCGAACCGATCATCGGCGGCAAGGGGGCTTGTCCGGGCGGCGCGCTGCCCGCGGGTGCTTCTGCGGGGGCGACGAAGGGAGGCATGGGCGAACCAACCACCAGCGTTTCACCGTCTGCGACTGCGGGGGCGTCGAAGCGAAACGCAAAGTCGCCGATCGCAAACTCGTCGCCGGGTTGCAGCGCGCGAGATTGAATGCGTTGCCCATTAACCAAAGTGCCGTTTGAACTTCCCAGGTCATAGAGGACAAAGCCGGCGGTTTCGCGACGAATTTCGGCGTGGCGGCGCGATGCGCGCGGATCCGACACCACAATATCGTTGTCCGGATTGCGTCCCAACGAGAGCGGGGCGTCGCCCAACGGAAATGTACGACCAGCCAGCGATCCCCGAACAACGATGATGTGTGGTGACACGCTGAACCTCCCAGGAACTAAGATGTATAACAATTGACGACGCGTCGGTTACATCAACGCTTAATGTATCACGTATAGCACAGAAGCGGCCATATCGCAATGCTTTGCGCAATGATGCCGCGTATACCATGGCGATTCTACGATAGGCGTACGTTCATATGTATGATAACATTTTCCCCCAACGCTTTGCACTGGTGATGTCGTGGTAATATATAGGGCAACATAGTGTTATGCATTCAGATAAGGAGGCGCCAATTCATACTATCTCCTCCGTTGCTGAGCAGTCAGTCGATGCTCAGCGCTATCAAGCTATCACTGCAACGATTTATTTCGACATTTCCCATTACGATGTTCCGCTGCGTGATGATGCGCTGGACAGCTTCGCCAAACTGGCGACATATGAATTTAGCCGTCTCGTCGCGCTTTTACCGTTCTGGCTCAGCGATCTGGTTCCGGTGAGCCCGGACATCGCTCTCCAACTGGGCGTCGCCAATCTGTACGGCTGGCAATACTACTCCGTTCAGGACGATTTGCTTGATGGAAGCGCCATCGTTGCGGATCTGCCGAGCGCGCAGTTGGCACTGCTGAAAATGGTCGAGATCTACCGCATGCTTGGCGTCACCGAGGCGCCTTGCTGGAGCGAGTTTCAGCGTTTTGCCGCTCAATCTGCGGCGGCTCATGCGCGTGAGTTACACGCCCATTTTGATCGTATCAGCGGACTGACGCCCGATGGGCTGATGCAATTCACAATCGCGTGGATAATCGAACGCGCAGCGCCATTCTTCTTTAGCACGCTGGCCCAGCTTCACCTGGCGGGCATTGCGCCTGAACAGCCGATCTCGCGCGATCTGATCGCCGCGTTGCACTGCTTTGCCGCCGCTCGTCAGATCGGCGACGACGCAAGCGACTGGCTTGATGACCTCCGGGGCGGGCGGATAAACTACGTTTCGGCGCAGCTTATGAGCTATCTGTACGCTAATGGGAAGATTAAGCCTGGCGACGAGCTTGACCTGGAGCGCCTGGCGGGACTTCAGCTTCACAACGAGGATTTTTGGAGCAGTATCGAGCGGACGCATCGGGATTTGCAGCAACAGGCGCTTGATCATCTGGCGCCGTATGATTCATCGCGCTTCAGCGACCTGATCGAACAGCATATGGCCAGAGACGCCCAGATGTGGGCGGAGGAACGCGAGCGGCGAGCGAGTATGCGTTCGCTGTTTGGGATGCAGCCCGGTATTTGACAATTCGTTGACTTTTTACATAATGGATCAAGCACGGAAGAACGGTCGTGTCGTCTGGTATGGTCTTTATAGTAACCTTAGGAGGTGATGTATGAGCCCCGATTTCGAACGTCTGGTCGGACGCGCAGTTATGGACGCGGATTTTCGCGAGAAGTTAATGGCTGATCCGGAAGGTTCGATCAAAGCATCAGGTTTAGGCCTGACCCCCGATGAAGTTGAGCAGGTCAAGCAAAGTGTTGAGCAACTCAAGAAAGAACTAACACCTGATCAAATTTCTCGACCTTTCGTGGGTGGCAAAGGCAGCTTCTGGAAGTAGACGGAAGTTACCAGGACTTGTAATGCGGATATTTCTGGCGCGCCATCCTGACGATCGTCATTGCGTGATCCGGGTGGCGCGCTGCTACATCTCAAAAACAAGTTTTACACTATGTCTTTCCCAATCTCTTCACGCATAGATCGCGAATTGGTTGCGTTAGAATTGAATTCGGAACTGCAAAATAAAGCCAGGCTGCTTTATCCCCTGATCTTGAGCGGAATAGGGTTGCATATCGTCTCCCTGATCGTGATGCTTGTGCCGCCGATCACCTCGAACATCTGGGATTTTATTATTGTTGGGGCGAGTGCAGGCATACAACTGCTTATCTTCTGGTTTTATACCCAAAAGCGATTCGCCCTCGCTACAATGTTGTTCTGCGCCACGCTTGAGGTTCTCCTGGCGCTCAGTTTTGTTCTAAATATCGTTATCTTTCAGAATCCGGCCGCTGCGGCGTTGTTCGGCTATATGTTGGCGCTGACGGTGATTCTTGCGGGCATGTTGCTCAGGCCCTGGGCGATTATCTGGAGCGCTGTGTTCAATGTGGCGTTGATCACCGGCGCCTTTGCCCTGGCGACAGACTCGCTCGGCAACCTGAATGATAGCGCCTATGGTCTCGGTTTTAGCTTTCCAATTAGCGTATTTATCGTTGTGCTGGGCATTATCTCCTGGCTCTATCAAACAAATCTAATCAAAGCCGAACAACAGCTCGACGCCGCCCGTCAACAAATTTTTCATGACAGTTTGATGCGCCGCGATCTGGAAATTGCGCGTGATCTGCAACAACAACTGTACCCTGATCCGCCGGCTCCCGACAATCGGCTGACGATCGCCTCGCGCTCCGAGTCGGCGCGTGAAACTAGCGGCGATTTCTATGACTTTATCGATCTCGGCGAGAATCGGCTGGGAATTGTGATGGCCGATGTCACTGGCAAGAGTCTGGCCGCCGCGATGGTAATGACAATGACGCGCAGCATTCTGCGCAATGAAGCTCGGCGAACCGATTCGCCCGCCGATGTGCTTGTGAATGCCAATCAAACTATGTGCAGCGATCGCTCGGTGAAGCAGATGGTGACGGCGTTCTACGGAATTCTCGATTTGCAAACGCTTACGTTGCGCTTCTCCAATGCCGGTCATCCCTACCCTATTATCAAACGCGACAGCGCCGTGGAAGAGAATGTCATCAATGGTCTGCCGCTCGGTGCGAAGCCCGATGAATCCTATGACGAGCGGAGCATTCAGCTCTGTCCCGGCGACCAGATAATATTGATTAGCGATGGCGTGATTGAAGAGATGAACGAGCGACGCGAGATCTTCGGCTACGAACGGTTGCGCCAGGTATTGTATTCCACGAAAGGGAGCGATGCGAACCACATGTTGCAAACGCTTTGGAATGCTGTAGTTACGTTTCGTGGCGGCGCCGAGCAAAATGATGATGTCACCCTGGTCATCGTTCAGGTCGGCGTTTCCCAGTGCGATTCCGACGCTTCCTCGGCAGTTTCCTCTGTGTAGTATTCGGGCGGTGCGTTTGACAATCGGCGCGGCTCAGGTATAGTGAAAATGCAGCGAAGCGGGCTCTTTGCGCGCTGCCGCGATCCACAGTTTCTTCCCGCATTGATGAAACATCAAGGAGTGATGGGCTTATGGGGAGCATTCATCGACAGGTGGCCTCGACGGAGGCGCGGACCTGGGAGTACGCTGACGTACCGACGCAGGAGTATCGCAGCGAAGCCGCGCCGGGCGTTATCCGCCGCGTTCTGGTGGGCCAGGAAGATGGCGCAAGCGATTTTATCGTGCGCTATTTCACCGTTCCTGCGGGCAGTCACACGCCCTTCGATCAACATCCGCACCAGCATGGCGTTGTTGTTATTCAGGGGCGAGGACGGGTATTGCTCGGCGATACGTGGAATGACATCACCGTCGGCGATGCCGTCTTTACCGGTACGAACGAGGTGCATCAGTTTGAGGCCGCCAGCGATGAGCCGCTGGCCTTCATCTGTGTTATTCCTACCTGGGCCGAACAGCCCAAGTAGACGCACAATGACGAGGATCCGGCCAGAATGTGCCGATCCTCCATTCTTCGTTCCGCCGCCCATGATACAATACACGCAACGAGACGATACGATGCTTTCAAGATTTATGGAAATGCGTGTATGAAATACGGGTGCGTGCTGCTGCTCCTGCTTGTCATTGTCACGCTGTGGCCGGCTTCTGCCGAGGCGAATACTCAGGCAGGCAAGCCGGTCTTCTTTCGCGAGACCGGCCATACGCTGGCATATAGCTTTCGCGAGTTTTTTGATTGGCAAGGCGGTCTGCCGATTTTTGGCTTCCCAATAACGGAAGTCTTTGTCGAAGATGGCCGACCGGTGCAGTATTTTGAGCGCGCCCGGTTGGAGTGGCATGCCGGTATCGGCGATGCGACCGGTTGACTCGGCTGATGCTGCATGGTCTGCTGTGCGTCCCCGGCATATCAACATGCCGCGCATTGATGTGGACACCGCCGTCGTATTGACCGGGTTTTCATATGGCGAATGGGATGTGCCGCGTTATACCGCCGCGCACTACTGGCCTATCGCCGGTTATCCCGGCACGGTTGGCAATATTGTGATCGCCGGACATGTGGGCTATCGGGGCATTATCTTCAGTCGTTTGCCTGAGGCGCGAATCGGCGACGCCGTCATTGTCGCTGTTGGTGATCAGAAACAGCGCTATGTTGTGCGTGAAGTGCTGACCCTGTTGCCGCACGAAACATGGGTGATGGAGCCGACTGCTGCCGAGACGTTGACCCTGATTACGTGCGTTCCGATCGGTGTGTATACCCATCGCCTGATCGTGCGCGCTGAACCTATGAATTGAGGCGCTTGCGCCAATTACAGAACACGTATTTCGTGGAACTCTCCATTGCGTGATACTGTGGAGATACGCTTATGCAAGATCAATCGAGACCTAAACAAAAAAAACGCAACCCGCTGTCGAACTGGATTGGCATTCTGATTTTTCTGGCGCTTATATTCGGATCACAGATTTCGCGCGTCTTGTCCAATGTGCTTGGTCAGGTATTTGGCGTCGTTGTGCCCGCAAACACCTTGCTTTTTGTGTTGATTGGTGGACTGATAGCATTCTCGGTGCTTACCTCTATCATTAACACGGCGGTTAATGCCGGGAAGCCCAAGGAAACCAGCCTGCCAACCAGTGCCGCCCCGCCTGCGCCTCCGCGCCCCAATCCGCCGCCTGTTTCGTCAGCTTCGTCCGTTTCATCCCCTCCGCGCCCGGTGCGCCCGCCCTCGTTGCAGCCTCCGCCCAACGCGACGCAGTTGTCGTCAAGAGCCACGTCGGACATCACAACATCGTCATCGCCGCAAATCAAACCGCCGGGATTCGAGCCGATCATCAGTCCGAAAGTGCTGGCGTTCGGCATCCTGGGCTTGTTGTTGCTTGGCGGCGTGTTTGCGGCGGCGTTCGTGCTCAGCGCAGGATTGCCCTGATGCACAGCTATGACCCGTTTGCCCGCTACTACGATGCTGACTTCCGCGACTACATCGATGATATTGTGTTCCTTCGCGAGATGGCCCGTCGCGCCGGCGGGCCGATTCTTGAATTGATGTGCGGCTCCGGGCGGGCGCTCTTGCCACTTGCCGAAGAAGGGTATGCGATTACCGGCGTGGATAGTTCGCCGGTTATGCTGGAACTTGCTCGCGCCCGGATCGCTCAAGCCGATCTCGGCGATCGCGTCGTCTTGATCGAAAGCGACGTGCGCACAGTCAGTCTTCCTGCTAATCATTTCGCGTTGGCCTTCGTTGCTGTAAATTCGTTTATGCACCTCGAAGAAGTTGGCGATCAGCTTGCCGCGTTGGCGACCGTGCGGCGGGCGTTGGATCGCAAAGGTCTGCTGATCATCGACCTGTTCAATCCCGATCTGATGCAGATGACAAAAGAAGACAACCGTCTAATGCTTGAACGATCCTACGTCCTGGATGGCAATCGGGTCCACAAATTTGTCGCCATCGATAGCGATCTTGCCGCCCAGACCAGCCATGTCACCTACTTCTACGACGAGCATGACTCAACTGGACAATTAAAACGCCGGGTGATGAACTTCACGATGCGCTGGTTTTATCGCTACGAGATGGAGCATTTGCTCGCCCGCGCCGGGTTTCTGGTGCGTTCGGTCTACGGCTCGTATGACCTCGACGCCTATACAACCGAGAGTCCCCGCTTGGTAGTTGTTGCTTCCCCCGACAGACGCTAGCCATATGACTCGCAACTGCTCCTCCAAAGCGTGGTATACTATTTTGGTAGTTAGTTAGACGAATTAACTTTCGGGCTGTTTATGGATGCTGCAAGTCCGTCAGAACAACTTGCCAATTTGCTCGATCGTATCAATACTCTTTCACGGTCGCCGGCTTTCAACGAGATGATCCACCTGGATCTTAGCATCTCGCATTTCAAGGCGCTGCGCCACATTGCCAGACAAGGCATGACGTCGATGAAAGATCTGGCTGAGGCGTTGCGATTGACCCCGCCTTCGGTCACGATGCTGGCTCGGAAGCTGGAGCATACCGGGATGGTGGAGCGCATACGACATGCCAATGATAGTCGTGTATGGCTGTTGCGGCTGACCGACGCCGGGCAATGTCTGATGGATGAACTCCATGCGCAACGGATGGACAAGATGCAACAACTTATCGACTCGCTCGATTCCGCCGATCAACAGCAGTTACTGGATTTGCTTGGACGGGCGGTAACGATGGTGGAACGGCTTATTGCCGAAACAGGAGGATAATCCTTGACGCCTGTTATTGAAGTGCAGAATCTGACGAAAACTTATCCCGACGGCACGCAGGCGGTGCGGTCGATCTCATTTCACGTCGAAGAGGGCGAAATTTTCGGCTTTCTCGGACCCAACGGAGCCGGCAAATCAACGACGATCAAGATGTTGATTACGCTGCTGCGCAAGACAAGCGGCGATATGCGCATTATGGGATTGGACGTCGACGCGAATCCTGACGCTGTCCGTCGCCTGATCGGCTATGCCGCGCAGGAGGTTGGCGTCGATGACGACCTCACCGCCCGCGAAAATTTGTTGCTTCAGGGCGAGCTGTTTCATATGGATCGCAACACATTGCACCGTCGTACCGATGAGCTGCTCAACTTGATGGATCTTGCCGGCGACGCCCATCGCCCGGCCGGTTCTTTCAGCGGAGGGATGCGCAAACGGCTCGATCTGGCGACAGGGTTGATCCACCAGCCGCGTGTTTTGTTCCTGGATGAACCGACAACCGGCCTCGATCCCCAGAATCGCGCCAACCTCTGGGTGTATCTGGAACGGCTCAATAAACAGGAGAACCTGACAATCTTTCTCACGACGCACTATATGGAGGAGGCCGACAAGCTGTGTCAACGGCTGGCGATCATTGACCAGGGCCAGATCAAAACGATCGGTAGTCCGCGCCAGCTCAAGCAAGAGATCGGCGGCGATGTGATCATTCTACGCTTTGCCAACAACGGCCAGAGCGTCGCCCAACAGAGCGAACAGGCGCAGACTGTGCTCGGCGATGCGCCGTTTATTTCCGGCATCGACCGCTTTGATGAAGGACTCAATGTCTATACCCGCAACGGCGGCGAAGCAGTCGCCGATGTGCTGCGCCTGCTCGACGCCAGGGGACTGCGCGTGGCGCAGCTCTCACTGTCTAACCCTTCGCTTGATGACGTATTTCTCAAACATACCGGTTCGAAGATCCGTGACGAGGCGCCGATGCAGAACTGGCGCAATGTGCGCGGCGGCCCATTTGGACGACGCCGCTAGAGGAATTGCGACAACTATGAATACGACGACTGCGAGCGCCGGGTTTGCGCTGAGGCGCAAACCCGGGGCGTTCATAAACGAAACGTGGAGCCTCTATCGGCGTGCGATTACCAAGCTGGCGCGGCGTCCGGTGATCCTCTACTTCTCGCTGGTTCAGCCAATGGTCTGGCTCTTGCTGTTTGGCCAGATCTTTGAACGTATCGCACGCGCTCCCGGCTTTGCCGAGGCCTTTGGCGGCCAGAGCTACCTGGCCTTCTTTGCGCCGGCGGTCATTTTACAAACCATCCTCTTCGGCGCCGGGCAATCGGGCCTGGGGCTGATAAGCGATCTCGACAGCGGTTTTCTCAGCAAACTGTTGACCACGCCGATCAATCGGCTGGCGATTTTGCTCGGCAAGATTCTCGGCGATATGACTCGTATGCTGATGCAAGCGGTGATCATTCTGCTCGCGACTTTCCTGGCTGGACTCCGCTTTGGCGACGGCGGCCTGCAGATGACCATTACCTATGCGTATGGCCTCCCCGGCATTCTGGCAGCCTTGGGCATCGCACTGCTCTTCGGCCTGATGCTGGCCGGCTTGAATGTCACCGTGGCGTTGACAACGCGCAGCAACGAGGCGACGTTCTTGATCTCGAACTTCCTGACCCTGCCGCTCCTGTTTACCAGTTCAGCCCAATTGCCGTTAGAATTTCTGCCCGGTTGGCTTCAGGCGATCGCGAAAGTTAACCCGCTTACCTATACCATCGACGCGCTCCGCCTGCTGCTCTACGGCCCGTCCAGCATTCCGGCCGGATCAAACGCTGGTTCGGTCATCGGCAGCGCGCTGCTCATCTTGCTCGCCCTTGCCAGCATTATGCTCCTGGCGGGCGCACGCAGTTTCCGTCGCGTCACCAAATAGCCGCTCGGCGGGGATGTGACGCCTGTCGCATCTCCACTGCAATAGCCTGCGATTTCAGGCGCACGAAACCTATCCCGGAATTGCTCCGCTGCTTACTTTCCAATAGCTGTCTCTGAAGTCGTGTGAGACGTTGTGGCGGCAAGATCGCTTACGCCTGCCGTCCGAACTGGCGTTCGAGCTGGCCAGGCGTGATCAGCACCATGGTCGGGCGACCGTGCGGGCATGTGCGTGGATTGACGCATTGTTCAAGCTGACGCAATAATTCGCGCATCTCCTCGAACGAGAGTGTCTGGCCGGCGCGCACCGATGAATGGCAGGCAAGCGTGGTCAAGATCGCCTCGCGCCAGTCGTGCGGATTGCTGCCGCCGCGTCCTTCCAGGTGGTCGACCATCTCCAGCAGCAGTTTCGGCGCATCATCGAGCGCGATCTCGGACGGCGCCGCGCGCAGACGCACCGTGCCCTCGCCCCATTCGTCAATCCCGAACCCCCATTCGGTCAGCGCTTCAGCATTGCGGAGCAGCGTGACTGCGGCAGCCGGCGGGAGTGCGACCGTTTGCGGCATCAGCAAATGCTGCGATTCCAGCGCGCCCCCGCCTCGTTGGGCCATCAGTCGCTCGTAGGTGATGCGCTCGTGGGCGGCGTGCTGATCGATCAAATACATGCCTTCCGGCGACTCGGCGATGATATATGTTAGCCCGACCTGGCCGACTACCCGCAGCGGCGGCAGGGCGGAGGATTTGCTGGCCGGTGCGGTTTCAGCCGACGCAGCCGCTTCGGGTGTGGTGCCATCCCCTACCGCCCGCTCCTGATCGCGCGGAGGCGTCGTCTGAGCGCCGCCTACGTCCCAACGACTGTGTTGTGCGTCCCACGCGCCGACTCCCACTCCCCAGGCAGTCGGCGTCGTTTGGGCCGTCTCGCGAGACTGACCGATCTGCCGTAGCTCAAAGCGTCGTTGCACGCCATCGATCAGCGGCGATGGCTCGGCCCAGGCTTGCACCCCGGCGCCTTCTGTCAGTGCCGCGCGCACCGCCCGCCCCAGGACGGAATGGACGCGTGATGGGGAACGGAACTTGACTTCGCTTTTGGTCGGATGCACATTGACATCAACCATCGCCGGATGTACGTCGATATTCAGTGCGGCCAGCGGATGCCGCCCCTTCATCAGCAGCGTGTGGTACGCATCTTCAATAACCGCGGACAGTGCGCCGCGCGGCTGCAATACCCGTCGATTCACGAACAGGTGCAAATACCCGCGCGATCCGCGCGTCAACCCCGGCGGCGAAACCAGGCCGCTGACCCGTACAGCTTCTTCGCCTTCGCCGTAAGCGGCTTCTACAGGCAAGAGTTGGCGGGCGACTTCCAATCCGTACAGCTCGATCAACACCGTGCGCAACTCGCCGTCGCCGCTGGTTTGCAAACCCAACCGCCCGTCGAGCAACAGTGTGAAGTGCACCTCCGGATAGGCCAGGGCGTATTGCTGCACCACGGCGCTGATCGCACTGAGTTCGGTCGCGTCCGAGCGCAAATAATCGCGGCGTACGGGCGTGTTGTAGAACAGATTGCGGACGACTATAGCGGTGCCTGGCGAACAGCCCCGCGGTGTTCGCGCCTGAATTTCCCCGCCGGCAATGCGCAATTCGACGCCCAGTTCTTCGCTTGACGCGCGTGTAACACAAATGACCTGCGCCACGCTTGCAACGCTTGGCAACGCCTCGCCGCGAAATCCGAGCGTCCCGATGCGCCACAGATCATCGGCCTGCCGCAGTTTGCTGGTCGCATGCCGCTCAAAGGCAAGCTCGACTTCGCTCGCCGGGATGCCGCATCCGTCGTCTTGAACTTTGATTTCGCGCACGCCGCCGCCGCGTGCTTCCACGCTGATTCGCCGCGCCCCGGCATCAAGCGCGTTTTCAACCAACTCTTTTACTACCGAGGCCGGTCGCTCGACAACCTCGCCGGCAGCGATCTGGGCTGCAACCGTCAGTGTAAGGATGTGTATCGTCATATGCGGGCCTCACGCACGCCAGTACGTATCCGGTATTGTACCATGGGCTCGCAGTCGGTTTCCTGTCTTTGCCGATGCCAACTGCGAGTATGCCTATCCGTGCGGTGATGTTTAGACATTCCAGGCGCTTATCCGATCATCGACGTCAGGATCTGCTCAAGATCCGCGCAGTGGCTTTGCCATGAATAATGCGCGACCACCCGCTCGCGCGCTTGCGCCCCCATTATGCGCGCCGTTGGATCGCACAGCGCGCGATCGATCGCAGCGGCCAGGTCGCCGATGTCGCCTTCGCGAAACAGTATCCCCTCTCGCTCATGCCGAATGATCGTATTGAGCGGGTGCAAATCTGTGGTTACGACAGGCAACCCGGCGGCCATATACTCATATACCTTGAGTGGCGACCAGAAGAATCCCGCCGATTGCAGCGCCGGGTGGGGCGCGGTCGTGAAAGGTGCAACCCCGACCGTTGCGCATTGCAACTCGCCGGGAACCTGATCGTAGGGGATCGCCCCCGTAAAACGAAAACGGCCTGGCCATGCGGCTGCCAGCCGCTCGGCGAACGGGCGTTCCGGTCCGTCGCCGACCAGCGTGAAAGCATAATCTCGCCCCGCTTCCAGCAGCCGTAGCGCCGCGCGAATGAAATCGAGCGCGCCATGCCAGGCGCGGAATGAGCCGAGAAAGATCGCCGTGGGCGGATTCTCCGGCGGTCGTCTCAGACGTTGCTCGGCAATCGCCGTGAAGCGCTCTACATCAGCGCCCCACGGCAACTCAACGATTTTGTCGCGCGCAATCTCAGGCGGCGTCGTTGTGTGCAGCGGTGTGACGATCCGATCTGCTCGGCGGCATTGCGCCAGCGCCCAACGTCGCATTGGCCCGCCGAGCGCGTCATCGAGGCGGCGCTTGAATACGGTCGGCGGATCGATGATCAGGGCATTGACTTCCAACAAGCTGGGGATGCCCAATCGCTGCGCCGCCCAGATTCCGGCGCCAGCGAAGTTGTAATATCGCTCAATAACAGTGTCAGGTTGTAGTGCGCGCATCAAGCGCAGAATCGGCCACGCGCCCAGAAACGCAATACTCTTGGGGATGTCCTGGTGGTGCAGCAAAAAGCCGGCAAATGGGTGTGAGACCGGTCGCACAAACGGCGCCAGCCCGCCCCATCCCGATCGGCTGGCGGCTATCAGATGAATAGTGTGTTCACGTCGCGCCAGCCCGCGGGCCACTTCAAGCGCATGGGTAGAGCCGCCCAGTGTGCCAGGAACTGGGATGCCGCTGGCAATGTAGAGCACTTTCATAGCGTTGGGTGATGGGGAATGCACACAAATGACGATAGGCAGACAGACGATAGCATGTGTTCCGCTGTCTCAATGCAATGGGCCAGATTATAGCCTTCAAAAGATCCATCGTCAATCCGGGAGTCCTGAATTTTCGCTACATCATGCCGCGCTAAATGCCTGGCAATATAATATAATTTTGGGCGCAGGGTTTTGCTAGGTGTTGTAGCCGAAAAACTGTATTGCGTCTGGATAAATAAGATTAAAATAACGAATTTGTTAGCTGTAAGATCTAGCAAAATGACATTTTTGTGATACAATAATAATGTATAGTGTAGCAAACGTATGAAAAAATATTTTCAAAGAATAATTCATAACTTTGGGATCTTGTGTGAGAGGGTGTTGTGTTATGTGTTTGATGCTATTTATGGTACTTCCGGTTGCTTAAGAGCTAGTACCTGGAGCGTACAGCGTATAAGACTATTGAATGATTGTACAGCGAGCAGTGAATATGGTATAGTGTAAGCGCAGTTGAGAACGACATATCCCTCATTCCAACCAAATCTCGCTGCAAGCCGTCTGTTTTACAGGCTATTGGTTTTTAGGAGAACATCGCACTACCATCCCAGCCCGACATTCAACCATCACATCCCAGCACAACGTCCCGATCCAGTTGCAGCACGTTCCTAAAGATCAAAATACCACTTAAAACCAAAAACCAGTACGTTGCTACGTAAGTGTGTTAGCCGCTAAAACAAGAAGATGGCAAAGTGAAGCACCTCGGTAATCCAGCCGGGGTGTTTCGCTGTTGTGCGGCATTTATAGCAATTACTTGCGGAGGCTCGGCGCTTCCGTGATTATAGGCTCCAACACGTTGCCTGTCGGGCATTTGCACCTTGGATTATGGCGACGCAAAGTAGTCGAAGGCACCCTGCGCGATGATGTGACTGCCGCCCATGTGCATTTTTGCGACCTGGATCGCGTTTTGCACTGAGCGGAGTTCTATCCCGATGAGTTGCAGGCGGAGGTGCAATCCGCCCTGGCGTTTGCCTAGATCAATCATCCTGTGTTGCATCGTCAAGGCGCAGCCAGATCTGATACACGGCGCTTTTGGGCGCATCCGTTTCGCTGGCGACTATGCGGGCGGCAGCGCTGCCGCCAAATCCCTGGTCGCGGAGTTCGGTCAGGCGTCGGGCGATGGTCGCCTCATCGAGAGGCGCGGCGGGCGGCTCGGCTTCCGCGATGCGTTGCTGGTCGCGCCGCCGACGTTGTTCGATCGGCTGGCCCGCGATAACAAGGGTGAATTCGCCGCGCGGCTGTGTGGCGGCAAAGCGCTCAATCATCTGGCTGACCGTTCCGCGCAGGATCGTTTCAAACCGCTTGGTCAGATCGTTCGCAACGGCGATCTGTCGATCACCGAGCGTTGCGTGGATGTCGTTAAGCGCACCGCGCAAACGGTGCGGCGTTTCAAAACAAACCAGCGTGACCGCCAGGTTCGCGATGTTTTCGAACAACGCGCGTCGATCTCCGCTGCGTCGGGGCAAGAATCCTACGTAGAGAAAACGATCAGTCGACAATCCGGATGTGGTTAATGCCGCGATCGGCGCGCTCGGCCCGGGGATCGGCGTCACCGGAAATCCGGCGGCGATGCAGGCGTTCACCAGTTCAAAACCGGGATCGGACAACGCCGGCGCGCCGGCATCGGATACCAGCGCCACGTCGCCGTTCGCGAGCGCACTGAGAATGTCGTCGAGGCGGCGCAGTTTGTTGTGCTCGTGGTATGAAATGCACGGAACGACAATATCATAGTGGTTGAGCAGACGGCGTGTGTGGCGCGTGTCTTCTGCTGCGATCAGCGTCGAATCGCGCAATACGCGCAGCGCACGCAGCGTAATGTCTTCTAGGTTGCCGATCGGCGTACTAACCATGTAGAGCGTTCCCATAACACCTATGATGACGAGGGGCGAATCTGGCTGTGTTTTTAGCCCAGGCGCTCACGCCAGTAGTCGAGCAATTCGGCGACCATCTGCGCAATGCCGATGCGCGGCTCCCATCCCGTAGCGGCGTGCAACTTGCGTGGGTCGCCCATCAACACCGGTTCATCGACGAGGCGCAACCGGGCGGGATCGACGCGTATCTCGACGGGGACGCGACCTTGTTGGCGCACGATATCGACGATGTCGCCAATGCGCGTGGCCTGGCCGGAGCACAGATTATACACCTCGCCGGGTGTGCCGCGATCCAGCAGCA
This sequence comes from Chloroflexaceae bacterium, assembly GCA_028282325.1. Lineage (GTDB taxonomy): Bacteria > Chloroflexota > Chloroflexia > Chloroflexales > Chloroflexaceae > JANQID01. The sequence goes on along the minus strand of JANQID010000058.1, from coordinate 24,899 downwards.
ACCACAGCGCCTGCGCTACATCGGCGGTATGGGTGAAGTCGCGGCGCGGCTCCAGATTGCCCACCAGAATTGCCGATTCCTGGCGACCGGCTTCAGCGGCGGCCATTTGCTGGCAAAACGTTTGCATCGCGCAGCGATCACCCTGACGCGGACCGACATGGTTAAAAGAGCGCGTCACTATAACGTGCAGGCCATAGCTCTGGTGATATTGCAGGCCGGTGAGTTCGGCGGCGACTTTGCTGACGCCATATGGGCTGGCCGGTCGCAGCGGGTGCGTCTCACGGATTGGAGTGTCTTCGGGGGCCACCCATCCGTACTCGGCGCTGGTGCCGGCGATATGCACCCGCGCTGAGGGGCATTGGCGGCGTACGGCTTCCAGCAAGTTGATCGTTCCCTCGACATTGGCGCGCATCGTGGCGATTGGGGCGTCCCACGAGGCGCTGGGGTAGCTCTGGGCCGCCAGGTGGTAGACCCGATCAGGCGCAGCGCGCTCAATGGCGCGCTCTATTGAGAATGCGTCTTCGATATCACCCTCGTGAAACGTTATCTGGCCAAACAAATGCTCGATCGGTCGCGGGTCGCTGCGCCAACGTTTGAAGGCATGGATCTCGATGTCGGGGAAGGTAAGGAGATAATCGGCGAGAAAACTGCCAACCGGCCCGGTGATGCCTGTGATGAAGACGCGCACAGTTACTCCTGGAATTTATTCAACAACGTAGGTGTCGATTTCGGCGCCTTTGGCGTCGCGGAGTACGGCAAGATCACCGCTGGTCCAAGCCACTGCGTCTTGTCCCCAGTAGAAATCGCCATATGACAAATCATCGACGCCCTCCGCCGTGTCGAGGAAGGCAGTATCATAGGCGGGCAACGTAAACGCAGGGAACGTATACGTCAGGCGATCCGTGCGTGACTCGTTCGTCAATTCACCTGAAACCACCTGCCGCGATAGATATGCTTGAGGGAAAAGAGGTGCGTGGTACAATTGGTGGGCGATAGTGGACTTGAACCACTGACCTCCACGATGTCAACGTGGCGCTCTAACCAACTGAGCTAATCGCCCGAATGACTGCACAGTATCGTATCATCGAACCGGGTTACTGTCAAGGAGAGGTATGCCACCGCTGGCTCGACAGAACGTTGTTGCCATACTGGAAGGCATTGATTCGCCGTTGCTTCGACTGTTAGTCCGCGTTGCTCGATTGGCTCAGCGCCACTCGGCGACGCTCTGGCTTGTCGGCGGCGGCGTGCGCGATCTGATGCTAGGCCGATCGTTGCAGCGCGACCTAGATCTGGCTGTAGAGGGCGACGTGATTGTGCTGGCCGACGCTCTGACGGAGGTGTTCCACGGGCGGCTGGTTGCGGCGCATCGGCCCTTCGGCACGGCGACCGTCGCACTTGCCGATCCGCGCGATCCGTCCGGCGCACCGCTCGTCGTCGATCTGGCGCGCACGCGCAGCGAGATGTATCAGCAGCCGGGGGCGCTGCCTATCGTGCAATTCGCCGACATTGCGCGCGATCTGTTCCGCCGCGATTTCAGCATCAATGCGATGGCGCTGGAGTTGCGCGTCGCTGGCGAACGCCTGATACCAGCCCACCTGCTCGATCCGTTTGCCGGTCGCGTTGATCTGGAGGCTGGTGTGCTGCGCGTATTGCACGATGCGAGCTTTGATGACGATCCTACACGCATACTGCGCGGGCTGCGGTTGGCGTCCCGGCTTCGGTTGCAGATCGAAGCGCATACGCGGATGTTGCTCGCCGCTGCGCTGGATCGGCGACGGCTGGAGTGCGTCAGCCCTGATCGTTTGCGTACAGAGCTTTGCTTGGCGCTGGAGGAACCGCGTCCCGATCAGGCGTTGCGGCTCGCCGATGACCTGGCGATCACACCGCACATCTGGCCGAAGTTGGGCTGGAGCGCGGAGATGGCCGAGCGTTGCGTACGTTTCGCGGCGGAGCATGCGCCCGATCCGCTGGTCTATGCCGGGTTGTTGACCTACGACCTGTCGGCGGCTGAACGCGAGCAATTTATTGCCTATTATCGTTTGCCCGGCGCAGCAGCGCAGGTTTTGCGCGACGTCGGCGAACTGCGGCGACATCTCGCCGAATTAACGCCGGAATTCTCGAACAGCGCTCTCGATGCACGCTTGCGATCATTCAGCGCAACGGCGTTGACTGTGGTACACTATGCGGCATATCCTCCGGTGCGCGATATGATCGAGCATTATCAAAAAAATCTGTGTTCTGTGAACCCGCACCTTGACGGTTATGCGCTTCAACGTTTAGGCGTTCCGCCGGGACCACGCCTCGGTCAACTCTTGCGCGCGCTGCGTTCGGCCCGGCTCGATGGCCTGGTGGCGACACGGGCGGAAGAAGAATCCTGGGTTCGTCAGGCGCTCGCGGATGAACGCCAGGATTGTGTGAACCCTGAGGCGGATCCATGAGTCTTGTCACTGTTGACAGAGGAGATGGACAATGGATGAAACGTTGACATTGTTGCGTGAGCTGGCCCAGGCTCCCGGCGTGCCTGGCTTCGAGGAGCCGGTGCGCCAGGTGATGCGCCGCTATCTAGAGCCGCTCGGTGAAATCGTAACCGATAACCTCGGCGGCATCGCCGGTTGCAAAATCGGTGTCTCCGATGGGCCGAAGATAATGCTGGCGGGACACCTGGACGAGATAGGTTTTATGGTGACGCGCATCACCGACGAGGGCTATCTCAAATTTCAGACCCTGGGCGGATGGTGGGAGCAGGTGATGCTCGCGCAGCGGGTTGAGGTCTATACCCGCAATGGCCCGCTTATTGGCGTGATTGGCGCAAAGCCGCCGCACATCCTCAGTCCCGACGAGCGTAAAAAGCCGGTTGAAAAGAAGGCGATGTTCATTGACATTGGGGCGGCCTCGCGTGAAGAGGCTGAGGAGTGGGGCGTGCATCCTGGTGACCCCGTGGTCCCTGTCGGCCCGTTTACCCCGATGCGCAACGACAAGTTGCTGATGGCGAAATCTTGGGACAATCGGTTTGGCTGCGCGTTGGCGATCGAGGTGTTGCGCCAGCTTCAGGATCAACCGCATCCCAATATCGTCTATGGCGTGGGTAATGTGCAAGAGGAGGTTGGCCTGCGGGGCGCGACAACAATGGCGCACGTGATTCGCCCCGACATTGGCTTTGCCTTCGACACGGGTATTGCCGGCGATATGCCGGGCGTCAGCGCTGACGATGCGATCGGCAAACTGGGACGTGGGCCGGTGATCTTGCTCTACGATGGAAGTATGATCCCGCATATCGGTTTGCGCAATCTGGTGATCGATGTCGCCGCCGATGAAGATATTTCGCTTCAGTTCGACAAAATGGCCGGAGGCGGCACCGATGCGGGCAAGATACATCTTTTTGGTGCGGGTGTTCCCTCCCTCGTGGTTGGCATACCGGTGCGCTACATTCATACGCACGCTTCGATTCTGCACCGCGACGACTTTGATCAGGCCGTTCGTCTGATGGTCGCTGTGATCAAACGTCTGGATGCGGCAACCGTGCGGCGGTTGCAGGCATAGAAAATACGAACGTTCGTTTATGCGCGGTAAGGTTAAAGATTCGATGATGGTATTGAGAATGCTGGCCTTGATCGAATGATCGCTGTGAGGTTTGGAAGACATATCGATATATCAATGCGCGAACGCGGCAAAGCGGCCGAACGTTCGCCAAGACCAGGGAGGTTGGCAACAATGGAACTGATTGTTTCCAGCATTGAGAAGCCCGAATCAACGAACTTCATTCTGGGTCAGAGCCACTTTATCAAGACGGTTGAAGATTTGCACGAAGCTCTTGTCAATGCTGTTCCCGGCATTGCTTTCGGGCTTGCGTTTTGCGAGGCCTCGGCGGAACGGCTGGTGCGTTGGTCGGGCACCGACGAGGCTATGATTGAACTGGCCAAACAGAATGCGCAAAACCTCGGCGCCGGGCATTCGTTTATCATTTTTCTCGGCGAAGGTTTTTATCCCATCAATGTGCTCAATGCGATCAAGCAGACGCCGGAAGTATGTCGCATCTTTTGCGCCACCGCGAATCATACTCAGGTGATTATTGCAGAGACAATGCAAGGGCGCGGCATTCTCGGTGTGATCGACGGCCAGCCGCCGGCAGGCGTTGAAGATGAGGATGGCATTGCGCGGCGCAAAGATCTGCTGCGTACGATTGGCTATAAGTTGTAGGAGCCCGAAGATCGAGTTATCGAAGCGCAGCGGGGAGGCGAGCGCGAGCCGCCTCCCCGCTGTTGTGTGGGTTTAAGCTTTTTCAATCGGGAACTGCACCTCGGTGACATACTGGCTTTCGTCCGGACCGGACTCGGGGCCGCGCAGGTAGATCTCGCGATTTGGCCCGACGATGCGATAGCCGTTGGCCTCGATCCAGTGCATCAGTGCTGAATACGCCTGGCCGATTGCGCTATAACCGCCCTGATAAATCACGCAGGCCATTGTCGCAGCGCTGGGCAGTTCATATGTTACAACCGGCCCGTCGCCGATCACACCCGCGCTCACGGGAACCAGCGCCTCCGCATCCACATCTTGCTCGCGATATTCAGGATCATAGTAGATGGACAACGGCGCGCCGTTTGGTTTGATCTGATGTTGTCCCATAAATCCGAACAATTCGTTCAGCAGATCGCCAATGGCGCTGTAGTTCGGAATGCGGCGACGGATAGCGATCACAGTTTGCGGTTCGATTGATTTGATCACGACTTCGTAGGTTGACATAGAATACTCCTGTTCAATAGCGCTCAGCCGCGATGCGATGCGTAACAGGCGCTCCTGCGTTGTTGCGATTTCGTGCTGAAGTTCCAGTTGACGCAAACGAAGCATGCCGCGGATCTGGGACGGCGGCAGATTCTCGTTGAGCAACTGGGCGATCTGCTCCAGCGAGAATCCCAGGTCTTTGAAGGCCAGGATCTGGTTTAACCGGGTCAACTGGCTGGCGGAATACAGGCGATAGCCGGTGAAGCGATCGACCTGCCCCGGTTTGAGCAGCCCAATCTCATCATAGTAGCGTAGCGTCTTAATCGACACCTGGCTGAGTTTGGAAAAGTCGCCGATCTTAAACATCGTAGCCTCCTCCTCCGCGCGGTGGAAGTCTGGTCAAGCTTGCACGCATAGCATACACCCTCCCGCGGCGGGAGAGTCAAGCGCCACTTGGTTGTCCAGGCAGATCGCCGTACAATAGCGTCAATGCGAATTCTGCTCCCAAGCGATGTGTTTCCTCCTGGCAGCGTCGGCGGTGCGGCGTGGAGCGCCCATGCTCTGGCATATGCACTGATCACACGCGGGCACAATGTGACAGCGATCGTTCCGCGCGAGGGAATGCGCGGTAAGCGTTCGGTTTATGCTGTGGGCGTGCCTGCGGTGCATTGGGGCTATCGTACGCCGCGTTTGCCGTTTGCACGCAACTACTTTCGCCACGAGCGCCTGTGGCGACCGCTGGCCGATGTGATCGTCGCAACGGCAAGCGCTGAAGACGCGGCGCCCCTGGTCATCCACGCCCAGCACGCGCAGGTGACGCCCGCTGCCGTGATTGCCGGGCGGCGTCTGGGCGTCCCTGTGGTGGCGACTGTACGCGACCATTGGCCGTGGGACTACTTCGCGACGGGTTTGCATGCCGATCGTTTGCCCTGCGCACGTGCAACGTGGGCCAGCCTGGCCGCCGATTTGCCTATGCGGATGGGCGCCCTACGCGGAACGCTGGCGTTCGCGGCATTGCCCTATATCATTGGGCACGTGCGCCGTCGGGCGGCGTTTCTGGCTCAGGCCGACGCGATAATCGCCGTCAGCAACTACATCGCGCAGCGCCTGGCGCGCATTGCGCCCGACGCACGCATCTATGTCATCCCCAATATGGTTGATCTGGCGGCAAACGCCGACATTGCCGCGAAGCCGCCGCGGACCGATCTCGACGGGCCGTTTATGCTGTTTGTCGGCAAATTGGAGCGCAACAAAGGGGCGGGACTGCTTACGGAGATTTTTCAGGCGGCTGTACGGGCGGGAGTCGATGCCACGAAACTACCGCGATTAATCGTCGCCGGAACCGGCTCGCTCAAATCCACGATCGAACGCGATCTCGGCGCGCTAGGCGTTCCGACAAGCTTTCTTGCGTGGGCCGATCACGATGAAGTGCTGCGCCTGATGGCGCGTTGCGAGGTGTTGCTCTTTCCTTCGGCGTGGGGCGAGCCGCTTAGTCGGGTATTGCTGGAAGCCGGCGCTCTGGGCGCGCCCATACTGGCGATGCCTACCGGCGGGACGCCCGACATCATCAGCGATGGGGTGAACGGCGCGCTGGCGGCGACTCCAGAGCAATTCGCTCGTCTCCTAGCGAGCTTGCTCGCCGATCCGTCCGCACGATCACGAATAGGAGCAGCAGCCCGCGAAACTGCGCGCCGGCAGTTTGCGACTGAAATAGTTGCGCCCCAGATTGAACGGCTGTATATGAACCTCTAAAGCGGTATGGCGACCCGAAACATCTCCGGCAGCAGTGCGGTCAGGGCGGCGCTAAGGGGCAGCAACGGCGGTGTAAGCTGTGATGTGGCAATCGACTGATTCCAGGCTGGCAGCGGGAAAGCCATTGTGATGATGATGAGAGCTGCACTTGCTAGCAGTGCCTGAACTAGCCCAAGCACGCCGCCAAGCAGATGATCAACCCATCCCAGGAACAACAGGCCGACAAAGAAGCGTAGCAGCGAGGCGATCAAGCTGGCGACGCTGCTGACAAATAGCAACACCAGGATAAAACCCAGTGCGCCGGCCAGCGCCTCATTCACATCGAACGAACTGATCCATCCCGCAACGTCGCCGCCGTACTGACCGGCCAGAATAACGCCGACCAGAAATCCAACGATTGCCAGAACCTGCCGGATCAGCCCCCAGTAAATGCCCAGCCCGGTAAACAAGAGAATGATTGCGAGAATAACTAGATCAAATTCATTCATTGCTGTACAACATATGGTAATGCCCACCGGGAGAGCGGCGCTTGATTAATCATTCCGGTCGGTCTTCGCCCTCCGCTTGCGTTTGCGCTGTTTGTGTTGTTGTTGGTTGTCCGATTCGGATGATGGTGCAGTCGGCGTTCCAGCGTTTGCATCGTGGGAACCCATAGAAAGCGCGGCCTTGATTTGCTCATCACTCAACGTTCTGCCACTTTTTCCGGCGTTGTTGGAAGCAACCTGTTGCGCTGTTTTCTGACGTTTGGCGTCGCGGAAGCGGGTGCGATTTTCGGATCGTTTTGAAGAAGCTTCATCGGGTGCGGAGTTCTGACCATCCAGATTAAAGTCTTCAAACGAAAGCTCGCCGTTTTCGAGCAGCGCCAGAGCTTCAAGCACATCGCTATCGTCGAGATCAACCTGTGAGCGCCGCCCTTCTTCGCGTATTGGGATATCTTCATTCTCAACATCCCAATCGTTCTGGGCGGCTGGCGTAATCCCTTCTTCATTGCGATAGCGTGCAATTGCGCTCACATTATCGGTGGATTCCTCGATCTTATCGAGGGGATATATCTCCTGCATACCACTGCTCGATAGCTGAACGGTCAGCAATTGTTGGAGAACATTCACCGACACAACTTCGCCTGGCCCATCTGGAGTATGCACCCAGGCGCCTTTGCGGGGCAACTGCGAGCGCATATCAGCATATTGCTCATGCTCGTATGAGAGACAACAGAGCAGACGACCGCACACGCCGCTAATTTTCGACGGATTGAGCGGGAGGTCTTGCTCTTTGGCCATCTTGATGCTTACTCGTGCATAGTCGGGCAGGAAAGTAGTGCAGCAGAGCAACCGTCCGCATGGGCCGACGCCGCCGATCAGCTTGGCTTCATCGCGCGGGCCAATCTGGCGTAGCTCAATGCGCGTTTTGAATGTTCGCGCCAGATCGCGTACTAGCATACGAAAATCGACACGGTTCTCAGCAGTAAAGTAGAAGGTCAGACGCGAACCGTCAAAGCTATATTCAGCTTTGATCAAATTCATTGGCAAATTATGATCGCGAACCTTTTCGGCGCAACGCTCAAGCACTTCCGTGTGACGGGAGTGGAGTAGATACATACGTTCGAAGTCAGACGGTTCGGCGCGGCGAATCACCGGTTTGAGATCGCCGACGATTTCGCTCTCATCAACATCTCGACGCTCATAAGCGACTTTTGCCAACTCCATACCGCGAACGGTTTCAACGACAACCTGATCGCCCTGTTGAAGCTCGTGATCACCCGGATCAAAATAATACGTTTTGCCGCTATCTTTAAATCGTATTCCCACGACCATCGTCATGGCGTTCTCCGTCCAAGAACCTTATAGGTTCGTACGCGATGCGCTTTTCCTTTGAGTTGAAGTTCACCCATTTCCTGGACGGTGAAAGTTCCATCGATAGTCTGACGGGTTGTTTCACCGACAAAGACGCTGCCTGGTTCGGCTGCTGATTCCAGTCGCGACGCAGTATTAACCGTATCGCCAATGGCAGTGTACTCCAATCGGTGGCTTGTGCCAAAGAATCCGGTATATGCCAACCCGGTATTGACGCCGACGCGTATCGTGAAGGCTTTGTCCGGGTCCCATTTGTCGATTAATCGTTTCTGGGCGGCCTGCATTTCGAGCGCGGCGGACACAGCCTGAACTGCGTGCTGTTCATTAGAGGGCTCGTCGGGTAAGCGTGGCGCACCGAATATGGCCATGATACCATCTCCGATGTATTTGTCCACTGTTCCGTTGTACTTAAAAATGACATCGGTCATCTCGTGCAAGTATTCGTTGAGCAGGTCTTGCACTTCGCGTGGTGATAGGCGTTCGGAAAGCGATGTAAAACCCTTCACATCGGCGAAGAGCACCGTTACCTGTTGTTCTTGCGCTTCCCACAGCTTGCCATGTTGTGCAACATAGCGCGAGAGGGCGCTTGCGACATTCGGTGAGAGGAAGCGTTCCAGGTTTTGCCGCAATTGCGCCTGTTGTCGTAACTCGTCGGTTAAACGAGCGCGTTCAATCGCGACGGTCGCTAGGCTGGCAATAGCCAGCACGAGATCGCGATCCCGCTCGTTGAACTTATTTTGGCCCGGTGAATCGAGCAAGATGAGGCCGGTTGCACTCCCGCGCAAGAGCAGTGGGACGCAAATAGCCGAGCGAATATTGGCGCTGATAATGCTCTCGGCGCCGGCAAAATCCAGCCGAGCATCGCGCGTGAGCACGGCCTCACCGCCTTCGAGGGCTGTGCGTACAATCGTACTGCTGATCGCAACATCGCTTTGGTCTGCCGGCACAACCACCATAGGAACCAACTCGTTGCTTTTGCGCAGCAAGAGAAACCCGCGTTGCGCTGGAACGACGCGCATCACTTCTTCCATCACCAGGTCGAGCAGTTCACGAAAATCGACAATCTGATTGAGGCGCATACTAATCGCATAGAACTCTTGCAGGTCCAGCGTTGCCAGCGGCAGTTGCTCGCTGCTCACCGCCTGGGCGTCAGAAGCGAGCGGAAGATAGCGGCTATCATCAAGCACAACGCTCTGAGCGGCGCGATCCTCGAACTGGAGTTCAAACGGTCCGATTGTGACGCTGTCGCCGTCGTGGAGATCTTCTTCCTTAACGCGCAGGCGATTAACAAAAACTCCGTTCCGGCTGCTCAGATCAAGAACCCATGCTTTCCGTCCGCGCAATTCAATATATGCGTGATGGCGCGAGACGATAGCATGGTTCAATACGATGTCATTATCGAGCTGACGCCCGATTTTAAGGCCTTTTTCAGTCAGGGCAAAGGTGCGATGCTCATTATTGATTGAGACAGAAAGACGGGCCATTGGCGTGGCTCCTCAAGTACGACCGTGCGCAACAATTTTTGGCGCTCGATTATAGACGATTTGCAGGGGAAGCAAGTGAACGATAGTTTTTGATTCTACCAAAGTAAACGATGTACGGTAATTTTTTTGATCCTCTTGCGTCGGTTGTTACCAAACGATGATACCCATGCCGTATGTCACCCTGAACGAAGCCGCAGGCAGCGTGAAGGGGCTCGACGTTGTGGAAATCTGAGATTCTTCGCTGCGCTCAGAATGACACCATTATTGTTTGGTAGTGTCCCGCCGACATAGGTCATGAATCACGTGTTTGCGCAATAGCGTAATTAGACGCCATTCTATAATAGCAGACGCTTAAAGTCGCGGCAAGCATGCCGTGCATTCACTCTAGCAATTTTATCTGATTTGCGCCCCTTTTGCTGCATATAAGCGGATGTGACGTTTTTTAGATTAGATCAGCGATGTTTGTCAGTGTTCTAGGCTGCTGCTATAATCTTTGAACGCGTTTAGCTTATGATGTGCAACAGTAGCGAATGGCTTTCGAAGACACGAAGACCAGAACGCTACGTTCAGTGATAGAAAACCTATGTCTTCGTTTGAAACTCGTACCAGCCAGTTTGGCCTGGTAAGCGCGATACAGCAATATGTCAGTGACCTGATAACGATAGTTGAACCGGAGTCGCTGTTTTCGCCCGAAGCTCGTAAGGGTCGGATGTACATTGTCGTCGAGTCTGACCAAGATCTTGCGGGCAGTCTGAAAGCTTGCCAACAAGCGGCGCGGACGATTCGCAAGACGTTCTATGAGGATACATCGTTCAGTGTGACATCGGCGTTGCGTGCGGCTGTCCGTGCCGCGAACCAGGCTTTGTATCAGCACAATTTCAATGTCCCCGATCACCAACGGACATATGTAGGACTTACCTGTGCAGTTATTCGCGGGCGCAACTTATTTCTGGCTCAGGTGTCTCCGTCGCAAGCCTATATCCTCTCTGAAGGTCATGTGCGAGCGTTGCCTACACACCCTTCGTGGCAAGTGGCTCACGTAAGCGCCGCCCCATTCTTACAGCCGGGGGCGTTGGGGATGAGCCTCTTTGTTGAACCGGAGTTGTATCGTTCACCGCTCCATGATGGCGATATGCTGGTGATGTGCTCCAGCAACCTGGCGCAGTTCTTGCACCGCGATGTTATTGAAGAAGTTGTGTATACCGAAGATCCGGATGCGGCAACTGAATGCCTGCTGACATTGTGTCAACAGAACAATCTTGTCGAGGCGCATGCACTCGTTGTTGAAATAGTGCCAGCGCTGAGTCTCGCCGCCCGGCGAGCGCCATTGAGTCAGGAAGGTCTGCGTGAGCGTAGCCAGTGGATGCTGCGCGCAATCAAAGCTTGGGCTGTACGTCTATCGGGCGATGTCGTTCTTATGACGCGCAAGCGACGCCAGCGTGAGCGCTCTGCCGGAACTCGCCATCAACCGTCAGATGACCTGACAACAATGCCCGATCTGCCTGATCACTCGCCGTCGCTGCCACCGAAGCCGCGTCCGATTGATCTTGGTGCGAGCTTGCAGGAACGTGAATTTCCCGATCCAAATATTCCCCGCCGTCGAAAGCCGTCTGTTGCCGCAACCGTCGAAGATGATGATACGCTGCCGCCATCGGCCTTTCTTGGCGAAGATGCGTACGATGACATCTCGACAACCCAGGAGCGCATTGATTTGAGCTCCCCGGAGGTCTTGGCTCGCTACGCCCAGCCTTATCGCCCCCGCTATGAACAACGACCCTGGGAAGCTATGACATGGCTCGAGCGGGCAATGCTGCCGTTCCAGCGTTTTAATACGGCGGCCAGCGACTGGCTTAAACCACGTCTCCGGCGTCGACCAGCCGCAAAGCCGATCCCGATTATGCGCAGCAATGATCTGTCATACCGACGTCAGCGTCCGCCATTTCCGTGGATTTTGCTCACGATTATTACGTTACTGGTCACGCTGCTTATTCTCTATGGGTTGAATCTTTCGCAACGCACCGTACAACAGCAGGCGATTAACTATCTCGATCAGGCCGATCAACTACTTGCTGCGGTGCGTGAGGCCTCCGATGACGCCAGCGCGTTGGAACGATTGGAAGTTGCGCGCCAGGCGATTGACGAAGTGCGCGCCAGCCCAATGGTAACGGTCACGAATGCTGCGCTCTGGCTGCGCTATCAGGAGTTGCAACGCGAATACGAGCGAGCGTTGGCCGCAGTACAATATGTCACCTTCTTTGAGGATTCGACAGTCCTGGCTGAGCATCCGCTTCCTGGCGGACGGTTTGCCAGTCTCATCGTACCTGGTCCAACTACGGTGACAACTGACACTTCTGCGCTTGATGCCTTACGCTATGTCTATGCAATCGATGGTGATCGCAACACCTCCAGACTGTACCGCATCCCCAGGGAGGGCGGTCAGCCGGAACCGATTTTACGTCCTGGTCAGGCGGTTCAGAATACGATAGTTGGTCCGATTCAGGCGCAAGCATGGCGTGTTGATAATATCATTGCGATTGATCAGTCGTCTGCCGGTTTTGGTTACTACTTCCGAAGCGGGAATGATTGGAACTACACGCGCCTTGGTGGCAGCGAGGCATGGGTGATTCGTGATCGGTTGGATCTGGAAACCTACGAGGGCAATTTGTATGTCTGGGGAGCCGAAATGCGTGAGGTTCTCAAATATCCCAGCGGTCGCTACGGTGATCCCCCAGAATTCTGGTTTAATCCCGCAGGGCTAAGCGGTCGTGATGTCGGCAGCGCAGTTGATATGGCTGTAGACGGTAATATCTATCTTCTCTTGCCGAATGGTACGGTTCTGGTGTTTAGCCAGGGGAGTTTTGTTCGCGAGATTGCGCCGGGCGAAATTACGCCCTCGATCTCGGCTGTTACGCGCTTTTTTGTTACCGGCTCGCCGGACAGCGGATGGATCTTCCTCGTTGATACGCTCAATGAGCGGATTATCCAGATTGATAAAGCTAGCGGCGATGTACTGCAACAAATGTATGTACGCGCCGACTCCGACATTCGGCTTGATCAGTTAAGCGGCGTATTTGTCGATGAAAGCGGCGCTCGATCCCAGCTCTATCTTGTGAATGGCGGTCAGATTGTACAGGCGAACTTGCCCGCCCTTCCAAAGCCGTTTAGTAACCTTGCGCCTACCGCTACAACAACGCCATGAAATTCAAGGCGTCGAACTGCATATGGCTCTATCTAATGCTGTCTTGGCTGAGTCTGGCATTGTTGGCAGCCTGTGGCGTGCCGGTCAATATTGAGCAGGAGAACCTCGGTGTCGGCGGCAGCAGCCCGCAAGCTGTCGCCAGCAGCTTCTTCGAGGATTTTAATCGAGCCTTACAAGATCCTGCGCTCATCGACGAAGAAACGCGGCAGGGTTGGGCCGAGCGCCTGTCTAGCTATTTTACCCCTAGCGAACGAGTCGACCAACGCGCTGCATTCCGCCAGATGCTGGCGAACTTTGCCTACGATCAAGAGCTGCTAGGGCCGGAGCAAACGCTGCGCTTCGAGATTACTTATACCAACATCGAACTCGTTGCCCGCGATGGCGAACGTGCAACCGTTCGATTGGCCGAGAGCAAAATTATTTTGACCTGGGTTGAGGGGCAAGGCGAGAAACAGACAATCGTTCGTCGTCGTGAGGGCCCGCTTGATGAGATTATCGGTCAGCAGAATAGTAAATTTCCCGTTGTACAGATAAACCGGCGCTGGTTTATGACTGAGGGGTAGATGTGCGCCAACGTCTGCGTCGTTACACGGCGGGCATCTTGTCGAGTGCGCGTAGCAGTTCGGACATATGCGTTATGGGTTCCGCGAAGTTGCTCAACTGGCGGATGATAAGCTCTGGATAAGGCGTTTTTTGATTGCTATCACTATGATTGGAGCGATTGGAAATGGACTGCATACGATCTACAGCCTTGCGAAAACGTTCGTGAGTATGGTGTGAAAGATCGTGCAGCGCCTGAGTCGGGCCGATCAGCACCAGGCGCGTATCATAGCCGGTATGAGCCAGAACGATGTCGGCGTTTTTGAGTTGCGCCAGCGCCGAATTCAGCGTCATCGCGAGCTTGAGCAGTAGGTCGTTGGCAGTTGTGCGACCGTACGACCGTATGAGCATATCGAACCCGCTGATGGTAAAACTGATCGCCGTCCATATATCGTCTGTCAGCCTTGGCAATGCCGATTCTAATATCGAGGGGCCAGGTATACCCGTGATTGGGTGCTTGAAATCAGCGCCGGACAGCGTTAGCGTTGAGCGTGTCAGATGTTCCTGGGTTCCTCGCGGCAGGCGAATCAGGGTTGAAACATGATACAGAAGTTGCTCGAAGAGAAAAGGCTTAACTATATGGTCATCGGCGCATAACGTATATCCTCGTTGACGTTCCAGATTCTCATCCATCGCAGTGATAAACAATACCGGAATACGCGCAGTACGCTGGTTGGTTTGCAATGCATGGCAGATTTCGTGACCGTTCAGTCCTGGCTTGTTCACATCGGTGATTACCAGATCGGGCGTGTATTTCTGGCACATATCCACAGTTGTATACCCATCGCCGCCCGGAGTGGCCAGCAACTCGAAACCGTAACGGGGCAGCAATGTCATATAGATTTGTTGGATGCCAGTGTTATCTTCGCTGATCAGGATGCGTGCGAGGGGACGGTTATCTGCGCCGGCCGGGGGAACTGCCCAGAGCGCTGAATTAACGGTAGAGGATGATGAAGAATGAGTTGTGGCATCATTTTTCTTCGTTGGGATGATGTCTGTCATCCATCCGTCCTGCCGGTGGCTTCTACGCAACTCCCGATTGTACATCGGCTGGTGCAATCTGTCCACCTCTGCCCAGGGTGTCAGGGTGTAATCCGCTACATATTAGCGTACACTTCTATACTTATACGAACGCGAGGGATGTCGTAAATGCTACGGGTTGATTGTGCTCTTTTGACAGATAGCGCAAGAATCGTCCGGTTGCCACTTTGAGAGTGATATGCTACATTTTAGGAGTCAAACCGAGGGTGTAACAGAGCAGTCTCGATTAGGCAGCTATACAGATCGAAGTAAGCTGCGAAACGTACACCGATTCGGGGAAACAGGCTGGTCTTCTGTCCGAGATCGAAAGATTTGTTTATAACAGCTTGACTCATATCGGGCTTGCTCTTGGGCAGGCCGATGCTATGGAAGCTTATGACATTCGATACTGTACTCATTGCCAATCGGGGTGAAATTACACTACGGGTGATACGGGCGTGCCGCGAACTGGGGTTGCGCGCCGTAGCCGTCTACTCCGAAGCCGATCGTGATGCGCCGCACGTCGCCTATGCCGATGATGCGTATTTGATCGGACCGCCTGTTTCTGCAGAAAGCTACCTGAACGTTGAAAAGGTTATCGAGACCGCGAAGCTCGCCGGAGCAGGAGCTGTCCATCCGGGCTACGGCTTCTTGTCTGAGAACTCGATGTTTGCGCAGGCTGTCGCCGAGGCAGGGTTGACGTTCATCGGACCGCCGGCAGAGGCGATGGATCGTATGGGCGGGAAAGTCGCTGCGCGACGTGAGGCCACTGCGGCAGGCGTCCCGGTTGTTCCCGGAACGCTCAAGCCGTTGGCCGATGCGTCAGAAGCTTTTGGACTGGCAGAAGAATATGGCTATCCAATAGCGATCAAAGCGGTCGGCGGCGGTGGTGGCCGCGGGTTGCGCGTGGTTCGTAAGGCCGATGAAATCGAATCGGCTTTCCAGAGCGCTTTTCGCGAGGCCGAGGTCTCGTTTAAGAACACTGATTTGTATGTTGAGAAATATCTGGATGATCCGCGCCATATCGAGGTTCAGGTGTTGGCCGACGCCCACGGCCACGTGGTATTCATTGGCGAGCGCGATTGCTCGATTCAACGCCGACACCAGAAGCTGGTCGAGGAATGCCCGTCGCCGATTGTGACACCGGAACTGCGCGCCGAAATGGGCGCTGCGGCAGTGCGTCTGGCTCGATCGGTAAACTATGTCAGCGCGGGAACGTTGGAGTTTCTCTATCAGGATGGCCAGTTTTACTTCCTGGAAATGAATACGCGCATCCAGGTTGAGCATACGATAACAGAAATGGTCTATGGCATCGATCTGGTCAAGGCGCAGATTCGCATCGCACAGGGAGAACAGCTCTGGTTGCGCCAGGAAGACATTCTACCGCGCGGTCACGCGATTGAGTGCCGTATCAACGCTGAAGACCCGCGGGCCAATTTCCGCCCTGCGCTGGGGACAATTGGCGCCTATCGTGAGCCGTCCGGGCTGGGTGTGCGTGTTGATAGCGGTGTGCGTGCATCGTATAGCATTCCGCAATTCTACGACTCGCTGCTGGCCAAGCTGGTGGTATGGGGCCAGGATCGCACCGAGGCCATTGCCCGCACGCGCCGTGCGCTGGGTGATTACCTTATTGAAGACATTGTGACAACAATTCCATTTCACCAGGCGGTGATGGCGCACCCGGCTTTCATCGATAATGAGATCAGCGTGAATTTTATTCCCCGCCACCCGGAACTGATTGAACAGGCGACCGCTCGCATCGAAGATCCGGCAATAATGCCTCTGCCGGATGCCGAGTCTGCGGATGCACGCTCGTTCAATGTTGAAGTGAATGGACGCCGTTTTACCGTGCGGGTTGCCGAATTCGGCGCTGTCGTCGCCGACGAGACGGCGGGCAATGGTTATGCGCGCGCCGACAAATCGTCCGGCGGCAAGCGACGCTCGTCGGCAATGGCGGCCAAGATCGACGGCGTGATCAGTCCCATCCAGGGGCGCATCGTCGCGATACATGCCAAAGCGAACCAGGAAGTTGAAGCCGGCCAGGTGCTCTTTATGGTGGAAGCGATGAAAATGGAAAATGAGATCACCGCGCCGCATGCCGGGGTTATCGCTGAGGTTAAAGTGCAGTCGGGCGTTACAATCGACGCCGGCACTGTGCTGGCAACGTTCGCAAAATAACGACTCAGACCGTCGATACGTAGGTGAGCTTGCAGGCGTCTTGAGAGCGTGTGCGCAAGGAGCAACTTATGCCGAAGGAAGGCATCACCCCGCGTGCCGAAGATTACAACCAGTGGTATCTTGACATTGTGCGGGGCGCAGATCTGGCCGATTATGCCGAGGTCGTACGCGGCTGCATCGTGTTCAAGCCAACAGGCTATGCGATCTGGGAAGCTATGCAGCGTGGTCTGGATGATCGCATCAAGGCGACCGGTCATGTCAATGCCTACTTTCCGCTGCTCATCCCCAAAAGCTTCTTGATGAAGGAAGCCGAACACGTCGAAGGCTTTGCTCCTGAAGTCGCCGAAGTCACCCGCGCAGGCGGCGAAGATCTAGCCGAGCCGTATGTTGTGCGTCCAACCAGCGAGACGATCATTGGCTACTTCTATGCCAAGTGGGTGCGTTCCTGGCGCGATTTGCCGCTTCTGATCAACCAGTGGGCCAATGTGATGCGCTGGGAAATGCGCACCCGTCCGTTCTTACGTACGGCGGAGTTTCTCTGGCAAGAAGGGCATACCGTTCATGCCGATGAGGCGGACGCTGAGCAGGAAACGTTGAAAATTTTGCACGAGGTGTATGCCGATTTTGTCGAGTGTGAAATGGCGTTGCCGGTAATCAAAGGGCTGAAGTCTGAAAAAGAGAAATTTGCCGGGGCGTTGCGCTCGTATGCGCTTGAAGCGATGATGCAAGATGGACGGGCATTGCAAGCCGCAACGTCGCACAACCTGGGACAGAATTTCGCGCGGGCCTTCGATATAACCTACACCGATCAGAATAACACGGTTCAGCATGCCTGGACGACCAGTTGGGGCATCAGTACGCGGCTGATCGGCGCCTTGATTATGGCGCATTCCGATGACGAAGGATTGGTGCTGCCGCCGCGTATTGCGCCGATCCAGGTTGTAGTGACGCCAATTTATAAAAGCGCCGAGGAGCGCGCGGCGGTGCTCGAAGTGGTTGATCATATCACGGCGGCGTGGAAAGGCGTTGTGCGCTTCAAGGTGGACAACCGCGACCATCTGACGCCGGGGTTCAAGTTCAACGAATGGGAACTCAAAGGGGTACCGCTGCGGGTAGAAATTGGGCCGAAGGATATTGCCAAAGGCAGCGTTGCAGTTGCGCGACGCGATATTCCCGGTAAAGCCGGCAAGAGCTTCCTTTCGCAGACCGGCCTTCTGGAGGCGCTGGCTGCGCTGCTCGATGAGGTGCAACAGGCGTTGTTTGACCGGGCGCTTCGTTTTCGAGAAGAACGCACCTTTGATGTGACGACCTATGCCGAGTTGCGTGAAGCGGTCGAAAAAGGCTTCGCCCGCTGCTATTGGGCGGGTTCGACCGAAGATGAGCAACGTATTCAAGACGAAACCAAAGCGACGATCCGTGTCATTCCGTTGGAACAGCCAAACACAGTCGGGCGTTGTGTGCTGACCGGCAAAGAAACGGAGCAGCAGGTTATCTTCGCCCGTGCGTACTAACGGTTCATCTCTGCGAGGAGATCATGACAGACATCATTAAACAGTTTGGCCTATTTCTCCGCGAGCGCGCCGAAGTCGATATGGATGAACTGGTTTCCAACATTATGCACGTGGGACCTACGTATGGCCAGCAAGACCACGCAGAATTGTACGATTCCATTCATCAAACATTTATGACTCTTGCCGCGAGTATTGCTGAAGATGACCCGGAACGGATGACGCAATATTTGCGTCAGCTCAGCGAGCGACAGGCGTCCGGCGGCTTCTCGATGCGCGAGATCCTTGATGCTGTCAGCGTGATGCGCGATCGGACGTGGCAGCATTACGAGACCTTTATGCAGAACCAGCAACCGTGGATCTGGCAGGATCTGCGTCGTCTGAATGAGTTCTTCCACGCGATGAGCAATATGCTGGCGCTTGGTTTTGGCGAAGTGCTGCGCGAGGTCCGCGCCAACCTAGAGGCTCAGGAAATGCAGCTCGCAGCCCAGCGCCAGACGATTCGCGATCTCGGCTCGCCTATCTTGCCAGTGTACCAAGGCATCCTGGTGCTGCCGCTGGTGGGCGCCGTCGATAGCTATCGCGCTTCCCAGGTGATGGAGGATCTGCTTCAGGCAATTACGGATCAGCAGGCCGATCTGGTGATTGTCGATATTACCGGTGTGCCGGTGGTCGATACCAATGTGGCCAATTATCTCTTGCAGGCGGCGCGTGCGGCGCAGCTCGTCGGTGCTACGGTAATTCTGGTCGGCATTGGCGCGGAGATTGCGCAGACCATCGTGCAACTTGGCGTCGATCTCAGCGGGATCGTGATCTACGCGAATTTGCAGGAAGGCATTCAATATGCGCTGGCCCGGGTCGGGCGCAAGATAGTTTAGCGGGCGCAACTGGCCTGTCATGGCGGAAGACATAGCATCCAGGGTTGTTCCGCTTCGCTCCATCCTTACAACTTGTTTGAACAGCGAGGAAAGTCTGCAGATCGTTTCGCTAGAGACTTCCACAAATCGCGCCAGAGAATCCTGAACCAATCTTTGCAAGTAATC
This sequence comes from Chloroflexaceae bacterium, assembly GCA_028282325.1. GTDB lineage: Bacteria > Chloroflexota > Chloroflexia > Chloroflexales > Chloroflexaceae > JANQID01. The sequence continues at coordinate 5,543 of JANQID010000058.1, read as the reverse complement.
TCACATCTGCTCACTGTTCTTATTTCGTGAATGTGTCCTATCGGAGATCAGTTGCTATGCCCCACTACGCTGAAACCTTCCGCACCCATTTTGACGAACTGGTTGCAACAGTTGTGACACGTGCGATCACAGAAGGGGGAGGGATGTACGCGACGCTGACGCCCGAACAATTGCATCCGCGCGCGGTGAAGGTGCTTGAGTATCTCGGTCGTGATCTCAACTGGGAAACTGAGGAGCCGCAGTTTTACGCCGAAAACTATGTACAAATCGGCTATGATCGGGCGCGCGAGGGGCATACGATCCAGGATCTTCAGCAGGGCATTATTGTGATTACTGACACGGTGCGCAATCTGTTTCTGCGCGAGATCGACTCCGTAGAAGAACGCATGGCTGCCGTTGACCGGCTCTACGCCGCGACTCACATTGCCTTGCGCGCGGCTTCGGATTCGTTTACGCGCGCCTATACTGAGGTGTTGCAAGAGCGGACGGTGCTGGTTGAGCAGTTATCATCGCCGATCTTACCGATTTACCAGGGAATATTGTTGCTGCCGCTTGTTGGTCGGATCGATGAGCGACGGGCGGAGTATATTACCGAAACGGTGCTCGAGGGCGTATCGACGCAGCAGGCCGAAGTGGTGATTATCGACATTACCGGCGTTCCGGTGGTAGATATGGCGGTCGCAGCGCATTTGCTGCGTATGGCGCGTGCGGTTGAACTGCTTGGCGCCGGGGTGGTTCTTGTAGGTATCGGCCCCCAAGCAGCACAGACGATCATTCAGCTTGGGATTGATATTTCGCACATTGCAACGCGCGCCAATGTGCAGGCTGGCATGGAATATGCGTTACGCCGCCGCGGTCTGATGATCAGAACAACAGCCGATCCGGATGCTCTCAAATCGACAATGCGGTGATCGGAAGCCATGTTGTTAACCCTCAACCTGCCGAGCTTTCACCGCATCATCTCATCGTTCGGCAACAGGATCAGCGCACGCCGCAACACCTCACACACCTGCGCGTACTCGATTAAAGTTAGCGCCTCGGGAATGGGTGTCCAACGCGCTGCGCTAATCTCCTCTTCGGCCGACGGTATCGGCTCGGTACAGTCGGCATACGCCAGAAAGAAAGACACCTGCTTGGTGCGCGTGACGCCGCGTTTGACCACCGGGTAGGCGATCTTTTGCACCAGCGGGCCGAGCGTGCAGGTGATGCCGGTCTCCTCGACAACCTCGCGTTGGGCGGCCTGTTCTTCACTCTCGCCGACGTGCAAATGCCCTTTTGGCAACGTCCAAGAATTGTACCGGTCGCGAATAAGCAATACCAGCGGCGTGCCGTCGGAAGCGTAGCAGAACACCACGCCCCCGGCGGCGTGCACCGGCTCCGTCGTGTCATCATCAACAGATAATTCCATCATTGCAATCCAAATAACTCACTAATTTGCTGTTCGATGCCGACCCACCATTGCGAGAACGAACTGGTATTCGAGAATTGCGAGATCAATTCAAGCTGCCCGCTGGCCAGCAGCCAGCCTATCAGTATGAGCAAAATCCCGCTGGCGACGCTGGTCGTATGCAGGTAGAGCGTCCAGGGGCCAACCCGCACCTCGAAGCCGTGCCCGCGAATGATTTTCCAGAAACGCGAGCCGCTGCCCAAGCGGCTGAAAAAGGCGGCCAAAAGGATGAGCGGTGCGCCCAAACCCAATGAGTAAATGAACGCCAGGATTGCGCCCTGCACGATCGCGATGCCGGCGGTCGTTGCCAGCAGTGTCAACAGCGCGCCCAGAATCGGCCCGACGCAAGCCGTCCAACCCAGAGCGAAGGTTGCTCCGTAGATGTACGAACCGGCGATTGTAGCGGCGGGGCGTTGTTGGATCTGCGGTCCGGCAAAGCCCTTGCCGAGCATGCTCATCATGCCGAAACCGATGACAAGGATGCCGCCCCAGAACGTCAGCGCCTGTTTGTTATCGAACAACAGATTGCTCAATGCCGTGGCGCTGGCTCCCAGCAAGGTCATAGTAGTTGCCAGGCCCAGGAAAAATGCCACGCTGGTGACAACAATCGTCTGCCGCTGAGCCTGGAACGTAAATGCGAAGTAGGCCGGCAGAATCGGTAGAGTGCATGGCGAGAGAAAGCTAAACACCCCGGCGAGGAATGCCGGGATGGCCAGCACGGCCACGCTGCTGCCGCCGGTCACAAATGCAGCGCTTGAACCGCTGTTCAGGCTCAGCAACACAATGATCAGCGCAACGATCGCGACTGCCCCCAGCAATATGATGAGCGTTCGTTGCGGATTGCGGTGCTCAGTCGGCGTCGATTGCATATCCACAGGTTGCATAGAACTGCCTTACACCTCTAACATAACGTGTTGTCACGGCAAATTGATATGACAATGTTGCAATAACAGGCCGCGCCGTATGCTAGCGCTGAAACGGCGTTCCCGTCTTGCGTAATTCAGCCAGATCGCTTTCACTCAATGGATTTTCGCCGCGAAAATACACCGTCTTGTCGGCGACATCATAGCGGTAACGCTGGTGCATCCAACGGCCCTGGGCGTTCAGGCGAGCGATGTCTACGAGCCAGGTCTCGCTTTCTGCGTTGTATGTCCGGTCAATGAGCCAGACCATTTCATGTGGCTGAAACATCGTCGCGAGCGCCTGGCTGCATTCTTGCCAAGTTGGAGTATCGGTCTGATCGTTGGATGGTACACGGGCCATGCTGCCTCCTCATGCGCTGCCACTAATCGAGATTATAACATCGTCGTTCTGTGAGATGGAACACTGTGCATCCATCTTAGCTCATCTCGACGCTGCAAAATACTACCACAAAAACGAGATTGGTTGATGCCCGGCGAGTATGGTACGATGGGCGCATCAAAAGGAGTGTTGTATGTTGCGTTTTAACGCCGACGCCGAATTGGTCGAGTTGATTCGGCGCTATTATCAGGGCGAAGCTGGACTCTGGAATGCCATTTGTCAGTGCGTGGATACAGAGGTGCGTCAGCGCCGGGGCGGGCAAGGGGCGTTTCACTTTCGCTTGCGCAAAACCGACGCCGGGTATGATGTGCTGGTCGAGGGCGCGGATGCTTATCTGGTCGGCGAACACTGAGGCTTTGGGATTATGAGTCTTCGCCAACAACAACCGGCTGCCCGTTGCAGACAGCCGGGTGAAGAGATGTAACCCGATGAACTGTTGGCGAAGCCCTAAGCGTTGTTCTTATTCCGGGTTTCTGGATCAAGCTTCAGCGCCGCCGAGTTCATGCAGAAGCGCAGACCAGTGGGTTCTGGCCCGTCCTCGAAAACGTGGCCGAGGTGCGCGTCGCAGCGGCTGCACAGCACTTCCGTACGGCGCATAAACAGGCTGCGGTCGTCCTCGGTTTTGACGCTATCGGCTTGAATCGGCGCCCAGAAGCTGGGCCAGCCGGTTCCCGAATCGAACTTGGTTTCCGAGTCGAACAGCTCCTGTCCGCAACATACGCAGCGATAGACGCCGGGCTGCTTGGAGTCGTGATATTCGCCAGTGAATGGGCGCTCGGTGCCTTTCTTACGAGTCACGTAAAACTGCTCCGGCGTCAGCTCCTGACGCCATTCTTCTTCCGGTTTTACAATCTTCTCGACGTTTGTATCACTCATAGGGTTTGCTCCTCAAAGACGGTCTGAAAAAGCGGGCCATTCTCGACGTTGGCAAGATCAGACCGATCCAGTCTGCCGTCCGTCACTTTTTACCATACTTGTAGCCAGTTGGATTATTCAAAACTTACTTTTATATAAATGGTACCATAATTTGCAAATGTTTCGTGGCCGCGATCAAAGCATTGCATATCTATTACGGAAGATCGTCATTCTCCGCTTGACAAGCAGATAGGCGCTGAGTAGTATACACGGCGCGCCATCTGGCGCCGGTCGGCAGCCAGCGAGTCTTTGTTGCTTGCCTGAAACATAGAGCGTCGTTTGAGTCGCGTCCTGCCGGCGCTGTCAAACGGCGTTTTTGTTTCCGTCGGCTGACCTGGTCTTGTCAGCAAGTCTCTGAGCGAACGAGGAGTTTAAGCGTGTTAGAGATCATCAACAACTGGCTTGTGAGTCGCGATATTGATCCGTTCTTCGCCGATCTGCTGGCCAAGACGATCACGCTGGCGTTGATCATCGCAGTAGGTTTGCTGGCCGACATCATCGTCAAGCAGGTTCTGCTTGCCGGGGTGCGTTTTTCCGTGTTGCGCACAGGCACCGAATGGGATGACGTCATGCTCAAGCACGGCGTGTTTGATCGCCTGGCGCACCTGGCTCCGGCATTAGTGATTCAGGTGCTCGTTCCATCGATGCTCGATGGCGATACGCGACTGGTCGCATTTATTCTGGGACTGGTCGAGGTTTATATGATTGTTATGAGCGTGTTGGCGATTGATGCATTCCTCAACGGAGTGTTTGAAATCGTGCGCGCACTCGATCGGGTGCGCGGCGTACCGCTCAAGAGTTTTTTCCAGGTGGTCAAGATCGTTGTCTATTCGATCGGCGTGTTGCTTGTGATCTCAATTTTGATCAACCGGACGCCTTTGTATCTGATCAGCGGTCTGGGTGCGTTCACAGCAGTGCTGATGCTGATATTCAAAGATCCCATCCTGGGTTTTGTGGCCGGTATTCAATTGACGGCGAATAATATGGTGTCGCGGGGCGATTGGATCGAGATGTCGAAGTATGAAGCCGATGGCGATGTGGAAGAGGTTGCGCTCACCACCGTCAAGGTGCGCAATTGGGATCAGACGATCACGACGATTCCGACCTACGCCTTGATCAGCGAGTCCTTTCGCAACTGGCGCGGTATGATGGAGTCGGGCGGGCGACGCATTACGCGCTCGTTCAATGTGGATATGAACTCGATCAAGTTCTGCGATGAGGAAATGCTCGCCCGTTTTGCGAAGATTCAGTCCATTGCCGAGTATCTGGAGCGCAAAAAGGCCGAAGTCGAAGCCTATAATCGACAGCATCGCATTGATGAATCATCCCCGATAAACGGGCGGCGGCTGACCAATGTCGGCACATTTCGCGCCTATGTCGAAGCGTATCTCCGCAACCACCCGATGATCAATCAGGATATGACGTTCCTGGTGCGCCAGCTTGCTCCGACCGAAAATGGTCTGCCCATCGAAATCTATGTCTTCTGTAAGGAGAAAGCCTGGGCGGTGTACGAGTCGGTGCAGGCCGATATTTTCGACCATATTCTGGCATCGGCGCCGGAGTTCGATTTGCGCGTGTTCCAGCGGCCGTCGGGTCGTGATCTGCACGCGCTGATCGCCGGCGATGGCCGTGTCGATACCAAATGATGATACACACGCCGCATGTCACCCTGAGCGAGGCGAAGGGGAAGGGTCTCGGCGTTAGTGGAACCTGAGATTCTTCGCTGCGCTCAGAATGACCGCATAGCGATGGCCGTGTCGATACCAAATGATGATACACACGCCGCATGTCACCCTGAGCGAGGCGAAGGGGAAGGGTCTCGGCGTTATTGGAACCTGAGATTCTTCGCTGCGCTCAGAATGACCGCATGCGGTGCCTC
>JANQID010000042.1 GCA_028282325.1 Chloroflexaceae bacterium | reverse complement strand
AGCGACTGGGCCGACACATGCCGGCGCGGATCCCAGGGCAGCGCCGTGTTGAGAAATGGGCGACACTCCAGAACAGCGTGGCCGATGCGGCGTGGTATGCCCGCCAACAACGCCAGCGCCGCACCCCACCAGTGATCGTCGCGCAATACCAGCGCGGCGTCGTACGCACCCGCCCGCAGCAGCAACGCATAGCGCCACAACGCAACATACGCTTGCCCAACAGCCCGGAGACCACGCCGAGCTTCCGGCGCTCGCTGGCGATCAAAGCCGGGGAACGGCAGCGTCAACACCGCATCGATGTCGGGGTTGCGTTCCAGCATCACACGCGCCCACGGCCCGACGAGCGCAACGATGCGAGCCTGGGGATACTGCCGTCGCAACTGGCGCAGCGCAGGCGTCAGCAGCAGCACATCGCCCAGATGATCGGGCTTGATCACGAGGATGTGCCGGGGAACGGCGACCGGGCGGCGCACAACAGCCAGACGACCGACGAGCGCCAGGAGCAGCAACAGCACACGGCGCACGGCATACTTCATACGCGCGCCAACAGCAAGCGACCGGCGGTTCAGCGCCGGTCGCCCATCGCGTGGTTTTACGTGTAACTCGTCGTTTGTCACGCGGCGTCCATCACTCCCGATCAGAACAGCATCGCCCCGGCCTCACGCGCAAGCTGGCGGAGGCGATCGGCGGCCTCTTGCGTCCCGCGCTTTTCCTGCTCGTCGGCCAGTTCGTTAAGCTGCTTGACAAAGTCCGGCGTAATCTTGGCGAAGTTCTTGCGCAGCAGCGCCGTGCTCTCTTTCTGCGTTTCGGCCATCAACAACTCATTGATGAAACGCTCCTCCGGCGAGAGACTATTCTGAATGACTTCGACTGCGGCCTGCTGAATATCTTGCAGACGCGCGGCGATATCGTGCTGGTTCGCCCGCTCGGCGTTGGCGATATTGGCCGACAACACAAACATAAACGCATCATCAAGCTGCTTGACGCGCTCTTCAAGCGCTGCGCGCGGATCGGGCGCGCTCAATATCTCGCGCAGTACGCCCGCGCCGATCTCGAACAACTCCTGAATTTCGCGGTCAAATTTTTCAACCGTCTCCAGAATGCGCGCGCGGCGCCCGACCATCCGCGTGGCTTCCTCGCTCTGGCCCTCTTGCTCCAGCTTCTCGATGCGCGTCGTCCATGCCTGAAAGAAGGTGTAATCAATCGTCTCGCGCATCTCGCGGACCAGCGCTTCCAGCTCGCTATCTTCCGCTTCGAGCAAACGATCGATGGCCTGCTCGACCTGATCATTCGTCAGTGCACCCGGCTCATCGCCGAGACCCAGCGCCGCAGTGATCTTCTGTCGCAAGCCGGTCAACATTTGCACCGAGTCGGCGTGCTGTTCCTGCGCGCTCGTTTCGATAAACGCATCCAACAACGCGAAGAAGGTCTCGTCAAGCTCGGCTTTGTGTTGCTCAACCAGCGCGTTGAACTGCTCCTCATTCTCCAATTGCGCGGCAAGTATGCTGATCAACTCGATGGTCTTGCGCTGCTTCTTCACTTCCTCTGGCGAGATGCCGTCGGCTTCGAGAATCGCATCGATCAGCGACACCAGCGACATAAAGCGACGGGGGGTGAGCAAATGCCCCCGTGGGCGATCCGGCGCCAAATTCTGGCCAATCACGTTGGTTGCGTCGCCGATGAAGCGCTCTTGTTCTTCAGGTCGCGCGTTGGCTTCCGCCGGGAAATAGGACAGGCAGAGCTGCTTATCCGCATCGTGATACACAATCGGCGCGCTGATCAAACTGGCGAATCCGCAGTTAGCGCACGCGGCAAGATTGAGTCGACCGTTGAGAAACGCGGGTTTAAGTTCAGGCTGTTGGGTGACATCAACAACCGTATAGATTTGGGCGTTGATCGGGTTGCGACAATTTGGACAAGCCAGTTGCACCTGCTGCGGCGGAATAGGCGGCATACTCATATCTCCATATCGTCTAACGATATCAAAACACGATAGAATACAACATTCACGCTCCCGCACGGCGACGCTGTCACCGTGTTCCCCGGAAGACGCCTGATTATAACACGCGCCGTCCAACCACCGCGAAGATCGGATCGCTCAGCCAGCGGTTTGGCGACCGATCCAGATCGCGAACGTTGGTAAAGACGCTAGCCCAGGTAAAATATGACCGGACAAGTTTCCGTCGTTGTTGATCATTAGAATGAATCCATACGCGCACGGCTTTGCTGGGAAAGTAGCGGTTGGAAAACGTAACGATGAAGACGCCGTCGGGTTTAAGGATGCGCCCGACTTCGGCGAAAACATCGACGGGATGTACGAGGTATTGGATTGAGACCGTGCATACGACGCCATCGAAGAGTGCATCCTGAAATGGCAGACTCGGGTATTTGTTCAAATCATGAACCAACACTTCGTGCAGTTGTGGGTTGTGCTGCATTTCCGCGGCGCTCAGCCCTAGCCCAACCAGTCGCTTCACAGGCAGATCGAGCGGGAAATGGCTGCGATAACTGCTCATCAAGTCGAGAAACGCGCCGTCTGGAGGCAGTTCTTGCTTGAAGAGATGGTTGACGGCGGCAACCGCAGGGTCATCAATGTGGACGGTGAGACGCGGGTATTTGTAGAAAAGCGAGTCGTCACTCTCGTCGTAGCGGGAGAAGTAGTGTTCTGGCAATGGACAAACATTCTGCAAACGAACCTCCTTCGCCTCACCGATTCGAGCGAATAGAATCCTGTTATAGTATAGGCTCAGTTTTGAGTCCCACGCAAGGGTGGTGCGGCTTGACGTATACTCGCATTCTGTCGATAATGCGCGCCGGTACGGACAAACGTGCATGTGAAATTGCGCTGATGCGATATTTGAGGAGGCTAGCAGTATGCACGCGATACGAGTCAATACAACAGGCGGACCAGAGGCGCTGGTCTATCAGGATGTTCCCCGACCCGAACCGGGGCCAGGTCAGGCGTTGGTGCAGGTTGCCGCAGCCGGCGTCAATTTCATCGATGTGTATCACCGCACGGGGCTTTACCCGCTGCCGCTGCCGTTTACGCCCGGACTGGAAATTGCCGGCGTCGTCACGGCGCTGGGGCCAGGCGTAACGGGACTGGCGGTCGGCGACCGGGTAGCGACGTCGTCCGCATCCGGCGGCTACGCCGAATATGCGCTGGTCGCCGCCGAGAAGCTGGTGCGCATTCCCGCCGAGCTAGATATGCATCAGGCGGCTGCCGCAATGCTGCAAGGCATGACCGCGCATTATCTGGCCTATAGCGCGTTCCCGCTGAAAGCCGGCGATACGGTGTTGGTTCACGCCGCCGCGGGCGGGGTCGGTTTGCTGCTGGTGCAAATCGCCCGGCGGATCGGCGCTCGTGTGTTCGGCACCGTTTCGAACGAAGAGAAGGCCGCGCTCGCCCGCGCCGCCGGGGCGGATGAGGCCATTCTGTATACGCAAGAGGACTTTACCGCCGCTGTGCGACGCCTCACCGACGGACGCGGCGTCGATGTCGTCTACGACTCGGTCGGCCAAGCAACGTTTGAGGGCAGTCTGGACAGCCTACGTCTGCGCGGCATGCTGGTATTGTTCGGCCAGAGCAGCGGGCCGGTGGCGCCAGTAAATCTGGGCACGCTGAATACGAAAGGCTCGCTGTTTGTGACTCGCCCGACGCTGGCGCACTACATCGCCACCCGCGAGGAGTTGAACTGGCGCGCCGAGGATGTACTCGGCTGGATCGCAGCCGGCGAGTTAGGCCTGCGTATTGACCGGACGTATCCGCTGGCTGAAGCGACGGCGGCCCATCGGGCGCTGGAAGGCCGCGAAACAGCGGGCAAGGTGTTACTGTTGCCATAAGCAAGCGTCTGGGGATTGGGCGCCAGGCCCGCCCAACGCTGTATGAACAAACCAGGGAGAGCTATGCGCCTCGTGATGAAGTTCGGCGGCACATCCGTCGGCACAAGTGATGCTATTCGCCAGGTCGTTGAGATCGTACGCGATACCGCGCGCAATCGCCAGATCGTCATTATCGTATCGGCGATGAACTCGCCCGATCTGCGCACCACCGATTCGTTGATCCAGGCCGCCTATGCCGCCGCTGCCGGCAATGACAGCGCAACCGCCGAGGTGGCGCCACGCCTGCTGGATATGCATATGCGCGCGGCCCACGAACTGACGACGCCGGAAGAGTGCAGCCGGCTGGAGCCGGAGTTGCGCGCGATGTTCGATTATATCAGCGACCTGTCGCGGAGCATCGCCGTTTTGGGAGAACTGACGCCTCGCGCCCTCGATTTGATCAGCGGACAGGGTGAGCGTTGCAACGCGCGCCTCATTGCGGCGGCGCTGCGTGGCGTCGGACTCGACGCCGAGGCAATCGACGCCACGGATCTGATTGTCACAAACGCGCGCTTTGGCGATGCAACACCGTTGATGGATCAGACCGCCGAGCGCAGCCGGAAACGACTGCTCCCGCTTTTGCAGCGCGGATGCGTTCCCGTTGTAACGGGATTCATCGGCGCGACCCCCAACGGAATCACTACAACGCTGGGACGCGGCGGCAGCGACTACTCGTGCGCCATTCTCGGCGCAACGCTCGACGCCGATGAGGTCTGGTTCTGGAAGGAAGTTGACGGGGTCATGACCGCCAACCCGAAAGTTGCGCCGGAAGCCCGCACGCTCCCGGTTCTGTCGTACCAGGAGATGGCAGAACTCTCATACTACGGCGCCAATGTGCTGCATCCCAAAACCGTGCGTCCGGTCGTGCAACGCGGCATCCCTATCCGTATTCGCAACACCTTCAATCCCGCTCATCCCGGTACGTTGATTACTGGCGACACGGCAGCGGGCACAGCCAAAGCCGTCACGGCCATTCGCGACGCCAGCCTGATCACCATTGGCGGGCCGGGGATGCTTGGCCTGACCGGGGTAGCAGCGCGCATTTTCGGCGCAGTCGCGCGGGCCGGCGCCAACACGCTGCTGATTTCGCAGGCCAGCAGCGAGCAGAACGTGTGTCTGGCCGTCCCCCGACGCGACGCCGAAGCGGCGGTGAATGAACTGCGCTGCGAGCTGGATAACGACTTTGCACACCACGATGTCGAGCATATCGGCGTGCAAGAGCCGGTCGTTATCGTGGCCGTCGTCGGCTCAGGCATGCGGGGCACGCCGGGTATCGCCGGGCAAGTGTTCGGCGCGCTGGGGGAAGCCGGCATCAACGTGATCGCGATTGCGCAGGGCAGCACCGAGAATAACATCTCGCTGGTCGTCACCGACGCGGATGGCGATGCGGCGGTGCGCACGGTTCATCACGCGTTTGCGATGGAGGCGTCGTAAATCGATCAGACCCGCATCACCTGAATGACTACAACCATTGCGTGGAGATAGAAGCGTGTATTCAACCCGGCCCCATACCCGCCCGCACCTGTTAAAAGCGCTCGCGCGATACGCAGCGCTCCTGCTGCTCGCCAGCGTCAGCCTGCTATTCTCGGCCTGCGCCGCCCAGCCGCTGTTGAGCGACGTACAATGCGAGCCAACCACCCTCCGGCCTTCCGGCGCCGGCGAAACCCTGGCCATTTCCTACCGGATCGGGCGCGACGCCGACGTGACGATTTACCTGCTCGACGATACCGGCGAACGCTACGAACTGCGCGTGACCGAACCGCGCGCCGCCGATCCCGACCCATATACATTGCATTTCGACGGCACAGCGCCAACCAGTGACCCCATCGTACAGCAACGCTTGCTGCCCAGCGGCGCGTACACCCTGGTAGTCGAGGCCGTAGGCTCCGGCGGCGCCAGCGCCGCCGAACGCCTCCCGATCACCATCGAGGGCGACGACATTCCTATGCCCGATATCGAAAACCTGGTCGTATTTCCTGAGACGATCTCGCCCAACGCCGACGCCGTCGATGACATCGCCCAGATCACCTATCGCTTGCCGATCAGCGCCACCGTGGACATCAACATCACAACGCCGGGCGGCCAATCGATACCGGTGGTAACGCGCGACGAGGAAGGCCCGGCGGAGTGGCAGCACATCTGGAACGGCGAACGACCCGATGGCTCACTGCTAAGCGACGGCGTGTACACCTACACGGTGCAGGCCGAGGATCGCTATGGCAACGTAGTGCGCCGCCAGGGCCAGATCGCGCTGGAGAATGTCGGCCAGCCGGAGGCGCGCATCGCATACGCCAGCATCGCGCCCGAACGGATTATGCTCGGCGAGACGTTAACCGTGACGATGCGGGTGGAAAACGTCGGCGATGTACCGATTCGCACCTATGGCCCGCCCAGCGGCTACACATATACCACCGACGACGTATTCTCATCGGTGGAAGATGGACGCTATACCGCCCAGGCCGGCGGATTCTGGCGCATCGGGATGGACTGGGATGCGAACAGCGGCGGCGGCCCGAAACGCTACCCATTCCGCTGGGCCTTGTCGGACAAGCCGCCGGAAGAATGGACCCTTCCCGGCGAGGAAGACTGGTTAATGCCCGGCGAGGAAGTCGAGATTGTCGGTCGGGTGCGCGTTCTCCAGCGCGAAACCAAAATGGGCTTCTACGTCGGCCTGATTCAGGATGGCGTCGGCTTCTTTCAGGATCGGAGCGCCCGCACCATCATCGAAGTCGGATTCTGATCACAGCATATCTACCAAACAATATTGGAGGCACCGCATGCGGTCATTCTGAGCGCAGCGAAGAATCTCAGGTTCCAATTACGCCGAGACCCTTCCCCTTCGCCTCGCTCAGGGTGACATGCGGCGTGTGTATCATCATTTGGTATCGACACGGCCA
>JANQID010000121.1 GCA_028282325.1 Chloroflexaceae bacterium | reverse complement strand
CGGCCGGGACCACGATTGACCGTCGCGCCGCATAGGATAGGTGGCACGACAATGCGGAAATCTCCCATAGGAAACCTATGTTCTGTCCGCCCTTAAACGTCGACGTGGAAGGGATAGGCGCGTACCAGGAGTTTGCGCACCGCCCGGTCGGTGGGCACCGAGTAGCGGTTGGGTTCAAAGATGACCTGACTATACGGCGTGAGGGTCGCCGTCGTCGTGATACAGCAGGGGAAGGGTTGGGGTGGCAGCGGGCGCAGGAGGGGGTGTTTGACCGGTCCTTTTTCGTGGCCGACGTTACGGTTACAGAAGTGGGGTTCAAAAGGGTAATAGCTGTGGAAGGCGGTAAACGCCTGGCGTTCGGTGCGGGTGTGCCCGGTGAAGATCGGCGCAACGGCGGTCGTCAGGTTATCGTACCTGATGCGGTGTGGCACGCCGCCGATAAAGTCGAAGGCCGCGACATGGCCAGCGAAAAAGGCCTCCTGGCGCTGGGTCGGAAAGGTCATGGCAAAGGTGCGATGGGCATAACAGAGGCGCATTACGAACAATTGCACGGTGACCCGTTCACCGGCAATGACGGCCTGGGCTTCACCCCAGTCGACCTGGGCATCCTGATCGGGCTGAAACTGGAGCGGCAGAAAGGTCTTGGGACGGCGGCGCGTGTGGTTGACCTGTGCGACGATGGCGCGCAGATAGGATTCGCTGCCGGTAAAGCCTTCGGCGGTCAGGATCTGATAGATCTTGCGAGTGGTATAGCGTTGTTTGCGTGGCTGACGGGTCTGCTCCTCGAGCAGTTCGACCAGACGCTCCCGAAAGGGACCCAGCTTGAGTGCCGCGCGCGGGCGCCTCGGCGTATAGCGCGGCGCCGTGGGCGACTCAATGGCTTTGCGCACACTTTGGCGCGACAGATTGAGCTCTCGCGCAATCGTGCGAATACTCTTGTGTTCCGTGTAGTAGGCATACCGAATCGCGGCATGCTGATCCACTGTCAGCATCTCCACCTCTGCGACTAGCCAGGCATACATCTGCCCGACATAGTCCCAGAGAATGTAGGGGTGATCAACGTTTCGATGATCACTCCCCGGAAGGTGTGGTCAACATTTAGAGTATCAAAAACATCACAAAGCTCAAGCTGATCAAGCGCTTAGGCTATGGACGCACGAAACGGGATGTGCTTGAAGCACGGATGGTGGCTGCGGCATGAACACGCATTTGATGCAGCTCGCTCACTCCGCGACATTCCTGCACCAGAAGTGGCCATGAGCCATTCACGGGCGACTATTAACACGCCCACGACGAGAGGTTGAAGACGACCAGCAGCGGGTGCGTGGCGTCCTGGCGAGCGCGCGCCAGCAGATCCCGCGTCAACTCCAGCAGCATCGTGGTCTTGCCGGAACCGGGGGCGCCGAGGATCAACAATTCCCCGCCCACGGCATCAAAGACCTGGCTGATCGAGACGCTGTGGTAGTTGTAGGTAATCTGGTCCCCGCCCACCTGCGTCACATTCCCGTCGGCCTGTATCACATCGCGCCCGGCGATGTGGCCGGTGGTCACGCTGTCTATCCGATTATCCCGGCCAAAATCGACCAGCGGCGGTTGCGGATCATCGGGCGTCGCAGAGTTCATAGCGTCCTCGGGGCAGTAGTGAGGAATAGCGCGGTCGTTGCAACAATGCTACAGTATTCTGGCAGGCATGCCAACGCACACTGCGCATTTGTATTTTTCGACCCCGGCTTCGCCCCTAACCGACTGAATAGTTCCAGTTTTTGTGCAAAATGCACAAAAAAACACCCCTTGTTTTTGTTGAAAACGTCCAAACCATCTGCTATCATAATGCCAGAGCTTCGACGCAGTGTTGCGACGAGGTCGGGGCGAAAGAAATCGATGCATTTTCATATGAGGAGGCTATGATGCGCAACAACAGCTATGAGCAGAAGAAAGTTGATCAGGTTACTCAGTTGATTTCCAACGCACGTGAAACATTTCGGCAGAACGGCATTGACATTAACAGCCGTCAGATGGTGGCCCAGGCGGCGGCAGCCACCTCGACCCCCGTTGACGAGTTACTGGCGGTGATGGAAATGCGTGAGCGCCGCGCTTTGCGCCGCCGTGCTCCGCAGCGCGAAGTTACGCCGGAAGTTGCACACACCGAAAACGGCGTTGCCATCGAAGAGCATCCGGAGTTGGTTGCCTGAGATTTTTCACGTCTGTGTTGATGAACTTAGCGCGAGGCGGTAATTTAGACGCCTCGCGCTATTGTTGTTGGGGAAATATTCGCAGGTTCGCCGACCGAACTACGAATTACACATCCTCAAGATAGCCGTGCAGTCGCCGCCCCACCAGCGGGTTGCGCAGCTTCTGCAACGCATCGCCCTCAAGCTGGCGCACCCGTTCGCGCGTGAGACCGAGCTTGTTGCCGATCTGCTCCAGCGTGAGTGGCGGGTTGCCGTCAAGCCCATAGCGCAATTCCATAATGCACCGCTCGCGCGCGGTGAGATGCGACAGCGCATCATACACATCGGCGCGCAGCAATTGGTGCATCACCTGATCCAGCGGCGAAGGCTGGAACGTATCGGAGATCGTATCGCCGAGCGCGCCGCTGCCATCATCGTTGTGCGCCTCGTCGAGCGAATATGTCGCGAGGCCGGCCCGCTCGGCGCGCACAACCTGCTCCCGCGTCAAACCGGTTTCCCGCGCCATCTCATCGTAGGTCGGGTCGCGATCGAACCGCTGGGTCAACTGCTGCCGCGCGCGCGACAGGCGCCCCAACCGCTCGCCGAGATGGACGGGCAGGCGCACGGTGCGCCCATGATCGGCCACCGCCCGCCCGACGCTCTGGCGAATCCAGTAGGTCGCGTAGGTCGAAAACTTCAGCCCGCGATCGGGATCGAATTTATCGACGGCGCGCATTAAACCAAGCGTGCCCTCCTGGATCAAATCGAGCAGACTCAACCCGTTGTTTTGATAACGCCGCGCGACGCTGACCACCAGGCGCAGATTGGAGTTGATCAGTTGCGCCCGCGCCGACTGACCGGCGGTGACAACCGCCTGGAGGCGCTGCCGCTCCGCCGGTTCAAGATCGAGAACATTTTCCAGCCGTCGAGCGGCAGCATCGCCGTTCCGCAACTGGCACGCCAATTCTTGCTCCTGGGAAAACGTTAACAACGGCTCTTTGCCGATTTCGTTGAGATACGAGACGATCGAATCGGATACGGTTCGGATCGTTGTAACGGTCGGGCTGGTCATAGAACTCACTCCATACCTCATCATTGACAGGACAACCTTGTACGACCTGCCATCTATTACTTCACCGGCCTCGTTACCGAATGTCATAAACGACAAAGGCTGCGTCGCTTATATGACGCAGCCCTAAGTATCGGCAAAAAGTGTGACAAAGATGTTAGCAGAGGATGAGAGGATGATGAGAGATGTATCGACTATGCCAGCGCCATATCGCGGCGTTTCTTCTCCTTGCGTCGTTCATCAGACAAAAGTAGCCGTTTGCGCAACCGCCAGCCGCCCGGCGTCACCTCAACCAGTTCATCGTCGCTGAGATATTCGATCGCGTCGTCGAGCGAGAGGTTGCGCGGCGGTTCGAGACGCAGCGCATCCTCGGCGCCGCGACTGTTGCGCATATTGGTCAGGTGTTTCTCGCGGCAGACGTTGACTTCGAGATCGCTGTCACGAATATGTTGGCCGACGATCATCCCGGCGTAGACCTCCTGGCCAGGCGAGATGAAGAGCTGACCGCGCTCCTGCGCGGCGTGCAAGCCGTAGCTCGTGGCGACGCCGCTCTCAGAAGCGATCAGCGAGCCGCTCTCGCGCGTGTCGATCTCGCCCGCCAGCGGCTCGTAGCCCGCGAACAGGCTGTTCATAATCCCCTGGCCGCGGGTGGCCGTCAGGAACTGCTGGCGAAAGCCGAGCAAGCCGCGCGTCGGCACAATATAGGAGTAGTGGATGTTGCCGTCGTCGCTGTAGTGCATATCGCGCATCTGACCGCGTCGCCGACCCAGCATCTCGACAACGACACCTTGATAGTCTGACAGAACTTCAATCTCCACCAATTCCATCGGTTCAAGCTTGAAGCCATGTTCCTCGTAGAAAATTACTTCGGGCTTGCTGGCCTGGAGCTCATACCCTTCGCGACGCATCGTCTCGATCAAGATGCCCAGGTGCAATTCGCCGCGCCCGCTGACCAGAAACACATCGGGGCTATCGGTCTCGGCGACGCGCAAGGCGACATCGCGCCCGGTTTCGGCGAACAGACGCTCGCGAAGTTTGCGGCTGGTGACATATGTGCCTTCACGGCCGGCAAGCGGGCTGGTGTTCACGCCGAAGGTCATCCGCACCGTCGGCTCTTCGACGGTAATCGGCGGCAGCGCCTCCGGCTGTTCGGCATCGGCGATCGTATCACCGATGCCCGCGTCGGCGATGCCGGCAATCGACACAATATCGCCCGCACTGGTGGTTGCAACATCCTGACGCTGCAAGCCATTGAACACAAACAGTTGCGCGATGCGGGCTGAAGACATTTCGCCGTTGCGGTCAATACGCGCCACTTCCTGGCTGCGGTTCAATGTGCCGCGCTGCAACCGCCCAACGACGATCTTGCCGCGATAGTCATCGTAGCTGCTGGTGGTGACGAGCAATTGCGCCGGCCCATCCGGCGCAACGTCGGGCGGCGGGATGCGTTCCAGGATCGCCTCGAAGAGCGGCTCTAGCGACTCGTGCATCTTCAGCGGCGAGCGCCCGGAATGACCCTTGAGCGCGTTGGTGTAAATCGTTGCAAACTCGGCTTGCTCGTCGTTAGCGCCCAGATCGATGAACAGATCGAAGGTGGCGTTCACCACGTGGTTGGGGCGAGCTTGCGGGCGATCAATTTTGTTGATCACCACGATCGCGCGGTGTCCAGCCTGAAGCGCTTTGCGCAGCACAAAACGCGTCTGCGGCATCGGCCCGTCGACGGCATCGACCAGCAGCAGCACGCCGTCAACCATATTCATCACGCGCTCGACCTCGCCGCCGAAATCGGCGTGGCCGGGCGTATCAACAATATTGATCTTCACGTCGCGATAGTTGACCGCGGTGTTCTTCGACAAGATCGTAATCCCGCGTTCGCGCTCCAGCGCATTGCTATCCATCACACGTTCTTCGACAGTCTGGTTTTCGCGGAAAATGCGACTCTGGCGGAGCATTGCATCCACCAGCGTGGTTTTACCGTGATCAACGTGCGCGATGATGGCAATATTGCGAATATCAGTGCGTTGCATAGTCGCTCCACACGAAAGGCCCTGACCGCCAAGGGTCAGGGCCGACTGACAGCGTCGTTTCACCGATTGTACCATGATATTAGCTCTCAGACAAAGTTTATGGTAGACTTATCTTCGTTATGCTGTCACTATCAGTCGAATCGCAGCTACAAGGTCTATGCGCAGCATGCTCCAACGCTGGACACATCACATCTCTGTCGCTACACCCTATCCGCTGGCATTGCAAGGATCGGCGACGCTGATCATATGCGCTGCGCTGGCCAGCGCGCTCGTCGCTGCGGGCGACGAGCGCAGCCAGGCTACAACGTGGCGAGTCCTGCTGTCAATCGCCGTGCTCATCGCTCAAGTCGGCGCGCTCTGGCTGGTTCCGGCAAACAGGCTGCCGCGCTGGCTGCAACTTCTCTACCTGGTTGCACAGACCGGCGGCGTGGCGGCGGCGCAGATGCTCGCCAGTCCGCCGCTCATTAATTATGTCTACCTCGCGATTATCTTTCAGGCGATTCACCTGTTCCCGCTCTGGCTCTGGATCACGTTCTCCGTCGGCGTCTGGCTATTCTGGAGCGGCACGCTGATCATCGCATCGGCCAATCTGCTCGCCTGGCTCCAGAATAATCTGATCATCGCATTTCCGGCCACATGCTTGCTCGTGGCCGCGATTGTGAACGCCCGACAGCGCAATCGCAGCGACGGGGCGCAGCACATGCTCGATCGAATGCGCCAGCGCTACGATGCGTTGCGAATGACGTTGAACGACCTGCCGCAGCGCGCCGCCAGCGAAGAGCGCTTGCGCCTGGCGCGTACGATCACCGGCGAGATACAGACCGCCCTGGATCGCACCGAGCAGCATCTGAGCACGGCGATCGGCCAGACCCAATCCAATCTGGCGCGGCTTCAGAGCACCGTCGCCCAGGCGCGCGCCTCCGTCAGCGCCGCAACCGAGCGGATGCGCGCAGCGGTCGCGGCGCTGCGCCAGCCTGGCTTCGCCCCGCGCGATCCGGCGCCCCTCGATCAACCATTCGTGCGCGCGCCCGATCCGCCGGACGACGGAGCTTTCGCCGCGCGCATTCCTGCACTCCCGTTGCCGGCGTTCGCCTGGATCTTGCCGCTTGTATTTCTGGGCGCCGCGCTGGCATTGATCCTGCTGCAATCATTCGAACTGCAATCATCCGAACGGCTCGATGCGCTCTGGAAGGCGGCATTGTTCGGCGGCGCGCTCACCCTGATTCACATCCTTGTACAGCGCTTTGATCATATACTCTGGCTGCTGGTTGCGCTAGCCGGACAGGCGCTCGCTATTCTTGCGCTGGTGATCCTGAGCCAGACGCCGCCTCTGCTGCTCGGCCTGCTCCTGGTGATCTGGCAGACCGCCCAGCGACTCCCTACCTGGCAAAGCCTGGTCTTTCTTGCGGTGTTGCAACCGCCCGCCGCGCTGGCGACTCTGCGGCTGACGCCGACATTCAGCGAGGGCGGCGCGATGTTGCTTATCGTGGGCGTGAGCAGCGTCGCAGTAGCCAGCCTCTTGCTGATAGCGCGCCGCCAGTACCAGAAGCGCCAGCAAGCGGAACAACAACTGGCGCAACTCAATTCTCTGACCGCCGAGTTGGAGCTACAAACTACACAGGTGCGCACGCTGGCGATAACCGCCGAACGCACCCGCCTGGCTCGAGAAATCCACGATGACCTCGGCTCGCAACTGATGCTGATCAGCCTGCAACTCCAACTGGTCGAGGAGCTAATCGCGGAAGATCCCCCTGCAGCCGTCGCCCATCTGGAAACCACCCGCGAGCAACTGCACGGCGCGTGGCGCAGCCTGCACACCACCATCGACGCCCAGCAAGATCCGGAAGGGGTCGCCTTGCCGGAGGCGCTACGCCGGCTCGTCGATCAACGTCATACTAACACTGACCAGCACATCGCCCTGCAGATCGAGGGACGGATCGATGATCTTTCGCCGGACATCGCCAGCGCGGTGTATCGCACCGTGCAAGAAGGGCTGACCAATGCCCGCAAACACGCCGGCGCCCGCCGTGTGGATGTTCGGATCGAGCGCGAAGCTTCCTGGATCAACGTGACCATATACAACGACGGGAAGTATACCAGCGCCACCGCACAAGCGCGTACCGCGGCGATCACATTCCCATCCGGCTTCGGCCTGGTCGGGCTGCACGAGCGAGCCGCACTGCTCGGCGGTGAGATCAGCGCCTGCGCACAGCCCGATGGCGGCTTCACATTGCGCTTGACCGCCCCATTAAGCGCCTGTCCAAAACAAGCCTCCTGAACCGACGCAGCCGGATTCGCGCGGATTAGCAGGTCTGCCGCCCGGCAGGGAAAAAACTATTCGGATAGACGCCAGGCAACCTATGAACAACCCGAACATTCGCATCTTAATCGTAGATGACCAATCACTGATCCGTACCGGCATCCAGACGCTGCTCAAACGTAAGCCGGATATGGAGATCGTCGGACAGGCCTCCAACGGCGTCGAGGCGCTGCGCCAGATCGAACAGCTCGACCCGGATGTCGTGCTGATGGATATTCGTATGCCGGTGATGGACGGCGTCGAGGCGACGCGCCGATTGACCGCGCGAGGAACGCGCCCGGCGATCATCATTCTGACCACCTTCCAAGACGATGAATACGTCTTCAACGCCCTCGCCGCCGGAGCGCGCGGCTACTTGCTCAAGGACCTGGACCACAAAGCGCTCGCCGACGCGATTCGAACCGTCGCCGCTGGCAAAGCGCTGCTGCAACCGGACATCACGCCCCAGGTGTTGCGCGAATTCAGCCGCCTGGCGGGTACACGCGACCGGCCCCGCTCCGAATACGCCGATCAATTGGCGCTGCTTACCGAACGCGAACTGGATATTCTCCGCATGCTCGCGTTGGGCAAAACCAACCAGGAGATCAGCGAACATATGATTATCAGCCCCGGCACGGTCAAAAACCACATCAGCAGCATCCTCGCCAAGCTCAACGTGCGCGACCGCACGCAAGCCGCGCTGCTGGCTCAACGCGCCGGGCTACACGAATAGCGCCGTTATGGACAAACACGAAGAACGGCTAACACTTGCACTCGAAAGCGCCGATATTGGCATCTGGGACTGGGATATCCCAACGGGGCATATTGTTTTCAACGAGCACTGGGCGCAAATGCTGGGCTACCAACTCAGCGAGATCGAGCCGCATATGCGCGGATGGGAGCAACTACTGCACCCCGAAGACGCACCCCATGTGATAGAAGCACTGAACGCTCATCTGCGCGGCGAGACGAAGACCTATACCGCCGAATACCGGCTCCGGTGCAAGTCAGGCGACTGGCTCTGGACACTTGCCGTTGGGCGGGTTGCAACTCGCGGCGCAGCGGGTGACCCATTGCGCGCGTGCGGTACACATCAATTCATCAATGATCGCGAACAGGTCGAAATCGAGCGCGAGCAAACCGCAGCGGCGTTGCGCCAGAATGAAGAGCAATACCGCCTGCTGGCCGAAAGCACGGCAGACTTCATCATTGTGCATGGATTGGATGGCAACATCGTCTACATAAATAGCGCCGGTCTGCGCTTTTCCGGGTACAGCGTCGAAGATCTCATTGGTTGTTCGATCGCCAAAATCATACCGCCGGAGGAATTAGCCGGAATGTATGAGCGGAAAGCGCAACGGCAGGCAGGCAATGCCCGCCAATATCTCTACGAGACCACGTTTATCAACGCCTCCGGTCAATATATCCCTGTTGAGATCCAATCGGTTCCGATCGTTCGCGAGGGACGGGTTGATCAGATTATGCTAGTCGCCCGCGATATGAGGAAGCGCAAGCAAGCCGAGCAGGAACGCCTGCGGCTTGAGGAGCAGTTGCAACAGGTGCAAAAGATGGAGGCGCTGGGACGCCTGGCCGGAGGGGTAGCGCACGATCTCAACAACTTGCTCACACCTATTCTCAGCTACAGCGATTTGCTGCTCGATGATCTCGCGCGCGACAACCCGCACTATGACTGGGCGAATGCCATCCTCCAGGCCAGCTTGAGCGCCCGCGATCTCGTACATCAATTGTTGGCTTTCGGGCGCAAACAAGCGCTCGAAATGCGGCTGGTCAATCTGAACGATGTGCTGGCGCGCTTCAGCAAACTGCTGCATCGCACCCTGCGCGAGAACATCACGCTGAAGATAACGCCCGCGCCTGAACTGGAGCTATGCAATGCCGATATTGGTCAGATCGAGCAAGTGATTATGAACCTGACGATGAACGCTCAGGATGCAATGGCGCACGGCGGGGTCTTGACCATCGAGACAGCCAACGTGATCCTCGATGAGGCATATGCCAGCCAACACAAAGGCGCGGTTCCGGGACGCTACGTGATGCTGGGGGTAAGCGATACTGGATCAGGCATAGACAAAGCCGCGCAGGCATACATCTTCGAGCCATTCTTCACGACTAAAGAACAGGGACGCGGAACCGGTCTCGGCCTCTCGACAGTCTATGGCATTGTCAAGCAGCACCACGGCAACATCTGGGTCTACAGCGAACCCGGTGAAGGAGCCACGTTTAAGGTGTATATCCCGGCAGCCCAATCGGTTGCAGCCACGACTCCCATTTCAGATCCAGAGCCGGTCGCGCTGCAAGGACAGGAAACGATCATAGTCGTTGAAGATGACAATATGGTGCGTCAGCTGATCAAGGACATCCTCATCCGCCAGGGCTACACGGTTCTGCTGGCGGCAAGCGGCGCGGAATGCGTGAAAATCCTCCGCGAACTCCATCAGCCGCCGCATCTGCTGATCACCGATGTTGTGATGCCCGACATCAACGGGAAAGATCTGCGCGACAAAGTTATCGCCGAACGACCCAATCTCAAAGTGCTCTTTATGTCCGGCTATACGGATAATGTAATCGCCCGCCACGGCATTCTGGAGGGGGACGTGAATTTTATTCAAAAGCCTTTCTCGATCAAGGGATTGGCTGCGAAGGTGCGCGCAGTGCTCGATCAGGTTTGACGCAAGCCAGCCCGCGCACATAGATCATTCCTCCACCGTGAACAGCGCGCCCGCGCTGCGCCCGAAAACCTCCGGCGCGTACATCTGATAGGCGGTCGCCGGCAGCGTCTGGAATACGCCCGGCGTGACAGCGCGCGCCAGGTAAGTGTAGTGGTACGTCCCCTGCGGCAAGACATCGGCGAAGAGCGCCACCCGATCATCGTGAATTTCGGACTGGCCGAAGAACCACCAGTAGGGCAGCGATTCCAGAGACGGCATCACCATCGGGTCTTGCGCCGCCGCGCTGACCGTCTTCAGACTCGAGTCGAGCGGTTCCAGTCCCGCCGGCAGCATGTCCTCGACCGCCAGATAGACGACATCGTCCGGCACGGTCAGCGTCAGCCGCACCTGCACCACATCGCCCAACCTGGCCTGCGAAACGAGCTCGCCGGTCGGGGTGAGCGTGGCGGTGTCTACGGCGATGTATTCGCGGGTGACGCCGATGCCCCGGTCGAGCGGCTCGACGGCGTTGGCATCGGTGAATGTGCGCATCCGCAATGTATAGTACAACCGCCCCGCGCCGCTTTGCCCGCCCGTGGCCTGGCGCTGGATTGTCAACTGATTGTCGGCCCCCGCGCGCAGTTGCGCCAGCGCAAAAACGACCTCCACAGGATCGGCTAGGTTGTCGCGATTGACCGCGCTCTCGCGCAACGTCGCGTCATCCAGGCTCACCCGATAGCTATAGTCGCCTTCCAATTCGCCGCTCTGCACAATGTACTCGGCCAGCGCCATCAGGGTGATCGCGGTTTCTTGCGTTGATTGCCAGTGGCCCCGATCACGCAGGCTCATCAGATAGCGCACGGCGTTCGGGATCAAGAAGTTGTCCGGATCGACGCGCACCAACGCCTGCAGCGCCAACGCCGTCGTGCGCGCGTCGCTGCTCATCGTCCAGTAGGCGTGGGAACGCTCTTCCCAATGCGCGCTGGTCGGCTGGAGAATGGCGCTGCTCATCAAATCGGCGACCAGCGTGCGCGTGCGATCCTCCTCGCCGCTCAGCACGTCAAGCGTCATCAGCAGGTAGGCGCGCCCGTAGTTGTCAAGCCAAGCCCGCGTATCGTAGAGGGCGATGGTGCGCCCGCGATCGGGCTGGCCCGCCTCCGCCAGAACGAAGAGGATGTAGGCGCGGGCGTCGGCGCGCCACGACTTTTCGGCGCCGATTCGAAGCGCGTCGCCATCCAGCGCCGCCTCCAGGTAGGCGATGCCGCTGGCGTACGCCTGTTGATCAACGCCGTAACCGGCCTTCGACGCCTCGGTCAAACCCTGGATCACGTACGCGGTCAAGTAGGGCTGGCTCTCGCCTTCGCCCCACCAGCCCCAGCCGCCGTCGAGGTTTTGCAACGTGTAGAGTCGCTGCAAGCCGCCGGCGAGGTTGCGTTCCAGCGCGGCCTTGAGGTCGGCGTCGTCGATGCCCAGTTCCTTGTAAAGCCGGTAGGTCACGGCGTTGGGCAAGAAGCTGCTGACCGTCTGCTCGCTACAGGCGTAGGGGAAGGCCTCTAGATAGTCCAGCCCGCTCTCGACGCCGGCCGCCAGCGAGGGCACCAGTTCCAGCGAAACCTCGCCCTGCGCCGTGTCCTGGGCGGCGGGCAGGCGCAGCGTTTCGACGGCGACATCGAACACCTGACCGGCGCTGGCGACGGTTTCCGGCGTCGCAAAGCGCTGGATCGGCAACGCTTGCTCGACGGCGTCCTCCAGCCCACCACCGCCGACGCGGAAGCGCAACGTGGCCGCGCCGGCCTCGGGCACAGACGCGCGCCAGCGCACAACCGCCTGGCCATTCGCATCAACCGTTACCGTCTGCTCCGCCGGGTCTTCCAGCGTCAGCGTGGCCGCCGCGTCATCGGCGTCGTCGGCGACGATTTCGAGCGCGACCGTTGCTTCGATGGCGTCAGATGCATTGTTATGCACGACCGCCTGGAGCGTCACTTCGTCGCCGACGGTCAAGAAGCGCGGCAACGACGGGCGCACCAGCAACGGCTTCGTTGCGATGATGTCTTCGGTCGCCTCGCCGACGCGCGTGTCGGCAGTGAGGCCGCGCGCCGTCATCCGCCAGGTGGTCAGGCTATCGGGCAATTGCACGGTGACTTGCGCCTCGCCGTTCGCGTCAGTCACCAGCGCTGCGTTCCAGTATGCCGTATCGGGAAAATCTCGCCGCACCGACGTTTCATCAAACGCCGCGCCGCCGCCGCCCTTGTCGCCGGGCTGGAGCCGCAGCGTCACGCGATCGACCAGCGCCGTCAGCGACTGGGCCGTGAAGACGCCCAGCGGACGTTTTTCATAGAACGCCTGGCGCAAAGTCGGGTTGGGGTCATCGACCAGCGTGAGCACCGCTTTGTCAACCAGTGCCAGCGACACCTCCGCCGCTACGCCCTGACCGGCGTGATCGGTCGTCCGGATGGTGTAGGTGAGTTCGTCGCGCGGCCCAGCCTGCTCCTGATCCGGTGTGACGGCGATGGTCAGTTCTTGCTGTTCGGTCGAAACCGCCAGATTGACCAGCCCCACGCGCACATCCGGCACGGGCAGATCGGCGTCCGCAGGTTTAATCAGCACCAGCGAGACATAGACGTTCGGCGCATGGGCGGCGGTGATCGGCACATCGAGCAACGCAGTCGTATCGGGCAGGGTCAGCAAGCGATGCTCGATCACCTCGCCGCGTTCAATCGTCATCAGCGCCGACATGTCCTTGTACGGCGCGGTAACAAGGATGTGCGCCGTGTCGCCGGGTCGATAGTCGGCGCGATCGGTAATCAGATCCACGCGGTTGCTATCATCAATGCCCCAGAAGACATCGCCGCCGTAGACCCAGGTGAATGCGCTGGCGGTTATGGTATTCCCCGCATCGTCGCGGGCCGTCGCCACTACCTTGTACGAGCCTCCGTCCGCAGGTGTGAGTTCGACGCTGGCCCGTCCCTGGGCGTCGGTGGTCGCCGTCTCCGACTGAACCAGCGTGTCGGTGTAGCTGGAGGTCCAGTAGAACTGCCCGTCGTTGCTCTGTTCACGCACGCTGAACCACTCGCGCTGGTAGAGTTCAACCTCGACATCGCGATTGGCGACCGGCGTCTCCTGCGGATCAAGCGTGATCAACGCGAAGGTCTGCGGCGATCCGGCCTGGGCGATGTAGCCCTCCGGGCGCACGCCGACATAGAACTCGCCGGCATGCACCACCGCCGTTCCCTGGCTGGAAATCACCTGACCGTCAACGTCGGTGACATCCACATCCAGGGTCAGGCGACGGCTGCTCCCATCGTCGCCGAGCGTCGCCGGGACGCGCACCGTCACGCGGCCCTGAGCATCGGTCGTCGCGGTTCCGTCGCCGAGATACTCCTCGCCATAATAGGCTCCGCCGTCGAACCAACGATAGTATGCGTAGGCGTCGTCGAGATCTTGGAACTGGAAGCCCGGTGCGCTTTCCGGCGCGAAGATGTAGGGCGCGGCAAGCAACCGCCAGCGCACCGGCGCATTGGCCAGCGCGCCGCCGGAGAAGTAGCGCGCCTCAACCGCGAAGCTCAACTCGTCGCCCTGCACGACTTCGGGGCGCAATGGTTCGGCGGTAATCTCAAACGTGGGCTTGCGATATTCGGCGACGCGGAACGAGCCGTAGAAGCTGTGCGATTGGTTATCGTCCCCTAGCCAGCCGATCAGCGTGTAGCTGCCGAGTTTCGCGCTCTCGCGCAGCGGCAGGTCGGTAGAGAAACCGCCGAACTCGGTCAACGCCAGCGTCGTCGAAAGCACGGTATTGCCTTCGGGGTCGTTGATCAGCAGGTTGGCGCGCCGGTCGGCGGTCGGCAGCGTGTAGCGCCCGTCGTTGTCCAGACGCACAACGCCGCGAATATGAACCATCTGGTTGGGACGGTAGATCGGACGGTCGGTGTAGAGACTGCCTACAATCGGATTGCTTTCATAGGTCGCGGGCAAATTAAAGGCCCACGGATCGATGCCCTCGCTCCAATCGGTTGTCGCGAACGTGAAGCTATCACCCGCCGCGGACCAGAGGAAGATCGCGCCGTAGGGATCAGCGGCCTGGAACGCGGTATGCAGCACACCCTCGCCGTCGGTGCGCCCCAGACTTGTCGCCTCGCTCGCGCCCATATCGTACTCCGGCGCCATAGCCATCAGCGGCAGATCGGTCACAGGCCGGCCATCCGCCAGATCGACCGCCCAGACGAAGAGCCGCTCCGCACTGCGTTTGATCGTCAATGCGTAGGGGCTGGCCGCCAGCACGCGCTGCTCGACGATGTCCGCGCCGCGCACCTCAAGGTAGTAGAGTCCCGCATCCAGGCTCCCGATGGCGATTGTGGAAAGATTGGTCCGGTTGCGCTCGCCCGTGACATCGACGGCGCTGCTCTGAATGGCCGTATCCGGATCAGGGCGGAAATTGCGCCAGGCGTCGAAATCGTTCAGCAGGTCTATCGTCTGCTCCACTTCCAGCGGGTAGAGCGCGTAGTCCACGTCGGCGACGTTGACCGTCTGGATCGGAACGCGCACTGGCGCGTAGGCGTTGAACATGCCGATCTGATACGGCCCGACCAGCGTCAGATCCGGGGCAAGCGGTGCGGTGCGAAAGGCGAACTCGGCTTCCTGGCCCAGCGTCGCGCTGTAGGGATCGCTGGCCGCCGCGCCCACGCTTATGCTGTAATCGGTCTCCGGCTCCAGGTCAAAGTAGAGGTAGAGCACATTTTCGTTGGTGCTGGTGTAAACCTCGCCAGGCTCCGGCGTAATCGTCAGGTTGCGCTCGACGGTCGGCCAATCCATCGGCGTGCTGAAGATCAACTGGACGGCGCTATTCGTCTCGACGGCGCCGGCGCCATTGCCCGGCTCGGTCGCGGCCAACGCCGGTGGCGGGGCGACCTGGAACGTCGAACTGAAGCCGGAAGCCAGGTTGGCCTTGCCGTTCGCCGACCGCGCGCCGGTA
>JANQID010000072.1 GCA_028282325.1 Chloroflexaceae bacterium | reverse complement strand
ACCCTGAGCGAAGCGAAGGGGAAGGGTCTCGGCGTTGGGGGAATCTGAGATTCTTCGCTGCGCTCAGAATGACACCATGCGGTGTCTCCCATATTGTTTGGTAGCATCCCAAGCGGGTGGGAGCATCCAGAGTAGCGCGTTGCGCGTATCGAAGGGCGCTCCTGGCTGAGAAATACCCTGGAGGACAAGACATTGGCGGGGAAAAAAAGCGGACGGCCGGGCCGGTTTCCCAGTCGTCCAATCACGAAGCCGGTATGCGCGAGATGTGGTCAGGCTGCGCTGGCCGCTCCGGTGCGATTCAGCAGGTCGAGCGTTTCGCGCAGCAGCGCCAGCTCAGCGTCGCTCAGGCGCGCCAGCATCGGGTCGCCGGGCTGCGCCGCCCCGGAGAGCAGCAAGAGCGGGCGCGGCGTGATCGAGCGCGACGGGTGCGAATGCACAAACGCGTTGAGCGATGCATGCGCGAAAGCATCCGCGGCAGCCTGCGGCGGTTGGGGGCGTATTGGCATAGATCGGCACGGTGTCATCGAACAAATCCTCTCGTTGTGTGAAGATGTATGTAGTGTAGACGGTTGCCGTTCAGGTGTCAAGCGGAATAGAGGCGTGTGGGGGCGCGTCGAAGCGGCGTGGTCAGTGGGTAGTGGGTAGTGGGTAGTGATCGGTGTCTCGTTACTGACCCCTGATCACTGACCACTATCCACCGATCACTACCTCTATGATGGTTGCAATGTCAGGACGGGGGTGTATAATTGGATATGAAACCCCTGCTCTATGGAGGAGATCCGTGAACAAGCACGAGCCTGCCGACCTTGAAATGGTGCTGCGACGCAAGGGCGAGACTCGCTACAGTGTGGATCTAGTCTTCAGTTTGCCCGGCAGCGAAACCGATACGTGCCCATTGTGCGATCAGACGAATGATCTTCCTGTGACATTGCGCTTCGACACGGCGGAACTCCGTGCGTGTGAGGCGGACACGGCAGCGTATGGACGTGCATTAGGCGCGATGCTATTTGCCGACGAACGGCTGGCTCGCGCCGTGGCCCAGGCGCGCGCTGCCGCAGCCAGCCAGGAACGCCCGTTGCGCCTGCGTCTGGCGATTGCCGCTGATGCGCCGGAGTTGCACGCGTTGCGCTGGGAGACATTGTACGCGCCTGGCGACGATATGCCGCTGGCCTTGAGTGAGCGCGTTATTCTGACCCGCACGCTTGGCAGCGCTGATTGGCAGCCGGTCAACTTGCGCGCAAAGAGCGAACTGCGCGCACTGGTTGTTATCGCCGCCCCTGAGAATCTGGCCGAGTACGATCTTGCGCCGATCGATGTCGCAGGCGAGCTGTGTCGTGTGGAGAAAGCGCTGGACGCTATGCAGACAATCGTGCTGGCCGGACCGTCCGATGCGACGTTGCATACGATCATTACCCGCTTGCGCGATGGATACGATCTGCTGTATGTGATTGCCCACGGGGCGCAAGTTGACGGCGAACCCTGGTTGTTCCTCGACGATGGCCAGGGCCAGGTGGCCCGCGTTGCCGGAGACATATTCGCCGCGCGGTTGGCCGACCTGCCCATCCGCCCGCGCTTGATAGTGTTGGCCAGTTGCGAAAGCGCCGGCAACGGCACGCTCGATATGCTGGCGGCGCTCGGCCCGATCCTGGCAACTGCGGGTATCCCGGCGGTCATCGCGATGCAAGGTCGTTTATCGCTTGCAGCCAACGCTGTCTTCGTGCCAGCTTTTATCGTCGAGCTCCAGCGTGATGGGCGGATCGATCGCGCGCTCTCTGCCGCACGTCAAGCGATCTCCGATCGGCCCGATTGGTGGATGCCCGTATTGTTTACGCGCCTGCGCAGCGGGCGTATCTGGTACGAGCCGGGCTTCGATACGCAGGATTTTTCAAAGTGGCCGACCCTGGTGCGTAGCATTACGCGCGGGAAATGTACGCCCATTCTCGGCCCCGGACTACTCGACGGTTTGGTCGGCTCGACCCAGGAGTTGGCCCGGCGCCTGGCGACGAAGCATCGATTCCCGCTGGCTCCGAACGCCCGCGATGATCTGCCCCAGGTCGCCCAGTATCTCGCCGTTCACCAGGATGTTGATTTTATGCGTGACGAACTGGCCGAAACGTTGCGTGAGAGTCTGATCGCGCGCGCCGATGGCGAGCGATCTCCTTCCGGGGCTATCGATGACGTGCTCGCGGTTGCCAGTGCCCGCCAGCGCGCCACGATTGCCGACGAGCCGCACAAGATGCTGGCGGTCCTGCCGTTGCCAATCTACCTGACTGCCAACCCGGGGCGGTTGCTGGAAGAGGCGCTGGTTGAGGTTGGCAAAAAGCCCCAGGCTCGCGTCTGCCCCTGGAATCGCCACGGTGAGCGCGATGAATTGACCCAGACGCCGCTCGCGCCGCCGAGCAAGGACCGTCCGTTGGTTTACCATCTTTTTGGCCGACTGGATGATCCCGATTCGTTAGTGTTGACCGAAGACGACTATTTCCGCTATTTGATCGGCGTCACCCGCAACGAGGAGTTGTTCCCAAAAGCGGTCGGCCACGCGCTGGTGAACACGGCGCTGCTATTTGTGGGTTTTCGGCTGGAGGATTGGAACTTCCGGGCGTTGTTCCAGAGTGTGATGAACCTGGCCGGATCCGAGTTGCGGCGGCGGCATACTCACGTCGCCGTACAGATCGACCCGCAGGAGGGTGCGGTGCTCGATCCTGAGGCGGCGCGTGAGTATCTGAAGACCTATTTTGGCCCGATGACGGCGTTGCAGTACCAGACCAACATTAGCATCTACTGGGGCGGCGCGGAGGATTTCTTGCGCGAGTTATATATGCGGGTTGTGCAGGAGCAAGCCGGGAGCGATGGGTGATGAATGCGGCGGCTATATTCCGAATGGGCAGGAGCAAGTCTCCCGCACTCCAATTAGGAGCGTAGGAACGTTATGACTGCGAACACTGGCTTTCTTGCCAAACCCTATGTCGGCCCGCGGGCCTTCGAGGAGGGTGAGGGCGCACGCTTCTTCGGGCGCGACCGCGAATTGGAGGATCTGTTCCACCTGCTGCTGGCGCGACGGCTGGTGTTGCTGCACGCGCCGTCGGGCGCGGGCAAAAGCTCGCTCATTCAGGCGCGCCTGATCCCACGTATGCGTGATGAGGGCTTCACGGTCTATCCGCCGATCCGGTTGCGCGGCAATACTCCGTCCGTCGGCAATCGTTTCACCATCGCCACGCTCCTCAGTCTTGAAGAGACCCGCCCGCCGGAGGAGCGTTTGCCCCTTGACGCACTGGAACGCCTGAGTCTCAACGCTTACCTGGAGCAGCGCCCGCCGCCGGAAGTCGAAGAGCTTTTCGTCTTCGACCAGTTCGAGGAGGTCTTGAGCACAGACCCGACCAATCGTGCCGTGAAGCTGGCTTTCTTCAATCAACTCGGCGAAGCGCTGGAGAACCCGCGCCGCTGGGCGCTCTTTGCCGTGCGTGAGGACTATCTGGGTATGCTGCGACCCTACCTGCTGCCGATTCCTACCCGCCTGGCCGCCGCCTTCCGACTCGACTTGCTCGATCCCGATCAGGCCCGCCAGGCGATGCAGGGTCCGGCGCGCGGTGCGGGTGCGAACTTCAGCGACGAAGCGGCGCAACAACTGGCCGACGATTTGCGCCGGACAACGGTGCAGCAAATTGACGGGACGAGCGAACCGGTGTTGGGCAATGCGATAGAGCCTGTGCAGCTCCAGGTGGTCTGCTATCGGCTTTGGGAGCGCAAGCAGCCAACAAGCGACGGAGAGTCAATCGCGATCGATGTATCCGACATCGAGGCGTTCGGGAACGTGGACGCAGCTTTGGCCGACTACTATGCTGAAAAAGTTGCTGCTGCCGCCCAGGCCGGCGGTGTGAGCGAACGCAGCCTGCGCGACTGGGTCGAGCGCGAGTTGATCGGTGCCGGTGATCTGCGTGGTCAAACGCCGCTTCGGCCTGATTTTACCGCCGGTATGTCGAATGCGGCGATCCAGGCGCTGGTCAATGCGCACCTGTTGCGGGCTGAAGAACGCCGCAGCGTGGTCTGGTATGAGCTGACCCATGACCGTCTGGTGGCCCCGGTGCGGATGAACAACCAGGCCTGGCGGGAACAAAACCTGACCATGCTCCAGCGCCAGGCTGCGTTGTGGGCTGCGCAAGGCCGATCAGATAATCTTCTGCTGCGTGGTGTAGAGTTGTCCAAGGCTGAGGATGAGGCTAAGGTCACAGGCGTAGAACGTATAACCGATGATGAATGGGATTTCCTACGAAAGAGCCGGGCTGTCCACGTCGCCGAGCAGCGCGAGCGCCAGAACCGACGCATTCTCTGGCTGGCTGGGGCGGCGCTGTTTGGTCTGGTGATCGCCCTGGTTTTTGCCGGAGCGGCCTCGGTGCAAACTGGTGAGGCCAACCGGGCCGCGCGCGAGGCGCGTACTGCCGAAGCAGTCGCAGATTCACAGCGCCTGGCTTTTGCGGCGCAAGCGTGGTTGGATGACAATCCGCAGCTGGCTTTGCTGCTGGCTTATGAAGCTTTCCATCGTGATCCTGATCCGATCACGCGTGAGATTTTGTCGTCCGTGATTGTGGCGCAACGCCAGATCGGCCCGCCGCTGCACGTCGGTCACGCCAAAACGATCCAAAGTGCAGCTTGGAGTCCTGATAGAGCGCGTGTTGTGACTACATCTATTGACAGGACGGCGATGATCTGGGACTCAGCGAACGGGGAGTTATTACATGTTCTGCAGGGCCATAGTGATACGGTCAATAGTGCTGCATGGAGTCCTGATGGAGCGCGGATTGTCACGGCGTCGGATGACAAAGCGGCGATTGTCTGGGATGCAAGGAGTGGGGATGCGCTGATCGACCTCCAGGGTCATAGCGATGCAGTCAAGAGCGCGGCGTGGAGTCCGGATGGAGAACGAATCGCCACGGCATCGGATGATGGGGCGGCAAAAGTATGGGACGCGGCAAGCAGGGAGGTAATCGCCGACCTGGCAGATCATAATGGTGGGGTTGTGAGCGTGGCATGGAGCCCGGATGGGGAACGGATTATGACTGCATCTAGTGACGGCGCTGCCAGAGAAGCCCACATAACCGTATGGGATGCGTCGAGTAAGGCATTGGTTTCCAGCTTCCCGGTTCCGAGCGGTAATGTCGTGAGTGCAGCATGGAGCCCGGATGGGGAATGGATTATGACTGCATCTAACGATAGCGTTGCAAAAAAAGCAGATATTACCTTGTGGGATGCCGAAAGCGGTGATAAACGCATCACTTTCCCGGTTCAGAGAGATAAAATCGTGAATGCAGTGTGGAGTTCGGACGGTTCTATTATAGTCATTAGCGCTGATGATAAAACAACTACAGAAACCTACATAACAAAGCTGAATGCGTCAAAGGGGGTAGTGATCTCCGGCTTCCCGGCTCAGAGCAATGGAGGGATCGTGAGTGTGGCATGGAGTTCGGATACCGCGCGCATTTTGACTCTTGCAGGCGACGGGATAGCGAGTATTTGGGATACGAAGAGTGGTGAAGAACTCGCTCATATGAAGTTTTTTAGCGGTTCCTTACTAAGCGCAGCTTACAGCCCGAATGGGCAGTGGCTCTCCACTGTGTCGGAGAATGGAACGACGGTTATTTGGGATACGGAGAGACGGGCGGCATTGCGTACCCTGTATAACTATGACAGTTCTGTCCGGAGTGTAGCGTGGAGTCCGGACGATTCACGACGTATCGTGACTGTGTTTAACGACAGTGCTACCGAAGAAGCGTACATAACCGTGTGGAATGCGGAAAGCGGCGATGAGGTCATCACCTTTCCGGTGCAAAGCGAAAGCGGTGAAATTGCGGGCGTGGCGTGGAGTCCGGACGGTTCACGTATCGTGACTGCGTCTAACGACAGTGCTACCGAAGAAGCGTACATAACCGTGTGGAATGCGGAAAGCGGCGATGAGGTCATCACCTTCCCGGTGCAAAGAGGTGAGATTGTGGGTGTGGCGTGGAGTTCGAAGGAGGGGCGGATCGTCACGGCATCGAATGACGGAATAGTGAAGGTGTGGGATGCGACAAGAGGGGAAGCATACGCCACTTTCCCGGTTGAGAATGGTGAAATCGTGAGTGCGGAGTGGAGTCCGGAGGGGAACCGGATCATCACCGCTTCGGTGAATGGAACGGCGCAGGTGTGGGATATGGAGAGAGGTAAACTGATCGTCGATCTGGCAGGCCATCGCCGTGCAGTCAATAGTGCGGCATGGAGTCCGGATGGGCAGCAAATTGTTACGACGGCGGCGGACAGAACGGCAATTGTCTGGGATGCAAGGAGTGGGGATGCACTAGTTGTACTCCACGGTCATAGCGATGTATTTGTGAATGCGGTGTGGAGTCCAGATGGACAGCAGATCATTACCGCGTCGGCGGATGGGATGGCGCAGGTGTGGGATATGAGGAGTAAGGGGGGGATGACCAATCTCTGGAGGCATATGGCTGAAGTACGGAGTGTAACGTGGAGCCCGGATGGTTCGCATATCGCCACCACGTTGCGGGATGGAACAGCGAGGGTTTGGGACGCGGCAAGCGGGGAGGTAATCCCCAAACTGTCAGACCGTCGTAATGAGGTTGTAAGCGTGGCGTGGAGCCCGAATGGGGAGCGGTTTATGACTACATCTAACGACAACGTTGCCCAAAAAGCTTATATCACCGTGTGGGATGTGTTGAGTAGGGCAGAGGTTTCTAGCTTCCCAGTTCAGAGCGGTGAAGTCGTGAGTGCAGCGTGGAACTCGGACGGTTCACGTATCGTGATTGCATCTAAGGGCAGCACTGCCAAAGAATCCTACATAATCGTCTGGAATGCGGAAAATGGTGAGCGATTGCAATCTCTGCAGGGCCATGAGGATTGGGTGAATGGCGTGGTATGGAGTCCGAACGATCTGCGCATTGTTACGGCATCGGCAGATCGGACGGCAAGGGTGTGGGATGCGGCGAGCGGGGCGCGCCTGACAACGCTGGAATGCCACAGCGGGGCTGTCTTGAGCGTAGCATACAGTCCAGATGGTTCGCGCATTGTTACGACATCGGCGGATCGGACGGCAAGGGTGTGGGATGCGGCGAGCGGTAATCTGGTCGTCGATCTGGTAGGCCATAGCGGTGCGGTCAATAGCGCAATGTGGAGTCCGGATGATGATGGTTTACGCATTGTTACGGCATCTGCTGATGGGATGGCGATCATTTGGGATGTGGAGAGCGGAAAGAAGTTGTTCACTTTGCAGGGTCATGTCAAAGATGTCCGGAGTGCGTTGTGGAGTCCGGATGGCAAGCGTATTGTCACTGTATCCTGGGATGATACAGCGAGAGTGTGGAATGCAGAGAGCGGAGAAAATTTGCGCATCATACAGTTGCGCAGCGGAACGATCAATAATGCAACGTGGAGTTCAGATGGAAATTATATCGTTACAGCATCGGCTGATGATGAGACGGCGATCTGGTATGCTCCAAACGATGACGACCTGAAGCTGGCGGCTTCCTGCCTCATCCGGCGCAATTTCACCGTCGGTGAGTTGCGCCGCTATGGCCTGGAGTATCCGACCGCCTTCTCCTTCCGCGACCGGCAGTGCCCGCCGGCGTATAGCTGGATGCCGTGAGATGTGAGATATAAACGCCGCAGCCTGCCCGCGCAGGTTCGGGCGCATCATACGCGAAACCCATCGCCCTCCCGCTTACGCACTCTACCGCTTTGCCGCGTTCCTGTCCTCCTGCTCCGCCGCCTGCAACAACTGCCGGGCCTGTTGATCATCCGGGTTGATGTCGAGGGCGGCGCGCAACTCGGCGACCGCGGCGGCGCGCTCGCGGAGATGCAGGTAGGCCAGCCCCAGCGCCCGGCGATAGCGCGCCTCGCTGTGGTGCAGCGCCACGGCGCGCCGCCACATCTGCGCCGCCAGATACCACTGCCCGGCCTTGCTGAACCCCGCCCCGACATTGAACGCCTCAATCGCCGTTTTGGGCAGCGCATGTTCGGGCGGCAGCGTAATCGGCTCGATATCGATGCGCACCTCGTCATACACCAGCAGCAGCAATCCCAGCACGATCAGGTCGATCAACACGCTCGTCAGCGGGATGACCGCGTGGAAGCGGAACGCCAGTTGCAGGCCGATCTGGGCGAGCAGATCGACCAGCGCAAACGCCGCCCCGGCGAACCAGGCCCAGCGCCAGCGCATCCACAAGCCGCCGGCGATCAGCCCGATCAGCGGCAGCGTCGCGGTCAGATAAATGCTCCAGGGCGTGATCAACGGGTCGGCCTCGTTGCGATACAACGCCAGCACCGCCAGCGCCAGCGGCCCCCGCCCGAACAGCACAACGAACAGGTTCATCAGCGTGACGCTGTGCGGGCGGCGCTTGCGCGTCTTAACGACCAGCTTCTGACCGCAACGCCGGCAAACCCGCTCGCCGGGATCGGTCGCGGCGCAAAACGGGCAGCGGTGTGTAACCGGCGCGTCGGCGGCCCAGGGGCTGGGCGTGGGCAGCGGCGCCGTGCGGGTGAATGATACGTGCGGTTGGGACGGCGGATCAGGCATAGCGTACCTCCTGGATACGACACGTTATGCGGCGGTGTGGCTGGAACGCCGCCGGTTCGATAGGGCTGATGACTACGCACCATGCGACGTAAACTCGCTGCCGCCGACGTGCTATGTGACGAGGTAGTGGTTCAACAGCGAATGGCGGGTCATTCCGAGCGCAGCGAGGAATCTCAGATTCCCACAATGCCGAGACCCTTCGCTGCGCCTGCGGCTCCGTTCAGGGTGACATTTAGAACTGAGCCGCCGCCGGTTCGATAGGGCTGATGACTACGCACCATGCGGCGTAAACTCGCTGCCGCCGACGTGCTATGTGGCGAGGTAGTGGTTCAACAGCGAATGGCGTGTCATTCCGAGCGCAGCGAGGAATCTCAGATTCCCCCAACGCCGCGACCCTTCACGCTGCCGGCGGCTGCGCTCAGGGTGACATTTAGAACTGAGCCGCCGCCGGTTCGATAGGGCTGATGACTACGCACCATGCGGCGTAAACTCGCTGTCGCCGACGTGCTACGTGGCAAGGTAGCGGTTCAATAGCGAATGGTGTGTCATTCCGAGCGCAGCGAGGAATCTCAGATTCCCCCAACGCCGCGACCCTTCACGCTGCCTGCGGCTTTGCTCAGGATGACATGCGACATGGGTGTTATCGTTTGATAGCAACAATAGGAAATGAAAGTCGCTGTGCATAAGAATTTCCTCACCGGGTTGTGTTTTACAGTTCCTATGCGGCGATTTGGCCACGATGTTGCCGTGTATCGCGGCGATCCTGTACAATGACCATACGCGAGCGAGTCCCCGGAGATCGTCTGCTATGCGTCGCATGGAGATAATGATGACTATTCACATTGCGTACCCTGACGAACTGCTAAACCTTGCAGATCTAACGAAAGCTCAGCTTGAGCAACTTGCGCACGAAGCGTTGCTGGTACGCCTCTACGCGCTTGGCGTCCTTTCGACCGGCAAGGCGGCGGAACTTCTCGGTCTGTCACGACGCGAGTTTCTTGAGTTGCTGGGAAGATATGGCGTTTCTGAATTTGATGATGATATTGACCTGGAAACGGAACTGAAACGTGGCTAAACCGCCTGTCGTTTCAAACACCAGTCCGCTCATTACGCTGGTCGGTGTTGGCTTGCTAGAGTTGCTTCCTGTGGTGTATGGGAATATCTGGATTGACAGTGTTACTACGAGCCAAACAGCAGGGCTTGATTCCTGCTGTTGGCTCCGTTCTGGATGCGATGATCGCTCAGGGTTGCTGAATCAGCGCTACACTGCGCGCTCATATGCTTCACATTGCGGGCGAAGATGTATGTTGATCCTATGCTCGCTATTACGTGTCCTGACAAAGGCTCTGTTGTTGTCTGATAAATTCTTGCCAGGGGTCGATGAAAAGAATCCTCCTGGATACGACACGTTATGCGGCGGTGTGGCTGGAACGCCGCCGGTTCGATAGGGCTGATGACTACGCACCATGCGACGTAAACTTGCTGCCGCCGACATGCTATGTGGCGAGGTAGTGGTTCAACAGCGAATGGCGTGTCATTCTGAGCGCAGCGAGGAATCTCGGACGGAACCCTTCGCAGCGCCTGCGGCTTTGCTCAGGATGACATGCGGAACTGAGACGCCGCCGGTTCGATACGGCTGATGACTACGCACCATGCGACGTAAACTTGCTGCCGCCGACATGCTATGTGGCGAGGTAGTGGTTCAACAGCGAATGGTGTGTCATTCCGAGCGCAGCGAGGAATCTCAGATTCCCCCAACGCCGAGACCCTTCGCTGCGCCTGCGGCTTTGCTCAGGGTGACATGCGGAACTGACCCGCCGCCGGTTCGATACGGCTGATGACTACGCACCATGCGACGTAAACTCGCTGCCGCCGACGTGCTATGTGACGAGGTAGTGGTTCAACAGCGAATGGCGTGTCTCGGACGGAACCCTTCGCAGCGCCTGCGGCTGCGCTCAGGATGGCATGCGGAACTGAGCCGCCCCCCGGCGGCGTGACTGGAACGCCGCCGGTTCGATAATGGGAAATCGGGCGGATTCGCCGCGCGTCTTCTATGGTATAATCACCACTTCAATATTAACAAAAGATTATCATAGCATGATATAAATGTTGTTGAAAGATTAAGAATTATTAAGAGCAGAGCAAACGATGGAAATTGAAGCCAAATTTCGGATTGACGATCCCGCTGCATTCACTGCGCTCGCCGGCCTGGAGCGAGCGGGCGATTATACACTCGCCGTTGCGCCGCACGTCGAGCAGCAGCGCAACATCTACTACGACACCGCCGACGGGCGGCTGCGCGCGGCGCACTATGGCCTGCGCATCCGCAGCGTGGGTGATCGCACGGTTGCCACGCTGAAAGGGCCGAACCAGGGCCAGGGCGAGTTGCATCGGCGACCGGAGTGGGAACTGGAAGCCACCAGCCCGGATCCGGCGACCTGGCCGGAAGGCCCGGCGCGCCGCGAGCTTCAGGCGCTGATCGGCGCCGTGCCACTGGTTCCGCTGCTGGAAATTCACACCGCCCGGCGGCATATTCTCGCTGCGCACGACGGGCGAACGGTCGCCGAAATCAGCCTGGACGAAGGTGTGTTGATCGCCGCCGGTCGCCGCGAGCCGTTCCACGAGCTGGAAATCGAGTTGCTTCCCGCCGGTGAACACACCGACCTGGAGGCGCTGATTGCCGCTTTGGGCCGGCATACGCGGTTGGCGCCTGAACACCGCTCCAAGCTAGAACGCGGCCTGGCGCTTTTGTAATAGCCGATAATCGATAATCGATAACCGATAGAGGCGTACCATCGTTCGCCCCGTCATCCCAAACGTCAGTGTTTGCCCCCGATCCGCCGGGCGCAATCCGCGAACATCTTTGCGTTTTCTGCGTTCTCTGCGGCGGCACCGAACTATCGGCTACGCTGAACAAGTGGCATGCACGCAGAGATCTACCAAATGCTGTCATTCTGAGCGCAGCGAAGAATCTCAGGTTCCAATAACGCCGA
The DNA here is from genome assembly GCA_028282325.1 of Chloroflexaceae bacterium. Classification (GTDB taxonomy): domain Bacteria; phylum Chloroflexota; class Chloroflexia; order Chloroflexales; family Chloroflexaceae; genus JANQID01. Next base: position 15 of record JANQID010000072.1, on the reverse strand, counting down.
GACCCTTCCCCTTCG
>JANQID010000068.1 GCA_028282325.1 Chloroflexaceae bacterium | reverse complement strand
GATGCGTATGCTGCATATCGCCCTGACCCTGAGCGCAGCGAAGGGGAAGGGTCTCGATGGCCTGGGAATCCGAGATTCTTCGCTGCGCTCAGAATGACCGCATGCGGTGTCTCCAGTATTGTTTAGTAGCATCAGCATACTTCGCGTTTACGGAAACCGTAACCCGTGCTAGACTATACGCGCTCCTCGCGGATTCTGTACCAAAGCCGAGAGCGTACGAACGAAGGAGAGCGTATGGCTAAGCTGAACAAAGTCGCCATTTTCTCGAAAGAATATCCCCCTTACATTTACGGCGGCGCGGGCGTGCATGTCGAATATCTCAGCCGTGAGTTGGCGCGCCTCATCCCGGTTGAGGTGCGCTGTTTCGGCGATCAGGACGATCTCGACGGGAACCCGCGCGTCAAGGGCTATGGCATATGGGATGAGATGAAGCGCAACACCGATCCGCGCTACGTCGGAGCGGTTGATGCATTCGCCCGCAGCCTGGCGATGGCCAAGGATAACCTCGACGCGGATGTGGTCCACTGCCACACGTGGTACACGGATATGGCCGGCTTTTTGGCAAGTAAGCTCTGGGGCATTCCCTATGTTTTGTCGATCCATTCGCTGGAACCGTTGCGCCCCTGGAAAGTGGAACAACTCGGTAACGGATATCACCTGAGCAGTTGGATGGAACGCACCGCGATCGAGCAGGCCAGCGCCGTGATCGCCGTCTCGAAGGAAACGCGTGAAGATATCCTGCGGCTCTTTAACATCGCGCCGGAAAAGGTGCATGTTATCTACAACGGCATCGACCTGAACGAGTATCGTACCACCGCCGCTCAGGATGCGCTGGTGCGCTACGGCGTCGATCCTGAACGCCCTTACGTCCTGTTTGTAGGCCGAATCGCACGCCAGAAGGGCATCATTCATCTGGTCAACGCTATTCCTGAGATCGATTCCGCATTGCAAGTGGTGCTTTGCGCCGGCGCCCCCGACACGCCCGAAATCGCCGCAGAGATGAGCAAGCGTGTCACTGCGGTCAGCGCCGAACGCGAAGGCGTGATCTGGATTCAGGAGATGCTGTCGCGCCCCGATGTCATCCAGATGTATGCCAACGCTACGGTGTTCTGTTGTCCATCGGTCTACGAGCCGTTTGGCATCATTAATCTAGAGGCGATGGCGTGTGAAACCGCCGTGGTCGCTTCGGCGGTCGGCGGCATTAAAGAGGTTGTTGTACACAATGAGACTGGTCTGATGGTCGATCTCCAGATCAAGGAAGGAACCTTCGATCCGGTCGATCCGCCGGCGTTCTCCTCGGCGCTTGCAGCAGCCATCAATACCGTCGCCCAGGATGCCGATCTGCGCACGAAGTTCGAGCACAACGGGCGCAAGCGTGTGGAAGAGCACTTTAGCTGGAGCGCTATCGCCCAGAAGACGCTCGATCTGTATCGATCGTTAGTCGAAGGATAGCGGTGCGCTGCTGCAATGGGAGAACTTCGGCCCAAGCGAAAACGTGGTAGGTATGGATGAGGGACGGCTAGCATAAACTGGCGCCGTCCCGTCTGTCTGATGTGTAAGGGTTTAACATCTGTCAGATGCGGCGTTTCAGGCTTTGCAAAGTCGTCGTACTGTATGTTGCCGCACCTGAAAAGTCTACAATACCACGAGAGATTGCTACACTCGATCTATGTGACGAATAGACAAATGCTGCTTGAGATTATGCTCGAGTACGGACGACGGCGGTCTCCTCATAACCAACAGGTCTGGATCGGGTTTGCCCGGCGCTATGCCATTTCGGCGCTGATATTTATAGCCTTGCTGGGGTTTTTCCAATGGGTTATTCCCGCATTCGGCATTCCTGCCTACATTTTGCCTACGCCGTCCCAGGTTTTGGCTCGCATGCTGATCAATGACGAGCGCCTGTGGTTTCACTTCGGCATCACCGCGTTGGAAAGCCTGGGCGGCTTTGCCGTCGGCAGCCTGCTCGGATTTGCCCTGGCGACGCTGTTTGTCCACACCCGACCGCTCGAAGATGCGCTCTATCCCTGGGTGGTCATTTCGCAAACTGTGCCGCTCGTGGCCATTGCGCCGTTACTGGTTATCTGGTTCGGCAACGGCATGCTTGCGCGCGTGGTGATGTCGGCGTTGTTCGCGTTCTTCCCGGTGCTGGTGAACACGATGCGCGGCCTGCGCCACATCAGCCGCGAGACCTTCGACTTACTACGTGCGTACAATGCCTCAACTTGGCAGATCTTCTGGCTGCTGCGCGTGCCGAATAGCTTGCCTTATCTGTTTACCGGGATGAAGATTGGATCAACACTGGCCATCATCGGCGCCATCGTCGGCGAATTTGCGGGCGCCGGGCAGGGGCTGGGGTTCGTAATCACGATTTCGACCTATCACCTGGAGACCGCGCGCACATTCGCTGCGGTGGTAGCCGCATCGTTGCTGGGTATGGGGCTCTACCTGTTGTTGGTCGGGCTAGAGCGGCGGTTGGTATTCTGGCAACCGGAAACGTAGAAAGCCGCAGTTCTTGTAGCGTAGAGGATCAGCGATGAACATCCAACGATACCGCATGCGCCGGCTTATCTTCCTGCTAGCGCTGGCGCTGGCGCTGCTTGCCGCGTGCGCTCAACCATCGGCGAGCGTACCCCCCGCAACCGGCGGCGAACCCGAAACGCACGCGATCACGATGCGCTTGCAGTGGTTTCCCCAATATCAATTTGCTGGCTATATCGTAGCCAAGGTGAAGGGCTATTACGATGAAGTTGGACTCGATGTGACGATTAATCCGGGCGGGCCGGACTTTGTCTCGTTGCCGTTGGTAGCCAGCGGCGCCGACACGTTTGGTAGCACCGGCGCCGACACCATCCTGATCGCTCGCGCCAAAGGAATTGACATTGTCGCCCTGGCGACCTGGTTCCAAACAAGCCCCGTCGCCTTTATGGTCCATAGGGATTCCGGGATTTTCGAACCGCAAGACTTCGAGGGCAAAACGGTCGGGATGTTTTACGGCGACAACGTAGAGACCGAATATCGCGCCTTGATCGCGGCCACAGACGTTGATCGCGCCCGTGTCAATGAGGTTCCCGGCGAGTTTAATCTTGAACCATTCCTCAGTCGGCGTGTGGATGTCTGGCCAGTTTATGCCACCGACCAGCCTGATCTGGCTCGGCAGCAGGGCGCCGACATACGCTTAATCTTCGCCCGCGACTACGGCGTCAATTTGATGGGCGACACGCTTTTCACCACCGAATCGTTCGTGCGCGAGAACCCCAATACAACGCGAGCGTTTGTGGAAGCCACCCTGCGCGGGTGGGAATATGCGACGACACACGTAGACGAGACATTAGCGATCATCGTCGACTACAATTCAGAACTAGATCTTGACCATCTGCGGTTCGAAGCCAACGAAACGATAGAACTGCTCCGCTATGGATCGGGCGAGCGCTGTCTGGGATGGTCGAACCCTGCCGCCTGGGAGGCAGAGCAACAGTTGCTTGTTGACCTCGACGTATTGGCTGCACCGGTTGCGATCGATGCAGCGATCGACAATCGTTCCATCGAAGCCTTCTATCAAAGCAGCGGCGTTGTTTGCTCGGCGAAGTAATACGGGCTGCCCTGAATTTCGATCACCTCGTCCTCAGTCACAATCCAGTCGAGATTGCGGTCATGCGGCTCGTACGGCAACTCGTCAACTTCCTGAGTAGCGAAGGCGATGCCGATGGTCGGGCACGGAGCGACGGCCAGGAGTCTATCGTAGTAACCTTTGCCATAGCCCAGACGCCGACCGAAACGATCAAACGCCAGCAATGGAACCAGCATCACGTTCCAGGCGCCGATGCGAGCCGGTCGAGTTTTGCGCGGTTGGAGAATGCCAAATTCGCCGATCTCAAGCTCGTTGGATTGCAAGGATGAGAGCCAGACATGGGACAAGTTGGGATCGCCCGGTTCGACAATCGGCACGACAATGCCTTTGCCTTCGGCAAGCGCGGAGATCAACAAGGGCTTCACATCAACTTCTGAGCGGATCGGAAGGTAGCTGTGGACAACCCAGGCGGTTTCAAAAATGGTGAGCCGGGCGATCCGTTCGCAAATCGCCGCACTACGAATGTCACGATCGAGCAAACGGTTGCGCCGTTGATGAAGCTCGCGACGAAGCTCGGACTTACTTATCGGGCAAGTCATTGCGTACACAATCCTAATCCCCCATACGAGTTACATACACTTATCAGCGATACTGGCCAGATGTAGGGATCACACTGGCGGCGACGGGAAAAACGGGACAACATCCCCATCATCACTCAGAGTCCAGATACTTCCGTCACTCGCGGCAACGCCGTGTTGAACGCGCCAGGATTCAGGGAACGGATGCGGCAAGGCGAGCATGCCGCCTTGGGGCGTGGTAAAGAGTACAAAATCCAGGCGACCTGTAGTTGAGCCTGAAATCTCTGTACGCACACGCCATCCGCCGTTCCACTCACGGTAGAAATCATACGCAATCTCGCACTCACCGAGCATATGGAACAGAAACTCTTCAATGCATCTGCGCGCCGTTCCGGCAATGGTGTGCATATCGGTGATCGGAACAGGCTTGGGAGAGTTGGATGCTGGGGTTGAAGGAGCGTTCTGCTTTCGCCGTTGAAACAGTGCTCTAACGATTTGTCGCATTACTTGCGAAGCCTCTGCGCTTTGACCAACGACGTTTTCACTTCACGCTGAGCAGACTGGCCATATAAAAAGAGCGTCAAGAAAGAGGACGCTCTCTTTATTATGAGAGATTATAGAGCCTTTTAACGCTATGTCAAGCGATAACGAGTGAAGATTACTACGCGATAAGTTAATATGTCGTTTCAGATCTACGCTCGAAACGCCATCGCTCAGGCTTCACGAGCCGTCACTTTGAGCATTTCGTCGCCCTGTCGAATCGCATTCACCACATCCTGGCCGCTGATCACTTTGCCGAATACGGTGTGTTTGCCATCCAGGTGCGGCTGCGGCGAATGGGTAATGAAAAACTGGCTGCCGTTTGTGTTCGCTCCCGCATTTGCCATCGAGATGACGCCGGTCTCGTGAATCAGCGGATTGCCCTCAGTCTCATCCTCAAACATATAGCCGGGACCTCCGCGGCCGCTGCCGGTAGGATCGCCGCCCTGGATCACGAAGTTGCTGATGACGCGATGGAATTTGCTCCTATCGTAAAAACCTTCGTTGGACAGGAAGACAAAGTTGTTCACCGTCACCGGAGCATATTGAGGATAAAGTTCAAGTTCGATCTTCCCCTTCGATGTTTCCATCGTTATGAGATAATTCCTGGACGGGTCAATCTGCATTTCGGGTGGGCTACTCCACAGCTTTCCTTGCACGAGGCGCTTCCTTTCTGCGTTCTTCGTTGCGTTGGATACATCAGGAACCATTCCCGATCAGTTGGGCATAGTAGCCAGTATACCATGAGGCGGCGCTTATCTCCGCGCGGATCGATCCGCCAGCGCGCGTTCGGCGTCAGCTCTGCCCATCGCAAAAAGACTCTGGTGGGTGGAACCTTCGTAGTCGATGATCCACTCAAGCGGCATAACTTCTTCTGGCGCGATAACCGTGGGCGGCGAGATGCGGCGCGGAATATCGCCGGTCATGCGCAAATCGGTTTCGCCGGTTGCCTGGGCGGCCCATTCCAGCTTCGCGGCGGCTTCGGCGAGCTTGTTGCGGTGCTCCAACATCTCGAATGCAACCCGATATGATGCCAGCAGCGCCCAGTCAAGCGTGAGCGTCAGCGCCTGTACGAGATCTTCGGGCATATGGCGCGTCTTCGCTCGCATAATAGCGGGATCAGCATTCCAGGGCGTCATCATGACCACGAGAATATCTACGTCATCATTGCCAGCCAGTTCAATGACCGGCTCAAGCGGCGTGTTGGCAATCACCGCGCCGTCCCAATACTTGCCCGCACCGATCTCCGTCCAGGGATATACGATCGGGATGCTGGAGGATGCCATCAGGTGATCCATTGCGATCGCATCGGCGGGTTGCTCGCCGAGCGAACGGTTGCAGAACACGCGCAGGGCGCCGCTCTGCAGCTCGGTGGCAGCCAGGAGCAAAGCAGGCGCGGAGTCGCTGTTGATGCGCTCGAAGTTCATCCACGTTTCGAGTGTGTAGCGCCACGGTGTGGTATCGAGCAGACTGCGAAAGGGACGGGTGCGAAAGAATTCGCCAATGCGATTGAGGAATCCGCTGACGCCCATTTGATGTTCGTCGTCGGGCAAGGGAGCGCTAGATCCGTTGTGCGCTTCCGATGTTAAAACGCTGTGCAATAAAAAGCGCATCAGGGGTTGAATATAGCCGGGGAGATCGTTCGAAAGACGATGTACGTCCTCGGTATGCATATCCATCCAATGGGCTTTGATTTGGGCGATAGTTAAGCCAGATGCCAGCGCAGCTGCATTGATTGCGCCGATTGAGGTTCCGGCGATAATATCCGGCCCTTTGCCGTCTTCCATCCAACCGTGCTCAACCAGCGCTTCGAGTACACCGATATGATACGCGCCGCGGGCGCCGCCGCCCGAAAGAACGAGAGCTTTGCGTGTCGATGACATCAGGAGCCGCCTCCTGGATATGTGAGTGCGCTGCTAGAATAAACGCAGCGTCTCGTTGTCAATAATATTGTGTGTAGGAAAGAACGTGAACTGAATCCAAAATTGATCGCTCGCTACAGGCTATAATGTCAGTAGAGCACTGTTTTGTATAATGTAATTCCGCCTGGATGCGACAAGGCCGCATAATTGCTGCGTGCATCTCGCATTACGGCGTTGTATTAAACAAGCTAAAATCTATATAATTTCACACTCCCACGCTTACGCCTCTAGCACTCCCCACGCCTGGCGACTCCTCCACGTCTGAACGGCTGTTTCTGTCACTGGTCGTTTATTCGCAACCATGATTTTTCCTATAAGCGCGGGCGAGTTTTCAAAGCCGTAATGTACGCTCGATTGATTTGTACTGGTGCAAACATGCATGCTATGATATACATTGCTTGTCAATTGCTTGCGAATGTTATATTCGTCTCTGCATTGCTGCTTTATCGCTCTGTACCAGCAAAGGTTAAACTATGCCAGGATATTACCGATTCCCCTGCCTCCATCAAGATACGATCGTATTTGCATGCGAGGATGATCTGTGGAGCGTACCTGCCATTGGCGGCGTTGCACGCCGGTTGACGTCGAATCTGGGCCAGGCATCGCTGCCGGCATTTTCACCTGACGGTGCGTTACTTGCATTTACCGGTCGCGATGAGGGCAACCCGGAAGCCTATGTTATGCCCGCGGTCGGCGGCCCGGCCCGACGATTAACTTATCTCGGCGCGACGACAAACGTCGTCGGTTGGCATCCTGATGGCCAGTCGATCATTTTTACGAGCAATGTGGGACAGCCTTTCGCGCGTTTGTACTACCCCTATGTCATCCCTCACACCGGCGGCGAACCGCAGCAATTGGCGACCGGTCCGGCGATGAGCGTCTCGTATGGGCCGAATGGCGGCATAGTAATGGCTCGGAATACCACCGACCTGGCCCCGTGGAAGCGCTATCGTGGCGGGCGCACCGGCGATCTCTGGATCGACCCGGATGGCAACGGCGAGTGGCGACGGCTTGTGCAGATCAAAAGCAACCTGGCGATGCCGCTCTGGATTGGTGATCGAATTTACTTCGTGTCCGATCACGAAGGTATCGGCAATCTGTATTCGTGTCTGCCTACCGGTGAAGACGTGCGTCGGCATACCAATCACGACGATTACTATGTGCGCCATCCGGCCACCGATGGACAGCGCATTGTGTACCATGCCGGCGCGGATCTGTATCTGTTTGATCCACCGACGAATCAAGCCAATCTTATCTCAATTGAGTTTCATAGCCCGCAGACGCAACGCAAGCGCAAATTTGTTGATATCGGGCGCTATTTGCATAACTATGCGCTGCGACCGAATGGTCAGGCGGTCGCGATTGTAGCGAGAGGCAAGCCGTTTACCATGAACAATTGGGAAGGGGCGGCAATTCAGCATGGCAGCCAGGGCAGCGTGCGCTACCGTTTAGCAACTTGGCTGCACGACGGCGTTCGGTTGGCGATTGTCAGCGATGCTGATGGCGAGGAGATGATCGAGATTCACTCCATCGATGCGAGTGCACCGCCGGAGCGCCTCGATGGGATTGATGTCGGGCGTCCGCTGAGCCTGCTGGCGTCGCCGAAGCAAGCGGAAGTTGCGTTGAGCAATCATCGCCACGAGGTCATCGTGGTTGATCTGGAAACGCGCACTGCGCGGATCATCGATCGCAATCGGTACGAACGGATTCACGGCATGGCCTGGTCACCCGATGGTCGCTGGCTGGCCTACAGCATCAACGATACGCAGCAGACGGCGCTGATCAAGCTATGCCGGGTGGAGAGCGGTGAAACGTGGAATGTGACCAGACCCGTGCTCTACGATATCGCGCCTTCGTTCGACCCGGAGGGCAAATATCTCTATTTTATCTCGACGCGCGATTTCGATCCGGTCTACGATAGCTTGCATTTTGACCTGAACTTTCCACGCGGCGCTCGCCCTTACCTGGTGACGTTGCGCGCCGATCTGCCGTCACCGTTCATTCCGCAACCGCCCGCCGCACAAAAAAGCAAAAAATCAGACGAGTCGCAGCCAGCGGAGGGTAAAGAGTCCGAATCGCCACAAAACAAGCAGCGCAACGAGCAGAAAACCGGTTCCGACGAGTCACAGCCCGACGCCGATCAGCCGATGCAAATCGACCTTGACGGCATCACCGAACGTATCGTGGCCTTCCCAACAGTCATTGGCAACTATGCTCGCATCAGCGGCATTAAGGGCAAAGCGCTTTACAGTTGGTATCCGCTTGAAGGGGCATTGAGCAGGACGCGCCAATCGCGCTTCGAACCTCCTGCCAGAGGGCGATTGATGGTGTATGACTTCGATAGTCAAGAGGAGGATACGCTGATCAACGGCATCACCGACTTTCGATTGTCGATGGATGCCAAAGTGCTGATCTATCAGGCGGGCAATCGCTTGCGCGTGCTGAGCGCGGGCAGCAGCCCGAAAGAAAACGGCGCACCAGGGCGCAAGAGCGGCTGGCTCGATCTCGATCGGATCAAGCTCTCGGTGGCGCCGCCCGATGAATGGGCGCAGATGTATCGCGAGGCCTGGCGTTTGCAGCGTGATCACTTCTGGACCGAGGATATGTCGGGGGTAGATTGGCAAGCGGTCTATCTACGCTACCAGCCACTGCTCCAACGCATCGCCACACGCTCGGAATTCTCCGATTTGCTCTGGGAAATGCAGGGAGAGCTTGGCACATCACACGCCTATGTGCTGGGGGGTGATTATCGGCCTGAGCCGCGTTATCATCAGGGTTTGCTCGGCGCCGATATCCGCTATGATCCGGACAGCGATCGCTATCGCATTGAACGTGTCGTGCGCGGCGACCCCTGGGATGAGGATGCCAGTTCGCCATTGGCTCGTGCGGGTATAAATGTGCAGCCCGGCGACCAACTGATCGCGGTGAATGGACGACGCGTAGGTCGCGAGCTATCTCTCCAGGAAGCCCTCGTCAATCAAGCCGACAACGATGTGCTGCTGACCTTTGCAAGCAATGACAGCGCGCCGCGCCACGTCACGGTAAAGCCCCTGGACGATGAAACCGCCGCCCGTTACCGCGAATGGGTCGAAACTAATCGCGAGCGCGTTCACGCCGCTACGGACGGGCGCATTGGCTACATCCACATTCCCGATATGGGCGCGCGCGGGTATGCCGAATTCCACCGCGGTTATCTGGCCGAAGTCGCTCGCGAAGGCTTGATCATCGATGTGCGCTTCAACGGCGGCGGGCATGTGTCGCAACTCTTGCTAGAGAAACTGGCGCGGCGGCGGTTAGGATACGATGTGTCACGCTGGAAAGAGCCGCTGCCCTATCCCGCCGAGTCGGTTATGGGACCGTTGGCGGCGATCACCAACGAGCATGCCGGCTCCGACGGCGATATGTTTAGCCACGCCTTCAAGCTGCTCCAACTCGGCCCGCTGATCGGCAAACGCACCTGGGGCGGCGTTGTCGGCATCACAATGGATACGTCGTTAATCGATGGCGGAATGACCACTCAGCCTTCGCTCTCCTTCTGGTTCGAGGATGTAGGCTGGAGCCTCGAAAACTACGGCGCTGAGCCGACCGTTGAAGTTGATATGCGCCCGCAGGACTATGTGTCGGGACGCGATCCGCAACTGGAGCGAGCAATCGCGGAGATACGCATGCTGCTCGAAACACATCCGCCTCAACTGCCCGCCTTCGATCAACGTCCGCGTTTGCACTTGCCGACGTTGCCGGACAATCTTGCTGACTAAGCGTACGCTTCTTCGATGAAACGCCCTTCCCAATCGGGATGCGGCGCAACATCGAGCAGTTGCGCAAGTGTTGGAGCTACATCAAGCAGGCTGACCGGCGCGGCAATCTCATAGCCGCGTCGAATGCCTGGCCCGGCTATGAACCACGGGATCGTCATATCTTCCGGCATCTCTGTGCCATGCGTGCGATCATGTCCGCCATGATCGCTGATCACCAGCACCGTATCATCGCTCGACAAGGCGTTCAAGACTGTTCCGAGCGCCCCGTCGACTCGCTCCAACTGGGCGAGATATTCGGGTGACATCCAGCCATAGGCGTGACCGGCGACATCCACCGTGCCGAGATACACAAAAACGAAGTCAGGTCGGTCGCCCGCGATATAGCGCACGGCTTCTTCGGCAATCACCTGATCGCCATTCATCTCGTACGAAACGTCGCGAAAATACGAAAATGCCAGACGTTCCGGCACGCTCAGATTGCGCAATGGCTCCCAATTATAGATAAACCCGCAACGTCGTCCGGCAGCGTGAGCTTGCTCAATTAACCCCGGCAATGGTCGCGCCATCGGCATCCAATCGTTGGTGATAATACCGTGACGTGCCGGCGGAACGCTGTGGAACATCGACATATGGCATGGCAGAGTGATCGAGGGCGTGACTGACGCGGCGGCGAGGGTCGAGGCGCCCTCTGCGCGCAAGCGTTGCAGATTCGGGCAATGCACGGCTGAGAGCGCATCCGGACGCGTTCCATCGATGACTACGAGTGTGACTGTCATAACATCTCGCGTTTGATACAATAATTCTCCGCGCCAGTATGAAGGTTCAATATTAAGCCTTTGTAAAGAGCGTTTCAAGGATTGACTAAATGTTTTTAAACCTCGGCTTGATGTAGCCAGTTGTAGCAAACCTGAATCCGTTGCGAACCGGAGTTCAGCCGTCAGCACAGCATATTTACTCTCTGGTTTGAAGCTTGTGATTCAGCTCGGCTCTCCCGGCTCTCCCGGAGATGTAGGAGCCCTTGCCTGATGGCCAGATCGGTGGGATGATGCCGGCAGACGGGCTGTGTCACGGAAGGAGTCTCTCCATGGCGCAGCGCCCCACCATTGCCATCTCCCTGGATCTGCGCGGCCACCGCCCGCGCCGCCGCGTGGACGATTCGCCATGCGCTGGAGCGACTCAGGCGCACGCCGGCCGTGCGGCGATCAAGAGATGCAAACAGCGGCGCGTGGGGTGGCGGGTAGCCGCGCGCTTGCAGATAGACCTCGATAGCGCGCTCGGTGTTGCGACGCAAAAACAGCACGCGCCGGTCGCGATAGACATCGCCCACGTTGAGTCCCAGCGCTTCGAGATGCGCGCGCCGCTGGAGAAGAGCAGATGCAGCAGCGCCGCATTGCGCAACCGGATCAATTTGAGCCGCTCGGTTCGCTATCCGGATCTTGTACGGCAAGAGTTGACATGCTGCATAATAGCGAGGTGTGCGCTGGGGTGCGGGCCGCTTCGATACAGTGCGCCAGGTTCGGGACCGTGCTCGCGGCGTCTGGATGCAAGGCGGTGTTGAGCTATCCGGTGAAAGACAAAGATTTACATAATTCTTATTGACGTGCCCGTTGTCTCATAGTATAATTTTTCATGATGAGGTGCCCCGGACTGTACGGGGATTTATAGCATAGCTGAGATGCTGTGCGCCTGTTAGGGTTGTTTGATCCTGAACCCACGGCTATTGTTGCCGTGGGTTCACTCTTTTTTACGGAATGTGGACGAGTTTTACTTGATGTCGAAACTTATCGAAAGCTTCTTGCAGTTCCAAACTTCCTCGACCAGCCGTGCCTTCGTTCGAGACGAAATCGATTAGATAGGCAGAGAAATCTGCTATCTGTAATCCTGAGTAAAATGCGGAAAAGCCGAACCAAGGCAGTTCCGTTAAGTGGGTTTGTCCCATACGTGAGGCCATCCAATCTCGGTACGCATCTATGGCCCTTCGGTCTTGGACGCTTGAATGGAGGTCTGAGCGCATATCAAGCATTAACATCCCGGGCTGATCGATGTGGTCAAGCTCGTTTTCTATTTCGTCAAGTAGCCTTGAAAGAGATAGGCGGTACAGCATATCATCCGAGGCTACGTAATCGGGAAGTTCACGCTTATCTACTTGAACTGCAAATATGCTACATGGTAATGCGGCGATCACATCCGCAATATCATGTATGGCTTTGACTCGCTCAGCCCAGTTCATGCTTTTAAAAAACTTCTCGCCGCGTCGTAAGTCACGGCCCTTTATCTCGAAATCTTCTGGTTTGGCCCAACTAACCAGGCGACGTTTGAGCGAGACCACTTGACTGTCAACAGTTTTCCATTCCTGAGCTGGAATACCTGTGGCCGATAGAACGAAGTAAGGGCTTCTTGTATCGCGTAGTCCGGTGCCGCTTTCATCGATGTAGAACAGAATCATAACCCCTCACTATGTGAATCCGGCACTTCCGGCGCTGTCATTTTCTGTCCACAGAAACCATCACCATTCGCGTTGATCCACGAGCTGCCCAACTGCTCAAAGCTGCCCCGGTCGAGCAGCGGCGGAAGCTTGAACTCCTGCTCAATTATCGGCTGATGGAGGCATTAGATACGACGGAAACCCTCGAAGAATTAACGAATCGCATAAGTACAGCCAGTAGCGTTCTTATGTCTGCACGCTACCTCTATAGATAAACCGGATCACTTCCACAAATCGCCGATCAACGCCTCCGGGTCATTCTGGAACGGCCACAACACAACCCCGCTCGCCCCGGTTTCCTGCACGACCTCTAGCCCGATCCGTAGATCGCGGCGCAGATCATTGTGCGAGCGCAGTGCGCCTTCGCCGGTAGGGAAGCCGAACTCGGTGATCACGATCGGCTTGTTGGTATTCAGCGCGGTCAATTCGTCAATAGCGCGACGCATATCATTCGGGAAGCCCTGGCCATAGTACCAGTGTTGGGCGTAGCGTCCGCTGTCGAAGGGGTCGTTGTCGTAGTAGTGGAAGCTGTAGAAATCGACCAGGTAGGCCATCTTCAGTTCCGACTCGACCGGCTCAAAATAGCTCTTGGCAAAGCCCATGCCGATCGTGGTCGGGTGTTCCGGGTCAAGCCATTTGACCTCGTAGTGCAACATCTGGAGGAAGTGCATCCGCTCGACGGCCAGCGGCAAGCAAAGCGGAAAGTCGCCGTTGTCCCAATCCCAGCAGCGCTGGTCAATCGGGCTGCCGATGTCCGGTTCGTTGAACAGATCCCATCCCAGGATGCCGGGACGCCCTGCCAGGAATGATACGACCGGGCGCACATGCATATCAAGTGTGGCGGCGTAGTGATCCGGCCCAAAGCGATCCTGAGGGTATTTAGCGAGCAACACGGGCAGCACATAGATGCCACGCTGGTTGGCGACCGCGATGAACTGGTCGAGATGGGCCAGCGGCGTGTTTATATCATAGTCTGGATTGGCCATACGGGCGCCGCCGAAAGCGTAGTAGTTCAGGAAAATGCGCACGGTGTTGACGCCATGATCGCGCAGCCGATCCATATCGCTGGCAATGGCGGCGATGTCCCACGGGCAGGTCGGATCGGCGGCAAAGTGCAGCTCCGGGCATGACAGGCTGCTGCCGAAGGGGCGAATATAGTTGATGCCGCGCAGCGTGAAGGGCTGATCTTGCACCATCAACTGATCGCCGTTGATCGTTACCGGCGCGAGTTCACTATCGGCGCTGTGGGTGCGGGATGTGAATGGATTGGCGGCAAGTAGGACTATGCCAAGGATGATTCCTGACAGATAGCCTGATGCAGAACGTGTGAGGCGAAAGTAGGTCATAGTTCCAATTTCCTGATAGGGTTGGCCAAAAGTTGCTGTATCGTCCGGCGCCAGGCCGTTAGTGTACAGGATCTATTTCGTCGAGCACTTGGGCTGCGGTCCAGGGGCGACCGCGCAACTCGGCGACATGCCTGGCCGCTTCGCGAGCCTCGGCGGAGCGGCCTCGTTGCAGCGCGGCGGCGGCGGCCATATACCAGGCGCGTTCGTCGCGGGGATTGACGCCAAGCGCCTGGCGGCAGGCCACGAGTGCGCCTTTGGAATCGCCGTGTTGCAAGGCGAGGGCAGCCAGTCCGTTCCATGCCGGAGCGAGCTGCGGGTTGAGCATGACCGCCTGGCGCAATTCACGTTCGGCGACGGCGGGGTCGCTCTGGTCGCGGGCCAGCAAGCCGCGCGCGAGTGCGGTCAGGGCGGGGACTTCTGATACCGACGGGTTGAGGTTCGCGGCCTGCTCCAGGGCCTCGATCGCCGTACGCAGCGTATGGCTGCTGAGCGCCAGGGTGTGGTCGGCGGCCAACAGGGCGCGGGCGTAGGCAACGTGCGCTTTTGCCAGTTGGGGTGCGGCTTCGGCGGCGCGGCGCAGGATCGCGACCGCCTCGCGTTGGCGACCGGCGTTCAAGGCCGCTTCGCCCTCGCGCAGCAGCGCCGCGCCTTGCTCCGGATCCGGCGTTTCGCCGCGCTCGCGGGCGATCTCGTGGCGTACTTCTTCCTGAAGCTGTCGTAGTACGTGCAGCCGCTCCTGGTTCTGCTCGCCGCGTCGCCACATCAGCAGCAGCGAGTCGTAGCGTCGCCGCCGCTCCGGGTCGCGCAAAATGCGCCGCCCAATCTCCAGGTCGAGGCGCCGTGCCGCGCGATCTTCGGGCGAGAGCGCGGCGTTCTGGGCAAGCTCAAGCTCGCGGTTGACCGCTGCCTGATCGACGGTGTGTGGGGTGAGCAGGTCATCGGGCGCGGGGCGCGACTCGCCGATGCGCCGGATGCGTGAGGTATCGGCGAGGCCGAAGCCGTGACGCAGGGGCCCGGCGGTTCGTCCAAAGAGCCAGTCGGGTTCGGATGCAGGCCGCTGGTCGCTCGCGGCGCCGTTCGCCGGGAACAGATGCACGGGCGCAACGCCGAGCAGTTCGTAGTAATCAATGGGCAAGGCCAGCGGTTGTGTCTTGGACATTTCTGCACCGGGGGCGATCGCAGTCGGGTGAACCATCTCCGCATCGCCGCTTCTCCCTCGCCAATCGCCTGACCGCTACATCTGAAACCGCATCGCCAGATTGCCCAGGCGGATCTCGTCGCCGCTCTGGAGTAGTTGCAGCATGCGTGGTGACAGGCGCTGACCGTTGACAAAGGAACCGTTCGTGCTGTCCAGATCTTCGGCGAAAATGCGATCATTCTGGACAATCAGCCGGAGATGTCGCCGTCCCACCCCATGCTCCAGCGCGCCGTGGTCGGTCAAGTCGATGTCGGGGAAAAAGCTGCTCGCCGCATCGGCCCTGCCGACCACCGCCTGGGCGGCGTCGGGCAGCCACAGATCGTTGCCGTTGACGATGAGCTTGCCTGGCGCCAGCGACATGCGCACCGAGGTTGCCGGCGGCGTTGGCGGTGTTGGCGGCGCAACAGGCTGTGGCGGTGTTGGGGCGACGGGTTGCGGCGGGGCGGCGCCGACGGGTTGCGGCGCCGGATAGCTGGGTTGCGGCGGCGCGCCGCTATAGGGCAGCCCCGGCGCCGCCTGACTGCCGGCGGCCTGGGGTTGGGCCAGCAGGGGTGCACCGCAGTTGTCGCAGAACGCCTCGCCGGGAATGGACGCCGCGCCGCATTGCGGGCAGACGGACGGTCCGACCGAGGCGCTCGGGACGGCCGTGATGGTTGGGCCGGTTGCCGGTTGCGGAGCGGCAGATGGTTGTTCGGACACCGGGATAAGCATGGCGCCGCATTGATCGCAAAAACGGGCTGAGTCAGGATTTGAAGATCCACATTGAGGGCAATACGGCATGATCTGGCAAACCTCGCTTGCTGTCTGATGTAACGGTTTGTGCTGCCTTGATTATACTCACTCAGCGTGGATTTCGCCACTGGGAGAATGCATCCCGCTGGATAACGCGGTGGTGATCGTGAGTCTACGGGCGTCGATGTTTATTCAGCTCTTCAACCAATGCATGAACGGTTGTCGAAGGATCGTCGGATGCGGGGCGTCGAGGTTGATAGATCTGGAGCAGTCGGCGTGCGTTGATGATTGCGGTTGGCTGCTTATCGCAAAGCAGTTCAGCAGTTCGTACATACTCGCGTGGTTTTTTCTGTACGCTTGCCCCAGCCGTTTTGCCAGGCGTTCGCAATAATCCTTCCGCGATAGCGCGGTGTTGTGGTAATCGAAATGCAATAGGTACCATAGCTCAAACGCCTGGTTTGAGAAGGCGATGCTAATTCCTTCCTGCTGGGCGCATTGGAACGCAGCGTCAATCTGGTGTGGCTGGAGGTCGTCGCGGTCAAAAACGCACCAGACTTGATCGTAGTCATCTTCATCGCGCAACTGTTTGGCTTTTGCAACCAGCTTTGAACCGCGCGCATGAGAGTCCTCTATCTTTACTACTAGCCCTGGCGTCTGAAAAGCGCGAAAATAGTTTGGCTCGGTTTGCTCACCCTCGCAGACGATGAGAAAGCGCTGACGTATCTCGCGGACGTTGACGCGGCGGCCCCGACGTCCGCGCACATGCTCAGGGCCGGGCTTTCTGGTCATGCTCAGCTCCCAGCAACGCGCTCAGATCGCCGATAAACGGAACGGCGCCGTAGCGTCCGGCTATGTAGTCCTTCTCGAACAAGGCATCATTGCGAATGATTTTGCCATCGATGCGGTATTCAACCAGTGAGTAAAGATCTGAAGCGCCCTGACGCGACTTTTCCACAAACCAGATCTGATCGCGCCGAAAGAGCTTTGCACTGAGCAAGTTAGTATTGTGGGTCGTAAAGATCAACTGGGCGTGCTGTGGATTTGTTATCGGGTTGTTGAATAGCCGGATGATCTCGATAACCAGGTTTGGGTGGATGCGGGCGTCCATTTCGTCGATTGCGAGTATCAGTCCTTCTTGGAGTGTGCGCATAAGCGGGTAGGCCAGCGCAAACAGGCGTTGTGTTCCGTGTGACTCTTGCTGTTCTAGATCGAAGACGACCTTGTCTTTGGGCTGACCTGCTGCATCGAAACGCTGGTGATACGTTTTGATGCGAATGTTCTCGGGCTCTCGTCCGCTTTTTGAAAGCCGGTCGAAAAACGTGCGCATTACTTCGGCAATCTCGAAGGGTACGTTAGGCGGCGGCGCTGCGGGGCTGCGTTCGAACTCGATCTCGTCAATGCCAATATCAAGATGACGAATCAGTCGCTCGATGTCTGATCGGTAAGGCGAATCTTCAAAATGATGGAGCGCATTGAGCATATCTTGCTGATCGCTGATGCCTGTATTGACACCAAGCTGCCTAAACCATATCAGGAGCAGGTTGGCAAGCTGGCCATTGAACTGCGCTACAACTGACAAAAAAAGCGCATTTGGCCTGGTACGCTCTTCCAGTCCGCGACCCTCTCGGAAAGAGCGGACATTAACTTTGATCTGTTTGGAATCGCGAGTGAAGAGAGCCGTTTCACGCACGGCGCCCAGGCGATAGAGCCATTCTTGCACTACATATTCTGCATTGACGGCAAAACCGTATCGGTATTGAACGCCTTCGATCAGGAAGACAAGCTCAAATTCAGACGGCTGCCCTTCGGTTTCAGTACTCAGTTGGAATGGTTCAACAAAGATTGGCTCGCCGCTCTGGGTTTCGCGTGATGAGGTTAGTACAAAGTTGCGCATAAAGCGCAGCGCCATAATAATGTTGCTTTTTCCACTGGCGTTGGCGCCATAGATTGCCGCACTGGTGAGGAGACGCAGGTTAGCGCCGGCGGCGAACACATTGTGCTCGTCGAGAGATGGAGGTTGTGAGGCTATCCCGGTTGCCTCCATACTCAACGTGACTCGTTCTCTGAACGAGCGATAGTTGCCGACGCTAAACTCTATTAACATAGCCAATCTCGTGAATGAAATAGGATTTTGTGTGAAATATCTACACGGAATAAGTATATATGCATAAAAAGCGCTCGTCAATATAGATCGCCTCAGCGGAGTTTAGGATAGTGCGGCGACAAAAGTAGTTGGCGCTTTGCTCAATGGCCTTGCGATCGATCAGATCGACGGGCCGATGAAAGATCTGCTCAAGCTGGTCGCTCATCCGAACCAGGCCGAACAGGCTGTAGCGTACATTGTCGCGACACTGGACGAGGATATCAATGTCGCTATCGGACCAAAAGATGTCAACCCTCACCCGCGTTCAGTAAGCAGCCGCTGCATCAGCCCGTACTTCGCATCCTGATGCGATATGCAGCCATTTTCCATCGCCAACGGCGACTACACTTCCCGTATCATCGCCACTTCATCGCAGTGATCCTGCTTGGTGCATATCTGGCAGTCCTGCCAGATCTTGTGGGGCAGATGCAACTTGGGAACCTCGCGAAACCCCATACGACTGAAGAACCCTACCGCTCCGGTGAGCACAAAAATCGTCGGTAGGCCCAACTCGCGCGCCTCGTCGAACAGCGGCTCGATCAGGCGGCGGCCCAACCCGCGCCCCTGGAAGTCGGGGTGAGTAACCACGCTGACGATTTCGGCCAGGTCGCGCCAGGTAATATGCAGCGCGGCGCAACCAACCACCTCGCCGGCGACATCGATGACATTGAATGAGCGCACCCGATTGTAAATCTGGTCAAGGGTTTTGGGCAACATATCGCCCCGCGCGGCGTGATAGTTGATCAACTCGTAGAGGCGCTCGGCGTCGCTGACGCGGGCTCGCCGAATCGCTGCCGGGGCGTCGGGACTGACGTGAATGCGCGGCAATTCGGCGGGCGGGCTGTACGAAATCATCGGCATATGATTCATCGTCTGTATATGCTCCTCCATATATGCTTATCTAAAACTGTTATTCGCTGTCAATAAGCAATTTGCGCCAGCGGGCGATTTGCTCGGCCACGCGGATCGGGGCGGTTCCGCCGATGCTGTTTTTCTGGCGGGCGCTGCGGTCAACATCAAAGACGGCGTAGATCGATGCGTCCAGATCAGGCTGCACGGCCTGATATTCGATCAGCGGCAAGTCGCGCAGAGCGACGTGCAACTCCTCGGCGCGGCGCACCAATTGACCGACTTTGCCGTGCGCTTCGCGGAAGGCCACGCCCTGCCGCACCAGTTCGTCGGCGAGATCGGTTGCAAGCATACTGTCATCCAGCGCGGCGGCCATTCGTTCTGCGTTGACCTGCAATGTCGCCACGGCGGCGGCAGCCGTGCGCAGTCCGAGATCGAGCGTGTCGAAACTGTCGAAGAGCGGCTCTTTGTCCTCTTGCAAGTCCTTGTTATAGGTCATCGACAGACCCTTCAATACGGTCAACACCGTCACCAGATCGCCGATCAGGCGTCCACTCTTGCCGCGCAACAGCTCCATACTATCAGGGTTTTTCTTTTGCGGCATCAGACTTGAGCCGGTGCTGTAGGCATCGGCCAGTGTGACAAAACCGAACTCGGCGCTGCTGTACAAAATGAGATCTTCGGCCAGGCGACTCGTATGCACGCCGATCAACGCATTGCAGAACAACAGCTCGGCCACAAAATCACGGTCGGAGACAGCGTCGAGCGAGTTAGCGGTCAGGCTGTCGAATTCAGCCAGGTCGGCCAGCAACTCCTCGCGGTCAACGCCCATGCTGTTGCCGGACAGCGCGCCCGATCCCAGCGGCAATACGCGCATCCGCACGCTTGCATCTTCCAACCGGCGGCGGTCGCGTTCCAGCATCTCGACATAAGCCAGGCACCAGTGGCCGAACGTGATCGGCTGGGCCCGTTGCAGGTGCGTATAGCCGGGCAACAGCGTTTCGACGTGCTGGTCGGCCTGTTGCAGCAGCGCCAACTGAAGCCGTCTGACGTTTTCGCGCAGCTTCTCTGCCGCGCCAATGCAGAACAGCCGGAAATCGGCGGCGACCTGGTCGTTGCGCGAGCGCCCGGTGTGCAGCTTCAACGCGACCGGCCCGGCGATCTCATGCAGGCGGCGTTCGACGGCGGTGTGGATATCTTCATCACCCGGTTGCTCCTCGAAGCGATCACGGGCGAACTCCTGGCGGATCTGCTGGAGACCCTGCACCAAGGCGTCGCGTTCGGCGGCGCTGATCAACCCCGCGCGCGCTAAAGCTCTGGCCCAGGCGATGCTGCTGGTGATGTCGACATCGGCCAGACGTCGATCGAAGCGAAAGGAGTCGTTGTACTGGCGCATATCATCGGCGGTCGGTGCGCTGAATCGCCCGCCCCAAAGCTGATGGCTCATAGCTCTGCCTTATGTGCGATATTCGGCGTTGATCCGGACGTATTCGTACGAAAAGTCGCAGGTCCAGGCGGTCGCGCTGCCGTTTCCGGCGCCTAGCGCGGCTTCGATTGTCACTTCGGGCTGATCGATGGCCTGGTGCGCTATCTGCTCGTTGAAGTCGATCGGTAAACCGCCTTCGATCACTTTGATGCCGTTGAGATGCAACACGACCTGGTGCGGGTCAAACTGAGCTTCGCTGTAACCCGTCGCGCACAGAATGCGCCCCCAGTTCGGGTCGGCGCCAAACAGCGCCGTCTTGACCAGCGGCGAACGGGCGATGGCCATCGCCGCGCGATGAGCGTCGGCGTCGCTGGCAGCCTCGCGCACGTGGATCGTCACGAAGCGGTTGGCGCCCTCGCCGTCGCGCACGACCTCCTTGGCCAGGTATTGGCACACGGCGGTGAGACCTGCGAGGAACGCCTGTCCGTCAGGCGATGTGATGTCGTCGATGACCGGCGTTTCGGCGACGCCGTTCGCCATCGCCAGCAACGTATCGTTCGTGCTGGTGTCGCCATCGACGCTGATGCAATGAAACGAGCGATCGACAGCGTAGCGCAGCGCAGCATCAAGGGCCGCCGGCATAATGACTGTGTCGCTGGTGATGACGCCGAGCATCGTCGCCATATTCGGATGGATCATCCCCGATCCTTTGGCTGTGCCGCCGATATGCACCTGCGCACCGCTCGGCAGATCAATGCGTACCGCGCACTGTTTAGGCCGCGTGTCGGTCGTCATAATCGCCTGGGCTGCCTTTGGTCCGTACGCAGCGTCAAGATTGCGGGCCGCCTCGGCAATGCTGCGCGTGATCTTCTCAACGGGCATCGGCATCCCGATGACGCCGGTTGACATAACAAAAGCGGCGTCTTCCGGCAGATCGAGCGCCTGCTCGGTTGCGCGCGCCATACTGACCACGGCGGCATCGCCATCGGCGCCGGTGCAAGCATTCGCATTGCCGCTGCTCACCACAAGGGCTTGCAATCCGTGGGGATTACGCTTGATCAGCGCTTGGTCATAGACCACCGGCGCGGCTTTGACCAGGTTGGTGGTAAAGAGCGCCGCCGATGCGCACGGACGTTTGCTAACCACCAGGGCCAGGTCATCACGGCCAACGTACCTAATACCGCATGCCAGTGTACTGGCACGCCATCCAGCAGGCGAAGCGACGTGCCCATTCTCAAGCCAGGTAAACGTCACGTTTCTGACCTTTCGTGTTGAGATCTGCTTTATCTGCGATGATTGCGTTACTGTTCAGTCGGCAATGGCGCCGACGAATGACCTTCCTCGCCGTTAGGACGCGGGCGTACTTCCTCCCAACGCAGCGAGTCACGCACCTCCAGGCCGTTCAGATGCACGATATCGTTGTACTTACGCAACCGCCAGCGCCCGCGTTCGCCGCGCGTATGAAAATCCCAGTGCGTGATGGAGGTGTTGTGCGTATGGAATTCGGCGATCGGCAGAATGAGCGACGGTTTCTGGAAAAAGTAGATAAATGAGCCGTCAATGATACCGCCGTGGCAAACAATCACAATCGTCTTGCCCTGGTGCTCGCGGGTGATGCGGCTGAATGCGCTGCCGACGCGCAGCATAAATGACCCCCAGCTTTCACCGCCGGGCGCGATCGGGCGCAGCGGGAAGTTCTCGAAGTCGGGTCGACCATACTTGGCCCAGGCTTCTTCAGTATGCAAGCCGTCCGCCTCGCCAAGCCGCAACTCTTGCACCTCATCATCGAGAATCAACGGAAGATCCAGCGCCGGTGCAATGATCTCAGCTGTCTGGCGAGCGCGGGGCAACGTGCTGGAAATGAAGATGTCGGCGACAATCTCGCGAGTTGCGGCCAGTCGATCGCGGAGCAGTTCGGCTTGTCTGATTCCGCGCGGCGTAAGCCCGCTGTCACCACGCATACCGGCGAGAATCGGTTTAACGTTCGATACGGCCTCACCGTGACGGACGAGATAAAGATGTGTCATAGATGGTGACTCGCAGGAGAGCTATGGCGGCGGATCCTGCATCCGCCGCCTTTCAACGCGTCAGCTTCTCTTCAACAACGCCTGTACTTTGAGCGGCAAACCATAAAGCTTGATAAAACCTTCGGCGTCTTTTTGATTGTACACCTCATCGGCTTCGAATGTCGCCAGATCTTCGCGATAGAGTGTGTAGGGCGAGCGTCGCCCAACCACAGTGGCCTGACCCTTGTAGAGCTTCAGCCGCACCTCGCCGGTCATAGCGACTTGAGTTGCGCGAACGAACGTATCATAATGCTCGCGTAACGGGGCGAACCAGCGTCCATTGTAGACCATATCAGCGTAGTCGATGGCGATGCGGTCTTTGGCGCGCAATGTTTCGCGATCTAAAATAATGCTTTCGAGTTCACGGTGCGCGGTGTACAGGATAGAGCCGCCAGGTGTTTCATATACGCCGTGGCTCTTCATCCCGACCAGACGATTCTCAACCATATCAATCCGCCCCACGCCGTGACGTCCGCCCAGTTCGTTGAGCCGATCGAGGAGCGTTACCAGATCGATCTGCTCGCCGTCTAGAGATACCGGTATTCCCTGCTCGAAGCCGACGACGACATAATCGGGCTGGTCCGGCGCGGCTTCCGGCGCGACGCTGACCATAAACATCGGCTCTTCCGGCTCATTCCAGGGGTCTTCGAGAAGGCCGCCCTCGTGGCTGAGATGCCAGATATTGCGGTCACGACTATAGATCTTTTCGGCGGTGGCTGTGACCGGAACGTGATGCTCGGCAGCGTAATCGAGGGCGTCCTGACGTGAACGGATAGTCCATTCTCGCCAGGGGGCGATCACCTTGAGCTGCGGGTTGAGCGCCATCGCCGACAACTCAAAACGCACCTGGTCGTTGCCCTTGCCGGTGGCCCCATGCGCGACGGCGTCGGCGCCTTCCTGGGCAGCGACTTCGACCATATGTTTGGCGATGATCGGTCGTGCGAACGACGTACCCAGCAGATACTTGCGTTCATAGATTGCGCCGGCCTGCATTGTCGGTATAATATAGTCACGAATAAACTCTTCACGCAAGTCACGGATAATCAACTTGCTCGCGCCGCTCTTCAGCGCCTTCTCCTCCAGCCCATCCATCTCCTCGCCCTGGCCGAGATTGGCGCAAAAGCATATCACCTCACAGCCGTAATTCTCGCGCAGCCAGGGCACGATCACCGATGTGTCCAACCCTCCAGAGTAAGCTAAAACGACCTTTTGAACGTTGTGTTTCGGCATTGTTGCATTCCCTTGCGATAGTATAAAGAAAGCCAGCTTGCCGTTCTGGCAAAGCTGGCTTGATAACCTAACATGGGCGGACAAGCACGGCTAACCAGACCAGCATACTGGCTGGCGTCGCGAGCGTATCCTCCTGGAAACTGTTGAGAGAAACACAGCACAACCTTACATTTCATGACTGTGTAGATGCGAGTATAGCATACGAGATTGGGACCGTCAATATTTGACACTGAAGATCGGCTATGCTATACTCGCTTGCGTTGGTGCGGGGGTGTAGCTCAGCTGGGAGAGCGCGACAATCGCACTGTCGAGGTCAGGGGTTCGAGCCCCCTCACCTCCACCAATGAACGCATAACAATCGGGGGCTGTAGCTCAGCTGGGAGAGCACGACACTGGCAGTGTCGGGGTCAGGGGTTCGAGCCCCCTCAGCTCCACCATAAGAGGCCAGTACTTGTCGCCAAGTGCTGGCCTCGGTTCATCTCAACGCTCGTTGTGTAACGTCTTGATGGTATTGGTGAATCTAAAGATACATTTTTAGTTACTTATTCTTGACAATCTGTGAGGGTTGTGATATAATCACAAAGTTGTCAGCAAAACAGACTAAATAATCTGTAATGTTGATGGCAGTTTGCAAAACGGCCGTCCGGTCGGAGTACCTTACCAACTGAAGCGAAGGTTGTTGTTCATAGTCCACAGGTTTCTGTCGGACCGGCGGCGGCGTATGCCGC
>JANQID010000062.1 GCA_028282325.1 Chloroflexaceae bacterium | reverse complement strand
GGCATCAAGCAGATGCAGTCATCGATGGTTCCTCTGGTATAATGTGTGCAGCGCCAGAAAGGAGCTGCGACGATGGCGTTAGCTGCAACGACAACCTATTTGTACAACCTATACTTGATCTCTCTATAAGGAGAGGTTGTGACATCAATGAATCTTTCAGAGAAGGCGGAAAAATATCTGCAATACCTGTGTTTGGAAATCCCCACCAGACGAGTTGGAAGCGCAGGAAATCAAGCGGCAACCGATTTCTTTGCTAAAAACATCGGCGCTTTCGGCTTTCAAATAGAGTGTCCATCATTCGACTGTATCGATTGGAACCAAAACGGGGCTCAGCTCACGATTGATGGCATCTCTTTTGAAACGTTTGTCAGCCCTTACACCCTGGGCTGTAATGAGAGTAAGCCGCTGGTGGCAGTCACCACCCTCGAAGAATTAGAGATGGCAGAGGTGGCTGGTAAAATTCTCTTGATGCACGGTGACCTTACCCAAGAACAGTTAATGCCAAAGAATTTTCCATTCTATAATCCAGACCATCACCGACGGATTATTGAATTATTAGAATTGAAGAAACCGCAAGCCATTGTTGCTGCCACAACACAAGATGTGTCCTTGGCAGGTGCGGTGTCGCCCTTTCCCCTTATCGAAGATGGCGATTTCGACATTCCATCCGTATATATGACCGAAGACGAAGGGAAAGGATTGGCTGGCTATGCCGGAAGGGAGGTATCGCTTAAGATTCGAGCCCAACGGATCCCGTCCACTGGCTGCAATGTGCTTGCTCGTAAAGGGGGGCAGAACCATCGCCGAGTGGTCCTTTTTGCCCATATTGATGCTAAAGATGGTACGCCCGGGGCCATTGATAATGCCACCGGAGTGGTGATCCTACTCCTACTGGCAGAATTACTGGCCGATTATTCTGGCCAGCTTGGGATTGAAATTGTGGCCCTCAACGGTGAAGATTATTACGCAGCTTCGGGCGAGAAACTGTATCTGAGCCTCAACGAAGGCAAATTCACCGAGATTGTACTCGGTATTAATCTGGATGGAGTAGGCTATCATCAAGGGCATACGGCTTACTCTTTGTATAATTGTCCCCCTAACCTTGAAAGTCTGGTACACGAAA
The DNA here is from genome assembly GCA_028282325.1 of Chloroflexaceae bacterium. Classification (GTDB taxonomy): domain Bacteria; phylum Chloroflexota; class Chloroflexia; order Chloroflexales; family Chloroflexaceae; genus JANQID01. Next base: position 9,825 of record JANQID010000062.1, on the reverse strand, counting down.
ATTTTGCCCTGCACCAGGATATGGTTCAAGGGGAACCATGGTATCAGTCGGATCACGGTTTATTTCTGTTGCATGAGCGACCGGCCCTGGCCTTTACCTCAGACCAATTCACTGAACTTTGGACTGAAATAGCACATACATCAAAAGACACCCCGGAGATTGTTGATCCCGCGAAGCTCGCTGAAGTGGCTATTGCACTCCGGAAGTTATTGGACAGCGTGGACGAGCTGATAGCTTAAGGGCTAGAGCTATTGATTACGGCCATACTGCTACCTGCAACACCAGCCGGTGCCAGACTACCTCGGGCGTTTCCAGGTCGTCCCATGTTGCTTCAGCCCAGGCGCGCGTGCGGGTCACTACCGTTTCGAGCAACGCATCGTCAAGCGCCCAACTGAACAAGTCGGCGCGCCGAGCGAGTCGATCGAGCACCTCGCTCGGGCGGACGATTCGGATCCACTCGGCGGCAATCAGTTCCGGCTCGGGCATTGCCCCCAGCCGTTCGAGTTCATGCGTCAGTGTCGCACCAGTGCCGGGTGGACGCGCCTCAGGCGCCAATTCCGCAATGATACCGCGCATCTGCCGTCGCAGCTGCTCACTGCGGGACTCAGGGTCGCGCTGATCGCTCCCGAACAGCATCCGTCCGCCGGGACGCAAGACACGCAAGTTTTCGGCCAGCGCCAGCGGCCAGTCAGCGATATGGTGCAGCACCTGCACGGCCAGGACTGCGTCAAAACTCGCCGCGGCAAAGGGCAAGTGTGCGCCATCGGCCCGGACTAGCCGCGTAATCCCGCGCTCGCGGGCTACTTCTAACATACCACGCGCAGTATCAACGCCAACTACCAACATCCCGGCCTCGACCAGCGGCAGCGCTACGCGACCACTGCCGATCCCGACTTCGAGGATGCTGGCATTGGCCCCGCAACGCCTGGCCAGGGCCGGCCCGATCTGCGCCGCCGCAGATGCGGGATAGCCCCGGTTTGCGTCGTAATCGCGGGCAATACGATTGTAGTTGATGTCAATCTTAGTCTGCACCGACCATCTCCATCGCACGGGTGAGATCCTGGCGGGTGAGACCCTGGAAATCCTCGATGTGGACCCGTTGTAAGAGTGCCAATCCCAGCAGCAACATACAGCCTTCTATCGCGAAGATGAAACTGAAGCCGGCCCCTGAACTGAACAGTCCGGTCTCGATCAGGGCCGTGTGCAGCCCGCCGCTGACGATCGAAGAGCTGCCGTTGGCCAGTGACTGGGCCATACCCCAGAGGCCCATATAGGTTGCGGTGGCGCCTTCAACGCTCATCTCCATCATCAGCGAGAGCGCGCCGACGTTGAAGCAGCCGGTCGAGAAACCCATGATGATCAGGGTCGGATTGAGCAAGAAGCGCCAGCCAAAGGCTGAGGTTAGCGCCAGCATAAACAGACCCAGCGCGGTGCCACTGCCACCGATGACCGTAATTGTGCGCTTACCGATCGGGAAGATCGCGCTAACAATACCCATACCGAGCATGCCCAGCAAGGCGCCACTGCCCCAGTACTGCTGGAAGGCCGTGGTTTCGGCAACGCTCATCTCGAAGACATCGGCACCGAAGACTTCGAGGATCGCATCCTGGACGAAGATGCCCATAATCGAGAGGAAGATGAAACCGAAGAAGGCCGCCGCCGACGGATTGTTGCGCATCAGGCCGATACCGGCGCGCCAGGTGCTGCCTTCGGGCGCCGCGGCCTTCGACTGCTTGATCGCCTCCTGCAGCTGCGCACCCTTGAGCCGGCGCTCCATACCCAGGATCGGCAACGCACTGGCCATGACCACCAGCGGGGTCAGGTTATATAGCTGCTGCATCGCCTCCAGATCGAAGACGGGCATAATCCGCTTCATCACCACCGCCGATGCGATCGTGCTTCCGATCATCACCGTCCAGACCACTGCGACGGTCAGACCGCGCGAACGTTTGGTCGTATTGTCGGCAATGATTGCCAGATGGGTTGAACCCGAGGCGGCAAGGCCGACCCCGAAGCCGATCAGCAGGATGAATCCGCTGATGACCGCCATCCACGACCCCTGGCTTATATCGACGGCGATCCCGGGCAAGGCCAGGAAGATCAGTCCAGCGATCAGGTAGCCGAAGAGGAAATAGGGCGTACGGCGCCAACCCAGAATGGGGCGCCGGTCGGCCAGGCGCCCGAATAGCACCTGGAATGGCGAGAGGAAGTGGTAGAAACCGATCATTGAGGTGATCAGGATCGCTGTGATACTCAGATCGTGAATGGTAACCCGGTTGAAGTTGACGGTAAGCAGGGCAAACATCCAACCTACGCCGATCTTCGGCAGTGCCAGCCGCAGGACTTTGACCGCTATAGTGATGAATGACCAGGCGGTTGCAAGCGCTTTCATGTTACATGTCCTCTTCTCAGTTTCTCAACAGTACCTCTAGTAGCTATAGATAAATCAGTTAGAGGTTGTACAATGTGGCTGTAGGACTGCCAGTCCTTCAAGGACTGGCAGTCCTCGATTGTCTATATCTTAGGCTAATCTCTCTATATGTAGTCAGTGATCGGTGATTGTTCGTAGCTGATCACTAACTACTGACTACTGATCACTTCCTCATGCTGCAGCGGACGCCGTACTGCGCACCGGCTCGTGCAGGGCTTCAGGACTGGCGCCACGTACAGCCAGCACACAAAAGACCATACAGCTGCCTTCGAGCACAAAGATCAAGGCATAGGCCACGGGCGCGGCGAGCAGGCCGCTACCGATCAGCAGGCTATGCAGCACACCGGCCAGGATGAACGACGTTCCCAGCCCGACCGCCTGGGCCAAACTCCACAGCCCCAGGTAGCGCGCCGTCTGGACCTCGACGGTCATATCCGACATCATTGTCACTGCGGCGAAGGTAAAGACGCCAACGCCGAGGCCGAACAGGGCCAGGGCGACGTTGAAGAGCAGTAGCGAGCCTAGGGCGGCGGCGACCGCTTGCAACACCAGACAGAGGCTGGCGACCAACCCGCCGATTGTCGCGAGACGCTTCTTGGCTTCCATCGGCAGGGTCGCTGCGCCGCCGCTAATGCCCAGCATCCGTGCGCCGAGCGCACCGGTCAGGGCCATACCCACAGTGACAGCGCCGTTGAAGATCTGCTGGAAGACCGTCGTTTCACCGACGCTCAGACTCAGCACCTCGCCGCCAAAGACCTCTTGCAGCGAATCTTGCAGAAAGATCGCCGGGAAGGAAAGCAACACGAAGAGGAAGAAGGATCGAGCGGCCGGACTCCGCAATAGCGCCAGCGACTCGCGGATCGGCGCCGTATCAGCGGTAATGTGCGGGTTGGAACGGGCTGCACGCACCTCCTCGGGAGTGAGCCGGCGTTCGAGGCCAAGCACGCTGAGGATGCCGATCAGCAGCACAACAACCGGCGTGATGTTGTAAAGCAACTGCATCGACTCGATGCTGAATTCGGGCATCAGGAAGCGGAAGGCCAGTGCCCAGAGTACAATGCTGAAGGTTTGCCCGGTCCACGCGCCGGCCAGCACCCTGCCGCGGGTCTCCTCGGTGGTACACTCGGCGACCAGATCGAGGAAGGTGTTGGCCATCAGCGCGATCATTGCCCCAAAGAGGAAGAAGAGTGCGAATCCGGCAATAATTGCCGGCGCCGAGCCCGCAGCCATCGCGACGGCAATGCCCGGCAAGGGCGGGAAGACCAAGCTGCCGACAATCAGGCCGATCAGCAGGTACGGGCTGCGACGGTAGCCGAAGATCGGATAACGCGACGTGATCCGTCCGAAGACCGGCTGGAGCGGACCAAAGAACGGGTAGAGCCCGATCATCGTCGTCACCAGCACAGCGGCTATCCCCAGATCATAGATTGCAACGCGGTTGAAGTTGATAGTGATCAGGGCGAACATCCAGGCAATAGCGAACTTTGAGAGCATAAACTGAATGGTCGTGCGCATACGAGGTTCCCTCCCAGGTTTGCGTTGCGCTGGCGCAGGTTTACTTCAGCCCGCGCGTCACCGTTATAACAAAGCGCCGTTCAACCGTTTCGGGCGCCTGAGGGTCGCTCCAGGTTTCGGTGATCCAGTCCCGGATCCGTGCATAGACGGCGCGAAGCAGTTCGTCGCTGAGCATCCAGGTCTCGTTGTGGGCGCGAGCAGCAATCTGATCAAGCAGGTCGGACGGGCTGATCTGGACATGCCAGGCGGCAGCAATCCGGTCGGTCTCGTTGACCCCGCCGACGGCGCTGAGGGCTTCGGCCATGACGGCAGGGGAGGCGGCCGCGGTCGGGCGTAAGCCCGGCTCGAGTTCCATAATGGTCTCGATCACCTTCCAGCGCAGCTTGCTCATACAGGACTCGGGGGCAATCCAGTCGCGGCCCTGAATGAAGAGGCCGCCGGGGCGCAAAATGCGGATCGCGTCGGCGAGTGCATCTTTCCAGGCCGGAACCAGATGCAGCACGTTGATCGAGAAGACGACATTGAAGCTGTTGTCGGCGAAGGGGAGGCGGGTAACGTTGCCGCGGAGGGGAAAGAATGGGAGACCGGCGCCGTTTCGGGTTGCCTCCGAAAGCATATTCAGATCGAGATCGAGCCCAACAATCGTCAGGCCAGCCCGAGCGGTCGGGATCGCTACCCTACCGGCGCCGCAACCCATATCGAGTGCCGGTGCGCCGGGCGGCGCTAGTTCGGCCAGAGTACGGCCCAGGTTGGCCATTGCCTGCGCCGGGAGTGCGTTGATCTGATTGTAGCGTGGAGCGATCGAGGCGAACGACATCTCGCTATACCGGGTAGTCATAGGCTCCCTCAAAGCAATCGACGCCGCTGTCCAGGAAGATACGCCGTTCTGGCTACAGAAACCGTAAGCAGGCAACGCCTGCTCAACCTAGCCAGGGCGGAAGGACGCACGGCACGCCGACTCATAAGCAAAAACGTTGCGCTATTATATCGCACGATAATCGGCGATTCATCGCCATGACCGCCGGATCGACGATATGTTGCGAGATCTTACCTCCAGGTGAATTTGGCGATGACGCCGGGTTGTGGAAGCCGTTCTTGATTATGAGGTTGCTGCGCTCAATGCCTGACAGGTTTCGGGTATCCACACAGCGGATAGGATGCTATACCACTCTCATCTGAACCTCCTACTGCGTATTGTCAGCGTAGCGCATCTGGCAGATCACAGCAATCACGCCGGCGACAAAAGCAAGCGCGAGCACTGCCAGGCTTCCCGGCGCCAGCGTTTCGACCCGCGGTCCGGCGACGCCCGCGAATAGCGGCACAATCGACCACGGAAACCACTTGCCCCATCCTGTCGCGCCGACAACCATCCCCAGCACCAACATAAATATCGTGAAGCCGAGGGGCGCCAGATAGCCCCGGCCCAGCGCGGCGATCCATGCCACGACCGAAACCAGCAGCCACGCGACCAGTGCCGACAGGAGGATGTCGCCGATCGCATTGGCGGCGAGGGCGACCGAGAAGCCGGGAAGCTTGAGCAGCGCACCGACAATGAAGCCCTCGACAAGCAGCGATACGATCAGGCTCCCAAACCAGATCAGCACTACTATCAGCTTTGCGACGGCGAACCAGTGGCGTTGCACCGGCAGCGCGAACAGGTTCTTGGCCGTGCCGTCGGCGTATTCGCGCCCGTACACATATGCCGCGATGACCGAGACCAGGATCATCCCGCCAATGCCGACGGTCTGTAGGAGCATTGCGAAGTAGCCGGGCCAGTCTGCGGTCGCCCCGGTGAACTGCGCTTTCTGGCCCAGCAAGCCCAACTGCGCGGCGCGCTCCGGCTCCCGCACGATCCACATAAACAGACCGCACACAAGCGGCATAATCGAGATGGCCAGCCACGAGATCCACGTGATCTGGCTGCGCCGCAGCTTTAACAACTCGGTCAGCAGAACCTGTCGGAACATCACGCCGCCCCTCCCGTCAGTCGCATAAAATAATCTTCGAGGTCTTCTTCCGCCAGACATAGCTGCGTCACGTCCAGGCCGCTGGTGACAAGCAGTCGTGCGATCTCAGCCGCTCGTTCCCGGCCTTCAAACACATGTAACACGCCCTCCGGCGTATGCTCCGCGCCGGTAATGCCGAGCTGACGGTCGAGCAGCGCCGCCGCGCGACGGGCATCCGACACGCCGACGATCAGGCAGCGCCGTGATCGCTCGTGCAAATCCTCCCGACTGAGATCCTCCACGATCAGCCCCTCGTGGATAATGCCGATCCGGTCGGCGAGTTGTGCGATTTCCGAGAGGATATGGCTCGACAGGAAAACGGTAACGCCGCGCTCGTCGGCGAGGCGCCGCAAGAGCTTGCGGATCTCCACAATTCCGGCGGGGTCGAGGCCGTTCACCGGCTCATCCAGGATAAGCGCTTCGGGTTGGTTCAGCAGGGCGCGGGCGAGCGCTAGCCGCTGCTTGTTGCCAAGCGACAACTGCCCGGCCCGGCGATCGGCGTACCGGTCGAGTCTCAGCAGTATGATGGTCTCGTCGATGGCGCGCGGCGGCGCGCCCGTCAGGCGGCGCTGGATGTCGAGATTTTCACGCACCGTGAGATTTGGATATGATGTTGCCGTCTCGACCAGGTAGCCGACGCGCGCGAAGACAGACTGCACGCCCGGTTTGATGCGGGCGCCCAGCACCGTGACTTCACCATCCGTCGGACGGATGAGGCCGAGCAGCAGGCGAATTGTCGTCGTCTTCCCGGAGCCGTTGCGTCCCAGGAAACCGTAGACCTCGCCCCGGTGCACGTCCAGATCGATACCGTCCACGGCGCGCACAGGTCCATAATGTTTGGCGAGGCCGCGGGCGGAAATGACGATGTCGGCGGGCATAGCGTTACTCTGTTTCTAGGCGGGGCGCGGTGCATTGGGCATCGCCCCGGCATACCCCAGCGCACGGAGCGCCAGCTCTGTCGTATCTACAATCGCGGAGGCGAGGCGCGACCGATCCGGGAAGGCCAGTTCGAGCGCGCGAAGCCCGCCGAGAACGAACCACGAGGCGAGATGGGCGTCCTCGACGACGAAAACGCCTTCCTCGACGCCCTGTTCAACGATGCTCTCGACAATCGGCGCCAACCGAGCGACCAATTGCTCCGCCATCCGATCGTGGACTGCGCGGTTCTCAGGTCGGTGATAGTTCTCCGCGAGTTCCCAACTGGTCGCATCCGCCGCAAATGTCGCTATGGCGTCTCGTAGCGCAACGAAGCGATCGACGGCGCCGGAGTCCGTTTCGGCCACCGCCTCTTCGGCGGCATCAACCATTTCCTGCGCTATCTGCTCGACCACAGCGTTTATGATGTCGTCCTTTGAGGCGAAGTAGAGATAGAACGTGCCCTTGGCCGCACCGGCGGCATCGACGATGTCGCTCACCGTGCAATTGGCGACGCCTTTTTGCGTCAGGACTTTTCTGGCCGCCGCGATCAATTCGCCGGGGCGCGCTCCAGGATCGGTTCGTCGTTTGGGCGGCATAGAGATCTTCATTCTTGAATAATGACTGACGGTCAGTCATTATACTACATGCGTCGCCGGAATACAAGCGTTTTGGCGCAGAAATCTCTTCGGGTGCGGCAATAGCTATTCGCGACAACATTGACAGCGCCGCGGATCGCGGGTTTTGCTGTTGCTATTTCTGTCCGTACCGGGCTATATCATCTGGTACGCTCAACTGGCCAGGAGATTCTTCCAGCTTGCTAGATGATAGAAAGCGTATTAAAGTTATCTTTACAATCCTTCGCGATCCAAAATCGGAGTGGAGATACTTATGTTCAGTACCGAATTTTTCCTGACTGCGCTTATCGTGGTGCTGGTTCCGGGGACGGGCGTCATCTACACGGTTTCGACCGGGCTAACGTTGCGTTGGCAAGCCAGCATCGCCGCTGCATTCGGCTGCACCCTGGGCATTGCTCCCCACGTATCGGCCAGCATCCTGGGCCTTTCGGCCATCCTCCATATGAGCGCGCAGGCGTTCCAGGTCTTGAAATTCGCCGGGACGGCCTATCTGCTCTATCTGGCCTGGTCGATGTGGCGCGACACGGGCGCGCTCAGCCTTGACCGGACGGCCCGCAAACGCAACGCCTTCCAGATCGCCCTCAAGGGGGTCTTGATCAACCTCCTCAATCCGAAGCTCACGCTGTTCTTTTTCGCCTTCCTGCCGCTGTTCGTCTCACCGGACGCCGGTTCTCCCGCCCGGCAAATGCTGCTCCTCAGCGCCGTCTTTATGAGCCTGACCTTCGTGATCTTCGCCCTGTACGGGATTCTGGCCAGCGGGATCAGCGTCTATCTGGTGAACTCGACCAAAGCGATCAGGCGAACGCAGCGGGCGTTCGCGGTGGTTTTCGCCGCTCTGGCGGCCCAACTGGCGTTCAGCGAGCGTTGAATTGCATTCGCCGCAAAATCGGTTATCATGTCAGGCGCAGATAATCCATCGATTATCTACCGTCATACGCCCACACTTTCGGCGCATATGCCGCACCTTAACCCGAAAGGCCACGCCAATGGCGCGCGATGAAAAGCGCCAGGAGTTCCTCTAGGTCCACGAGCAGTTCGAGGGAGAGTATTAGATGGCGGACGTACTATTCGGCGTCCGCTGCCGCCCGGTCAGCGAAGGGTGATGCTGGGGGAAACTCAACAAGTTCATATGCATCCGCAAGAGAAAGAACGCACTGGATAGAGTCAAGCGCGATTGAAGAATCAATGCCCGTCGCTTCGGTCAGCATCCAGGCGTGAGTCTCGTAGCGCGCATATCGCTCGATATGATACGTGTTTTGGGCGATGAGCACATATTCTTGCAAGGTTACGATCGTACGGTAATTATGAAATTTGACCCCGCGATCATAGCGTTCTGTCGGTGGAGAGAGAATTTCAATAATAATCGTGGGGTTGATCAGCGTGTCCCGCCTCGCCATATCTGTAAATTCAGACTTTCCACAGACAATAGATATATCCGGATAGGTGTACAGACCCGTTTGTACGACTTTAATGCGCATATCACTTGGGTAAATGCGACAGCCGCGCCCCCGGAGTTGAGCATATAAGCTTGCGTTGACATTGCTTGCAATCAAATTATGCGCCTCGCTCGCTTCTGACATAGCAAAAATTTCACCGGCATAATATTTATGCTTGATAGCGCTCACACGCTCGCGCTCAAGATATTCTGTTTCGGTAAGGTTTTGCCTTGGTTGCGCCGTCATAATCCAGATCCTTTACCTGTACGTATACTACTTTCTGCGAAAGCGCCCGTATGCGTCATAAATAAGAGAGCTTATGTATACGTGCAAGCACGCATGTGTTGCGTGGGCACGAGCGCTATAACGAGCTTTGTGAACATACCTGTCATGGGTTGCTGCACCTGACAGGTTTCCACATCGCGTAGGATCGCTATATGCCGCAAAATAGAGTCATGCGGACGGTTCTTCCCCATGCTCCAACCGCTCCGCAAGCACGCGCAGCGCGAGCACCCTGGCCCGTGCAACGGCTTCATCACGGGTCGTACCATAGGCAAGGACACCAGCTAATTCGAGGATTTCCGCAATCCAGCGTGTGTCTGCTTCTTGTTCGGTTTCAATCGTAAAAGTCATACCCGCCTCTTCCATCGACGGTATATGGCGCCAGCTACATTGTACCATGAGGGTGCGTGGAGCAGCGGATACTGCTACGATATGCGTGCGTTACGGGCTGAGAGCGGCCCAACAGGTTGTTGAGCAGACCGGCGACTCTGCTCATAGAACATCTATAATTGGCCCCAGAAACTGGACCACACGCGAAGTAAAGATCTGGTAGGATCGTCGCATCGCGTGTGGAGGAACGTATGGCCAGAAAACGTCAACGG
>JANQID010000057.1 GCA_028282325.1 Chloroflexaceae bacterium | reverse complement strand
TAGCCTTTGTCTCTCTACATCACTATTTAGCTCGTTTTGATTAGATCTAACAGAGTATCAGCTGAACTCTACCAATATTGTGTGCTAAAACTTAAGTTTTTGTATGCGCGAACGGTAAGCGCCCGGCTCGCCTCCACCGCGTGCATCGCGTCGGCGCGACCAGCGCCAAACACCGTATCGAAGCCATTGACGCCCAGATCAACTGCGCCGGACATCAGCCACTCTTGAATCTGCGCCGGCGTTGCCTCAGGACGCTCTTCAAGCAGCAATGCCGCCAGGGCCGCGATATGCGGCGCTGCCGCCGAAGTGCCGCAAAACGTCGCAAACCCTACGACGCCGGTTTGCACGCAATCGGTTGCCACGAGATCGGGCTTGGCCCGCGTCTCCGGCGCCGGATGGCTGATGGTGACCGGTCCGCGCGAACTGTATTCTTCGATTACCGTCGGGGATGTAACCGCCACAGCGCCGACGCCGATGACGCCGGGCATGCCGGGATGGCCGTAGATGCTATCGGCGGGGGTGATATACTCCAACCCATAACCGCCGATGATGATCATTTCCACAATGGGATAGCCGCCGCTGCGTAACACAGACGCTTCAAGCATCAGACGTACGCTCTGAAAATTGCCGGTCGCATTGAAGTATCGCAGCACTTCAAGCGGATGGCAACCGGCGCCTTGAACGATCTCTGCAGTGGCCAGAAGCGTCTGATCACAGTCCAACAAATACATATTCAGATCATCGAGCGACCCCGCCGGCGTGTTGTAGAATGGATTGTCCCATTGCAAATACACGGACAGCCATTGGTCTGGCGGTACGACCATCTCCATCGTCCATCGTCGTGCCGTCTGATTCAAAACGATGACTACAATCGCCGCTCACACCTTCCACGCAGTCGCCCAGCGGGTCAAAACGCGCCTGGTAGTGGATGTCCGCGTCATTGCCGGCAGCCGAGACAAACACCACTCCCTCATCAACCGCCCGTTGCGCACGGGTGCCGATTATGCCATTCTCAAAGAACGGCTCGTTCAAATAGCCCAGATCATCAACGATGACATCTGCCTGAAAATCATATTGCAAAAAATCGACCGCGCCCACAAAGCCGCTTACTCCGCTGAAACCGCTGGAGAACCCCAGTATCGCCTCTGGAGCGAGATCGTGGATGATCTCCAGCATTGCCACGCCTTCGTTATTCCATCCAGGCCGATCAGGATCGACGTATACGCAAACGCTCATCGGTTCGGTCGGCAGTGTCGAGCATAGCGGCGGCAAATCCCCCGCCGCCTGCGATACTGCCAGCGTATCGACGCCGTCAGAGATAACGCCAATCCGAATCCCACGACCGGTCAAGCCAAAATGATCGCGCGCCTGATCGGCATACAGAATGCTATCGCCTTCCGATGTCATACTCCCTGTTCGTACGACCGGCGGCATCATCGGGCGTACATATGCAACCGGCGCGCGGGATGCCAGAGCCGCAAGCTGATCGGGTCGCACCCAGGCGCCGACCAGCGGAACACTCACCGACCAATCGCTCACGCGTACGCCGAGCGTGGCCAGGTCTTCCGCCGCAGCGGATGGCGAGCCATCGGGCGTGATCTCGACGCCGATCTCGCCGTCGTCGCTCAGGAGTATCGCATCCGGTGCGAGCGCTTCCTGAACGGCGGTATTTGGAGATTGGAGCAGCGCGGCGGCTTGCCAGACCAGGGGGTGGATTCGCGAGGACGGAGAATGGGGTTGGGTGAAAGTTCTAGACTGTGCGTCAGAACTAGCAGCCAGAGCAGCCACGATGAAGAAGACGCCCAGAAGCAGACGAGCGTTCCGTGTGAGTGTGCGGGGAGACAACGCACAATCCTTGCTACAAATGAAACCTTGCGCTCCACAAATAAAAATAATGAGCGCTGCTCATCCGAACGAGCGGCGCTCATACATTTCACGCTATGCATCTAGTCATTCACGCTAGGCGGCGCCGATTCAGGCGGCTCAGTCGGCGCTTCTTCTTCAGGTGGAGGAACGCCGTCTTCCGGCGTTTCGACCTGTTCGCCTTCAGGCAGCGCTTCCGGCGGAATCTGGTCGGGGGGCAGCGGCCTGCCATCGCGTCCCAGATGCGGCAACGGCTTGCCGTCAGGTCCGAGATCGGCCGGGTTGATTTCAAAAATATCTGGCCAGGGGCGGAAGCTGGTGACAAACTCCTGGCGGTCGATCTCGGCGCCATCTTGTTGGATAATCCGTTCGAACGCAATATCCATGCCGCCGCGGGCGGTGTCCGTTTGCTTGGATTCGCCGGATGGGCGGGAAGGAGCAGGAATATAGACTGCCTCTGCGGGCGGGGGGCGCCGATTGGAGATAGAAGGGCCAATCAATTCGACGGTGCGCCCGACATCTGTTCCATAGATACGTACTTCGGCTAGCGCCCGCGACCGATCCACCACAGTCTGGAGTAATAACCAGTTTCCGGTATCGTTGACAAACTTCAAGTCTGGGCCACCGGTGAAAATCGTCGCATCCATTCCGGGGCCGTTACCATATTCGGCAAAGCCGTATCGATCATACCAACTGATGTAGAATGAATGTCCCCAGCGTTCGGTGATCGGCAGGCCGGCCCAGAAAGCCGCCCGAAAGAGCGTCGTCGAATCCTGACAAATACCGCCGCCCCATTCGAGCTGGGTGCGATTTTGCACAATGGCATAGCCTTCAACAAAGCCGTTGGAGCCGTCAATCGCCCCGACCGTATCGTTGAATGAAAACTCCTCGCCGGGAGCGATCAACACGCCGTGCAGCAAACGCATACCTGCTTCGATATTGGTAATGCGATATGCCGCCGAGCCGGAGAAATCGCTCTGCCCCACTGCGATCAGCTCGTTGATGCCCAATGCGCCCAGATTATCTACCGTTACTGGCGGATCAATTGTCACGAAGGGCAACATAATGCGCCGATAGGGTTTCATCGCTGCAGCCTGAATCAATTCTGCAGCACGCGCTTCGTTAATACGTTTCCCCGGCTTGCCTTCACGAAAGACCTCCAACTTGCCATCAGCCCAGTTCAGGCGTGGATAAACGCCCACCTGTTCGGTTGCATCAGCAATTTCACGTACACGTTCGCGAATCAGGTTTTGATGGAGCGAAACAGCCAGGAAATCGCCGTCTCCCGACGCTTCGGGCAAGCGGGCAATCGTGATCATCGCCGACAATTCTTCGACCGACCAGATCCATTCGTCGTCTCCGGCTCGGATGGTCAACGGCGCTTGCAGCAGCGCGTCAATCACCTCACGAGCAGCGGTGACATCGGCGTCATTCAGCACGGGAGGAATTTCGCGCGTCCGAAACGCTACTGTGGTTGGTTCAAGCGTTTGCAGTGCGGCAGTAAGCTCGTACAACACTTCATTTGTCGATACTTGTCGACCCGAAGCAGCGGGCGTGATTATCAATTGCGCGTCTTGCAAGGACAAGCTGGCGTCTACTGCCGGTTGGTCGATTTCAGTGGCCCGATCGAGGATATAGCGTTGCATAGTGGCTTGATCGATCGTTATGTGCAACGGCAACTCTAATCCGCTTTGCCAGATCGCAGTGACCTCACGCAAGTTATCAAAAAAACCGTGCCCGCGTCCTGCCGCCAGCGCATACTGCGCGGCCGCTTCAATTTCCAGACGCATACCCAATTCTTCGGGCGTTGGCGTCCAGGTTTGCGCGCCATAGGTCAGGGTGATCGGTTGCTGGAGAAATGGTTCGTAACGCGTCTTGAGCGCGGCAATGGCGGTGGTATCGGTCATATGGCCGACTGCTACGCCGCCGATGGAGATGTTGGGGTAAATCTGACCGGCGAAGGTCTGGTCAAGATAGTAAAGCACCCCGCCGGAACCTAGAAAGCCAGCGAGCAACAACGCAACCAGGAATTGCCGAACCCAGCGTCGGCGCGGCATTTGCCGAGGCGGTATCGTGGAAGGCGCACCCCGTTGCAACTCGTCAGGCTGTTGATTCTCAACGGGCCAATCAATCGCTCCTGGCAATGGCTGCATCGCTTGTACTGTTTCGCCTTCAGTAAGATGGCCTGGCGATCCGAATTGCGGGAATTGCTCAACCGACACCGACACCTCCTCGCAACAAGAACGGCAACGACGTTTACCTAAACAACTATACGCATAATTGACAGCGGTGTCAATGAAGAAAATGTGAAATTATGAAAGACCAACACATCGATATTGCGCATGAACACGGCGTAAATATATTGACAATGATGTATCGACAATTATCTATAAACATGCTCACAAGACGCATGGTACAATAGCAACAGCATTACGATCCTTCGTCCCCACCCGCAAATTTCTCTACACGATCTGCCTGAACAAGCAAGGAGCAGCGGCGCGATGAGCGAAAGCGTTGAGATGTATCTGATCAAGATTGTCATCTTGCGTAAAGATGATCGTCCTGTTCCGCTCTCGCTGCTGGCTCAAGGATTAGAGATCTCGTCTGTGTCTGTCAACGAGATGTGTCGCAAGCTGATGGGCGAAGGGTTGCTGACCTATGAGCCGTACAAGGGGGTTACGTTGACCGAACAGGGCGAGCAATTGGCTCAGCGGGTGCTGCGGCGGCGGCGGCTTTGGGAAGTTTTTCTCGTCGAGAAGCTGCACATCGATCCGCTGGAAGCAGAAGAGATTTCGTGTCGTTTTGAGCATGTCACCCCCGACGATGTTGCCGAGCGCCTGGCTATATTTGTAGGCAACCCGCTGTACAGTCCCCAAAACAAGCCTATCCCGCCCGGCGATTCGAAGCCTGTATCGGATAACGTACGACCGTTAATCCGACTCAGCGCAGGCGAGCATGGCCAGATTGCAGTGATCAATACCGATAGCATCGTTAGCGATTTTTTGCATACCCAGGGCATTGTGCCTCATCTAACCATTGCTGTGTTAGCTGTGGGCGCTGATGGGACGCTACTGATCGAGGCCAATGGTCGCCGCTTGTCAATTTCACGATCGATAGCTGAGTGTATCGGAATCGCCGATGTCGAGACACTCAACGTGGGTGCGGTATAACGTTGCATTGTGTATTGACGCCCGATCCAGACGTTGCAATCCTTCAGCTGCGACGCCGCAGCTGGAGCAATACTCTTACGCTTGATTTGGCACGAACTCCAGACCGGCGCCCCCCGCTTTGCGACCAAACTGGACATCATTCGGCTGGCCATTCGCCAGTTTCTGTCCGACCCAAGCGCCATCCTGGCTGGCTTTCCGCAGGCCGGAATGGCCCACAAGCGCGCAACTGCGTAAGTCCTAACTCTATCAAACATCAACCAAGCATCGACCGACCGGCGACCATCATGGCCATCAACTCAGGAGATTGAATATGTCTACCGATCAATCCGCACCAAGAAACCCGCAGCGTATTGCAATTGCCTGCCAGGGCGGCGGCAGCCATACTGCCTTCACTGCCGGCGTTTTGAAGACGCTTGTGACTGAGATCCAAGAGCCGCCCTATCAGAATTACGCGATTACGGCATTAAGCGGCACGTCGGGCGGCGCGATCTGCGCTCTGTTAGTGTGGTACGGTCTTTGGAAGCAGAAGAACGATGGTTGGTCACCCGCCGACATTTCCAGCTTGCTCAACGCTTTCTGGCGAGAAAACGCCGCTCAGGCGCCCGGCGAGGTCGTGTGGAACAACTGGATTGTCAATGCGGCGCGGCTGCGCGGCAGCGGCGTATTACCCGAATTTAAAGTGAGTCCCTATTCGTCGCAAGCGACCCTGGCGACTACTATGCTCACCAAGCTGGCGCCGCGCGAAGAGTTTGTTGATCTTCATACGCTGCTCAACAAATATGTGCAGATCGGAGCGGTTCAACAGGGGGCGGGCATTACGCCGCGTCTGGTAATCGGTGCAATCGAAGTGAAACGCGGCGAGTTTACCGCTTTTGACTCATGGCGGCAGAATGTCAGCATCGATAGCGTGATCGCTTCGGCGACGCTTCCCTGGTTATTCAAGGCCATCGAGATCGACGACAATCACTACTGGGATGGCTTGTTCTCGCAGAATCCGCCGGTGCGTGAGTTCGTTCAAGGTGTTGAGAACGTTGATGATAAACCGAATCAGATCTGGGTGATTCGGCTTAACCCCAAAGAACGCGCTGAGCTTCCGACGACCCTGGAAGCGATTGAAGATCGGCGCAATGAGTTGGCAGGCAATCTCTCGCTCGAACAAGAGCTCAGCACGATTGAGATGGTCAATCGCTGGCTTGAGCGCGGTTGGCTGACCAGCGCAAACAAGCAGCACATTGCCATTCATTCTATCGAGATGAGTCCTGACGTGAGCCAGAATCTTGACTATGCGTCGAAGCTTGATCGTAGCCAGACGCTCTTTGAAACCCTTATGTCCGATGGTGAGAATCAGGCCAGAGCATTCTTACGGCGTCGACTTCAAGAGGCTCATTGAAGCGGATCGCCTGAAACTGCATTTCTGCTGGCAGCCAGGGGAATATGGTCTCGAAAGTAACGTCAATAGTCGCTCTCAATGCTCGTTCCGTGCGCCAATACTTCACGGATCGCCAGCGCCAGTTCATTGTGACGAAATGGTTTGATCAGCACCCGTTGGATGTCAAGCGCCTGGGTTTCGGTTTCATCGATCAATTCGCTGAATCCGGAGCAGAGAATGATCGGCAACTCTGGTCGAACCTTGCGCATCGCGCGCGCCAGACGTAGCCCGGTCATATGCGGCATGATCATATCGGTGACAACGATATCAAAACTGAACGGCGACTCAAAGAACAACGCGGCGGCATCGCGGCTATCATAACACGCCGTAACCTTGTAGCCCAATCTCTCCAAACCTTGCGTAACGGCCTGCGTGATACCCTCTTCATCATCCACCAGCAATACACGCTCGTTGCCGCGAACCGCCGCCTGGAGCAACTGCGCCTCCTGCCCAACACCATAACTCGATGTCAGAATGGGAAAGTAGATAGTGAACGTACTGCCTTCGCCTGGTGCGCTCTCGACCATGATCGCGGCATAGTGGCTCTGGACAATACCATAGACGACCGCCAGACCTAGACCGGTGCCGCCCAGATCCGCTTTCGTCGTAAAATACGGCTCGAATATGCGCGCCTTTGTGGCTTCATCCATTCCCTGACCAGTGTCGCGGATGCTCAGACAGGCGTATTGGCCAGCTTTCAAGTCGGCGATGCCGGCAGTTTGCTCGGATGTAACCTCGATCTGGTCGAGTGATACGTACAATGCGCCGCCATCTTCTACCATGGCTTGCCAGGCGTTTGTACACAGATTCATGACCACCTGATGAATGCGAATAGGATCGGCCAGCACAGCGTCGCAATCGTGAATATCCATCATTATCTCAATATTGGAGGGCAAGACGCCGCGGAGAAACTTCAGCGCTTCCTTCACCGCCGTTTGCAGGAAGAGCGATTTACGTTCTTGCTCAGACTGGCGACTAAACGCCAGCAGTTGTTTGATCATTTCAGACGCGCGCTCGACGCCGTTGAGCACCTGTCCTAGTAACTCATGCAGTTGCGCTTCGTGAGGAAAGGCTTCTAACGAGAGTTCAGCGTAGCCGGAAATCCACTGCAAAGTATTGTTGAAATCATGGGCGATGCCGCCCGCCAGTTGGCCGATCGCTTCCATCTTCTGGGCGTGGCGAAGCTGTTTTTCCAGGTATTTGCGCTCGGTCAGATCAAAAGCTGTGACGATAAAGCCCGCCCCTATTTGTTCCAACACAATCGGCGCCAGGGTTAGCTGAACATCTATCAAGCGGCCATCTTTGTGCTGGAACTGGCCTTCGCACGTTCGGACGCTGGTCGGATCATCGACAGTGTAGAGTTCACGCCCCACGCGTTCGTATTCCTCTTGCGAAGGATAGATGATTCGCGTGCTCTGGCCTTCCAGTTCAGCGGCGTCATAGCCAGTCAGACCACGAAATCCTTCGTTGGTCCAGACAAATACCCGATCTTTGACCAATCCGATGCCGATATAGACCGCGTTCACAATACCGCGGAGCTGAGCTTCGCTATCGCGCAAAGTATGCTCAATGTGTTTTTGTTCGGTTACATCGATCAACGTGCCGACAATTTGTTGAATCTTGCCATTGGGCAGTCGTTTCAGAACGCTGTGGTATCCCCGAAACCAGCGCCAGGAGCCGTTGACGGCGCGCAGACGGTGCTCGATTGTGAAGATCGCATGGTCGCTCATCTGGTCGAACTGGTGAAAATGTTCGCTGAGTTTGGCTTGATCGTCGGGATGCATCAGGTTCTGGAATAGCAAACTCTCTACATTTACATTGAGGATATCTTCCGGATCATGGCGGAGGATTTGTTCGGTTGAACGATTGATCCAGATGATACGGCGCTCGATCAGATCATAGACATACAAAATCGATGGGTTCGCGATCGCGATCGCGTCGATAAAGCGCTGGCGCTCAACCACGGCTTCTTCGGCCTGTTTGCGATCGGTGATGTCAAGACCTACAGCCCAGCTAGACCAGCCATTCACCGGGAACTGCGGCGAGATGTTCGACCAGAGAATCGTGCGTTTCTGACCATCTTTCCGCGTCAGTTCGATTTCCCAGTCGCGAAATTCGCCTCTAAATCTGATAAACTGTTCCATCATCTCGCGACGATAGGCTTCATCGGGATAAAGTATCTCAAGGGCTCGTGGGTTGTCAATCATCTCATCTGCCGTGTAGCCAGTGACGCGCTCACATTCGCGGTTCCACGCGATGATCGTGTTGTTCTCGTCTGTTGCATCCAACAACACGGGCATATTTTCGAGGATTTGATGCAGTCGCCGCTCGCTGGCGCGCAACGCTGCTTCGGCTTGCTGCTGCTCGGTGATGTCGCGTGCGATGGAAATGACTCTCTGCTTGCCCTGGTGTTGGAACAAACGCGAGTGGATTTCCACGGGAACAGCATTTCCATCTCTAGTGATCAGCTTTGTCGTGAAGCTCAACTCGCCTTTGCTTTCCAAATGCGCCCGTTCTGCAGGCACATCAGCCAGACTTGGCGGAGCAATAATTTTGAATGGCGAAAGCGCGAGCAATTCTTCTTTCGTATATCCCAGCGTTTGCGCTGCCGTATCGTTGACCGCGATAAAATGCGCCGGTTGATCCTCCGCTGCCAGTTCATGCATCAATATCAAGTCGTTAGCACCATCGAACAACAGCCGATACCGCTCTTCGCTCTCGCGCAACGCACGTTCAGCTCGCACTTTGTCGGTGATGTCGGTGATAAAGCCTTCGAGATAGAACGGCGGCGCGTCACAATTGATGCACCGCCCTTGCTCCCATAACCATTTTTCAGTCCCATCACGAGCAGTAATGCGATATTCAAGTTGAAACGGTTTATGCTGTCGAATAGACTCCTGAACGGCATCCCATACATATTGGCGATCATCAGGATGTATCAGATCCCCATAGCGCACGCCATCTGCGCGGATGAGCTCGTTCGAGTCATACCCGGTCAATGCATAGCATCCCTCGCTGATAAATTCCATTGGCCAATCGTGATGATTCGAACATCGATAGGCGATCCCGGGCAAATTCGAGAGCAACGTGCTCATCTGGCGCTCGCTGGCGCTCAACGCTTCTCCCATACGCTTGCGCTGCGTAATGTCGCGAATATGAGCAAAAATCATGTCCTGACCATCAATAAAAACCCGAAATGAGGCGAGTTCAATATCGAACATACTGCTATCTTTACGCCGGGCGCGCATTTCGAGACAAGCGCTTTCCGGCTTTTCAGCAATCAATTGCTTAACCGTTGCCTGACCAGCTGCGTCGGTGAGATTGACCACTGACAGACCGCGCCATTCATCTGGCGTATAACCGAACAACGCGCATGCAGTTGGATTAGCGTTGATGACCCGACCGGCTACATCCTCAATAATGATCGCATCGAGTGCATGATCAAACAGCGCTTGATAGGGCATCTGGCTCGCTGCCAGATCACGCTCAGTCTGGTCACGCGACACGTTAGTATTTTCCAGTTCGGCGACGCGCTGCCGGAGCATTGCTATTTCTTCGATGAATTGGGCTCTGGTTGTGTTGTCGTCGTCCATTGCTCAGTCCTCTATTAACGCCTATTGCGGGGAGCGGCAATAACGCAGTGTTGGCTTACGTCAGGCTTCTGCACACGACCCAGCCAACGCAGACTGACGGGAGTTAAATGTCGATGTGAATAATACTACAACGAGAGAAATTTTGGCGACACCGCAACCCGATGCGGTGAGATGTATTTCAGAACATCTGAGTGCTATGTAATGGGTGGCTTTCCAAAGCCTTATTCAAAAAGGTCTCGTTGTAGTAATAATTAGGCAACGATTGAGTCGTGGAATGTGTCGACTCATAACTATGTAGTTTGCTGTATATTTAGTATACTCGCCTGTGCTAGCCGATGCAACATATCTACCAAACGATGATGCGTATGTTGTATGTCACCCTGAACGGAGCCGCAGGCGGAGGGAAGGGTCTCGGCGTTGGGGGAATCCGAGATTCTTCGCTGCGCTCAGAATGACCGCATGCGGTGTCTCCAGTATTGTTTGGTAGCGACATGAGCGATTCAGGCTCCGTGTCATACGATAGAAAATCAACAGGGCCATCCCTGTATGATGCAAGGATGGCCCTTCACGAAGCGCTCGCGCGTCAAACTACGGAACTGTTTAGCGCACGATAACTATATCCCCTTCCTCAAGACCCGACAAAATCTCTACTCGATCCGTGGTGATGATCCCGACTTCTATATTCACCCGCACATCTTCACCACCTTCCTGCATCGTTACATACGAACCGGTGCGTGATGAGCGAATAGCTTCCGGCGGCAACCACAACGCATCGTATTTGCGTCCCAGCACCACCGACGCATCAGCCAGATCGCCGACTTCAATCTGGAGATCGTCTGCATCGAAAATGATGTGATAAAATTGATCCTGCGCCCCTGTCAACGGATCAATCTGAGATTGCGAAGGCGTACGCGTAATCGTCCCCGTTATCACCTGATCGCTGTAACGCGAAAAAGTGATTGCCGCTTGCTGTCCAACATTAATTGCAACAGAACCGGTTGTGCTCGAAGACGGCGCAACTTCAGCCAGCAATTCGATGCTCCCCGGTTCGACAACGGTAATGATGGGAATAGCAGGTTGAATGGCACCGCCGGGTTGCACTTCGACAGATGCAATCACGCCATCAATGGGAGCAAACAATTGCCGCGCCTTGACCTGATCCTCAATCGCCTGAATCTCGAAGCGATCGGCTGCTAACTGCTTTGCTCGTTCCGGATTAATCTGGGCGCGCTGCTTAGCTTCATCCAGAGCAACTTGCGCAAGCTGAATCTCACGCTGCGCCGCCGAGATCTCCGACGGTTCAGGCCCGTTGCGCAGTTTGTTCAGGGTCGCCTGCGCCGAATACACTGCCGCCTCAGCGTTCTGCACTTCCGCGACTTCATTGCCGCGCGCCGTATCGTAATTAATCCGCGCTTTGGCGACCGCATCCTCAGCCGCGATCAGCTCCTTCTCCGCATTGGCCAAGGCTTCACGCAAAGTGTCATAGTCCTCCTTATCCGACCCAGCCGCCTCTTTCTGGAATTTCAGATACGCTTCAGAATAGGTTTGCTGCGCTTGCGTCAGCACATTAACCGCATGATACATTTCCTGCTCGGCAAGCGTTTTGGCCGCAGAGGCGTTATTGCGTACCAGTTCCAGATTAGCCTTTGCCTGGCGCACTGCCGCCTCGGCCTGCGCTATCGCTTCCGGCGAGGGAACCAGCATTTCTTCAAAGGTTGTCTGCGCACCATCCAGGGCAATCTGAGCACGTTGCACCTCCAACTGCGCCGCCTGAGTTTCACGCTCTATTGCGATACGATCTTGCTCGTACACTTCCTGCGCACGTCCAAGCTGATCGAACAAATCGCCCATTTCCAACTCAGCCAGCAGCTGGCCTTTGGTTACTACCATCGTGGACTCGACGTACAGAGAATCTAATACCCCTCCTTGCGCAAAACTGACCGACTGTTGCACCGCCGCAACTTGACCGGTCAGGCGGAGTTCATTAATGATAGTTCCCACTTGAACCGTATAGGTTGCTGATGGCGGCTCAGGCGTCGCTTCCGGGCTGCCATCTTGAGATCCGCCCAGAGGATTTACGCCTCCGCCGTCTAGAAAACGGGTTGGGGTGACAGCAGCAGCCGAAGGGCTTGCCGACGTTGCCGGCGGGGTCTCTGAGGTATCAGCACACGCTCCAATCAGCAGCGCCAGTGGAACGATCAGAACGATAAACCAACGTTGCATATGTCTGCTCCTTACAATTCAACCAAGTTAAGCAGATTGCTGCGCAATCTGCCAGTATCACAATTCTAAACCTGAACGATGAACAATTTGTGAGGTATCCCAAATGCTATATAAGATATTGATCAATCTTCTTAATACGAGTTACGCGGTTGTACCGCGTAATGCCGGATTCGCCTTCGGCAGAGCGGAAGTTGCCATCTTTTTTTCGGTCAATTTTTGCCCGGAGGGCAAAAATTGACCGAAAGTAAGAACCGAAAGTACCCCTCTGCCGAAGGCTCAAGCAGCTTTCTTTCTGGGGCCAGGGTCGAAAAAAGCGCCACCGCGGAAGCTCTGTTCTTAAGATCGCTCTATTCTTCTATGACCGGTAATATGTCGAGCCGTCCATTTACCTCAGCTCAACATCGAAGAAGACATCGGTTGGCAGCATCTATGTGTCCTGTCTATGATAGACTACGTTTGGCGAAATTGCATTACCAGTCGATTGCAAGGCCGCAAAGATTATGGAGGATCGTATGAGCCAGACAGGCGCTCTGCCACCCCGTCTCAACGAGATTGTCGAAGATTTTCACGCCAGCGATCGCTCGGAAAAGCTGGAATTGCTGTTGGAGTTTGCCGAGCGGATGCCCGCGCTGCCCGATTGGCTGGCCGACCGCCAGAGCATGGATCAGGTTCATGAATGTATGACGCCGGTGTTCGTTCATGCTGAATTGCAAGATGGCGGTATGTATTTCCACTTTGACGTTCCCGCAGAGTCGCCGACCACGCGTGGGTATGCGGCGTTGCTGGCCGAAGGGCTACGCGGCTGTACGCCCGAAGAAGTCCTTATGACGCCCGCCGATTTTCCGCACCTGATGGGGCTGCATCAGGTATTGAGTCCCCAGCGTCTCAACGGCGCCGGGGCAATATTGGCTTATATGAAACGCCTGGCTGTCAAAGCGCTGGGTGAACGTATATAGTTGTTATTGTGCAAGTGCGTCAACCAAGGCGCGCACGGCGGCGAAACGCGCGGCAGGATCCTTTGCCAGTGCGCGTAAAATTGCGCTGGCGACAGCATCCGGCAGATCGGGAACCAGTCCACGCGGGTCAGGCGGTTCCTGGTTGAGGTGGGAAACCATCACCATCGCCGGAGTTTCTCCGTCGAAGGGCAGCGCGCCTGTGAGCATTTGAAAGAGCATAACGCCGATTGCGTAGATGTCGGCGCGTCCATCTACATGCGGCGATGCATTGATCTGCTCCGGCGCCATATAATCGAGCGTTCCGATCATTGCGCCGGTCTGAGTTACCTGGGTCGGACTATTGAGAATCCGCGCAATGCCAAAATCAGTAAGCACTCCTCGCCACATACGCTCGCCCGCAGATGTCACCGGTTCAAGCAGGACGTTGGATGGCTTCACATCGCGATGGATTACTCCCGCCGCGTGGGCATAGTCAAGCGCGTCGGCGATATCATGCACGATCCACAAGGCCTGACTGAGCGGAAACGAGCCATTGTCCTTCAACAGCTTGCCAAGATCGCGACCGGAGATATACTCCATCACCATGTAGACGCCGCCATAGGCCTCACCAAAATCAAACACCTGCACGATATTTGGATGTTTTAGCGCAGCGATAGAACGCGCTTCACGCTCAAAACGCTGACGAAACCGGCTGTCATTCGCCAGGATCGCCGGCAACATTTTGATCGCCACCTCGCGCTCAAGCTGTGCATGCCATCCCTTGTAGACCTCGGCCATGCCTCCGCGCCCGATCAACTCGATCACGTTGTACGGGCCGATCCACGCCCCGATCAGACTATCTGGCTGCGCTTCCTGTCGGACAACTATTGGCGTAAATGCGAGTTCATCTGTCGGGGTAGCTGTTTTTTGCGCAGCGACAAACGCTTCCCAGGCCCGCGAGGGATAGTGATAGGCGCCGCTATGAGACACCGCCAGGCATTTGCGCATTAGATCACGGAGCGCCCCGCGCAGGTTCGTGTCATCAGGCGCCCGCGCGCCCGCTTCCGCGAGATGACGCAGCACATCTTGTTCAAGAGGCGTCAAGTTGCGCCAATAGTACTGAAAGTGAGATTCAAGCTCGCTGAGCGCACGTTGCTCGATCTGCGCATATGCGCCCGAACGCTCAAAGGCATGGAAGCATGCGATCTGCAATGCGAACGGATGCCCGCCTGCCAGATCACTGATCATATCAGCCGTCTCTGCGTCAAACGGCGAACCAGCGCGTTCCGCCGGCTCGGTAATCAGTTGGCGCACCTCGACGTTCGACAGCAGTCCGAGGAACAGCGGAGCAAAAATGTTGAAAAACGGGCTAGAGAGGATCGACTGCGCTCGTTCGGCGTAGGTCAGTTCAATCAGGGGGCTTGCCGAAGCCGTCACAAAAACCAGTTGATAGCGCCCCGCCGCCGAACGCAAACCGTTGAAAAAGTTGGCGTCAAGCCGAGTGTTGGTGCTCAGGCGTTCGAATTCATCGAGCAATATTACAATTTGCAGGCCGCGTCGATTTAGCTTGCGCACCGCCGCCTCAAATGTCAGCCGTGAAGGCTTATTCAGCACGGCCTCAAGCAACGGTTCCGGCGGCGCGTTGCGCTCCTCCAGGCTCGTAGCGATCTCGCTGGCGAACTGGCTGAACACGTCCTCCTGGGTAATATCAGCCAGTATTTCGCAGTTTAGATACACGACGAGCGTCTCTTCCCCCAGACCCAACCGGTTGCCGATCTCCGGTCGCATAATATGGAACAGCAGCGATGTTTTGCCAATCTTTCGCGGACCGATCAACGACACCGACTGATTACCACGCAAGAATGCCACGAGTTCCTCAAGCTCGTGCTTCCGCCCGTAGAACATTGCCGGATCGCGCACCGGCCCGCGCGAAATGTAAGGATTAGCTTTGTTCATACGTTCATCTCATCGACAACGCGGCTTAATGAACAATACTGCTCGACCCACAATACCAGCAACCCCAGCCGCCAGCGATAGCGCTCGCCCAATGCTGCGTCAATATCACTGTTCATAGCGAGAATATCACGAAGCACTAGCCGATGCAATGCTGTGTTCAATTTCTGGTGATCGATATTGACTCCACGCTCAGCAAGGTAATCATAGATCTTCCTCGGCAACACCGAACCGCCAAGCGGAAGAATGCGGCTTAACACGACCAGGGCAAGCCGTTCGGCATAGGTTGACTCGTTCCACAGATATACAACATGCGCTTCGCCCGCTGCGACAATCGAGTCGGTCACGCTATTCACATCTGCCGCCGTGACATAGCTGCGGCGAGTCTTGTTGTGTTGGTTGACCAGATCATGACAAAGCAATTGCAGCAGATAAGGATGTCCCGCCGTCAACCGCCAGATTTTATCGAGCGCCAGGTCGTCGTAGCGCATGCCGTAATCCGCCACGGGCTCCTGGATCAGGCGCTGTGCCTCAGCCCGATCTAGCAGGCCGATTCGTCGATAGAGGCTCATATTAAATAGGATGCTCCAGTAGTCTGCCGCTAGCTCCTCCAGGCGATGCGTGCCGCAGAAGATGAAGCTCAAGTTGTCGGTATGCTGGATCATGTGACGCAGAAAGCCGAAAATCGAAGGTTCAAGGTTGCCTCGCCGAACAGCCGCCTCCAATTCTTCAAATTCATCGAGCATAATCAGCAGATGACGATCTCCGATCGCTGCACGTACATCTGCCAGGAATTGGCGCTCAAAGACTGCGGCAGGGCGTCTGGCAAATGCTTCCGGATCTGGCAGCGTGACGGCAAAGTTGCGATCTTCCAGGGCGAATGCGATCTCGGTTGCCAACGTAAGAAAGAAGTTATCGAGGCCAGGATCAACCCCAAGGATCTGCCCATCCAGGTAGACCGGCACATATGCATCACCCAATCGAGCCGGGAGTTGCTTCAACAGTGATGTCTTGCCCGTGCGCCGTTGACCGATCAGCGCCAGGTTATTGCGATGTTTGCTTGCCAGATTTTCACAGATCGCGTGGATAACATCCTCGCGTCCAAAGAACAACGGCGATTGAGATTGAAGCGGAGCGCCTACGACATAAGGGTTGGGAATAAACTGAAACTCGTCGTCGTCGCTGAGCATATGCACAGCATCGGCGAAATGCTCAGCCTGATCCGCACCGTGTGAATCGGTGTAGCGGATGATGAAACGCACACGGAACTGGTTCGCGCTAGTGCTCGACCGTAGACGCAGTCGCATACCAATCTGCGCTTCTTCGCCGGCAGAGAGCCGCTCCATCTCCGCGGTGGCATCAAGGACGTCATAGTCGGACGTTGGCAACAGCTCGATTCGCATATTGAGCGCCGCACCGCGTCCAACGTTATGGACTTCAAGGGTGAGCGAAATGACTTCAACCTGCCAGGTACGCCGGGTGAGCAATTCGCAGACGACCCGCGCCCGCGCCTGAAGATCGAGCATCGCACCGGTCGAAACGGTCAGCCAATTTTCCGCGATCCGCTGTACAACGAGGCGATCGGCGCCGCCTAGTTCGATACGCGACATACGATCAACGCGCCGCAATCGCTCTACCGTGCTGGCGAGATAAGCCAATCGATCTTGCAGCTCATCCAGGCGCTCGTACGCTTGCAAGGCTTCAATCGCCGGCAGCAACTCGGCGAGAAAATGACGTAGATCGGCAAGTACGTCATCAACGTCGGGTTGAGCGGCGTCATCCCTGCAAAGCTCGAGGAGACGCGTGCGCAGATCGGTGATCTGACTGATGTTGTTCGCCTCCAGAGCGTCGTGACACCACCGATAGACGATCAACGCTTCGGCGGCGCCTTTGATGGCGAATGTCTCGTCGTGCGCCGATAGGATCTGCTCGACGTGAGCATCGATCCGGCGTCGATCATTCGCAGCGACCAATTCAAGTTGCGAAAGCAATGTGCGCAAACCGACCGGCAACAACTCCGGGACAAACTGGCTGGTCACCAGATAGTTGAACCATTCGGCTATGCCGGCAATCGCTTCCGCGTTGAGGTTGTCTAGTGCGGTTGGCAGATTGGCGATCAAACTGGTCGCTTCAGGATCGCGCCCCGACGTTTGCGCTAGCTGATGCAGCTCGCGCAGGGCCTGTTCCGGATGTTCCAGAATGCGCTGCGCCATCGCCTCCGCCTGGCCCATCGGCGAATTCCGGTGTTCCTCGAGGCGGCGCTCGATGGCTTCTTTGCGTTCGATTTCAGCTTGACGATCGGCGATCAACTGCGCCACATAAATCGCGGTTCCGGCCTGATCGGCAAGGCTTTGCAATAATGCCGAGTCGGCGCGCGTGTAGTGCAGTCCTGATAGGCGCGGGCCGAGCGCCAATATACCCAACAACGCAGATTCGTTTGTATAACCGCCAAGATTAGGAAGCATCAATGGCACCAGCAACGGAAACAGCGCGTCCTGTGAACGCGGAATCGGAACGCCTGAAGCCAGGCGTTCTAGCTGATGCGGGGAGATTGCCAGTTGCAAATCATTGCGCATATGCATCGGATCGGCAGAAGGTATTGCGGCCGCATCGGCGGCGACTTCGGCCAGCCGAAATACGCCGTCTGATTGTCGTAGAAATACCGCGCTACGTGTGATATGCAACAGTTCGGTGACACGATAGACTAGTCTGCGCAGCAAATCCGGCAACTCGATAATGGTGCGAATTTCTTGCGAGAACGACGTAATCGCTTGCTGCGCATCAACTTTCTCACGATAGAAGCGCCGATCAATGAAGGCTTGCACCCGCTGTCGCCACGGCAAAAACAGCGCGGCGATCCCCAAGGTTGATAGCACGATAGCCAGGAGCGAATCGCGGTCAATGACTATCTCGAATATTAACAACCGCTGGATCATAACCACAGCGCCGGCATAGACCACGAGCAATATGCTCGTCAGCACAAAATAGACCAATATGCGGTTAGAGATCGGGGCGATTCCCCACAACCGTAAACGCAGTGTTGACATACTGATTGCTATGGGCGCTGAGGCCAGGCCGATATATTGCACCGATGCGAAGGTCATATCGGTCAGGAGATCGATCACACTTGCCGATGATTGATCGGGATCCGGTGCGATAAGCGACAGTGCATAGCCAAGAAACAGGGTCACGAAGCTGACTTGCACCCATATCGTTCGCTGCCGTTCCATCGGGTCGGCGGCGGCAAAGCGGCGATACTGCACAAACAAGCCGGTGGCGAAAAATGCCAATGTAATGAAGATGCTCTCGTCTGAAAGCTGAAGCAAGCTCATTGGCGCCGTGACAAACAATGCTGAAACAAGCTGCCAGGCTGTCCACACGACTGTCAACCAGACTGTCCAGCGTGCGACGAAACGCCCTTCAGGAAACGTGTAGAGAAAAATCAGAAAGCTTGAAAAACCGGCGGCTTGAATGAGTGCGCCGAGGGTATGTGTTTCGGATCTGACAATCGCCATTACCGGGCTAGATGCCGCGCCGAACGTCACCAGCGCAAGCGAAACAAAAATGATTACCCAATCGTCAGATTTGCGCCAGAAGAGTATGAGAGCAGTGAATATAAACGAAAGAACAGCTGCCGCCTCCAGAGTGAGCACATAACCGCTGGCAAATGGTTTAGGAAGATGCAGTTGAGCGAGCGGATTATTATAGATGGCCAGCAGCGTTTGCAGTTCTGCGGGGCGTTTCCAAAAGGCGCTAATCGCCATCACCAGCGTCAGGCTTGTCACCAGGGCCCAGCCTGTACGCACGATGACAAGCCAGGGGCCGCGTAGGGGAGCGGGAGCGGGAGGAGGCGGCTCAGAAGTGGGAATGATCGTACTTGGCATCGGCGCGAGGTTCAACCCATTCACTCCTTACTCACGATCACCGTATCGAGCGCCATTGTTGATTGCGGATTGCTGTTTAACTCATCACTGCGGGAAAACTCGCAACGACACCGAATCGCAGGGAGACTACGTCGGGCGTAGGGCAACCTTATCAATTGCAGAAGATTGCGCGATATATGTCGGCAACGTTGGCACAGATCCATATGCCATATCTGAGTATTGCCAGATTATACTACACCAGGTATGATGAGCAAAGCATCTCACCACGTCTTTGACATCTCGAATATTATACGTTACACTAAAATCGACTGACTAGTCGGTTTGTTAACATTAGAGAACTACGATGCCACCGCGTGCAGATATCAGTTTCAAGTGATGCGCCCGAATCTCGATGTCGTCCGAAGCTCAGCTGGCGACACCGTACTGCTCACAACTCAACGCTGACGCATTGCAGCAAATGGCGCTAATGTGACGTATGCAAGCGCCTAAACATATATCATATTGGAGCATCTTCGTCAGTCCAATTGTGTCACTTGGTTTATTGATGTGGAGAGGCAGGAGTTATGTTTGGAGGCTGGCTGAAACGCTCTCCTCAAACCGTTTCGACATCCAACAACGCCAAAGGCGATACGTCAAGCTACTTAATAGATCTGCGCGACGTAGTGAAAACCTACCAGAGCGCGGCCGGATCATTTACCGCTCTGAAAAACGTGGATTTGCAAGTCAACGCCGGCGAATTTGTCGCCGTGATCGGCAAATCAGGCAGTGGCAAATCAACGCTGATCAATATGATCAGCGGGATTGATCGTCCGACCTCCGGCGAGGTTATCGTCGCCAACACCCCGGTACATCGACTGAGCGAGGGGCAGATGGCGATCTGGCGCGGACGTAATCTCGGCATCATTTTTCAGTTTTTCCAACTCTTGCCGACGCTTTCGGTGATCGAGAACGTGATGTTGCCGATGGACTTTTGTAATATGTACACTCCGCGCGTGCGTCGCGAACGTGCAATGCACCTGCTTGAGCAAGTTGATATGACCGAGAATGCCTACAAGCTCCCTTCAGCCATCTCCGGCGGGCAACAGCAGCGGGTCGCCATCGCCCGTGCGTTGGCCAACGATCCGCCGATCGTCATCGCCGACGAGCCGACGGGCAACCTCGACTCAAGGACGGCGTCATCGGTGTTTCGGCTCTTTGAAGGGCTGATCGACGAGGGTAAAACGATCCTGATGGTTACCCACGATAATGACCTGGCGCGCCGGGCGACGCGATCAGTGATTGTCGCCGACGGGGAGATTGTCAACCAGTATGTCGCTCAGGCGCTTGCCAAGCTGAATGTAGATCAGCTTACCAGGGTGTCGCGTCAGATCGAAACGCGCACGTTCGCACCGGGCGCGACAATTTTTCATCAGGGCGAACTTGCCGACAACTTCTTCATCATTACGCGCGGCGAAGTTGAGATTGTTCTCCATCATCCTGATGGTCAAGAAATCATCGTTGATCGGCTAAAGAGCGGTCAGTTTTTTGGTGAGGTCGGTCTGGTCCAGAATCGTACCCGCACGGCGACCGTGCGGGCAACCCCGGAGACCGAGGTTGAGGTTGCAATCCTTGATCAAAACGAATTTCACATGCTGGTCAATGAATCAGAGTTGATCAGGAATGAGATCAATCAGACTATCAAGGAGCGCGCACGCCCCGACGTTGCTCGCATGTAGTGGCGGCGGCTGGTCAAGCCTAGCATATTCGCTCAAACACTCGATGCCACGCCTTGAACATATAGATAAATCAGTTAGAGGTCGTACAATGTGGCTGTAGGACTGCCAGTCCTTCAAGGACTGGCAGTCCTCGATTGTCTATATCTTAGGCTGATCTCTCTATATATGAGGAGTTTTCACAGTATGAGGAACGTCATTATCGGGATTGTGGCGATTGTGCTCGTTGGAATCGGGCTATTCTTTGTCTTTAATAACAACAATAACGGCGACGACACAGCCCAGGACAGCGCGCCGGAAACTCAAGCAACACCATTGCCGCCGATTGTTGATAGCAGCCTGGTCGTTGCTGAAGGCGAGGTATTGCCTATCCAAAGCGCGAATCTGAATTTTCAGACCAGCGGCATCGTGGCTGATATTCTGGTCGAGGAAGGCGCCGTTGTCGAGGAAAATACGCCCATTGCGCGTCTCGATATCCGCGACCTGGAGTTAGCCGTTGAACGCGCCCGAATCAATTTGACCAAGGCGAAGATTAACTACGACAAACTCTTGGAAGGCCCGACGCCCGAAGAGATTTCCGCCGCTCAGGCGCGGCTGGAGCAAGCTCAGGCCCAACTGCTTCAGACCAGAGGCGGCGTCACCGAGCAGGATATCGCTGCGGCACGCGCCGAATTGGAAGAAGCCCGCGCCCAACTGGCTAAGCTTGAGAAAGGCTCCGATGAGGAAGATATTCGCTCGGCGCGCGCCAAACTGGAACAGGCCCAGGTCAATCTCGAAACGCAGATCGATACTCTTTCAGAGGCTAAAACCAGGGCGCGCTTAAATCTGGAACGCTCGGCAAACGAACTGCGCAATGCCCAGGATTCTTACAGTCAGATATATTGGGAGAATCGCGAATTAGAAGACCAGCTTGCAAGATTTGGCGATGAACTTCCGCAGAAGAACAAAGACGATGAGGCGGCGGCGCTCCGAGCAGTTCAGAACGCCGAAATTACCTTGCAAGAAGCGCAAGTAGCATACGAGCAGGCTCAGCAAGCAGAGAACAACGGTATTGCATCGGCGAAAGCGCAAGTGCGCGATGCCCAGGCTGCGCTCGATAAACTGTTGTCGCCTGCCGACGAGGATGAATTGGCCGCCGCACGTGCGCGTATCGCACGGACCGAGTCGCAGTTGGCCAAATTGATTGGCGAAGAGCGTGAAGGCAGCGTGTCGAGTTCGGAAGCCAACGTGCGCAATGCTGAAGCGCAACTGGCACAACTTACCGCCAAACCGCGTGATACCGAGCTTGAAGAAGCTATGGCGCAGATCTCCGAGGCGGAGCTCGCACTCAGAGAGGCCGAGCTGGCGTTAGATAAAGCCACCTTGCGAGCGCCTTTCGCCGGGACAGTCGCTGAGATCAACCTGAAGGTCGGAGAGTTGCCTGATGCAACTGCGGATGCGGTCGTTATGGCCGATTTCTCGCAATGGAAAATCGAAACCACCGACCTGACGGAGATTAGCATCGTTCGCGTACGCGAGGGTGATACTGTGAGCTTTACGCTGGACGCCCTGCCCGGCGAAGAGTTCACCGGCACGGTGACTGAGATCAAAGCTATTGGCAAGAACAGGCAAGGCGATATTACCTACACCGTCGTAGTGATGCCCGATCAGCAAGATGAGCAAGTTCGTTGGAATATGACCGCAGCGGTCATGATCGAGCCGCAGGATTAGCTGCATCGGCTGCACACAAACAGGGCGGAGCATTCGTGCTCCGCCCTGTTTGTGTGTTGAACAACGACATTGATCACACTTGCTCCAACAACTCCCGCAGTCGCCCGGCATGCGGCGACAGCTCGGCGGGAACATTGATCCCGTGCAACACCGCTTGCCCCAATGCCGAGCTTTTGAACTCGATCAATTCGCGCTCCAGTTCATCGTCGATGCGCACATCGCGCAATATTTTGCCGTCACGAATGGTGATGATGCGTTGAGCGGCGGCAGCGACCTCGCTGTTGTGCGTCACCAATAGCATAGTCACGCCCTGGCTACGGTTCAAATCTTGTAACAGCTTGATGATATCAGCCGTGGTTTTGCTGTCGAGGTTGCCGGTCGGCTCATCGGCAAGCACAATCGCCGGACGATTCGCCAACGCGCGCGCAATAGCCACGCGCTGCCGTTGACCGCCCGACATCTGATTGGGCAGCGCGCTGGCGCGGGTTCCCAGTCCGACCAGTTCAAGCAGTTCTTGCGCCCGTGCGCGCCGTTCGCCGCTGCTCATCCGCAGTTCATGCATCGGCACTTCCACATTCTCGCGCGCCGTCAGGGTCGGGATCAAGTTGTGCGTCTGAAAGATGAACCCGATGGTCTGGCCGCGGAAGAGATCGATGTTGCGGACTTTCGAGAGCGACGAGCCGTTAATGATGACTTCGCCGGAACTGGGCCGATCAAGTGCGCCAATCAGATTGAGCAACGTCGATTTCCCTGAACCCGATGGGCCGACAATCGCCACCACCTCACCCGGCGCGATCTGAAGATCCACGCCGTCAAGCGCGCGGATTTCCACGCCATCGCCGTAGATTTTCGTCAATTCGCGCGTTTCGAGAATGTAATCAGTCATCACTCATACCTCAGCGCTTCAACCGGTCGCAGGTTCGACGCACGCCAGGCCGGCAGCAATCCACCCACCGCGCCGATAGCTATTGATAGCACGATAACCGTTATGATCGATCCGGTCGTGTACGATGTCACCAACATCGCGCCCATTGTCGGTTCCATCTGAATTAATACACCCAGCGCCGGCCCCAGCGCCCCACCGATGACCGCACTCAGCACGCCCAACGCCAAGGACTCACCCAGCACAATGCGCAGCACACGCTGGCGTGACCACCCCACCGCACGTAGCACGCCGATCTCCTGGGTGCGTTCAAATACGCTCATCACCATCACGTTGGCCATAACCACCCCGCCGACGATAAACATCAGCGTCACCAGCGCTGAAAAGACCGCGTTCATCGTCACGAAATCCTGCATCCGCTCGGTCATCTCGGCAGCCTGGCTTACGATTACCTCTGGATTGGCGCGTTCCAATTCTACAGCGACAGCGGCAGCCTGAGACGGGTCGTGCAAACTGATGCTCAGAAACGAAACCTGGCGCGGTTTGCCAAGCATCCTTTGGGCTTCTTTGAGCAGCATGACGGCGCCCGCGTCTTCGTAAGGTTGACCGTTCTCAAAGATGCCGACAATTTCATAACTGCTGCCCAGGCGCAATTTATCACCGACGCCTTTTTCCATACCGTTGGCGGCAAGTCGCCCGATCGCAATTTCACGCGCCCGTTCAGGCATACGGCCTTCCTGAATGCGATAATGCAGGTAGTAATCCTCTTGCGGGTCGATGCCATAGATCAGGAAAAATGGAGCCCCTTCGACGCTTGCCGTGCCAAAGAGCAACTGCGAGACTGAACGAACCGCCGGGTGGAAACTAATGCGGTCGGCCACCCGCTCGTTGATCGAAGAAAACGTCGCGTCGGAAGCGCCTTCCTGCTCGGCAATCAGATCGGCCTGACCGGCGCTTGTCAACTGCGTGAACATGTCGCGCGAGCCGTCGGCAATGCCCAACAATAGCAAGATGAACCCGACGCCAATGCCCAGACTGATCGCGGTCATCAGCGTACGTGTTGGGCGCCGCATCAAATTGCGCAAAACTTCCGAGCGCACCAGGCGGGAGAGCCCGCGCATAAACCAACCCCAATGTACCGGCGCTCCGCTTTCTGAGCGCATAGCTTCAACTGGAGCCAGGCGTGACGCGCGCCAGGCCGGATATAACCCGCCGACAAATCCGAGCACGAGTGCGGTGATCATCGCCTGAACGATCAACGCTGGATCAACCGTGCCGCTCAGGAATCCGCTCAATGCCGATGACTGACCGGCGAGCAAGAGCGTCCCCATACCGAGGGCGATGCCTAGCAATCCGCCAATCAACGCCAGCAACATCGACTCGCTGAGGATCATCCCCATCACACGCCGCCGTCGCCAACCCACCGCCCGCAATACGCCGATCTCGCGCGTGCGCTCGAACACGCTCATCAGCAGGGCGGTCATCATACCCAATCCGCCCACGATGATTGCGAACATACCGAGGAACCAGCCCATCGAGTTGTACATCGCCAGGATTTCATCCTGCTTCGATGGCTCGCCGGAACGCAGCACGCTCACATCGTCCCAACGCTCCTCGATCTGTGTACGAATGGCCTCGGCCTGCCGAACATCGTGCAGCTTGATATTGAAGTAATTCACCTGGCGGCGCTTGTCGAACGAGCGTTGCGCGTCTTCGAGGCTAATCACCGCGCCATTGTCCTCAAAACTCGTCCCCGTCTCGTAAATGCCAACGATCTGATAGCTGGTTCCGTTGATGGTAAAACGCTCGCCGATATTTTTTTTCTGATTCTCCGCAGTTTGGCGGCCAAGCATCACCTGACGTCGCGAGGTAATGGCGCGCCCTGTGATGATCCGATAATGGCTGATCACAAAACTGTGCGGATCTTCGCCCGTCACCAGGAAATACGGTGATTCGGGCATTTGCACGATCCCGACGATCGTGCCGGTCACCTCGGCGACACCGCGTAGCCGCGCGATCTCGTCGCCGATCTCCTCATCGAGCGCACCGAGGATGATCATCATCGCGTCTTTCTGGCTCACCATCAGATCAGCTTCAGACGACGACGAAGCTTGCGCAAAACCTTGCGCCATCCCGGTTCCGAATGCGGAGAAGATGACCACTGCCGCAATGCCGAAAGCGATGCCGATTGTCGTCAGCGCAGTGCGACCCTTACGCCGCAAAAGATTTTTTAAGCCGAGCAACATAGCTCACCACCGTACATTTGTGAAGCAGAGACCAGGAAACAAAAACGTGTATGCGTTGACCTCGCGTGTCACTGCCTCTCTGCCGATGCCGACTCCGCAGGCGTAATCGCTATCGTCGCCGTCATATTCCAGCGCAAGCGCGCATCCCACTCGCGTGGCTCGATGACAACAGTGTAGCTGACATCGCCCTGGTAGCTCTCGCCAACAATCTTCACCTCGCGGACGACGCCCTGGAGTTCGAGATCCGGCAGCGCGTCGAATGTCATCAGCACAGTATCGCCAACCCTGACAGAGACCACATCAAGCTCGGTCAGATCGCGCGTTTCGAGTTTCCATCCGCTCAGATCGGCGATCACAACAGCCGGCAGTGTTGGATCGGGAAGTTCGTTTGCTGTCAGATTGATCTGGGCAACCGTGCCGTCAAATGGCGCATACAATGTTGCGCGATCACGCGCCAGTTCCGCCTGCTTCAGCACGACCTCCGCCTGCCAGATCTGCGCCTGAGCCGCCTCGAGATCGGCTGCGCGCGGACCGGCAGCAACCTGGTCGCGTTGGGCCTGCGCCGAGTCAACCGACGCCTCCGCCGCTTCAACTTGACCGACGCGTTGCTCGCCGGTCAGCCGCTGAAGGTCGGCCTGCGCCTGCCGAACCTGCGCCTGAGCAGCGGCAATGGCATCGGCATCGGCACCAGCCAGCAGCTGATCAAGGCGCGCCTGAGCATCGCGCACCTGGGCTTCGGCAGAAGCGATGCCGCTCACCTCGGCCTGACGCGCATCCTCTAGCGCAACGCGCGCTTGCTCAAGCGCCGCCTCGGCGCTTTGCACCGCCCGCAAGGCTGCCGCTTCGGCATCTTTATTTTCCTGCGGCAATTCATCGCCAAATTTGGCAAGCTGGTCTTCTAATGCGCGATTCTCCCAGTAGACCTGACTGTAGGAATCCTGCGCGTCGCGCAATGTGTTCGCCGCTTGTTCCAAAGCCAGCTCGGCGTTGACCTTTGCAGCCGAGAGTGCGTCGTGCTGCCGATCTAGATGCACGTGTGCCTGGTCAAGCGCTGCTTGGGCGCTATCGATCTGCGTCTGTTTCGGTCCAGATTGAAGCCGCGCCAGCGCCGCCTGGGCTTGATTCAGACGCGCGCGCGCCGCTGCAATATCCGCGCTCGTCACGCCGCCCTCGACTTGTCGCAGATTCGCCTCGGCTTGGGCGATGTTCGATTCGGCCACAGCGATTTCTTCCGGCGTTGCACCGGCCTCGATCTGCGCATACGCAGCGCGCGCGCGTGCGAGGGCTGCTTGCGCTTCCTCAACCTGCAAATCAAAGTCGGCGCTATTGAGGCGCGCCAACATCTGACCCTCGCTCACCTGATCGCCTTCCTCCACCATTATCTCGGCGACGGTCCCGGAAACGCGGAAGGAGAGATCGACGCTATGCTCCGGCAAAATACGCGCATCGGCCACGATTTGTTCGAATGCTGGGGTTGCACTGAAATCAGGGGTAGGAGTAGCTTCGGCTCCCCCAAAACCGCCGCAACCAGCCAGGATAACCAGCCCGCCTACGAGCAAGGCGGGAATGAAAGAACGTGCGGATATATCCATAAAATTGTCCTCCGCTTCGTCGAGCATGGATCCTGACGATAGTACACGTAACGCAGCGCTCCTGCGACATCAACGCCCGCAGGTTGACGAATAGGTAGAGACTGTAATGCTGCGCCTCGACAGCATCAGTAATCGCCATCGGTTATAGGAGCGGAATGGAGAGGAGGTTGCTGCCGATGGCGATCTGGCAACTGCCCAGGTATTGATTGTTATATAATAGTATGTACGTTTCAAGCAGAAATACGTTGCAGTCATGCGGCGAAGTTACTTCTCCACAGACAGCCCGGCTTGCTGCCAAGCAAGAATACCGCCTTGCATATTGTGGACGTTATCATAGCCGTTCTGGCGCAAAAATTGAGTCACCTGACCGCTCCGGTTGCCGCTACGACAGGTCACCAGCACTGTCTTGTCCGTCGGGATCTCCGCCAGACGATCAGAGACCTCGCCCATCGGGATGAGCACAACGCCGGGAATATGACCCTCGTCATACTCCCACTGCTCACGGACATCCAACACGACGACATCATCACGCTCGCGAACGGACTCGACCGTGGCGGCATCGACTTCGTCCGGCAACGTCGACAGATCAATGTCGGCGGGTTCGATGGTCTGCGGTTGATCTGGCGCTGCGGGGGAAATTGCAGCCTGACCACCGCATGCAACAAAAGCAAACAGCAGCATGAGGCTGACAATGAACAGAACGATGTGGCGTCTCATTGAGATTCCTCCTGAAGATAATGGAACGCGCCATTGAGATTCTTCCTGAGAATCGAGAAGACGCGCCGAACCTCGATGTTGCGACGCGCCCTCTCGACCGTTATTTCTGCTATGGTACCCCCAGCGGGATTCGAACCCGCGATCTTCACCTTGAAAGGGTGACGTCCTGGGCCACTAGACTATGGGGGCTGATTTATTACGCGCCTATTATACCAGGGGTTCCCACAGTTTGGCAAGTAATGCCAGGACATATGCGCACATTTTTGCTTATGAGTCACCGACAGACGGCATATCCTCTGCTCCGGACTCGTAGGCGTCATACCAATCGGCTAGGCCGGCCAACGTCATCTGGACCAGAAACGGCGAAACTTCGTTGCCAAGGGCGGTGCGGAAGGCATTTGAGTCGATTGCTATGGCCTCTTTCCAACGCTTTGCTTCAGCGTAGCGCGGCAGGTAACGGCGCAGTTGCGCCGCAAGCGCGCTACGTAACCGCGATGTCGCGATAGCCAAAACTCCCTGGCGCAGGTATTGCGAAAATGCCGCCTCTTCTCCCTCTTCCTCCACGACCGGCGGATCGCCAAAACGCTCTATAATCCGCTCAATGAGCCAATCTTCCAGATGCATCGGCGCAAAATCATCTGTCCGAAACAGCTCAATGCTGAACACCTTGGCTGCGTGCGGATCGCGGTGAAATTCCAGGGCGATCCGGCGTTGCTCGCGCAATGCTTTGGCAGCCGCATCGATCCGGCGTAGTTCAGCACTATCGGGGGCGCGTTCCAGCCACGCGCCCTCGCAGCGTGTCAGTGATG
Organism: Chloroflexaceae bacterium; assembly: GCA_028282325.1. Lineage (GTDB taxonomy): Bacteria > Chloroflexota > Chloroflexia > Chloroflexales > Chloroflexaceae > JANQID01. The sequence goes on along the minus strand of JANQID010000057.1, from coordinate 26,561 downwards.
CGGCGTATTCGGCGTGCTCACGACGCTCACGCTTCAAGCGCGACTTCGTTCCCATTAGAATCTCCTCCACGTAGCCTTCAGATGTGCATAGTATACTCCAGATCGAACGGACGACGAACACATACGCATCGGCTGTTCAACCGGTTCTAACCCGCTGTGTTTGCAAGCGTATTGTCAAGTATATTTATTAAGAACTTGACTTTGAAAAACCAGGTGCAGTACAATATTTTATGGAGAGATATTCCGGCGTATATTGAATGACTTGATAAAGGGGCGTAAAAATGCCGCGCATTTATAATAACATCACCGAGCTGGTGGGAAACACTCCGCTGGTTCGCATCAATCGCATTAACGATACCTATGCGACAATTGTGGCTAAACTCGAGTACTTTAATCCGGCCAGCAGCGTGAAAGATCGCATTGGGCTTGCGATGATCGAAGCTGCCGAGCAGCACGGTATGATTACACCCGGCGAGACCGTGCTGGTTGAACCGACCAGCGGCAACACCGGCATCGGGCTCGCGTTTGTCGCTGCGTCCAAAGGGTACCGCTTGATCTTGACAATGCCGGAAACAATGAGCATGGAACGCCGCAAATTGCTTCACGGCTTCGGCGCCGAATTAATCCTGACGCCAGGTGCGGAGGGAATGACCGGCGCTATTCGCCAGGCCGAGCACATTCTGGCGGAACTGCCGAATGGCTTTATGCCCCAGCAGTTCAAAAATCCGGCCAACCCGGCCATTCATCGCGCAACGACCGCTGAAGAAATCTGGAATGACACCGATGGCCAGATCGATATCCTAGTCGCCGGCGTGGGCACCGGCGGAACTATCACCGGCGTTGGTGAAACGCTCAAGGGCAAAAAGCCTGACGTGCATATTGTCGCTGTCGAGCCGGAAGCATCGCCGGTGATTTCCGGCGGCAGTCCGGGGCCGCACAAGATCCAGGGCATCGGGGCCGGCTTTGTGCCCGATGTTCTGAACGCCGAAATTATCGATGAAGTCGCCCAGGTAAGCAATGACGAAGCTTTTGAAATGGCGCGGCGTCTGGCGCGTGAAGAAGGCTTGATGACGGGAATCAGCAGCGGCGCTGCGCTGGCGGCGGCGCTCCGCGTGGCACGGCGGGACGAAAATGCTGGCAAGCTGATCGTGTTTATGGTGCCGAGCAACGGTGAGCGCTATCTCAGCACAGCGCTCTATGCTAATGAATAGCTCTGGAATGGGGCGTCGCAGTGGGCGGCAGGCTGGTCCAGCCTCGCCGCTTTTAAGCTAAGAGTTTAGCGTCTGCGAGGAGGGCTATGCACACCTTCGACAAGGTTAATGATAAAAACGAGCACAAGCGAGCCAAAAAACGCCCAGACAATCTCGATGTTGCTTGAACCGATGGGAACGACGAGAATTCGCGGAAAACTCAACCATTGCGCCAGATAAGTTCCGATATACGCGCCAATAAGGCCAATTCCGATCGAAACGAGAATATTGCTGCGCCGAATCCCGAACAACGCTTGTGCGAAACCGCCGCTGAGAGCAGCAACAATGATAAGGATGAGCAGTTCGATCAATGCGTTCATAAATGTTATTCCCATTCACGATCATAGGGATCGACATCAATGATCTGGGGAGATCGCCGCTGGACCGGCGTTTCGAGAGGCGGGCTCTGCAATGAACTGCGTGCCGGGCGTGATCTGGCATATGGCTGTCTGAGCGGTTCGCCGAGGTTGAGCAGCCGCGCCAATATCCAGGCGATTGTAAAAGTTGGAATAGGGCCGGTAAATGGAATAAGCGCCTCGATTGCCGCCTTATTTCGCAAACCGCGCAATCCCATACGATCAAGCGCAATCCAGCTAATCGGTGCGGCAAATACATCAAGCCCCAGATCGAGCAAGTCTAACAAGACGACCAGTATCAGTGGGACAAAATGCATAGTAGTGAAGAAATCAGCATCAGGCGGAACGCGGATATTTCTGATACTGCGGAATAGCAAAGCCAGGCCAGCCAGCGCAACCACAACGCTTGCGGCCATCACCAGCAATACAATAAACCCCAGTTGTACGAGCGTTTCGCCCATAGCTTCTCCATATGAATTGCGTGTATTGTCGTTATGACGATCTCCGTACATTTGATGTTGCGTGCGCTGAACCGTGATGCTCGACGAAGCGCCAAATTGTGCAGCCAAGCGCCGGTATGACAAGTATGAGCGTGAGGGACGCAAATTCAAGCGTTGCACCAAAACGCGGCTGCTGCGCATCGAGAAACCACAGCGGAGCAATCATCCACTCCGTCGTTGCGTAAAGAAAGGATATCATCGGATTACCCGGGCGTGCCGCTAGTAATCGCGCCAGCCAGCGCCCGATCAGTGCCGTCTCGACGATGCCGCAACCAACAAGTGCAAACCAGCGTAGTATATGTGCGCTATTCAATTGCATCTTCTTCCCAGCCTTGCGAATCATAAAACGACAAACGGCATACGTTTTCAAAGGATCGGCTGAAATCTTATCCATCATTTTACTTATAGAGTATAGCCAGACGCCAACATATTTGGTATACTAGGGTAGCACTGCTTTCAAAGTTGTCATCCACACTCTTTAATACATATATAGATATTCAAGCTCAGAGCGTCTCTGTTACGATTGAGACCCAGCATTATATACAACGTAGAGCATTACTATCTGTATTCTGCAAAGGATGAAGACCGGTGATCAACGCAAGCACACACACAACAGAAGGAATGTTGCGCAACGATGCGCGTTCAAATGCTGCGCGACGAAAGAGTGCATTGGTTTTTTGGATCTTGCTGGCAATGGAGCTGGCTGTACTCGGCGTGGTTCTGGTCTGGTTTTTTCAGCCCACAACTGCGCAAACGCAGCAATCGCTTGCCGTTGATGCATCACAGGTTCGCGATGCAATCTGGGCACGGTTGAATGGTCATATTGATGACCGCCTGGTTGAAGTGCAACCTGATGTTTTCGTTTACGAGAGCAACGTTCGCGGCTTTCAATTAAACGGCGTGGTGTACTACTATTACGTTGATGGACGGCAGAATTATGACCCGTTGAGTCGCGGTGCCGTCAATGCTGATCAGGTCGAGACCATATTGCGCGAAAACGGACCTCGCTATCAGTTCACGATTTATCGTATTCAAAACTAAATACGACCTCGCAAGATCTGGAGATGTAGCAAGAGCGCGTGTGCAAGCTGGATAGCTACATCCAGGTAAAATTGCCTGAATAGAAAGTATGCGGTGCGGGTTATATCCGCACCGCATTTGTATGCCATTCAGGTGCTTGATGACCAGCTTTATCGCAAAGAATCGGCTAGAGCGTCAAAATAATCGGCCCATCTTCGGCAATCGCCAGGCTATGCTCAAACTGGGCGGATAGTTTGCCATCGGCAGTGCGAACTGTCCAGCCGTCGCGATCCTGGCGCGTCTCCGCCCGACCAATGTTAACCATCGGCTCAATGGTGAAGACCATGCCGGGCCGCAGGCGCATCCCCCTACCCGGCTCGCCATAATGCAGAACTGTTGGATCCTCGTGCAGATTGCGGCCTACGCCATGACCGGTATACTCCCGCACGACCGAATAGCCGCGCGACTCGGCATACCGCTGGATCGCCGCCCCGATGTCACCCAGTGTGTTGCCGGCCTGTGCTTGCTCGATGCCGAGATCGAGGCAACGTTGGGTAGTATTGAGCAACTGCTGCGTCGCCTCATCCACATCGCCGACCGGAAACGTTACGCACGAGTCGCCCACCCAGTCATCGAGTCGCAACCCGATATCGACGCTGATAATATCGCCGTTGCGTAAGCGCTGCCGACTGCTGGGAATACCGTGACAGATCACATCGTTGACCGACGCACAGATCGTGCCGGGAAACGGCGGAAAACCGGGCTGACCGCGTCGGCTGGGCGGAGTGTAGCCTTTGTATATGGGTTCGGCGCCATGTTCGCGAATAAACGTTTCGGCTATTGCATCAAGCTCGGCTGTGGTTATCCCCGGACGAATATGTTCGCGCAGCAGGTCAAACGTTTCACGCACAAGCTGGCCCGCTTTGCGCAATAATTCAATCTGTTGGCGAGTTTTCAAAATAACCGCCATACTCAATCCTCAAGCTTCAATGATTCTGTTCATCGTATGCACTGTACTCAGTGTACTATACCAAACTTCGGTTTTTAGCCTGACCAATCCGAGGTTGGAAATGGCTTTTCCCTCCCGATTTGCGTAAGTCCCCGGCTGAAATGGTACGCAGCTTCACACTGATCCGCCCGCTGCACCACTATTCCGGTCATTTCAAACAAGTTCCGGGAGACGCGGAAAAAGTCCGGCCTGCTCAACCACAGTGCGCATTGCGCGCGTCCAATCGATCGACATCAGGTGGACGCCGGCTACGCCTTCAATGCTCAACAGATCGACCACGATCTCGGCAGCCAGCGTGATCCCCTCGCGCTCGGCATCTTCGGCGCGTTGCATGCGCTCAATAATCGCATCGGGCATCAGAGTGCCCGGCAACTTGTCGCGCAAGAATACCGCCGAATGCGGGCGACGCATAATCATCACTCCAACCAGGATGTACGCTTGCTGGTGCAAACCCGCCGCGCGTACATCGGCCATCCATCGTCGAAAGCGTTGCGTGTCAAAAATAAGCTGGGTCTGAATGAATTCAGCGCCTGCCTCGATTTTCTTCTGGAGACGCACCACACGCTCAATGTTTGGATTGGCAACGCCGCCGAGGAAAAACTGCGGAGCTTCTTTCAGCGGCGTTCCCGAAACAAAGCAGCCTTCGTCGCGCAACGTACGCAGCATCTTGAGCATTCGGAATGAGTTGACATCCAGAACGTTTCTGGCATCCGGATGATCGCCGAGACGGGGATGATCGCCGGTCATACAGAGAATGTTGCGAATGCCAAGGGCGGAGGCGCTCAACACGTCGGCTTGCAGCGCGATGCGATTGCGATGCTGGCCAGTCATCTGGATAACCGGTTCAATCCCCATCTGCTGAATAATAACGCCCGCGCCTAATGCCGACATACGTGCTATCCCGCGTTGGTTGTCGGTCAGATTGATCGCGTCAACGTGATTCCGCAGCCCTTCGGCGACCCGTTCCAATCGTGCGCGTCCCGCCCCTTTCGGCGGAGCGACTTCGCCGGTGACAACCACCTGACCAGCAGCAAGACGGCGTTGCAGGATGCTATACATACAACCTCTGCCAATACCCAACGAATCGGATTCCAAAAAGGTCAACCCTATGCCGACTCAAGCGCTTGCGCCAGATCGGCGATGAGGTCATCTGTATCTTCAACGCCGCACGAGAGACGTACCAGATTATCGCAAATGCCGACTGCCAGGCGTTCCTCGCTGGTCAGTTCATAGTAGCTCATCAGCGCCGGTTGCTCAACCAGGCTCTCGACGCCGCCTAGGCTCGGGCCGATGTAAGGAAGCCGGAGTCGATCGATAAACCGGCTGGTTGCGTGAATGTCGCCGTCGAACTCGAACGAAACGACGCCGCCCCAACCGCGCATTTGCGCCGCCGCCACCGTATGATCGGGATGATCAGGCAACCCCGGATAGTGAACTCGTTTGATGCGCGGATGTTCGGAAAGAAAACGCGCCACAGCGAAACCGTTAGCGTTCTGGCGTTCCATACGCAGGGCCAGCGTCTTCAACCCGCGGAGCAAGAGATAAGCGCTGTGCGGATCGCAGATACCGCCCAACATCGCCTGAGCCTCGCGCAAGGCTGCAATTATCGGCGCGCCGCCGACCACGACCCCGGCCAACACATCGTTGTGTCCGCCCAGATACTTGGTCGCGCTGTGAATTACCAGATCGATGCCATAGTTCAGCGGTCGGATATTGTACGGTGTTGCGAAGGTTGCATCGATCAACGTTTTCACTTTGCGTCGTTGAGCAATCGCAACTACCCGTTCCAGATCAAGCACGCGCAGATAGGGATTGGTCGGCGACTCACTGACAATCAAACGCGTTTCTGGTTGAACGGCCTCCTCAATTCCGGCGTAGTCGCATGCCGATACGACCGTGTGCTGCACGCCTAGCCGAGCGAGCATCGTGCGGACGAACTGGCGCGTCCGTCGATAACAATCGTCGGTGATCACCAGATGACTTCCCGCAGGCAACATCGCCAGCAATACCGTTGTAACCGCGTTCATTCCGCACGAGCAGAGCAGCGCCGCAACATCGTCGCTTTCCGCGCCGACTTCAAGCGCGGCGAGTTTGGCTTCGGCGGCGCGCACCGTCGGGTTGCCATAACGCCCATACTCCTCGCGAAATACACGACCTTCCTGAAAATCGATCAAAGCATTCGTATCGGCGAAGGTATATGTTGCGGAGAATATTACCGGAGCCGTAATCGCATCGTGAGCGCGAATGCGTGTTTCACCAATATGAACCGAGGCGGTCGAGTCACCGTAGAGCGTGGGATGCAAACCTTCCGCACTACCACTTGTTGAGGACATAAAAAAACCTCTCATCAACACAGATGAGAGTCTGAGTGCGGTCAGGCAGGCCAGGACTGGCTGCAAATGCACTCCCCTCTCATCTGCCAGCGAACGCTGCCGGAATTGGCACCTTCCTGGAAAGTTCTGTATGGCGCGGGTGTGTCCTGAGCAATCGAGGTCGCAGTTCAAGACATAACACTCAATGCCGAACCTCCCGTGCGGGGTTGCCGCGGTTTCACAGGGCCGGTCCCTCCACCGCTCTGGATGAGTGCATAACGACGAACGAGGCGAGTATAGCATGGCGAACAGAAGCTGTCAAAGCGTTACGTCGAGACAATCTCAGATTGTTAGGGTTCTTTGCAAGAGCCAGTATGTCTGTATTAGCCTGATTATGCGTAGCTACGCATCTTGCGATTGACAATGCCGCATCCTGCTGCTACCATTTGTTACCGAACAAGGAAGCGGCCTCGTTCGGGCAGGTCTTGAGGAGGGGAATATGTTATGCATACCAAGAAACGTTGGCGCATTCAGCCTGTATGTTTGCGTTGCAGAATCGCCTTGAGCAGGCTGGCGCTTGCCGCCGCCTGCCTGCCCCTGGTCTCCTGTGCTCTGCCTGAACCGCCGGCGGTGCAATTGCCGACTCTCCCGGCGGTGCTTGACATTACACCCGCACCTACGCTGGATATTGACGCGACTGCGACCATCTATGCAGGACAGTTCCAGCCTACGCCTACGCCGGCCGGTATGTATGTTATTCAGCCTGGCGATACGCTCAGCGGTCTGGCCGAGCAGTTTGGGACGACGGTTGACGAACTCATGGCAGCCAATGGGTTAACCGATCCGAACGCACTGCAGGCCGGACAGACGCTGCTTGTACCTTCGCTGCTGCCCGCCGGAGATGAAACGGTTCTGGAACGACCAACGGTTTTTGTCGTCCCAACCCCTTGACAACGCCCAATCGATCAGGTACATTACTTACGACACAAATCTCAACAATGCCGACCAGGCGTGAAGGAGGTGATGCCCATGGGTAGTAGTCACGAGCGTGTGGGTGTCACTGGGGAAGTTGCATAAACCCTGGTGATATCCTGATCCATAACAACAACCCCCGGCTCTAGAGCCGGGGGTTGTTGTATGTCATCTCTGTCGCCAGCGCATTAGGGAATTGCCTCGGCCACAAATTCCAACTCCAGGCGCACTTCGTCCGCGACTGTATCTACCGATGGAGAATCCGGGATGAAGAGTTCAAAATCGGTATAGATCACGGTCGCCGATGCCGTCCCCTCAATGCGTGTCACGCTGATTGGCGTAACGGTGACATCGAATGTCACTGAGCGAGTGACATCAGTGATTGTGAGATCGCCGGCAATTTGCAAGCTGTATGTTCCACCGACAGCGCCGCTCTCCGGCAATCCGATCATTTCGAGCGGCGTGAACGTAATGAACTCATAGTCGTTGGTCAGCAGAATGCGATTTTTGATTGCCCGGTTGCGGAATTCATTATCGGTGGCGAGGGTACGCGCATTGACCTGGATAATGCCAACCTGCACGGCGGTGAGCTGCTCCGGGTCAATGGCAATCTGACCGGCGACCTGGTCAGTCGCGCCAACCACGGTAATTGGATCGCCGCGCAGCACTTCGTCGATCAAGAAGCGAGCTTCGGATTCAGCTGGAACGATTTCGAAGACCGTCAAGCCATCGGGGACGGTCGCCTGTTCAGACTCAGCGGCTTCGGCCTCATTTGCCGTTGCATCAGTTGGCGCAGCCGTTTGAGTTGGGGCGTTGTCCGCGGCATTGCCATCTGTACTCGCATCGTTCGCGGCTGCGTTTTCGACATTAGTTTGAGATGTTGCAGTAGCATTCAACGGAATTGCTGAGATCGGTGCGCTGGCTTCTTCCGGCGTTCGGAAAAACGCGTACGCCAGAATTGCAACCAGCGCAACCACGACGACAGCTCCAATGGCGGCAGCTCTCCCGATCATATGATGACCTCTCTTTCGATGCGTATCTGATTATACGTAATCCACGTCGATCATCATACCCCAGGTCGTTGCATAACCGCCACACGAAATCGTATGCGATGGGTGCCTCCGACGCTAACCTGAGTCGCCCGTCCAGATCCCATAGGTTAGCCTTGCCACCAATTTGTGATAGGCGCTTAAACCAACACCGCCACTTCGTCGTATCCTGCCTCGTTGATCGCTTGCATCAGCGTATCAACGCCGACACTGCCGTCGTGTTCGATTCGCACCGACTTGTCATTCAAATTGACTACGACCGTCTGCACACCTTTGATGGCCTGCACTTCCGTTGTAATCGCTCGAATACAGTGCTGGCATGAGACTGCCGGCACGCGAAATTGCTCAATCGCCATTGTGTACTCCTTTCGGTCAACAGATATTGTATGGTATCATAACATATAATAACCAGTAAATGTATCCTGTCTGGACTGTCCGCCAGTCTAAGCGCATCAGTATGCGAGCGTCAATGAGCCTGATACTTGGTTTGACGCCCCCTTTCTTTGCTGGTATCATTCCTCAATATGCGCCCATGTATGCGAATTGAGCTAAAGGAGCGTTCGGTATGCCCGACTCCAGTATGACCGAGTCGCGGAAGCTTGATCATGTCCGGATCGTGCTGAACGAAAATGTAGATGCGAAGGGTGTCGCAACCGGCTTCGCCGCCTACCGTCTGCCCCATACCGCGCTCCCGGAGCTTGATCTCAATAGTATCATTACAAGCACGACGTTTCTCGGCAAGCCTATGCAAGCGCCGCTGCTGATTAGTTCGATGACCGGCGGGGCGCACGCCGCCGAACGCATCAATCTAGCATTGGCGGAAGCGGCGGAACATTTGGGATTGGCGATGGGCGTCGGTTCGCAGCGGGCGGCGGTGATCGACCCGCGCCTCTCTTCAACTTACCAGGTGCGCCGGGTAGCGCCGACTATCCCGCTGATGGCCAATATGGGCGCGGTGCAGCTGAACTATAGCTTTGGCATCGAGCACTGCCGCCGGGCGGTGGAGATGATCGAAGCCGATGCGTTGATTCTTCATCTAAACCCTTTGCAGGAGGCTGTACAACCGGAAGGCGATGTCAACTTCGGCGGTCTCCTGGCGAAGATCGAGGCCGTCTGTCGCGAGCTGCCTGTCCCGGTTATTGCCAAAGAGGTTGGCAACGGAATCGGCGCGCGCGATGCGCAACGGCTGTATGATGCCGGCGTGCGGATCATCGATGTTGCAGGGGCTGGCGGCACAAGCTGGAGCGAGGTTGAGCGCTTTCGCCAGAGAACCGATAACGAATCGCGCGTTGCCAGCACATTCGCCGGTTGGGGGCTTCCCACAACCGAAGCGATACGGCAAGTGCGCGCCGCATTGCCTGAAGCCGTGATCATTGGCAGCGGCGGCATCCGCAGCGGCATCGACATCACCAAGGCGATCGCGTTGGGCGCCGATCTCGCGGGCACGGCCAAGCCAGCGTTGTTCGATTCGGTGAACGAACGCGGATCGGAAGCGGTGATCGAAGGATTGCAGGGATATATCCAGGAATTGCGTATCGCGATGTTCTGTTCAGGCTGCGCGGATTTGCATGCATTGCGTTCGCTCAACCTGGAGAAATATGGGTGAGCGACGACAAACGCCGGACAGCTAGCGACCGGCGCTCCTGGTCGTGCGTCGCTGGCGTTAGTCATTATGCACGTAACTAACCTCAGCCTGCGCGATTTTCGCAACTATCAGCGGCTTGATCTCGCATTGAGCGCAGGCGTGACCCTCTTCTACGGCGCCAACGCCACCGGAAAAACCAGCCTGTTGGAAGCGCTGTTTTTCCTGGCGACCACGCGCTCGCCGCGCATTAACTCGGATCGTGAATTGGTGCGCTGGGAAGCCCAGGGCGAAGCCGGAACGCCGCCGTTTGCGCGGGTTGCTGCTGGCGTGCAGCGCGCCGGCGGCCATATCCGTTTGGAAGTCATCGTGCAACGGCGTATCGATGATGATGGGCAGTTGACCGGCAATGCACACAAGATCGTGCGCATTGATCGCCGTAATGCCCGCGCCCTGGATCTGATCGGGCAGTTGCGTGTTGTGCTGTTCACCCCCGCCGATATTATGTTGGTTGATGGGCCGCCAAACGAGCGACGGCGTTATATTGATATAACGTTGTCGCAGCTTGACCCGCACTATGTTCGCACACTCGCGCAATACAACAAGCTACTCCAGCAACGCAACAGCCTGCTGCGCGCCTGGCGCGAGCGACGGCGTCCGGCGCACGCGGTAGATAACGAATTAGCCTACTGGGATCGTGAGCTGGTTGCCGCCGGGGGCTATGTGCTGGCCGAACGTCTGCGGGCGGTAGATGATCTCAACCGCATTGTCGGGCCGCTGTTCCGCGATATTATGGCCGTTGAGCACCCGCTATGCATCAATTACCAACCGAGTTTTGACCTGGGCAGAGCGACCGATGCTGGCGGTCTCGCGGCGGCTATGCTGGAAGCGCTGGTTGCATTACGCCGTGATGAATTGGCGCGAGGGCAGACGTTGATCGGCCCGCATCGCGACGATTTGCTCTTTACAGTCAATAGCATCAATCTGGGGCGGTACGGATCGCGCGGGCAGCAGCGCGGGGTGACATTGGCGCTCAAGCTGGCCGAAGCGAGATTGATGCGGTCGCGCAGCGGTGATGCGCCGGTTTTGCTGCTCGATGATATGCTCAGCGAACTCGATGCCCGGCGTCGTGCGCATCTGCTCCACGTTATCACCCAACCCGATCAGCAGACGTTGCTCAGCGCCACCGACTTGAGCGACTTCGATGCCGTTTTTCTCCAGCATATCCATCGGCTGCGGGTTGAGGACGGGCAAGTCTATCCTGGGTAAATGCTCCGAGTAAGCAGAAGGTCTGGTCCACGGCTTCAATGTCGCTGAAGCTACAGACCAGACCTTCAATTATCTTGACGCACAGGATTATGCTTCCGGTTCGTCTTCGTCGCTCGTTTCATCGACCAGGGCTAGCCGACCGTAGGTTTCGGTCATAATTCGCAGACCATACCCCAAGCCTGGATCGAGCATTTCTGCACGGAAGCGCCAGGACCAATTGTCACCAAGATAACCGGGTACATTCATACGTCCGTCGCTGCCCAGGCGCAACACATCCTGCAAGGGGATAATCGCCGCATCGGCGACCGACGACAACGCCAGCCGGATGAGATCCCAACTGATGTCGCTGCCATCGCGCCCGAGATAGCGCTGGGTCGCCTCGCGCTCTTTGCTGCCCAATGCGTTAAACCAGCCCGCAGTGGTATCGTTGTCATGAGTGCCCGTGTAGACAATGCAGTTGTTTGTGTAGTTGTGCGGCAGATAGGGATTGGCCGGCGTATCGCCAAAGGCGAACTGCAACACCTTCATACCGGGCATATGAAACTGATCGCGCAGAGCTTCGACTTCGGGGGTAATCACGCCGAGATCTTCGGCGATAATCGGCACCTCGCCGAGTTCGCGCTCTAGCTTTTCAAACAACGCGGCGCCCGGTCCGGGAACCCAGCGACCGTTGATCGCCGTTTCCTCTTCAGCCGGAATTTCCCAATAGGCCTCAAACCCGCGGAAGTGATCGATCCGTGCAATATCGACCTGGCTGAGCAGTACTCTGAGGCGTGCAACCCACCAGGTATAATCATTGCGCGCCATCCGATCCCAACGATAGAGCGGATTGCCCCAGCGTTGGCCGACAGCACTGAAATAATCGGGCGGCACGCCGGCCACGACCGTCGGCTGGCCAACGTTATCCAGATAGAACAACTTCGGGTTGGCCCAGACATCGGAGCTATCATAGGCAACGAAGATCGGCGCATCGCCGATGATCTGCACGCCTTGTTCATTCGCATACGCTTTCAGTTGTCGCCACTGATTTGAGAAGAGATACTGCACAAACTTCTGGACGGCGATAGGTTCGGCCAGTTGTTTGGTCCAACGCTTGAGCGCGGCGGCTTTGCGCGTCGCAATGTTCTGATCCCAGTCGCACCAACTCACGTCGCCGTAATGCTCGCGCAGAGCCATAAAGAGCGCATAGTCATCGAGCCAGTCGGCGTTTTCGGCGCAGTATTGCTCGAACTGCTCGGCATGTGTGGAAAAGTCGCCGTCGCGGAATCGCTCGTACGTGCGCCGCAGGAGCGGAAGCTTGAACGCTGTTGCCGCATGATAATTGACCCGATCCGGATTGAGATCATAGGTGACCGCAGTCGATGCGGCGTGCACGTCCTGGGCGTCCAGCAATCCATCCGCAACCAGGCTGTCCAGGCTAATCAGGAGCGGATTTCCGGCAAATGCCGAGAAACACTGGTACGGCGAGTTTCCATAGCCAATTGGTCCAAGAGGCAGGATCTGCCAGAGACTCTGTCCGGCCTCTACCAGAAAATCGACGAACTGGTAGGCAGCGACGCCTAAATCCCCAATACCCCACGGCCCCGGTAGTGACGTGGGATGCAAAAGTATCCCGCTTGAACGGGGAAAACGCATAGAAACCTCGCATAATACGTTACTTGCAGAGCGAGTGCATTGTAGCATACAATCCGCATTTCGCACGATGGGGTATATAGGCGGCTTGTGGCAACAGAAACGCAGGAAGCTGTGCGCCTCCTGCGTTTCTGTTGGCTATCTGATGTACGACACGCACCTTATCCTTTGACTGAGCCGGCCATCATACCGCGCACGAAGTAGCGTTGCAGCGAGAAGAAGACGATCAGCGGGACGATCATCGTTATGAATGCGCCGGCAGTAAGCACTTCCCAGTTCTGGCCTTTGGAGCCGACCAACTCGGTAAGCTGGCGGGTCACCACCGACACCTCCGAGTTGGTTCCCAGGAACACCAATGCCACCAGCAGGTCGTTCCAGACCCAGAGAAACTGGAAAATTGCGAACGAGGCGATGGCCGGAACCGAGAGCGGCAGCACCATGCGCGTAAAGGTTGTGAACGGGGTGGCGCCATCAATCACCACCGCTTCCATAATTTCTTTCGGGATCGTAGAGATATAGCCATACAGCAGATAAGTGGCGAGCGGCAGGCCGAAACCGGTATGGGCGAGCCAGATGCCCAGGAACGTGCCGTTCAGGTCAAGGCCGACATACATGCGCAGGATGGGTACCAGCGTGGTATGCAACGGCACAACCAGCAGCAAGACCACAATAGCAAAGAACAGGTCACGGCCGGGAAATTCGAGCCAGGCGAAGGCATAGGCGGCGAACGCGGCGATGGTAATCGGAATAACAACCGAGGGCACGGTGACGATGATGCTATTCAAGAAGGCATTGCCCATCCCTTCAGCCGTTAAAACCGTCACGTAATTCTGTATCGTGAACTCGGTAGAGGTATAAAAGGTGCTCCACCAGCCGCTATTATTAATCGCCTGCGCATTGCGGAATGAGCTAATAAACAGGCCGAATGTCGGCACCGACCAGAGAAAGCAGAGCACAAGCACGACGAATCGCACCGAAGAAGCCGAGAGGATGTCGCGCAAGCTTCTGCGTGCAGCCGTGCGTGACGGGCTAGCGACTGTTATGGGTCCAGTTTGAGGCGGTGCGCTCATCGTTTAGCTCCTTTGCTCACGAAGACTTCGCAGATTCCAATATATGATTGGTAACACCGCCAGCAACAGGACGACCGCGAGGGCGCTGGCGTGCCCGCTATTGCCAAATCGAAAGAGTTCGTTGAACATACGATTGGCGACGACTTCTGTATCACGTCGTCCATTGGTCATCACATAGACGATATCAAAGGTTTTCAGAACAATGATAAAAACGGTTGTCGAAACGGTGAGAATGGTTGGCATAATGCTGGGAACGAGGATGCGGAAGAATACCTGAAACTCGTTCGCGCCGTCGATCCGCGCCGCTTCGAGCAACTCGTCGGGAACGCCTTTGACCGCCGACGAGAGAATGACCATACAAAAACCGGTAAGCAACCAGATTTGAATCGCGATCAACGCGAAGTTGTTAATGGCTTTGTCAAGCAAGAACAACACTGGCTCTCCGCCAAACCCGGTGATGATTGCGTTCAGCGTGCCGATCTGTGGCTGGGTGATCGGCTTGGCGAAATACATAAAGCTCCAGATGACGCTCGCGCCCACAGCCGAGATCGCCATCGGCATAAAAATCAGCGATTTTGCGGCAGCCTCTTCCCATTGCGAGAGTCTGTCCACGAGCACGGCCACCAATAGCCCGACCGATACGGTAAAGCCGGTTACGAGAATAATCCAGAGCAGATTGTTGCGTAGAGCGATCAGCATCGCCGAGTCGACGAAAGCGAAGGCGTAGTTTTGCACGCCGATAAAGCTTTCTGATCGAGCGTCGAAGAAGCTCAAGTAGATGGTTCCGATAGCAGGATATATCAAGAACACACCCAGGATCACCATTGCCGGGCCGACAAACAGATAGGGCCGCAGCGCATCGCGCACCCGACCTGGCAATTGCTCAATGAAGAAGTTTGTGCCAATATAGAGCGCCCAGACGCCAACTACTCCCACCACCAGCGCAACCAACGCAATGAGCAGCTTTGGCGCTTCGGTATCACGCATAAAGACGAAGCTTTGCCAGAGAATAGCAAATGTAATGATAGGAACAATCAGGGCGACGATCACCCTGCCCACGCCTGTGGTGAACCAGCTCAGAAATGATCCTTTTTCCGGCTGTTGGAGTTGTTGCTGCATCGCTGCTCCTCCTCTCCTGATCCATGCAGCGTGACCAGACCTCGTTGTCAACGGTCTTGTTCGTGAATAGCGCAGTTCTGTGGAATGACACTGTAAATGAGCGACACGATTTGCTCCAGCGTTTGAGACTGGAGCAAATCGTGCACTCTTGGCAAACGCCTGATGGATGCTATGCCGGCAAATTCAGGGCCTATTGAGCCGGCCAGCTCGCATCGATTTCCTCCAGTATCGGGTCGAGGTCTTCGCCGTTAATGTAGTCGACCATGCCCGACCAGAAGGTGCCTGTGCCGACTTCGCCCGGCATCAGGTCGCTGCCGTCGAAACGAACCGTATCGGCATTCGCCAGAATCTCGGCGATGCCGCGATTCGCTTCGTCGTACCAATCCATGTTGACATCGGTGTGCGGCGCGATAAAGGTGCCGGCCTTGATCGACGGCTCAATAGATTGGGCGGTCGTCAAGAACTTGAGCACTTCGCGCACCTCAGGGCGATCATTGTACATCGAATAAACATCGCCGCCGGTGAGCACTGGGCTGCCATACGTCGCGTCAATCGGCGGGAAGTAGAAGTAGTTGAGATCGCCGTTCGGACCGACCGTCAGTTCCGGGAAGTCTTCGAGGAGCCAGCCCGGCATATAGCTGCCCTGCTTGGCCATCATCGCCTCGCCGGTCAACAGCGGCTTGCCGGTGTCGAAGAAACGGTCTTGCAGCGTGGACAGAATACCGCCGTAGACGTAGTCTTCGTTGAGCAGGATAGAGCCTATGTATTCCCAGGCTTGTTTGACTTCAGGCGAAGCGAACAGCAGGCGATCCTCAGGCGCCGCGGGCACCGTCCAGTTATCATAGTTTTCGACCGAGGTCGTGCGCAGCATGATGTCCTCGATCCAGTCGGTGCCGACCCAGCCTGTCGCGTTACCGCTCTCCATTGGCGCATACCAGGGAACTTTGCCATCGGCGACCATCTGGTCGGAAAGCGCAACGAGCTCTTCCCAGGTAGTCGGGATCTCATAGCCGGCTTCGGCGAACTGAGCAGGCGAGTACCAGACCAGACTCTTGACGATGGCGCGATTCCAGATGCCGATGATCCGGCCATCCGGCATAGTGGCCATATCGATCCAGCTCTGGTTGTACTGCTGCTGCAGATAGCCGTCTTCGAAAACGGTGCTAAGATCAACAGCTTGATCAGCGAAGCGCTTCATTAAGCCAGGCTGTGGGAATCCAGCAATGTCAGGCGGGTTGCCGCCCTCGGTGCGGGTGGCGATCAGCACTTCAAAGTCGCTGGCGCCTTCATAGACGACGTCGATGCCGGTTTCTTCCTCAAACGGCACGAAGCCCTGCTCGAATGCCTCGACTTCTGCCTGCTCGGTATAGGCGCCAAAAATTGTAACGGTTGTTCCGGCATACGGCTGATCGCCGGCGGGTTCTTCTTCCGTAGGCTCAGCGGGTTCTTCTTCTGTAGCCTCAGCGGGTTGGGCTTCTTCAGGTGCATCCGTCGGCTCAGCAGCCGGTTGTGTTCCACCACAGGCCGCCAGTATCAAACTGAGCAGCAAGACAACGATAAAGAATGGAGACTTGCGAAGCATAGTGTATCCTCCACTGATACAAAACAGCTTTCCATAGCTTATACATCTGCGAACATCAGAACACGGACGAAAATCGTCACCTACCACCCCCTTTCCGGCGTCACGCCTGATGGCGTGCTTTTTATTCCTGACACGGTGCAGTGGTTGAACGAACGACAAGCTCGATTGGAAGCATTTCATGCTTCGGCGGAAGATATGACTCTTCTGATCCGAGTATCTCCAGAAGCAGTTCCACACCACGCGCACCGGACTCAAACAGTGGTTGGCGGATTGTTGTCAATCCCAGATATTCGGCGACATCGATATCATCGAATCCAATGACCGACAATTCATCAGGAACACGCACACTGAGATCACGTGCCGCTTCCAGCACTCCCATCGCCTGGGTGTCGCTGGCGGCAAAAATAGCTGTGGGCCGATCGTAACGTGATAGCAAGTTTCGGGCAAGACAGCGCGCCTCGTACCTTCCGTGCAAGCCCCAAACGTGATTGTCGGGACGAATGGGTATGTCGGCGTCGTTCAGCGCTTTGCAGTAGCCCTGATACCGATCGCGACTGCTGGTGAAGTCAAAATACAGCGGATCTTGCAGCGGATCGCTCAGGTACGCAATATTTTGATGCCCCAGATCGATCAAATGCTGCGTCGCCAGGTATCCGCCGTACGGGTTATCAACACGGACGTCGGTTAGTCCAGACGCCTCGGCATCGATTAATACAACGGGCATATGCGATTTCAAGATTGGCGCGATCTCGTCTGCGTGCGGCGTGAGCGAGATAATCAGCACGCCGTCGGCGTATTCGCGGCGCGATACGTCACGCAGGCACTCATTGCGGCGTTCAACATTCTCGACATTAAAGAAAATCTGGTGATACCCGCTGCCGGTGAGGTTGGCCTCGATGCCGCACAACCGCTCAACGACGGAAGGGCGTGTAAAAAAGGGCGCAATAGTGGCGACGGTGAGCGTTTTGCCGAGCGAGAGGCTGCGCGCGGCGTGGCTCGGCATGTAGTTAAGTTCGGCGATGACGTTGAGGACACGCTGGCGAGTGGCGGAACTCACCAGGGGGCTATCGTTCAGCACTCGTGATACGGTGCCCAGACCAACGCCGGCCTTGCGTGCGACATCGCGAATAGTGGCGCTCATACGACCTCGGAAAAACGCCAATCCAGTTGAGTTACGAACTCAAAAAGCCATTACAACGATGTAATGGGCAAAATCATAAAAGATGTAAGGATGGCATTGGAACCGCTTCCATTCTAGCACATTCGTCATGTGTATGTCAAGCTTGCGTTTTTGCTTATTGTCTCCAACTCGGTTCGGGGTATGCTACAATAAATTATAATGGGTTTGCCGCCGATGCCGTCAGGTTTGCGTCGATGCCATTGATTGCTGACCTATTGGCCAGCGGCGAATATTGCGCCTCACATCTCCCGATTGCTCACCGACAACCGCACAACAGTTCTGTACTACCATTACTACCATATGATGTAGGAGTCGTCGATGAACTATCGTTTGCGCGCACTGGTCTTTGCGATGGCTGCGCTCTTAACCCTCGTCATCGCGCAACCCCGAATGACTGCCCGCACCGCGCCCGCAAACGCCGATCCATCTCAGGCGTTTGCCTACTTTTCGGAAACTAGCCACAATCTCGGCTTCGATTTCAAGCGCTTCTATACCGAACACGGCGGCATCGACATCTTTGGCCTTCCGCTGACCGAGCCGTTTCTTGATGCGAATGACGTGCAGGTACAGTACTTCGAGCGCGCTCGTTTTGAATTGCGCCCGGATTTGCCCGAAGCGTTTCGGGTTACGCTCTCGCACGTCGGTCGGCTGGCGACCGAAGGACGCGCCGATTCGGCGTTTGCCTGGCAACAAGGCGCTTCTGCTGCGGATCGCCGTTTCTTCCCCGAAGCTGGTCACAGCCTCGGCGGGGCTTTCCGCTGGTTCTGGCAGCAACACGGCGGCCTGGCGGTCTTCGGCTATCCGATCTCCGAGGAGTTCACCGAGATCAATCCCAACGACGGACAGCCCTACCTGGTGCAGTATTTCGAGCGCGCCCGCTTTGAGTATCATCCCGAGCATCGCGGAACCGACTATGAGGTGATGTTGGGGCAGCTTGGCCGGCAGTTGCTCGAACGCGACCCGCGCGCGCAGGCGGCGGCGGCTCCGGCCCACCCGATCACGCTGCTGGGAGAGGCCACGACGAGCTACGCCACATCGGCGAGCGAGCGCTATCACAATATTGCCCGCGCCGTTGCAATGTTCGATGGTGTGATGGTTCCGGCCAACACCGAATTCTCGTTCAACGCTGTCGGCGATTTCTCTGAGGCAAACGGCTTCGTGGATGGCTACGCGATTGTCGGCGGACAATTGGAGCGTGTGGTTGGGGGCGGGCTGTGCCAGGTCTCAACCACGCTGTTTCGCGCGGTGTCGAATGCTGGTTTGCAGATCACCCGTCGTCAGGGACACACGTTCATCGTCTATTTCTACGAGAACATTCTTGGCTTCGACGCAACGGTATACACACCGAGCGTCGATTTTCGCTGGTTCAACGACTCGCTTGGCCCGACGTACATCGCCGCCGCGTCCGATCCGGCTACGGCGCGCGTAACATTCGCCATCTGGGGCTATGACGATGGGCGCAGCGTGACGTACGAGGGTCCATACACCCGCAACTGGACCCAGCCCGGTTCGCCGGTCTGGCAGTATGACGCTGCATTGCCCGCCGGGGCGGTTCGCCAGCTTGTGCATGGCCGTCCAGGCGTCGATGTGAATTATATTCGCACCGTGACTCTGCCCGATGGCCAAACGCTCCACAATGACAACTTCTATACGCACTATCACCCCTGGGAAGACTTCTATCTGTACGGCCCCGACGTCGAACCGCCGGATGATGTGACGATCTTGCCGCCAAAGCAATGAGGAGGACGCAGCATATGGATGAGATGGATCGCGATTTCTGGAACGAAGCGTACGCAGAAGATCCCAATCAGGTGGTTGTCGCCGATTATCTGCTGGATTATGAGCTTGCAGATCTGCGACCGGGCGCGGCGCTCGATCTGGGTTGCGGGTCGGGACAAAATGCTCTCAAGCTGGCCCGGCTCGGCTGGCAGGTCACCGGCGTCGATTGGGCCGAGCGCGCAATAGAGCTTGCCACACAGGCAGCGCGCGCTGAAAGCCTCGATGCGATGTTCATAGTTGGCGACATTACAACGTGGAAGCCGTCGCGCAGATTCAATCTGGTAATCTGCACCTATGCGTTACCCGGCGGCGACAAAACTCGCCAGACGCTCAATACCGCCAGGCAAGCGCTCGCTGACGGCGGCACGCTCATTGTCGCTGAGTGGGATCACTCGATGAGCGCGATCTGGGGATTCGCCGAAGAAGATCTACTATCGCCGGAGCAGATTGCCGCACTGCTGCCCGACCTGAAGATTGAGCGCGCCGAGGTGCGGCGCATCGAGCAGGCGTTTGCAGCGGCAGATGATCCGCGACGGCATACCGAAACATTCGCGAACATCGCGCTGGTGCGGGCGCGGAAGCCGTAAATGAGGAGCGATGATGGACGAGCTAAAGGTGCAGCTTTTTATCGCCATAAGCCTCGATGGTTTTATTGCGCGCGAGGACGGTGGCATTGACTGGTTATTCTCCGACGGCGATTATGGTTATGCCGCCTTCTATGCGCAAATCGACGCCCTAGTGATGGGGCGCAAAACCTTCGACCAAGTGTTGAGCTTTGGCGAATGGCCATATGCCGACAAGCCTTGCTTTGTCTGCACGCGCCGTGATCTGCCGAATGTGCCCGAACCGGTGGTCGCCGTCGCGGGTGACGCAGAGCAGATAGTTGCGACGATCCTTGTCCATGGCTGCCGACAGATCTGGCTCGTCGGCGGCGGTGAGGTCGTCGCGGCTTTTCGCGCGCAACGGCTTATCGATGAGTATATCCTGACAGTCCACCCGGTGCTGCTTGGTGCGGGAATTCCCCTGTTTACGCCTCTTCCGCTTGAGGAGCCCCTGCAACTGCTGAATACTAAAACCTACCCCAGCGGCCTCGTACAGTTGCACTACACGCTCGCGATCCAACGCGATCCAACCTGATCAAACCAACAGGCGTAGACCTGTATCTGCGTTCAGGGGCCGGCCTTTGCGTCTGCCCTTGAACATATACGCGAGCCGCCGCGCTCTAGCCTGATTCGGTCAGCGCCATCATTCGCGGCTCAATCCTGCCGAAAGCCTCTGCTCTGTTTCCCCGCAAAACCTGGTATTATTAGAGGTGATCCCCTACAAAACGTAGGGCAATATCTCTGTACTCGCCGCGTTACATGCCGAATACCCATGATTATCGAAACAAAACTTGCCAAAGACCAGTTCTTTCGTCTCGCCGTCCTTCGTCATTTCCAACGCCCCACGTTCTACATGTATGCCTTCGCAGCGGCGGCCTTGATGGCATTTGCATATGTCAATGGCCCGCTTTATCTGATGCTGGTCGGGATGGTGCCGTTTCTGCTCTACATCGCGATGGGGGTTTTCTCGGCCTGGCGCGACAGTCGCGATACCAATCAGCCCTACTTTCTCGCAACACGCTATGAGTTTGGCGATCGGGGCGTACTGATCAAAACTTTGCAGGGTCAGAGCGAGCTTGGCTGGGATCAGTTCGAGGGATGGAAAATGATGGTCGAGATCTATGTGCTGTTCCTGTCCGGCGGCGCGATTATCGCGATCCCGAAATCGGCGGTGCCGAAGCATCAGGTTGAAGCATTTGAAGGTTTGCTGAATCGAAAAATTGCGTAGAGCGCAATATGATAGGACATGCACGAATCCGACGAACAATTGTTAACTATTGGCCAGCTTGCCCGACGCGTCGATATGCCAACCTCGACGTTGCGCTATTACGAGTCGCAGCATCTGCTGATGCCGGTCGAGCGCACCGAGGCCGGCTATCGACTCTATGACCGCGATGCCGAGCACACGCTGCAATTCATCCGACGCACCCAACGGCTGGGGTTCACGCTGTCTGACATCCGCGCGCTGCTGGTCGCCTGGCGAGAGGGCGAGTTAAACGACGATACGGTGCTGCGCACCGCCGAAGAGCGTTATCTGGCATTGGAGCGGCAGGTAACGCCGCTGTTGGTGTTGCAGCACGAGATGAGCCTCTTTCTACAAGATATGCAGCAGCGCCTCGCCCAAAGCACCGATCGCTCATCCGAAGCGCTACTCGCTCGCCTCGTCGATCGCGTGTGCGCCAATCCGCTGAATCGCCCGGCGGAGAAAATGCTCGACTGGTTTCTTGAATACACCGGCTGCGTGCTCACCACTGCCGAGGGTCGGGCGATCCTCGCTCGCTTGCGCATCGAGCATGTGCATATCTGGCAAGAACACGACGCTTATCATATACTGGTCGTCAGCGACGATCCCGCCGTCGGCGAGGCGCTGGAGGCACTGACGAACCTGGAGGCGAGCTGCCAGGCGCACACTCATTCCGACCAGGCGCCTGAGTTTGCGCACGATGGTGAAGGTTTTCTGCTCATCGCACATGGGGCGAATGCGTTTGTGTTCGCCCGCCTCTTCCTAGCTTTGGAAGCTGAACGTTGATGCTCGGCGTCGGCGAGGCGCTCACATTTCCCCTTGACTCTCAACCCAACTTGAAGGTCTATCATAGAACCAGTTTGTAAAAGCTGGTTCATAGCGCCGGATGCAATAATGCTGACCGGCGGAGGTGGTCGGATGTCCCAACAAGATACCTTCGTGTTCGAGATTCAGGGCATGGATTGCCCTAGCTGCGCTCGCTCGCTGGAAAGCGGGGTCGCGCAGTTGGACGGCGTGAGCGGGTGTAATTTAAGCTTTTCGACAGCGAAGCTGCACGTGACCGGCGTCGTCTCATCTTCTGACATAGTCGCGCGGGTGCGCGAGTTGGGTTACAACGTAGCCGATTCAAAGGCCGCGCCGAACCAAACCCACGAGCAGTTGCGCCCGTCAAACTTCATTCGCTTTCTGTGGCAACGTCTCGATACTCGTCTGGCGCTGCTCGGTGCGGTGTTGATTATGCCCGGCATTATTCTGGGCGAATTCCTTGGCATCGATCATCCACTCGTCAACTTGTCGGCGGTGCTGGCGCTGCTCGTCGCCGGAGGACCGATCGCACGCAGCGGCTGGCGTTCGTTGTGGATCAGCCGCGAGGTGACGATCAACGCGCTGATGATACTCGCCGCCGTCGGCGCAGTGTTCATCGGTGCGTATGTCGAAGCCGGCACGGTGATCGTGCTGTTTGCGATTGGCGAGGCGTTGGAGGGCTATTCCGCCAGCCGTTCGCGCGACGCGATCCGCAGTTTGATGCAGTTGGCTCCGCGCGAAGCGACACGCCGCGAAACGCACGATGGCCAGGTAATTGAGCGGCACGTGCCGATTGAAGATCTGCGCATCGGCGACATCATCGTGGTCAAGCCGGGCGAGCACATCCCGATGGATGGGCAGGTGATCACGGGCGCATCGGCGGTCAACCAGGCGCCGATCACCGGCGAGAGTCGCCTGATCGAGAAGACCGTCGGCGCCGAGGTGTTCGCCAGCAGCGTCAACGGTGAAGGCTCGCTAGAGATCGAAGTCACGCGACGTGCGGAAGACACCACGATCAGCCGCCTGATCGCCCTGGTTGAGGAGGCGCAGGAGCAACGCGCGCCGGCTCAGCGGTTCATTGATCGCTTTGCGGCCTACTACACGCCGGCTGTCGTCGGATTGGCGGCGCTGGTGGCAATCGTACCGCCGTTGTTCTTTGGCCAGCCATTTCTCAACCCAACTCCCGACACGTTTGGATGGCTCTACCGCGCGCTGGCGCTGCTGGTGGTCGCTTGCCCATGCGCGCTGGTAATCAGCACGCCCGTCAGCATCATCAGCGCGATCAGCAACGCCGCGCGCAACGGCGTGCTGATCAAGGGCGGCGTGCATCTGGAAACATTGAGCCGGGTGCGGGCGATGGCGTTCGACAAAACCGGCACGCTCACGCTCGGCCAACCGACGGTAGTGGAGGTGCGTTCGACGACATGTACGCCAACAGGAGACGATCCGCGTTGCGCCGATTGCGACGATCTAGTCGCGCTGGCCAGCGCTGTCGAGCGACGCAGCGAGCATCCGCTGGCGTATGCGATCGTCGCCGAAGCGCAGCGGCGGGGCGTGGCGCAGCGGTATCCCGCCGCCGAGATGGTGACAGCGCTGGCGGGGCAAGGCGTGCGCGGCCAGGTGGCCGATCGTCCGGTGTTAATCGGCAGCCACCGCTATTTCGAGGATGCCGTACCGCATACCGCCGAGCATTGCGCGTTCGCTGACACGGCGGCGGCGCGCGGCCACACGTCGATGATGGTCGGCGTGGATGGCGCGTACCGCGGGGCTATCACCGTCGCCGACACCGTGCGCTCGTCGGGTCGGTCGGCGCTGGCGCAACTCAAACGCGACGGCATCGCCGCGCTGGTGATGCTTACCGGCGACAATCAATCTGCTGCCCAAAAGGTCGCCGATGCGGTTGGCGTGACCGAGATGCATTCCGATCTACTACCCGCCGACAAAGTGGACGCCGTGAAAGCATTGCGCGACCGCTACGGCGTGGTCGCGATGGTTGGCGATGGAATCAACGACACGCCAGCCCTGGCAACGGCCGATGTCGGCATCGCGGTGGGCGGCGCTTCCGGCGGCGTGGCGCAGGCGATGGAGACCGCCGACATCACGTTGATGAACGACGACCTGCGCCGGTTGCCGTTCGTGCTGCGCGTGAGTCGCGCGGCGATGGGAACGATCCAAGCGAATGTCATCTTCAGCATTGGCGTCAAGCTGGCGTTTGTCGGGCTGGCATTGTTTGGCCTGGGTACGATGTGGATGGCGGTGCTGGTCGATGTCGGCGCATCGGTGTTGGTGACGCTTAACGGTATGCGGCTGCTCCGGCATCCCGGCGCCCCCGTTGTCGAGGACGCATAGATCTGTTTACAAATCGCCAGGAAGTTGTGGCGCTTTTTTGGTCCTAGTTCCAGAAAAAAGCTGCTGAAACCTTCGGCAGAGTGGTACTTTATGTCCTTACTTTCGGTCAATTTTTGCCCGAAGAGCAAAAATTGACCGAAAAAAATGGATAAGCTAAAAACCGATTCGCATCGCCTTGCCGATCCAGGCGGGTGTCGCGTATAATGCGCCGCGTGGCCGAAACCGCTCGCGCGGCCATTGCACTTCCCGGTTCCACTCCAACGAATACTGCCCGATGTGTGGTATCCTGAACGTATGAATCGCACGACCAAACTGATCCTCGATATTATCCTCGGCGCAGTTATTCCGATCGCTATCCTATCCTACCTCAGCGAGCCGATGGGCGCGATACCGGCCTACATCCTCGCAGCGCTCATCCCGGTCGGCTGGGTATTCGCCGATCTCTTCTTCATTACCCGACGTTTCAACTTCATCACCTCGTACATCGGCGCCGCCGCGATTATTCGTGGCCTGCTCACCTTCTGGTTCGTCGATGGCCTACTCTTTGCGATCA
The DNA here is from genome assembly GCA_028282325.1 of Chloroflexaceae bacterium. Taxonomy (GTDB): domain Bacteria; phylum Chloroflexota; class Chloroflexia; order Chloroflexales; family Chloroflexaceae; genus JANQID01. Next base: position 1,329 of record JANQID010000057.1, on the reverse strand, counting down.
AAGACACGGCGGGCTTTTTTGTCGCCATTGCCGTGTTCGGCGGCTCGGTCATCATTCGCCGCCCGATTATGACCCAGTTCTTTATCCAGGCGCTGAATCCTGATACGCCCCAACGAGAGCGATCACTCGAAACCCTGCTGGATACGTCATCGGTGCATCGCGCATTGATGATCGGCAGCATGATTATTGTTGGAGTCAATATTCTGGCAGCGCTGGCCAACTTCTTCCTCAACCTCTTCATTGTCACAGCGACGTTCGGCACCGATCTGTTTAACCAGCAGGTCGCCCAAGTCAACGCGATTACGCGCATTGCACTGACTATCCCCGATATGCTCGGATTCGGCGTCGCGCTCTGGCTGGTCTATCACGAGCTGTACAAACATCTCCCCAAAGAGGACGGCAAATCGCAGCTCGAAAGCGATTTCTGGGATCTCGTCCAACTCCGCGAGTCTCAACAGCAATCCTGACCGTCGCCATTCTGGCCGATCCGGCTGTTGCACGCCAGGCGCAACGGCGTTTTGCTATCCCAATCACCGGCTTGATATTTATACGAAACCTTTACCTGGAAAAGCCGTCACATGATCTTCACGCCAGGCGAACTCTATAGTACAGTACGAAGCAGGATAGCAAGATCTCGCTTTCGCTTCGGATCGAGCGCTGTGCAACATCGGTGAGCCTGACAATATGTAAAGCTTGAGGAGGCATGTATGAGATCGACGCCGCGCTGGTTTCCCTGGTTAATAGCGATTTCATTGGTTGTATCGTTTGTCGGTTTGATGTCAGTCATGTTCTCAACAGATGAGCAACGAGTGTTTGAAGTGGCTGCACAGGATGTTCAGCAGGCCCTGTACAACATTGTGGAGGCGGATTCTGCCGAGGCGGCGCCGATGCATATCGTTCAATATGGATTCAACATCTCCCCTTCTCAGAAGCTGGTCGCCAACTTTATCACGGCAACGAACACGCTGGCCAATGCAACTGCAACCACGACCCCGGCCGTGCCAAGCGCAACTGCGACTCCGGCCGCGCCAACCGCGACGCCGACGCCTGCACCGCCCGCCTGGTCGAATTGGAGTATCATCGCCAACAGCGGCACTTCGGCGCCAAGCGTAACTTCGTGGCAGCCGAATCAGTTCAATTTGTTCGTGCGCGGGAGCCAGAATCAACTCCTGCATCGCTGGTGGAATGGCAACGCCTGGACGGCCTGGGAGGATCTAGGCGGCGATTTGCGTTCGGCGCCATCTTGCGCCGCCTGGGGTTCCAACCGGCTGAGTTGTTTTGCCGTGCATTATGGCAGCGATCACGTGCAACACATCTGGTGGGATGGCG
>JANQID010000027.1 GCA_028282325.1 Chloroflexaceae bacterium | reverse complement strand
GATAATGAACAGGCCGTATGTAACCCTTCCCTTTCGCTTCGCTCAGGGTCTCGGCGTCCCCGACAGCCGGGATTCTTCGCTCCGCTCAGAATGACCGCTTGCGGTAGATCCAAATTCGTTTGGTATCGTTGTAGTAATGATATAAAAAACTTTTAAAAATTATTTCAAAGCAATAATTTGTGTAAAAAAGCTAGATAACGAGCGCAGGGCTGTCGTTAATTCATATCATTTCAAGAATATCATTTATAGCTGTTGACAATTATTTCGGGATGTGTTACATTTAAGCACAAACTTTACCAGGCTAGAGTTTTCTTTTCCAGATCTTCTGCCTGTTTCATACATTTGAGGGCTGGCAACATCTATGCATCAGATGATTCTACGCACCCTCGATATAGCTGTTTACCACTAACAATATAACTCCATAAGTAAAGAGTTGCCTTTTCGGGAGTTACACTCCGTATTTAGGTTTGCTTTATGTCTGGCCATTATCGATGGCATGGATCTGTGTGCGCCAAAATCCGGTTGTGGGTTGAACCTGTCTGAGTATTCCTAGTAGTACGTTGAGGTTCTTGATTGCGAGAGAAATGTGCCTATGAGTGTATCACGCAAAACAGGATTTATCGGCGTTGCTCTGCTGACTGCAGGGATAGTCTTTGCGACGGCGGCTTGCGGTGAGTCATCCTCATCCGGCGCGCTATCCGAAATGGCGACGACTGCTCCAAGTTCATCGTCGTCTGGACCGGATGCTGCGTATGTACACAAGTCGATGGCGGATTTCGCCGCCGACGACGCCGGTGATGCTGAAGCTGGGCAACATCTGTTCGCCGAGGTATGCGCACCTTGTCACAACCAGAGCGCGCGTGGCATCGAGGGGATCGGCGTTGATTTGACGCGTAGTGAATTTGTTGGAACATTGACGCCGGTGCAACTAGCGACATTTGTGGATATGGGTCTGAGCATCAACAGTCCTTTTAATGAATCGAACATCAGAATGCCACCCAGGGGCGGACGTGATGATCTGAGCAGCGAGGATTTGCTCAATATCGCGACCTATCTCAAAAGCATTAACTCATCGGACGAGACCGCTGCAGCGCGCGCGCATGAGTATTTAATCTGGCTGCAAAACGGCGGCGAAGAACAAATCGCCTCCACGCCGGAAGTCAGCAGCGAAGGGCTTTCCGGTGCAGCGCTTGATGGTCAAACGACCTACCTGCGCTATTGCGCCGTGTGTCACGGCCCTAACGGCGAGGGCGTCGAGAGCCTGGGCAAGAGCTTTCGCGGCGGAAAACGCATGCCCACGTTGACGGATGAAGAACTGGCAAATGTAATTCGTATGGGTCTGTCAACCAGCAATCCGCGCAATGTCACCGGGATCGAGATGCTGCCCAACGGCGGCCAACCGGGTCTAGCCGATGAAGAAATGAGCATGCTGATCGCGTATCTGCGCGTCGTCAACACCCAGGAGCTGCTGTCCCCGCTCGTGGCGGACGAATCGACCGACGGCGGCGCATCGTCTGATGATGCGGGGTTAGCGCTGCTCGAAGCCAGTTCGCCGACCTGTTATACCTGCCACGTGGTCGGTGATCGCGGCAACAAAGATGGTCCCGGCACCGATCTCAGCAACATTGGCGCACTGGCGGGCGAGCGGATTCCCGGTATGGATGCGCACGCATATCTCGAACAATCGTTGCTTAAGCCAGGCGAATTTATCGTGGAAGAATGCCCGCGCGGGCCATGCCTCAATGCGATGCCCAACTACCGTGACGCATTTACCGATGAGGAATTGGAGACGCTGATAACGTTCCTGCTCAGCCTGGAAGGCGAATAGAACGCGAGCACACTGAAATTTACGGGCGGCGCAGCCGCGTATTGCGCCGCCCGAAGACATATTTCTAGCATAGGAGGCTTTTCCACAAGCCTTAGGGAGGGATGAGCAGTGAACAAAATCAACGTGTTCGCTTTTGTGGTCGGTTTGTTTGTAATGCTAGTGATGACCGTTGCGGCGACTTCAGCCGCGCCCGCGGCACAAGCCTCAAAAGGCGACGCCGATCGCGGGGAGTATGTCTTTGCATTGGCGGGCGGATGCGGCTGCCACACCGACTCGGCCGGCTTCCTTGCCGGCGACCAGGAGGGTAATGCTGCGAACATCACCTCGGATGCAGAGACGGGAATTGGCGATTGGACCGATGAGGAGATTATTGATGCGATCCGGCTCGGCGTCGATCGCGATGGCCGCCGCCTGGCGCGTATGCCCGTCGAGGTGTTTAGCCAGATATCGGATCAGGATATGTATGACATGGTAGCCTATCTGCGCACCATTCCGGCGATCGAGAACGAGATCACCGATCCGGACACCTCGGATCTGGAGGAATTTGAGCTGGAGAGCGACCCGCCCGCCAGAGCGCCGACCAGAGGTCTCGCTCGCGGCGAGTACATCGCGCAGGCTCTGGCGCACTGTGGCGATTGCCATACCCCGCCGAACACTGCGTTTATGGCGGGCGGACCGCATCCGGGGTTCAATTTCGTGCCGAACATCACGCAGGATAACGACACCGGTCTGGGAGAGTGGTCGGAGGAGGAGATCGCCGAGTTCTTGCAAACAGGCGACAAACCTGACGGAACCCAGATCGAACCCGGCCCAATGCTCGGCATCATCAAGGGTTCGTTCAGCAAGTGGACGGATGATGACGCGCTGGCTGTCGCTGCGTATCTAAAGACGGTTCCGGCGCAGACGCTCGGCGCTCCGGCTTCAGCCGACGACGAGTCGGCCCAAACGTTGCCGCAAACGGGAGACGCCGGCAACAGCGTACAAACAGCGCTTGTCGCGCTGGCTCTGTTTGCCGCCATGCTACTGACGATGGGCGTCACGCTGCGAATGCGAGTGCGTCGTCGCGGCAATCGTTAATGCAAGTGAGTGGGTGAACGATTGGCGGAGGATTTTGATATCCTCCGCCAACTCCTTCCCGATCAGTCTTTTCCGGTTCCCGCCACTGTAAACAACACGCCGAGTCCCGCCGTCGCCAGAACCAGAATCAACGGCGTTACTGGCAGCGCCCACATCAACATTCCCGGATCACGCCACGCCCAGAATGCCAGACCGACGGCGAGGCCGGTCGCCAGCGCGCCAACGCGGATTGTGGCGGCGCGGGCAGTGCTCTGCGGCGCGGCGATGCGGTCGAGAAACCAGAGCCCGCCAATCGCCAACGCCAGCATCCAGGCAAGCAATAACGCCTGAAAGAGCGGGCGCGCAATGGGAGTCGGCAGACGTTCAAGCGGCAGCACCCGGATCCGGTCGATAGCCACGCCGCGCTCGCGCGCATCACCCGGTGTGGCATAATATGCCGGATGTTCGAGCATAAGCGCCGCCGCGCCCGCGCCCGAACTCTCCAGCGCCCCGCCCGGCAGCAACACACGATAGACCCGCCAGCCCGGTGCAACGTCGAAGCTTCCCCAGACCCGCTCTGCACGAATCAGGTTCAAGCGCGGATCGACGCCGTAGGTCGCGCGATCACTGAACATCTGCAACTCCAACGTCGCCGGGCCGGCATAGGCGCCGTGCGGAACGATACGTGCGTCAGGTCGGCTCCAACGATAGGTCTGGCCATCACGGTTTTCGCGCTCGAAGAAGCGCTCGACGAAGGGAGCATCGCCCGACGCACCGATGTCAAGCACCCAGACGCGCGGGGTGCGGAGGGCCACAAAGAGCAGCGCGGCGGCGGCAATCAACAGCGCGCCAAAAAACATCCACCCGGCCCTCGTTGGCCAGGCGGCGGAAACCACGAGAATGGCTGTGGCGCGCTTGCTCATCAGATCGATTGGGATTGCTCGTCCGCAGGCGGAGACGGCGTTCCGCTGCGACGCACCCATGCCAATGCCAGCGCCAGCGCCAGCGCCGAAACCAGCATCAGCTCAAAAGCGACGGCGAAATCCTCCACCGGCCATTTGTAGAAATCCGCGACTAGCGCTAGCAGCCCGAAGATGATATACAGTACCCCAATGCGATATTTCGCCGCCAGCGGAGCCAGTGTCAGCGCCAGCAGCGAGAGATAGCCGCAATGCAGCTTGGGCGAGAGCAGCAGCACTACGCCAGTGAGCAAACTGAGGTCTTCAAAGAGGCCGCGCGGTTTCCAGGCGATCAAAGCGAGGGCGAGCAGCGAGCCGACCACCAGCACGACGGCGAAGGCCCACGGCAACGCCAGCGGCGGTTCGCCGCCGCTCGCACGATACCATAATGCACCCAGACTGATCCCGTCGAGTTGGAAGGGATGCTGTGTATCGCGTTGGGTGACATCCCAGAAGAACGCCGATCGACTGGCCAGGATCAAGAACGGCGCAAAAACCAGGATAAACACGATAGGCGGCCCGAACACATAGCGCCAGTCGCGCGTGCGCAGCCAGGCGATCGGTATCAACAACGCGCCGCTGAGCTTGACCAGCAGCGTCAGCCCGATCGTGATTGCGGCGCTCCAGGTTTTGCGCCGCAAAATAAACAAGAGCGATAGGGCGAAGAAGAAGGTCAAGATCGCCTCATCCTGCCGTCGCAGCACCGCGTTGCCAAAGGTCAGCGGGTTGAAGAGAAACGCCAACGCGGCGCGATAGCCCTCGGCGCGCTGTTCGGCCATATACAGCAGCAGATAGGCCGTGAAGAGATTGAATAGCGCGAAGTAGAGCATAAACGCCAGCGTCGCCCAAGGATTTTGGTAGCCAAACCATCCAGCGACCAGCGTCGGCGGGATCAGCAGCGCATTAATCAGCGGCGGGGTCATCGTAGAAACATCGCGGTAGAGCAGTTGACCGCTGATGATCGTCTCCGCTCTGGCGATCCAGGGGTCCATAAATCGCGGCTGCTCGATCGTGCCGTAATACTCGACCGGCGCGAGCATCGTGCGGGCGATGAACAGGTAGATTGTCAACAGCACGACGAACGCGCCGAAAATGCGCAGTTCATACGCCCGCTGCATAGGCCTGATCTCCGATGCTCTTGCGGATGACACACGTCGACGTTGGGGGGTGCGCGACGGCAACGGATTATAGCATTCTCTGTTGGATCTGGCGAACGCGGCGTATAAATTTGGACGCAGCCGATCATCCACCCTTGTCCACATCATCCATATGACTCAGCGCAGCCAGCACGGCTGCCCGCCCCACCAGCCGTGCTGTATCATCTACCACCGGCAACGCGCGCAACGCCCGGTCGATCAGCAGCGTGACGATCTCGTGCGCCGAGGTGTGCGGATACACCCGCGCCACATCGCGCGTCATCACATCGCCGACGGTGAGATGAGCCGGGAATGGCCCGATCGCTCGCGCGCTTTGCTTGAACACATCGACCGGCATGACCGTGATCAACCCTTCGTTGATCAGCGCGCCAAGTTCCGGCAACACCTGCGCGACGCGATCGGTGCGATCAACGAACGTGATCACCAGCGGCAGACGGTTGGGAATATCGACCGGGATAGCGCCGTGGACAACGTTGTGCGCGCCATAACCGCCAACGCCGCACAGCACCGTCGCGCCGGGGCAGTTGTGGCGGCACAGCGTGGCGCGGATACGTGTCGCCAGCGACTGAACCATGATGCTGGTCGCCCTCGTCAATATAGACCCAGACCTGCCGGGCCAGTTCTGCATGATCCACGTTGATCCTCACTTATCCCGTTATCAATCGCGCCAGCGCGACGCCGAGCGTCACCCCAACCAATCCGAGCGCCAGGCTGCCAAGCACATACAGCGCGGAGGAAAGCCAGTTGCCGGTTGTGAACAAGGCATAGGCTTCGTAGCCGAACGACGAGAAGGTGGTGAAGCCACCCAACAGCCCGGTGACCAGCAGCAGGCGCGTCGGTTCGCTGAGGGTCAGGCGCGTGGCGGCGAAGGTGAGCAGCGCGCCGATCACGATACAGCCCAGCACATTGACCAGCAGCGTGCCATAGGGAAATGCCGCGCCGAAACGCTGCGCCGCCCAGAGCGAGATGCCATAGCGCAAGTTCGCGCCGACAGCGGCGCCGATCGCGACGGCAATCACGTTGAGCATAGCGAACCTCCGCTTCGGCGCACGTCCGTGCGTGCGGGTTGACACATGATTCCTCTCGTGCGTCTAGACTCATCCGAAGTGGCCATAGTATGCGCCAGATGGCGTGAGCGTGCAAGCGAAGATGGTTGTTGCACCGCTCCAAAACTGATTGCAAAGACTGGGCCAGTCTCGAAACCAACGGTTCATTGCGTATCTACGCACTATGTCAACCGGCGGCTTCGGCAAACCGAATCAGAAAAGACTGGCCCAATCTCCACAAGGTGCGCAGCGCCGCTTCTCACTCATCACTCTTCAATTCCCAAGGCCGCTCGCGCCTCCTGGATGACCAGCGCCATCGTCTCCTGGCCGATCCAGTTGTCGGTCAGACGATTTTTGGCAATGCCCAGCGCAAACTTATGCTCACGGTCGGCAAGGCCGATCGAACCGCCGGCGCCCTCGTGACCAAAGACGGCGCGCCGCTGACCCACCCGCGATAGCCGTCCGCCAACGAAAAATCCCAGCGCTTTCGGGATCGGGTAACGCAATACCTGATCCGTCTCTTCGACCTGGAGCGTGGTCGCCAGACGCAGGCGTTCATCGGAAAGTAGTTGGACGCCGTCACGAGCATCATCGACCAGCGCCGCATAGATGCGGGCAATAGCTCGCGCGTTCATCATGCCGCCGCTGGCCGGAAACACAGCGCGCCAGAAATCACGCCGATTGGCCAATGCGTGCAGCGGCTCGGTGTATTCCGGCATCACGCGGCGGTAGAGCGAATCGGGCGGCGGCGACGGCCAGGGCGGCGGCGGGCCGGGCTCCAGCGGGGCCACGCGCGCCTCGGCGGCGGCAGGCAGGCCGAGATGAAGCGTATCAATGCCAAGTGGAGCACAGATTTCCTCCTGAACGAACGTCTCGATCGGGCGGCCATCGACCCGCCGCACCAGATCGCCGAGAACCCAACCGAACGTCACTGCGTGATACCCGGTGGCCGTTCCCGGCTCCCACAACGGGCTGAGTTGCGCGACCCGCGCGGTCATCGCCTCCCAATCGCACCAATCGGCGGGCGTTAATCCGTCGGGCACGTGCGGAATGCCGGCCGTGTGGGCCAAGACGTGGCGCGGCGTGATTGCCGCCTTGCCATTGGCGGCGAACGCCGGCCAGTACGTTGCAATCGGCGTATCGTAATCGACTTGACCGCTATCGGCCAGCATATGGACTGCGGTCGCGGTGACGCCCTTAATCACCGAGAACGTACAAAACAGCGTCTCGCCATCCACCTTGCGCCCGGTCGCCGGGTCGGCGAGACCGGCCCAGGCGTCGATGACCAATTCGCCGTCAAGGTAGACGGCCACTTGAATGCCGCGTTCGACATCACGGGCGACCAGATCATCGAGCAGGGCCTGCATGCGCGTCTGCGGGTCGTGCATAGATTTCTCCTGGATCAACAGGGTTGCTTTGCGGAAGCCGGAGCTGTTCCAGCTTCCCATTTCATGATCGGCTACGGTATAATACTAACGTAGTCAAAAACTATTGAAAATTAGTCTCGTCTTATCGGTCTGGAACGCAGTAATGGCGAAAGTTATGGTTGCGATGAGCGGCGGCGTCGATAGCTCGGTGGTCGCGGCGCTGCTGCACGAACAAGGACACGCTGTCACCGGCGTCACAATGCATCTATGGGAAGGCGACAACGGAAGCCTTGTCGAGAGCCAGTGTTGCTCGATGGAAATGGTCGCCGGCGCGCGGCGTGTGTGCAACCAGCTCGGCATTCCATACTATGTCTTCAATTACCAGCGCGAATTTCGCCGGAATGTGATTGAGTACTTTCTCGATGCCTACGCACATGGTTACACGCCCAATCCGTGCCTGGCGTGCAACCGCGATCTCAAATTTCGCTTTTTGCTTGAACGGGCGCACGCGCTTGGCTTCGACTATCTGGCGACCGGGCACTATGCCCGGATCGAGGAAATACCGGATGCAGGCGACCGATCATCCTATACCTTGCTACGCGGGGTTGATTATACTAAAGATCAGTCGTATGTCCTCTATATGCTTGGCCAGTCCGAGTTGGCGCAACTGATGTTCCCGTTGGGGCGATTCACCAAAGCCCAAGTGCGCGATCAAGCCCGATCCTATGGACTGGCGACCGCCGACCGCCCGGAGAGCCAGGACATCTGCTTCATTCCCGATAACAACTACCGGCGATTTCTGCAAGCGGAAACGCCCGAAAGCATTCGTCCCGGCCCGATCTTTGATCAAGAGGGCCGCCACATTGGACGACACCAGGGACTTCCGTTGTATACTGTCGGCCAACGCAAAGGATTGAGTCTATCCAGCCCCCAGCCGCTCTTTGTCACTGCGATCGACGTGGAGCAAAACGCCCTGATCGTCGGGCCTGCTGACAGCGTTCTGCGCGACTCATTCGTCGTCGAGAACGTCGGGTTCGTGAGCGGCGATTGGCCGGAACAGTCGTTCGATTGTCTAATCCAGGTGCGTGCCCGTGCGAAAGCCGTCGAAGCTTGTGTGACGCCGATCGACGACCAACGCCTCCAGGTGCGCTTTGCACAGCCGCAGCGAGCCATCACGCCTGGACAGGCGGCAGTGATGTACGTCGGCGACCAGGTACTTGGCGGCGGGCCTATTAGCCGCGGCTGATCTGCGATGATCGGCAATTGCCGTTCGCGAGCAAGCCAGATTGCACACAACACCCATCAGCCTATGCCAACTACTACCCCAGCGACAATTCTGCTTGTCTTGATTGCAACGATATGTGCGGCGCTTGCGCATCTGCTATGGGGCCGACGATGGCAACAATTGCCGATCTTCTGGCTCGCGGCATTTGTCGGCGTCTTGTTGGTCTATGGATTCGGGCTAAGCCTGCCGCTCAATCTCCCGCATCCTGCCGGCGTACCGGTGCTCGAATCGACGCTGGCGGCATGGATCCTGCTGACCGTTGCCTCACGTCTGCGAGTATGATATAATTCTGCCCGTCTGACAGCCTTGAAACGATAGTGTAGACCCAACCTGAAGTAAGCTATGCGGCGTACCAGGAAGCGTCGCCCGCAGCAGGGGAGTAGAGACTGTGTTCAAATGGATCGGCATTGGTGTGGGGGCGATAACCCTGGTGCTTGTAGGATTCATTATCGCAGCGATCGTCCTTCCGTCCGGGTTTCGTGAAGGCTCTCGCGACATCGCGATTGTATTGCTGGCTTCGCTGCAACTCATTGGCGCTATTCTGACCATCGCGATCTTGCTTGCCGTTCTGTTTGCCATTAACGCGATCAACAAATTGGCGCGCGATACTATTGTTCCAAAGGTAGACATAGCACTGGTGAAAGCCAATGAGATCCTCGAAAATACGCAGACGGTATCTGCGAATGTGCGCGACTCGGCCAGCACGGCGACCACAACAACCGTGTTTGTCGCAGAGCGGGTCGCATCGCCGATTATCCGCATTTCCAGTCTGGCATCCGGCGTTCGCGCCGCTGCGGTAACACTCGCCCGCCGGGGCAACAAGACCGAACAGAGCTATGTGGTTGATGAGTAGATGCGGCGCCCGCCGACCAACTGATCAGGCCAGACATAGGCACAGCGTTCGATTGATGAGCGAGATAGTGAAGCAATTCTGTTAACGGTTGTCGTAGATGCTGCGTTATGTGTTATGATAGCTGAGGTAGTGGCTGTCGTATCTGGCACTGTTGCCGACGACGGCCTTGCTATATGAAGGACTGACAGCTACGAGGGACTGTCGTTCAGAGGGGTGAGCAGGCGTTGCGAGAACCCTCCGCAACGCGCACAAAACGTTCTGACATTGACTGAATCCTCGGAACAAACACGCTATGATGGCGGCATTGACGACATATGAGCATAGTAGCGCCTTGGAGGCAATGCAATGGCGCTGATCGGAAACATTCGAGATTTTGGCCTCTCCGACTTTTTGTATCTTGTTGATCGAGGATACAAAACCGGCGGCCTGCATCTCAATCGGGGTGATGAAAGCGCCTTGCTCTTCTTCGACCGAGGAAAGCTTGTTTATGCAGCGCGGCGTCAAGATGAACAGTCGGGCGATTTGCTCGTACGTCTTGGCAGATTGTCGCCGCAACAGCTTGTCGCGGCGCGTGAGAAGCTTGAAACCGATGCGGCGCATGTCAATTTGACCCAGATCATCATTGGTATGCAGATGCTGTCGCAAGAGGATCTGCAAAGCGCTCTTCAAGCGCATATCGAAGAGTCGGTCTATGGACTGTTTGGCTGGCCTGACGGCGAATTTCGCTTTGAACAAGGCGAGAAGCCATTGCCCGATACGCCGGTGATGCCCGCGCCCATATCAGTGGAAAACCTGATTATGGAGGGCGTTCGACGGATTGATGAGTGGGGGCGCATCAAAGATCGCATCCCCAGCACCGATATGGTAGTCAAGTTCGTTGACCAACCAGGCGAGAAGGCCAAAGGGGTCAAGCTTGCTCCCGAAGAATGGCGAGTGTTTGCCCGTATCAATGGGAAAGACACGCTTGCTGAGATTGCTCAGAAAATCAACCTGAGCGAGTTCGATGTAGGTCGTATCGTCTACGGCTTTGTGACTGCGGGTCTGGTTGACGTGGTGAAAAAGCCGAAGCCATTGACGATGCAAGGCGCGCCGATTGCGGAAACGCCCAGGGTGAAGAAAAGCCTGGTCAAACGCATTATTAACCGTATCCGTGGTATGTAGGGCTGTGCGCTACAGCCAGGGCGCAGCACCGTAGCGGAGGGCCGGTGTGCAGACGGTAAAAATGGTCATCAGCGGCGCAGTGAACGCGGGGAAGACCGAGTTCATCAAATCGATCAGCGAAATCGAGGTGGTTTCGACTGAGCGCAGGGCTACCGACGATACCAAACTGATCAAAAAAGAAACGACGGTGGCAATGGATTTTGGGCGCATTGCCATCGCTGACGATCTTGTATTGCATTTGTTTGGCACGCCAGGTCAAAAGCGCTTCGATTTTATGTGGGAGATCCTCTCGGAAGGAATGTTAGGGCTGGTCATCCTGGTGGATAGCACCCGCCCTGAAACGTTCCGCGAGACGAATCGCGTTATCGATTTTTTCGTTTCCTATCGCGACACGCCATATGTGATCGCAGCAAACAAGCAGGATCGCCCTAACGCCTGGACGCCTGATGAGCTGCGCCTCGCATTGCGTCAGCCAGATGAAGTCAAGGTATTGCCCTGTGTGGCCTCTGAGCGGGAAAGCGTCAAGAATGTCCTGCTTGAGCTGCTGTACGTGATACTGCAACGCAGCGAGGAAGGATAGGAGAGATAGGTAGCGGTCGCATCTGCAAAATCAGTGCAGACTCAGATACGATAGCGCGGCAAGAGCTTGATTGCTCTTGCCGCGTTCTTTGGAGGAATGTCACCTCTAACCTCTACTTTAGCCTGATCGCCCCAGATACCCAGTTCGTCCCATCAGACGCCATCGCCGACATCAATGGCGGTTGGAAAGCCGCCGTGAACAGAACGAGAATCCCCACAAACCACCGAACATACGCCCCTCTGCACGTGAGACTCATCGGCACCATCCTCGATTTGCAGTCTTACGTCAATATAAAGATTTTATGTTAAAAAGCTTTTTCCTTGACAAATAATAATGCTACGTGTTATACTCAAGAACAATACAATCTCTCGTGTAAATGAACCGGACGTCTTCATAGCAGTTTGGCGAAACTTATGAGCGTTGATCGCAAAACGCAAGGCTCAACACGGCAGAGTATACTCCAGCTTCTGCGCCGGTATGGACAGATGACAGCTCTGGAACTGAGTGAAGATCTTCAGATTGGTGCGGTCGGCGTACGTCAGCATCTGGCGCTTCTTGAGCGCGATTCGCTGGTCAAAGTAATCGGCTTGCGTCGCGGCGTCGGTCGCCCCAGTCATCTCTACGCCCTTACTCCGGAGGCTGAACGCCATTTCCCCAAACGTTATGATAAACTTGCCCTCGATGTCATCGGTTATGTCGAACGTACCGGCGGCGAAGATGCTGTGAAGGCAATGTTCAATGCGCGGCGTGAACGATTACTTGATGCCCTTGCTCCCCAGCTCGAAGGCAAAAGTCGCCAGGAAAAAGTTGTGGAGTTGACGCGCATTCTTGCCGAGCAAGGCTATATGTGCGAGTATGAGCAACTCGACGATGGTTCGTTTGTTCTCACAGAGCACAACTGTCCAATCGACTGCGTAGCCAGGCAACATCCGCAACTCTGTGTGCAGGAATTGGCCCTATACGAGAAGTTGCTCGGCGTTTCCATTGTCCGAGATGCAACGATCGTTGATGGCGGTCTCTGCTGTCGCTATCACATTCCAGCCTGATACGCGCTCATTGTTGTTTTCCTCAGCATTGTTCCTATATAATACTAGTGTTTAACGGTTGAGCAGTGCTTGCTCAGACGATTGACGGCTAGCACGCGATGCCGGAGTGTTCGTCTGTTCGCGAGCTTGTTTGCGTTCGTTACGTTGATTACGCTGCCGAAATATAAGGTTGTTTATCTCCAGGAGGATCTTCACTATGCCATTCGAAGTGCCGCCTTTGCCATATGCTTATGATGCATTGGAGCCGCATATCGACAAAGAGACGATGCAGTTTCACCACGATAATCACCACGCCACGTATGTCGCAAATCTGAACAAAGCGCTTGATGGCCACGCCGAGTTGGTCAATAAGAGCATCGAGGACTTGCTGACCTCGCTCGATAGCATTCCTGAGAGCATTCGTAATGCCGTTCGGAACAATGGGGGCGGCCATTGGAACCATTCGCTGTTCTGGCAGTTGATGGCCCCAGGCGCCGGCGGCGAGCCAACAGGCGACCTGGCGGCCGCGATTACGAGCGCGTTTGGCAGCTTCGCCGATTTTAAAGACAAGTTCAAGGCCGCCGCTCTGGGTCGCTTTGGAAGCGGCTGGGCCTGGCTAATAGCGGACAAGGCCGGTGCGCTTGCAATTACCAGCACGCCGAACCAGGACACGCCCGTCTCCGAAGGTTTGACTCCTATTCTGGGCATTGACGTATGGGAGCATGCCTACTATCTGAAGTATCAGTATAAACGTGCCGCATATGTAGATGCGTTTTGGAACGTGGTAAATTGGGCGAAAGTTGCCGAGCTGTACGCCCAGGCAAAGGGCTAAGTTCGTAATCTTGCCCGAAACGATATACCGCGGCGAGGGGTTTATCCTTCGGCGCGGTTTTGTATGTTCGTCCGTACTGTCGAGGCTACGAACAGAGGTCGCCTGTAACGAAAGGACAATACGCTGTGACTCCAACCGAAACGCCTGATACTGAAGCGCCGCTTGCGGTGCTCGAACGAGTCGGCGCTATCATCACCGATAGCCACATTGTCTATACATCGGGCCGTCACGGCTCAAGTTATGTCAATAAAGATGCGCTGTATCCGCATACTGCGGAGACGAGCGCACTATGCGCAATCATCGCGCGGACATTCGCCGACGACGGCGTGGACGTGGTGGCCGGGCCGACGATCGGCGGGGTGATTATGGCGCAATGGGTGGCGCATCATCTCTGCGAGCTGACGGGGCGCAAGGTTCTGGCGGTGTATGCCGAAGAGGAAGGCAAGGGTGATGCCCGGATGCGCATCTTCCGGCGCGGCTACGGTGATTTGTTGTCCAAGCGGCGGGTGCTGGTTGTCGAAGATGTGATGACCACCGGCGGTTCGGTACACAATGTGGTGGATGCCGTACGACAGCACAGTGGCGTCGTGATTGGCGTGGGGGCGTTGTGCAACCGCGGAGGCGTGACAGCGGCATTGCTCGATATTCCAAAACTATTTGCGGTCGCCGAAGTCCTGATGGAATCCTGGGATGAGGATGAGTGCCCGCTCTGTCGTTTGAGCGCACCGATCAATACACGCGTCGGCAAAGGGGCGGCGTTTCTGGCGCGCCAGCGTCGAATCGATGAAACCAAACAATAGGCAAGAGCAGAGGATTCTATGGGCGGTGAGCGAATTCTGATCGTCGATGATGAACCAACCATCGTGGAAGTTGTGGCTCTGTATCTCACTCGCGAAGGCTTTGAAGTCATTACCGCTGCTGACGGCGCCACAGCGTTGGAACTGATCGCGCGGCAACGTCCTGACCTGGTCGTGCTTGATGTGATGCTCCCCGAGGTTGATGGGCTGGAGATTTGCCGTCGCGTGCGCGGGGAAGGCGCACTGCCGATTATCATTCTGACGGCGCGGGGCGAAGAGACCGATCGCGTGGTGGGGCTGGAGCTAGGCGCTGACGATTATGTAGTCAAGCCCTTCTCGCCGCGCGAGTTAGTTGCGCGCGTCAAAACCGTATTGCGCCGCACCCAGGCGCTGGCGAACGCCACTGTTCCTCCGCCCGCGCCGGTAAGCGCTGGCTCGCTACGGATTGACCCGGCAGCCCGCACAGTCACCCTGGCGGGCAACCGAATCACCCTGACCGCGCGCGAGTTTGATCTGCTCCTGTTCCTGATGCGTCATCCAGGGCTAGTGTTTACCCGCGAGCAGTTGCTTGACCAGGTGTGGGGATTTACATTCGCCAGCGACGCCAGCACCGTCACGGTACATATCCGGCGTTTACGCGAGAAGATCGAACGCAATCCAACCCATCCGCGGTTTATCCAGACCGTCTGGGGCGTGGGCTACAAATTCGAGCCGCCGGAAGAAGGGTGAGCGCCAAAGCGCCAGTGATCACCGCGCGCCTCTGTGTATCAAGACGACCGCAAAAGCTGGTTAACCCACTCGTCATGCTCCTCCGGCAGGGGCGGCGTTGGCGGTTGCGTATAATCGATCCGCAGATCAAAACGCGCCCGCGTGTAAAGCGCGTGCAAAATCTCATTCAGCGGAACCAGCGGCTCCGCATCACCGGGCAAGAGCGGCAGCGGAAAAGATGGGATAGGAGCGCGCAAACTGAAGGCATACAAATGGGCTTTGCGTCGCGTCCACCCCCGGCTCACCAGAATGCGATAGTCGCTGATGACCGACTGGTTGAGCGGCATCGGCTCACCTGCCCGCAGCAAGTCGATCTCCACGAAATTGGTGCGCGACATCATCGTCTCGTAACGCTTTTGTTCGTATTCAAAACGTCCACGTTGATCAACTTTATTCACTGGGGAGAGCAATTCAATCGCCGTGATCAGTTGATGGGTCTGCACGCTGCGAATTTCGAGGTAATAATAGCTGACTTCATCGCCGAGCGGCAGTTCCACTTCCAATACGGAAACCTCGTCGGCAGCGATTTCACGAGTTTTGGCAGTCGGCGCGCTTGCAGTTGGGATGACTGAAACATCGGGGCGACCAAGGAACACATCGCCCTCAGGTTTAAGCACATAGGCGCGGCTCTCGACGCTGACGTAATAGTTTGGCGCTACCATCGGCACGATAGCATCGCGGATAGCGATAATCAAACTATTATGTACATCAGGCCAGAGGGCGCGATGTTCAAGATAGGGATCCATACCCGGAAATGGCGTTTGCATACTTTCATTATAGCAGACGCGCAAACGGCCCGTTGAATGCGACGCGAAAACGGCAAATGATGCAATATCACGCATAAACCTCCCTGCGCGCTGTCACACCCGCAAGGTTTGCACGAATCTCTTTATGCAACCCTGAAACCATACCGACGCCATTCACTTATTCAACAACGATCCGGTTCTATCGTTCAAGCATCCGGCAGGTTTCGTAAACTAACAAGGGGAGGATGGATATGGGTGAACTCTTCTTCTTTGGCTTTCTGATCATTATCGCGATCGCAGTTGTTCGTGCAGCGCTCGCCAATTCTCAGCCGCCGCAGGTTATTTACGTGCAGGCTGTGCCCGATCCTGCTGAGGGAAGCGGCGGTTGCCTTTCGATAATTTTGATCGTTGTGCTGTTCATCATACTTATCGGCATGGCTCAGGGTATGTTCTAGTCGTAGCCTTTCTGTCGGCGGGCAACCAGATCATGATCT
>JANQID010000022.1 GCA_028282325.1 Chloroflexaceae bacterium | reverse complement strand
AAACGAATTTGGATCTACCGCAAGCGGTCATTCTGAGCACAGTGAAGAATCCCGGCTGTCGGGGACGCCGAGACCCTTCCCCTTCGCTGCGCTCAGGGTGCCATGCGGCATGGGTAGCATCGTTTGGTAGCAATCACATGCTGTCATTCCGAGCGGAGCGAGGAATCTCAGATTCCCCCAACGCCGAGCCCCTTCCCCTTGGCTGCGCTCAGGGTCAGGGTGCCATGCGGCCTGTTCATTTTCGTTTGGTAGCAATCACATGCTGTCATTCCGAGCGCAGCGAGGAATCTCAGATTCCCCCAATGCCGCGACCCTTCCCCTTCCCCTTGGCTGCGCTCAGGGTGCCATGCGGCATGGGTAGCATCGTTTGGTAGCTATCACATGCTGTCATTCCGGGCGCAGCGAAGAATCTCAGATTCCAATAACGCCGAGCCCCTTCCCCTTCGCTGCGTTCAGGGTGCCATGCGGCCTGTTCATTAACGTTTGGTAGCAATCACATGCTGTCATTCTGAGCGCAGCGACGAAACCCGGCTGTCGGGGACGCCGAGACCCTTCCCCTTGGCTGCGCTCAGGGTCAGGGTGCCATGCGGCCTATTCATTAACGTTTGGTAGCAATCACATGCTGTCATTCTGAGCGCAGCGAAGAATCTCAGGTGCCAATAACGCCGAGACCCTTCCCCTTGGCTGCGCTCAGGGTCAGGGTGCCATGCGGCCTATTCATTAACGTTTGGTAGCTATCACATGCGGTCATTCCGAGCGCAGCGAGGAATCTCAGATTCCCCCAACGCCGAGCCCCTTCCCCTTGGCTGCGCTCAGGGTCAGGGTGCCATGCGGCCTATTCATTAACGTTTGGTAGCTATCACATGCTGTCATTCTGAGCGCAGCGAAGAATCTCAGATTCCCCCAACGCCGCGACCCTTCCCCTTCCCCTTGGCTGCGCTCAGGGTCAGGGTGCCATGCGGCCTGTTCATTAACGTTTGGTATCATTCACCGCGCCGACCCCCACATCCCATCACATACGGAACACGCCGAACTTCGTCGTTTCGACCGGCGCGTTGGCGGCGGAGGCAAGGCCCAGCGCCAGCGCCATGCGCGTGTCAACCGGATCGAGGATGCCGTCATCCCACAGCCGGGCCGTGCTGTAGTACGGGTTGCCCTCGCGCTCGTATTTCTCCAGGATCGGGGCTTTGAATGTCTCCTGTTCTTCGGGCGTCATATCCGCCCCCCGCGCCTGCAAGTTGTCGCGCCGCACGGTGAGCAGCACGTTCGCCGCCTGGACGCCGCCCATCACGCTGATGCGGGCGTTGGGCCACATCCAGAGCTGGCGTGGACCGTAGGCGCGACCGCACATGCCATAGTTGCCCGCACCGAACGAACCGCCGATGATCACGGTGAACTTGGGCACATTCGCGCACGACACCGCCGTCACCAGCTTCGCGCCGTCTTTGGCGATGCCGCCGTTCTCGTACTGCTTGCCGACCATAAAGCCGGTGATGTTTTGCAAGAAGAGCAGCGGGATGTTGCGGGCGGCGCACAACTCGATGAAGTGCGCCCCCTTCAGCGCGCTCTCGCTGAACAGAATGCCGTTGTTCGCCAGAATGCCGACCGGGAAGCCCATAATGCGCGCGAAGCCGCAGACGAGCGTCGCGCCATAGCGGGATTTGAACTCGTGGAAGCGGCTGCCATCAACGATGCGGGCAATCACCTCGCGCACGTCGTAGCTCTTGCGCGTGTCGCGCGGCACGATGCCATAGAGCTCCACCGGATCGTAGCGTGGCGGTTCAGGCTCAGCCATCTCCCAGGGCGGCGCACGACGCGACCCCAGATTGGCGACGATGTCGCGCACTATCGCCAGCGCCTGACGGTCATCGTCGGCGAAATAGTCGGCCACGCCGCTAAGCCGCGTATGCACATCGGCGCCGCCCAGATCCTCGGCAGTTACCTCCTCGCCGGTCGCGGCTTTGACCAGCGGCGGCCCGCCGAGGAAGATCGTGCCGTTGCCTTTGACAATCACTACCTCATCGCTCATCGCCGGCACATACGCGCCGCCCGCCGTGCAACTGCCCATCACCGCGGCGATCTGCGGAATGCCGCGCGCCGACATCTGAGCCTGGTTGTAGAAAATGCGCCCGAAGTGTTCACGGTCGGGAAACACCTCAGATTGCAACGGCAAGAACGCACCGCCGCTATCGACCAGATAGATGCAGGGCAGGTGGTTTTCCTGAGCGACCTCCTGGGCGCGCAGATGCTTCTTGACCGTCAGCGGATAGTAGGCGCCGCCCTTGACGGTGGCGTCGTTGGCGATGACCATCACTTCGCGCCCGGCCACACGCCCGATGCCGGCGACCATCCCCGCGGCGGGCACATCATCGTTGTACACTTCATACGCCGCGAGCGGGCTGAGTTCAAGAAAGGCGGAGTCGGCGTCGATCAGCGTATTGATCCGATCGCGCACCAGCAATTTGCCGCGCTCCGTGTGGCGACGGCGGGACTCTTCAGCGCCGCCGAGCGCAGCTTTGTGCATACGCTCGCGCAGTTCGTCGACGAGCGCGCGGTTGTGCTCGGCATTGGCGCGAAACTCATCGCTGTTCGGATTCACGTGGGAATGGATGCTGGACATAGGATTCTCTTTGTCTCAATCGTGGGCGCGAAAACCTGACCTATGATACACCAAAAGCGGGCGGCGGCTCTACCGCGAATGTCAACCCTTCCAGACTGGACACTAACCACCAAAAGCGCAGACAAGGCGTCGTCGCTGGTCCTACAGCAAGCTTTTCAGCTCTTCAGCCGCCTTGCGGGTCATACCGGGCACGGCGGCAAGCTCGTCGATGCTGGCCTGACGCAGTCCCTGGATCGAGCCGAAGGCCTTGAGCAACGCCCGCTTGCGCTTCGGGCCAATGCCGGGAATTTCCTCCAGCGGCGATTTCAGCGTGGATGCGTCGCGCAGTTTGCGGTGGTAGGTAATAGCAAAACGATGCGCTTCCTCGTCAATGCGCTGCACCAGGTGCAACGCTTGACTATCGCGCGCCAGTACGAGCGGATCATCGCGGTCGGCGCGCACGAGGTCGAAGCGGTCGCGGCTTTGTCCTTTGGCAATGCCCACGACCGGGATATGCTCGAAGCCCAGTTCAAGCAGCGCCGCCAGGGCCGCATTCACCTGCCCGCGCCCGCCATCGACGAAAAGCACATCGGGCAGATCTGCCCATGCGGCGCGGGCCGCCGGCGTCGCCTCGGCTTCCGATTCGCTCTCGGCGCCGGAATCGTTGGCCGACGCGAGCGCATCCGCCGCCCGTTTGAAGCGCCGCCGAATCACCTCGCCGATTGAGGCGACATCATTCGCGCCCGCAACCGTCTTGATCTTGAAGCGGCGATACGCACTCGGCCTGGGTTCGCCCTCGGTAAACACGACCATACTGGCGACCGACTGCGCGCCCTGGATGTTCGAGATGTCGTAGCATTCGATGCGCCGGGGCAACGCCGGCAGGTCAAGATGATCACGCAGCGCGCTCAGGCCGGCCACAGCGCGCTGTTCGCTGTTGAGCCACTGGAGCCGCAGTTCGTTCAGCTTCTGCGCGGCATTCTGCGAAGCCAGCTCGATCAAACGGCGCTTTTCACCCCGACGCGGCACCTGCACCTCCACCTTCTGACCGCGCTTCTGCGACAGCCAGCGCTCGATGATCATCGGCTCCTCGACGTGCTCGGCCAGCAACAAATTGGAGGGAATATTCGGCGCCGCACCATAAAACTGGGTGATGAACGAGCCCAACAACTCGGCGTCGCTCGCATCCTCGGCGCCCTGGAGCGTGAACGGCTCAGCGTTGATCAGCTTGCCGCCGCGGATAAACAACACCTGCACCACCGCGCTGCCATCTTCGCGAGCAAAGGCCAGCACATCCTGATCGGTATCAACCGTGCGCAACACCTGCTGCTTTTCCAACACCTTCTCAATCGACCGAAGCTGGTCGCGCAGATAGGCCGCACGCTCGAAGTTCAGATCCTCGGCGGCCTGTTCCATACGCTGACGCACATCGCGTATAATCTGGTCGCTTCTGCCTTCCAGAAAGCGGCATACCGATTCAATCGCCCGGCGATACTCTTCCTGCGACACAAGGCCCGGCACACACGGCCCCAGACAGCGCTTCATATCATAGTAGAGGCAGGGCTTGCCCATATTGCGATGACGGGCGAACTTGCTATCTTTGCATTCGTAGGAGGGACGAAACGCGAAGAGACGATTAAGCAGATCGAGCGTTTTGTACACCGATCCGGCGCTGGCGTAGGGGCCGAAATAGCGCGCGCCATCGTCAAGCACTTTGCGGGTGGTGAACACACGCGGCCAGCCATCCTGAAGCGTCACTTTGATATAGGGATAGCTTTTGTCGTCCTTCAGCAGAACATTGTAGCGCGGCCGATGCTGCTTGATCAGGTTCATCTCGAGCAGCAACGCTTCCAACTCGCTCTGCGTGACAATAATGTCGAAATCGGCGATCTGACCGACCATACGGCGCGTTTTGGCGCCGAGCGCGTGCGCCGCGCTGAAATAGGAGCGCATCCGGTCGCGCAGGCTCTTGCTCTTGCCGACGTAGAGCAATATATTATGGGCATCTTTCCAGAGATAGACGCCGGGCGCCTGCGGAACACTACGCAACCGTTCTTCAAAGGCCGCCGGATCGGCAACTGCTGTGTGAGATAAATCAGGCATAAAATAACGCTTGCACCAGGATGAACCGACGGGCGTGCGATATAATCGTGCGCAAACCACTGCTGGCGCTTTGCAATGCTGCCGGAGTCATATCTATTGTAAAGCGACGGAGAAACGGCGTCAATTCATCTGTTCGTAATAAACGGCGCGTATACTGACGCCAGATGCATTGCAGTGCAGACGCACATTTTTCTTCCCGAACCCCAAACATAAATACTTGGCCGCGCAGCGCCTGAAGCGACGTCGCCTTCGCACGGCGAATGCTCGTCGCCTGCTGCGTGGATGGCATTAAAAGGAGTACATCGTCAATGGCTACGTCTTCCCCTCGGCTGCAACACCTGGTCACGCACGATCAGGCCAGTCATCCGTTCGACCCAACGCGTGTGCGCTATTCCCCGCGCTGGCTTGGCCTCAGCGCTGCGCTCGGCGCGGGAACGCTGGCGACTATCGCATTGCGCCGCGGTAAATTCAGTCGCGAGACTGTGCTTGCGCTTGGCTCGGCGGCAGTCGCCGGCGCAGCATATGCCACCCTGTTCGAGCCACGCCGTCCGGTATTGGAACGCGTTACGTTGCAATCGCCGAACTTGCCGCCGACACTCGACGGCCTGCGGATCGGTCAGTTGAGCGATCTCCATCTGGGTCAACCCTACACCGCGGCCAACACACGCTGGGCGGTCGCGCAAATGGTTCGCGAACAGCCCGACCTGATCGCCCTCACCGGCGACTTCGTCAGCTTCGAAAACGCCATCGATGAACTGGCGGATCTGTTGCATCCACTCAACGCACCATTGGGGATGTATGCCGTGCCAGGAAACCACGACTACTGGGAAGGACTCGACGACATCCGCGCCGAATTGGAGCCCCTGGGCGTCGAGTTTCTCATCAACGCAAATCGCCAGTTGCGCTGGCGCGATGGGCTGTTCACGCTCGTCGGCATTGACGATATCTGGGATGGCCATCCCGACATCGATCAAGCGATGACCGGCATCGCTCGCGACACCTTTACGATCCTTCTGGCGCACGCACCCGACTTCGCCGACGTCGCTTTTGATTATGCGATTGATATGCAGCTTTCCGGGCATACCCACGGCGGTCATTTACGGCTGCCCTGGCTTGGCTCGTGCTGTCTGCCATTCTATGGCACACGCTACGCCGCCGGCCTCGAACACGCTGGCACGACGCAGGTGTATGTATCGCGCGGGTTGGGCGGAATGCCGCTGCGACTGGGGTGTCGCCCGGAGGCGACGATCATCACCCTGCGCCACGGGTGACGTACGACAACAGATCGCTATGCCAGCCAAGGAGCCGGGACAATGCTAACTGTCCCGGCTCCTTGAATCAACGCGAACAATCAGGGCATAAAGCCAAAAAAACGATTGACAGAACAAATGTTCTGATCTATAATACGCCTATCATAAGCCGCTTGACACGACGAAGCTTTCCAGCGTATTGTGCTTACCTTTGCCTGATTCGAGATCGCGCGCTGATCTGAACGCTTGCTTTGTTTGTGGTATAGCGCTGCCAGATATGCTTGTATTGTAAAGGAAGTCTGCTATGGCTGTTACAAGCAAAGAACTACCGCCCCAGCAACAGCACGAGCGCCCAGGCGCGGTTGCCGTAAGCTATAGAGTGTTATATGCGGCGATATTGATTCTGGCTGCGTTCGCGATCTACCTGCTGGTCGGCGTAGCGGTTGATTGGGCGCGGGTAAAGATCGACGACCTGCGCTATGGCGACCCGCGTACCACACACCTGAGCGGATTCGTCAACCACGGCGAGGAACAGGGACAGCCGACGCATTTTGTCGCGATCAATCTTGATCGCCAGGTAGTTGTGTTAGAATTGCCGGGCGGCGACGCAAGCCAGGTGCGCCATCTGCCTGGTCCGTATTTGTTTGGCGAACACGAAGATCTCACACCTATCAGCCTTGTCTTGCATGATATGGACAATGACGGGTATAATGATCTGCTAATTGAAGTACATAATGAGCAAGTGCTATATTTGAATAAAGATGGCGCATTTCGCCTGCCAACCCCCGAAGAGCAGGGGTTGCTTGCGCAGGAGCATTCACAGTGAGTTCGTCCGTTCCGCAACGTCCGAAAGGTGTGCGTCAGCGGAGTTTCCTCGCAAAGCCGCTGTTTGATCACATCGACACGGTCGATCAGCCGCATAGACTTCCGCCGGCGCCGCTGCGCGACCTTGTGGGCGATCTCGATGACGCGCTGACCCTGGATGCACAGCCATCACGCTTCCCGCACAACACGCACGATATCCGCGCACATCCTTTGCGTCCTCACCCGCAGCCGGAATCGCCCGCAACGCCGCCGGCCGAAGACGACGATCAGCACGTAATTTATGTGCGGCGTCAAGCTCTGGAGGACGCGCAGGTCGATATGTGGCGGGCTGAACGGCTCGCCGCGCAGCAACACGCCTGGTATTCAACGCCGGCTGCCGTTCCTCGACCGGCAGGTTTTTCGATCGATCGCCGCCTGGGATTGATACTGGTCGGTGCGCTGAGCGTCATCGTGCTGTTTGTGTTTCTGAGTCGGACGTCAGGACTGCCGATACTCAGCGGTTGGAACGGAGCATTTGGCGCAACAGGCAAAACGGACAACAGTCTCGTCAATATCTTCGCCCAATCACGACCCGCTGGCGATTATACCCTCAAAGCGCCTCCGAGCATATCTGCGGAAATAATCGATCAGATCCTGGCATCGTATGGATCGCCTGCCGCGGGCACGGGCCACATCTGGTACAACCTCGGCCTTGAATACGGCATTGACCCTGCGTTCGCCGTGGCCTTCTTCATCCACGAAAGCAGCGCAGGAACCAATCCCGGTTGGGCCGGACTCAAACCGGACGGCGGCACAACCCACAACATCGGCAACATTATTTGCGCGGGGTACGCTCAGTGTTATGGTCGTTTCCGCGACTACCCCTCCTGGGAAGCCGGCATCAAAGACTGGTATCGCCTGATCGATGTTGAATATATTCAAGGGCGCGACTTGCAAACCGTTGAAGAGGTGATACCGATCTACGCCCCCGCGTTCGAGAATAATGTTCCGGGTTATACCAATACCATCCACCAAATGGTCGATCAGTGGCGGATCAATGGGGTGGCGCAATGATGTTTGACGGCGGCTGGCCCAATCTATCTCGCGGGCGCGCGATAGTTTTGATTCTGGCGGTGGTCGGGTTAGGATGGCTGCTGCTGCGAGTCAACCACGCCAACCCATCGCAGATCAGCCTGTGGAATGGTATGCTGGCGAATGCATCGGGCGGCGCTGTCGAAGCCAATGCGCTAAAAGGGTTCGCGGTGCAGACCGGCCAGGGTATGCGCGGGGATCTGATGCCGCACGGCAATCCTTTGAATGCGCCGAATACGGTTATGACCCAGGGCTATGGGGTTGGCTCGCATGCGCCTGCGAATGTCTGGGGCGCGATTGATCTGGCGCTCGACGGCGACAGCGATGGGCAAGCCGATCCGGGCGGAACCTGGAATCGGCCGGTTCATGCAACCAATCCCGGCGTTGTGACACTCACAAGCGGCTCGTGGCCGGCGGGCAATCATATCTGGGTGGCAAACGACCAGTATAAAACCGGCTATGCTCATTTGCAGGAATTCGCCGTCAGCGACGGCCAGCAGGTTGAACGCGGCCAGGTGATTGGCTATATCGGCTCAACCGGGCAATCCACCGGCCCGCATCTGGATTATCAAATCTGGCACGTGCAAGATGGACGTTGGGTGAACGTCAATCCGCTCGATTTCGGCGCATTTGAAGCCATCCAGTAGCCTGCGACAAACGAGCGCGCGGGCTCGTTTGTTTTGCCTCACCTGCGATACCCCGATGCCAGCGCCTCTATTCACCAGCGTCGCAATTAGCACAATCTGGTATGATAATAAGTATATCCGACGCAACAATCGCCCGCCATTCGCCGTCGAATGGGTAGATAAAAGCAGAACTCTTTCGTAGATGCCAAGCCAAGGAGAGTATTATGCAACCACGATTGGCCCGCAGCAACACTGAAGTGATGCTTGCCGGAATTTGTGGCGGGCTAGGCGAATACTTCAATATTGACCCGGTAATTGTACGCTTGATTTTTGTGCTGGTTACGTTGACAAGCGGGTTAGGCCTGCCGGTCTATATTGTTTTGTGGTTCATTATGCCGCGAAAAGCCATCGTCAGCGGACAACCGACCATACCGTATCAACAGCGCTCGCAACACATCGAGCAGGATCCGTTCGCCGCCGCCCAACCGATTGGGCAAGAGTCGGGGCGAGTCGAGAGCGAAATCTTTATGGCGCAAGCCGCTCAACAAACGCAGCAGTCGGCATCGTCCGCCGCAGCCCCGCCTTTCACGCAACCAACACAATCACCGCCGGAATATCGTTTTGATCCGGTGACAGGCCAGCCGTTGCCGCCCAATCAACCGGCAACCGGTCAGACGGTAAACCTACGCATCGATGACCCTGATGCTTTCTTGCAACAGCCTGCGCCGGTCAACACAGCGCAGCCGCCATATCAGAATCAAACACCGCCGCGACGGGTGCGCAACTGGCGCACGCTGGGATACATTCTCATCGGCGTCGGCGGATTGATTGTCCTGGAGCAGATCGGCCTGAATATGTCGTTCGTGTTCCCGGTGTTGCTCATTGTCGCTGGCGTCATCTTGATGCGGCGCAAACGATAGCTAGACCCGACAACATTTACAAACGGAGGTCGTGTTTATGCGGCCTCCGTTTGTTGTGCGCCTAAAATAGACGATGTGATATACTATCCCACATTAGTAGCGTGAAAATCTGGACAAGCGCTTTCTTTGAATGCCGCACAACGCTGTTCAGCATTGTCGGCACAACACATATATATATTATGACTGAGCCAGCACATATCTTAGTGGTCGACGACGATCCTGGAGCGCGTAGCCTCTTCCGCGATATTTTGGTCAGTAACGGCTATCGTGTCGCGCTGGCGAGCACCGGAGAAGAAGCGCTCGCCTATCTGCACCTGATTACGCCTGATCTCGTATTGCTTGATCTGGCGTTGCCCGGCATTGACGGGCGAGGGGTCGCGAACCAGATCAAGATGGATACAACCAAGCCATTCATGCCGATCATTATGCTGTCTGCACACACCGAGC
The DNA here is from genome assembly GCA_028282325.1 of Chloroflexaceae bacterium. GTDB lineage: Bacteria > Chloroflexota > Chloroflexia > Chloroflexales > Chloroflexaceae > JANQID01. The sequence continues at coordinate 84,712 of JANQID010000022.1, read as the reverse complement.
TATCGGCGAGCGTGATGAGCCTGGACGCTGGAGCCGACGACTTTTTGCCCAAGCCGATTGATATTGACGAACTGCTGGCTCATGTTCGGGCAATGTTACGCTTGCAGCGGGCCCAACGCGATCTCAGCAATGAGCAGCGCAAAACCGAATTGCTCTTGCACCTGACCCGCGAACTCGGCGCTTCGATTGAGCTGGACGTTCTGCTGACCCGTTTTCTCGATCATCTGGCCGACGCAGTGGGCGCAATCCGCGCGAGTATTATCCTGGTTGATTATGACGATGAACACACGTTGTGCTATTCGAGCAGCCGCAATCCAGCGACGCCCATTCTTAGCGATATTCTGCGTCATGGCGTCGCCGGCTGGGTACTACACGAACGATTACCGCTGGTTGTTCCCGACACCTATGAAGATGATCGTTGGGTCAGCAAAGCCAGCTTTCAAAAACAAGTCCGCAGCGTCGCGGCAATGCCCGTGTTGCGCGAAGGCCGCGTGCTTGGAGTGATCACGCTCGTTCATCACACTCCCGGCTATTTCACCTCCGAACATACCGATCTCCTTGGCTCTGTCGCCGCCCAGAGCGCCGTCGCGCTTGAAAGCGCCCGACTCTTCCGACTAACGCAACGCCAGAAAGAGTTGCTTGCTCAACGCGCCGATGAGCTGCGCCGTATCAATGAAATCAACTCGCATCTCTCAGAGTTGATGTACCCTGATCAACTCATTCGGCTGGCCGTGCATATGGTGCAGCAGCAATTCGAGTATCCGCGCGTCAGTATGATGTTGCACGAAAACGATCACCTGACGGTGAAGGAAGTGGCAGGCGCCATCGATATGCCCTCGTTCGACACACAACCGATGCGCTTTCCGATCACCCAGGGGATCAACGGCTGGGCCGTTCGCCACCGCCAGATCGTCCGGTCAGACGATGTCACCAATGACGAACGCTTTCTGGCCGCTTCAGACGCTGGTTTTGGAATCCGTTCCGAACTGGTGGTGCCTATTCTGCTGCGACGCGAGGTGTTCGGCACGATTGATGTGCAAAGTGAACAACCCAATGCATTCGGCCCCAACGATGAAGCGGTGCTGAGTGCGATTGTGAGTCAATTGAGCGTCGCTCTGGGCAATGCGTTGCTCCTGGAAAACGAGCAACGTCGTATTCAACAACTCAGCCAGGTCAATCGCCTCTCGGTTGCGATCACCGCACAACTGGACGCCACTCAGAGCCTGCAACTCGCCGCTGATGCCGTCGCGATGATCTTCGGGGCCCGGCAAACGGCGTTGATCCTGTTCGGCGAGGCTGAAGATCATGGCAGTGCCCTGGTCGCATTGTATGGCTTGCAAACCGATGCCGACAATGATCTGTTCCGTTATCTTCACTCCACAAACGATATACAATGGCGAATCCAGCAGATACAGTCGCCGCGCATATACCGCAGTATGCAAACGGATCAGCGGTTTGCGGAGCTTCAGACTTTTCTCAAAGCCCGCGCCATCGAGTCGGTGTTGCTGGTGCCGTTGGTAGCAAGTTCACATACGCTGGGGATCATCGCTATTGATGCTACACGCCGCGAAAATGACTTTGGGAGTGCCGATCTCGAACTTGCCACGACCGTCGCAAGTCTGATTATGCAAGTCATCGAAAACATTAGACTTTACCGCGTCGTTGAAGACGAGCGCAGTACATTGAATGCCGTCTTGGGCGGAACGGCCAATCCAATCGTGCTGGCGGGACCGGAGAACGAATTGCTCCTGGCCAACCGCGCAGCAGAAGAGCGCCTGACGTTGAAGCTTGAAACGCACCATAACACAACGCTCCAGTCGCTGGCGCAGACCAATCCGAACCCGTTGCTAGAACGCTTGATAGCGCTGCTGACGGATACCGTCGCGCTCGCGGCGCCCAAAGATTCATATGAGCTTTCACTACCCAGCGACACAACCTATAGCGTGAACATTTCGCCGGTGCGCGGGGCCGATGGACAGCCATTGGGCAAGGTTGCCGTAATGCAGGACATCACAGCGATCAAGGTGTTGGAGCGCCAGGAGCGTGAGCGGATGCGCAGCGTTTTCCGACGCTATGTCTCGCCGGTTGTCGCCGAACGCCTGATGAGTGCCAGTCAGGAGTTTGGGCAGCCCACCGAGTGCGATGTCGCCGTGCTCTTCGCCGATATGCGCGGCTTTACGGCGCTGACCGAGCAAACGAATCCAAAAGTGTTGGTTGAGCTTATTCTCAATCGGTATTTCACGACGATGACTGAGGTGCTGCATGAACACGAGGGAACAATAGATAAATTTCTCGGCGACGGCATTATCGGCGTATTTGGCACACCGATCGCTCGGCCCGATGATCCGCAGCGCGCCTTGATTACAGCAGTCGATATGCAAAAGGCATTCACCGATTTGAATGCAATCTGGCGCAAAGAAGTCGGCCTGGACATCGGTATGGGCATCGGTATCAGCTATGGGCGCGCAGTCGTTGGCAACATCGGCTCCGAGCAACGCCTCGACTACACCTTGATCGGCGATGTAGTGAACACGGCAAGTCGGCTCTCCGGGTTGGCCAAAGCTGATCAGATTATCATCTCTTATCACTTGTGCGATGCGCTTCCGGATAATCATATGTTGCCCGTCCATCTCAAGCCGTTAGGTCAGGTTCATCTCAAAGGCAAGCAAGAACCGCATCGCATCTACGAAGTGGTCTACGAAAATCATGCGCGCCACGTCTAGTACCAAATTCGGTTACAGGCTCGCACAAAGACCGATCAGGTCTGGCAAATGAGCTTTCAGTCGAAACCTGATATGATTTCTCTATGAGGCTCACACCGGCCGTCTCACTCGCTCCGCAAGCGTGGCAAGCAGGCCAAAACGCTTGCTTGCCGTTTGACACGCTAACCCCCAGATGCAGAAAATAACGCAAGCCTTGACAGTAAACTGTAAAACTTTTATCATAGTTAGGCTGAATGTAGATACTTGTACGTAGGAGTTTCTTCATGAGCATGTTGCGTTCCGAGCGGCACAAGCTCGCGTCCGCTTTGCTACGTCCTCTGCTCTTCTTTCCGCTCTTTCTCTTTTCACTCACGCTAGCGGCCTGCAGCATACGCTCGCCGGTCGTGTTAAGCGGTTCCGTGATTGATGCATATAGCGGCCAGCCGGTTGAAATGGCCAGCGTCCGTATCGGCGGCGCAAGCACTGCCACCGACGATGCCGGTACATTCCAGACTGCCCATTGGAGAACCAGCGACACACTCCAGATCAGCGCGCCGGGGTATGAAACAACTCGCATAGCACTACGTGAACAGCCGCAGCTTATGCAAACCGACGCACCTACCGTGACGCTGACTATGGAGTTACGCCCCAATACGTTGAGCGGCGAGCTGACCGATGCATATACAGAACAGCCGCTTGCAAATGTTGAGGTCGCGGTTTTTACAACCACCACCAGGATATTGACCGCTACCACCGATCTCGAAGGTGTCTACGCCTTTTCGGAAATGCCGCAGCGTTTTACGCTTGAGATCGATGCTCCTGATTACGATTCGGTAGAAGTTGAAATCAATCGCGCTATCACGTACGATGTCGCCCTGCGACCAAACGTGCTCAGCGGCAGCATCGCCGATCGCTACAGCGGTCAGCCAATCGCCGGAGCGGTGATCGGCATCGACGGCTTGCAAACAACTAGCGCCGCCGATGGCGCGTACCGCCTCGAAGGTGTTCCACCGGACGCCACTGTAATCGAAATTATGGCCGACGGATATGCACCTCAATCACAACAGATCGAACGTACAAGCACACTCGATGTGTTGCTGCGGCCTGATGAATTGACGGCGACTCTAGTTGATGAGACGACGGGCGAGATCATACCCAACGCAACGGTGATCGCAACTACTGAGCTTCCCGGCGCCGATGTCGCTCACACACGGATTGACAATCAGGCGGATGGCGCATTTACCCTGGATGGATTGCCGGAGAGCGGCTATATTCAGGTGCTGGCGCCCGGATATCGCAAGGCTGTTTTTGAATTGAAGCCCGGCAATGTTCCGGCGCAGATCGAGCTTGAGCCATTTGAGGCCAGGGCGCTCTACGTCAAAACCTCCATCGCCGCATATCGACCGGAGCGACTCCAGGAGCTCTTCGATGTCATTGATCGCACCGAGTTGAACGCGATGGTGATCGATCTGAAGTCAGATAATCTAGTCGATCTGGGCTTGATCTACTATCAATCGTCTGTGCCGATTATTGAAGAATTGGGAACCTCGGAAGACGTCTACGACATCCGCGCGATTCTGGCCGAAGCTGAGCAGCGGGGCATCTACACGATCGCCCGTATTCACATCTTCGCCCACGACAACTTGCTGGCGCAAACTCGCCCCGATTGGGCCGCGCAGGATATGCGCACCGGCAAGGAGTTCTACGCCGACTGGGGTATTGCCTGGCTGGATCCGTGGAATCGCAATGTCTGGGATTACAATATTCAACTCGGCATCGAAGCGGCGCAGTTAGGGTTCGATGAAATCCAGTTCGATTATATCCGTTTCCCGAATGACGCCAGCGATATCGAGTATATGCAACTCTCGCAGCCGATCGATTACGAAAACCCGCAGGCGATGTACGAAAATATCACAACGTTTATGGAGCAAGCCCACCGGGCTATCAACGGCGCGGGAGCCTTCTTTTCCGTTGATGTGTTCGGCTACGCCGCCTGGGAACCGCAGCCGATCATTGGCCAGAATCTCACCTTGATGGCCAAGCACGCTGACTATATCTGCCCAATGGTCTATCCGTCACACTATGGCCTTCACGAACTCAACTTTGAGAATGCCGCCGCGCATCCGTACGAGATCGTGTACGAAAGTATGGTGCGTGGCGCAAGGATGGTTGACGGCGATCGGGCGAAATTGCGACCCTGGCTGCAAGATTTCACGCTAATCTGGGTACCCGATGATCAGATCGTCGAATACGGCCCTACAGAGGTGCGCGCGCAGATCGATGCGGCCGAGGATTTTGCCGACGCGTTCGGCTGGTCACTCTGGAGCGCCGATAATCTGTATACCTATGACGCGCTAAAGCCCGCCGAATGACGGGTTATGGTGGAAGCGGATCATAGATCGCCGACGATATTTTCTACCCAACGAAGGACGAGCGCGTTATGAATGATCGGATTTCCATCCTCGCGACGATCCGGCGTTTGTCAGCCTTCCGGCTGGTGATGAACCTCGTCGGACTGGCGACGCTGGCCAGTGTGCTGCTTATCCCCGTCGCATCGTTGGCCAGTCCCGTCGCGCAACTCGATGAGCCGCCGATGGGGGAGTGGCTGTTGGACACGGTGGCCGATTGGCAAGCCGGCGAGATCATCCCCGAAGCGAGTCTGTTGCTCACCAATAATGCTGGCGGCGAGTTGCGCCTGGCGGAAGATCAAGCCACGGGAACCTTCGTCTCGGAACCATTTGAGCCCGATGCGCCCTTTAACGCGGTCGGCGCGGTCTGGCGCGCTGAAATTCCCGCCGGAGCCGATCTCCAACTCGAATTGCGTGGTCGAGTTGCACCGTTGACGGCGACGATCGCGCTTGACCTCGACACCGATGGCGAGGTAGGGCCGGATGCGGGCTGGACCGATTGGCAATCGTTGATCGCCTACGAAGATCGCTCACTGGCGGACGATGGCGCGCTGGCCAGTCCCGCCGTGATCGCATTTCCGGCCGGGACGCGCTATGTGCAACTGCGGATCGCCTTCGCCAGCACAGTACAACGCGCGTCGGCGATACTCGACATGGTCAAGGTCTTCTTCTTTGACACAACCCAGGGACCGGAAAGCGCCGCCGGTTCGCCCCGAACACCCATTCGCTTCGGCGGCAATACGCTGACGCCGCGACCATTGCTTATCGAACGATCGACCTGGAACGCGCGTCCCGAAGCGTTGTGGAACAGCCAGGCCAACCCGCGCGGGGTGGTAATTCATCAGATCAATGCGCCCGCCGGAGTAGGCGCGACGATGGCATTGTTACGCGCCTTGACGATCTATCAAACGCAGAGCCTCGGCTGGGATGATCTGACCTATCACTACATAATCGATCGCGACGGCGCGCTCTACGAGGGTCGCCTCGGCGGGCCGACAACAAAGACATCACGCCTGGCCAATGGGGACACCGCAGTTCACGTGGCGCTGATCGGCGATGCGCTGGTCGAGCCGAGCACCACCGTCCAACATACGCTCGTCGATCTGCTGGCCTGGCTGGGACAGGCGTATGGCATCGACCCGACCGGCGAGCATAGCGTACTGGAGGACAACGAGCGCGTGACACGACCGAATATCGCCAGTTATAGCGAAATTGCCACGGCGGCGGATCGTGACACGTCATTGCGCAATCTAATGCCGGAGATTCGCGCGCAGGCCGATCAGGCGACAGTGCGCGCCCGCTGGTACTTCGCCGAGGGCAATGTGCGCGATTATCGCCAGCGCCTTGCGCTCTTCAACCCGACCGACGTCGAGGCCAGCGTAACCGTTACCCTGCTAGATCCGGACAGCCCGACATTGCGTACGCTTACGGCACCGGCCAAAGGTCGCGTAGACCTGACCCTCAACGACATCGTGAGCGCAACAACCACCCTCCCAGCGATTGTCGAGTCTGATGCGCCGATCATCGCCGAGCGCGCCCTGGCGACGGATATCGACATCGACAACAATCCGGGCATTGATCGCCTCTCGCGGATCTGGTATTTCGCCGAGGGCAGCACCGAGAGCGCGTTCGACACCTATCTGGCTTTGTTCAATCCCCAGGCCGCGAATGCCAGCGTCACAGTTGCGTTTATGCAAAGCGACGGCGCCGTCGTTGAGCGGTCGCTTACGGTTCCCGCTGGTCAGCGTTTTGTCATCGTCGTGCGCGATGTGTTGCCCAACACCCGCTTCGGCGCGCGCATCACCTCCAGCGTGCCGATCGCCGTCGAACGCACGATGCGTTTTGGCCCGGATCGCGCTGGTTTGCATACTGGACGCGGCGTCGTTGAGTTGGCCCGGCGTTGGTATTTCGCCGAGGGCACAACCCAACGCGGCTTTGAACTACGCGTGCTGCTGCTCAATCCGAACAACCAGATCGCCCGTGTCACCGTGACGTTCCTGGCGCCCGACGGCCAGACCGAAGAGCGACGCTATGCTTTGCCGCCCACCGCACAACTGACAGTGAATGTCAACGAGGTTATTCCGGATGAAGGCGTGGCGACGATTGTCGAATCGGATCGTCCCATCGCCGCCGAGCGCGCATTGTATTTCAACGACGGTGCAACCGGCACAGTGAGCACCGGAATGAGCGCGCCGGCCTACACCTGGCGGTTCGCCGACGGTCGCACCAACGATGCCAGCTACTTCCTGCTGCTCGGCAACCCGAATCGGCGTCCGGCGGTTGTAACCGTGGACTTTGTCCTCACCGATGGCTCGATTGAAACGCAGCAGATCCGTATGCCGGCCAACGCTCGCTACACAATGGCCGTTCACGAGATCGTTCCCGGCGAGGAGCGCATAGCGGCAGAAGTAAGCGCAACACAGCCGATCGTGGCGGAACGCTCGCTATTCCTGGAAGGCGCCGATACAGGAGGATCGACCACACCTGGCACGCCGGATGCAACCGGCAGGTAGCCAGCGGGCGGAGAGAGACGCAAACGTGAGGTAGACAGTTTTAGACCTGACAGGTTTTTGCGCCTGTCAGGTCTTTGTACATCAGGCGGTTTTTTTGCCCAACCGGCGAATAAGCCAGATGCCGGAAACCGCCGCCGCGCCGACCCACAGAGCCTCCTGGATGAGCGACACCGGCAGCAGCGCGATCGCCGTATCCGGCGGCTGGAGCTTGACCTCGAAGTCGGTCGGCGGTTCCGCGCCGGCCAACCGCGCCAGGTTCACCAGCGTCGGACGAATCGTTTTGGCTTCCTGGTTGGCGATGTAGTCACGCAGCAACGTGAAGGGTGGAATGTCCGGCAGCACATACGGCAGGGTGATGCTGTTCTCAACTTCGACCTTACCCAGCCGCGGCGTCATATCGAATTGCCAGATCTGAGCCACGCCGGGAAATTGACTTGTACCGACGCGCCAGGCGAAGCGGTAAGGAGGAAACCAGCCCACCACCTTCGAGACGGTGACATAGCTGATTCCACGGTTGTGTTGCTGCGACTCAAACAGTGCGTCGATCCCCATTTCGCCGGGAGGCAGCATTTCAACCTTTTGCACTTCGCCGCTACCCGCCAGCGCCGGGTGGCGGGTGACATCGCTGACGATCTGCCACAGTCGCTCAATGGGCGCGTCGATCACAGCCTGGACTGATGCACCAATGTACCCCATAAGTTCCCTTTTCCACACTAAATCGTGAGCCGTATCACAAACCGATTACGCGCTTCAAGCGCTGCTCACAACCGTCGTACGTTGCGCCTATTATACATCGCGTCGCAATCTACGAATCAGCCGGGAGTAAAACTCGTTCTCCGGCTTCACCCGGACAAACGTGCAAACCTTCTTGCTGCGTCGCACGGTGATTTTATCATCATACTGGAGCAGAATATTGTCGCGTCCGTCGACTGCCAGCCCAACATTGTGGCGACTATGCAGGCGGATAGTGATTTCTGTATCCTCATGGAGTACCATCGAGGGAACGTTGGTCAGGTGTGCGGCAATCGGCACCAGCAACAATGCTCGCGAGCGCGGATCGACGATTGGCCCGCCGGCGGACAGGGCGTAGGCCGTTGATCCGGTGGCCGTCGAGACCAGCACGCCATCGGCATGATACGTCGTTAATGGCGCCTGGTCGATCTCAATCTCGACGGTGACAATCCGCCCGATGTCACCGCGGGCGACGACAATTTCGTTTAATGCTATAAAATCGTCGATTTTCTTGCCATCACGCCACAGTTCCCCATAGATCAATGTGCGTTGATCATGCCAACCGTTTTTGCTCTTTAAGACCTCCAAACCATCGCGCAGTTCTTCCGGGCCAATTTCAGCCATAAAGCTCAGATGACCCAGCGCGACAGCCAGCACCGGAATATTATCCGTGAACGCCAAACGCGCGGCGCGGAGCACCGTGCCATCGCCGCCCATTGCGATCAGCAGTTCAACGCCCTTCAGCACCGTCGGGTCATCACGACAATCCTGCGAGGAGCCATGCCAACAGACATCGTAACCTTCGGCGCGCATCCATTGCACCGCTTCGGTCGACTTCCGGCTCGATACTTCTGATGTAGGGTTGAAAAGCACACCAACACGCCGCATACGTTTGTCTCCCGGCAAGGTTGCTCTGCCGCGACGCCCTCCGGTTGGCTGCCGTGATAATTCCTCACATGCGCTGCGATCATAGCATACCATAAGACGGCAAAACGAAAACACGCAACGTGGTATAATCCAATCCCCAGATATAGAGGAGTATGAGCAACGTTATGGACATCCAGCGGATTGATTTTCTCAAGCGCTTGCTCAGCGCCCCCAGCCCTTCAGGCGATGAGGCTATAGCGGCGCGCATCTGGCGCGATGAGGCACGGACGTTTGCCGATAGCGTGCGCACCGATGTGCGCGGCAACAGCTATGCCGTTCTCGAAGGCGATGGCCCGCGCGTATTACTTGCCGGCCATATCGACGAAATCGGGGTGATGATCAATTATATCGACGACGATGGTTATCTCTATTTTTCGGCGGTCGGCGGATGGGATGCACAGGTGCTTGTCGGCCAGCGCGTACGATTGCTTGGTCGTGAGGGCGAAGTTATTGGCGTCATCGGCAAAAAGCCAATCCATCTGCTGAAAGGCGATGATCGCGAGCGGGCCAGCAAGATCGAGAGTATGTGGATCGACATTGGCGTCAAAAGCCGTGAGGAAGCCGAGAAGTTGGCAGCCATCGGCTGTGTGGGCGTGATCGACGCACCGATCTATACGCTGCCCAACGGACGAATCATCAGCCGCAGCCTCGACAATCGCATCGGCGCATTCGTGGTTCTGGAGGCATCGCGCGCCCTTGCCCAGGATCGCCCGCTCGCCAACGTCACCGCCGCGGCGACGACCCAGGAAGAGACCAGCTTCGCCGGGGCGACAACTGCCGCGTACAACGTCGATCCGCATGTCGCAGTGGCGGTCGATGTCACCTTCGCGACCGACCACCCCGAGTCGGACAAGCGCCAATTTGGCGATGTGAAACTGGGCAGCGGGCCGGTGCTGGCGCGCGGCTCGGCCACCAGCCCGCTGGTTTACAAACGATTGCTGGAGATCGCCAAGCGTGAGAACGTCCCCTACAGCTTGCAAACCAACCCGCGCTACACCGGTACCGACGCCGATGTGATCCATATGGCGCGCGGCGGCGTCGCGACCGCCGTGATCAGCATTCCCAATCGCTATATGCACTCGCCAAACGAGATGATCGATCTGGTCGATGTAGAGAATGCGGTGCGCCTGATCGCCGCATTTGTGCGCTCGCTACGCGCCGAGGGCGAATTCGTGCCGGAGTAGCGCCCCCGACACGCTTGCGCCGTACCCGCGACCAGAAGACTGGCATTCGTTGCAGGGCTGCAAGCCCTCGCTCGTCTATCTTCGCTTATAATAACAATCAGACAGCCGCCCGTACGCATCGCCGGAATTGCGTGATGCACTTCGTCGTCACGCATTGCATACTATAATCACGGCCATACTCGTGGAGGGAGAGAGAGATGGCGCGTGCGGCTCGCCAGCGCTGGTCAAACATCGACGACGCCCCTCGCCAAAACGGCGGTCCCATGATGGACTACCTGCGCGCTACCCGCGCGCTCCTGCTTCAACCAATCACTCTGTTGCGGAACTATCCGCGTAGCGCGCTGGGCGTGGATATTATCGCCGGAGTGACGGTCGGCATCGTTCTGCTGCCCCAGGCGCTGGCCTTCTCGCTGCTCGCAGGATTGCCGCCGGCTATGGGGCTGTATTCAGCCATCGTCGCCTCGATCATCGGCGCCCTGTGGGGCTCGTCGAGCCATGTGCATAGCGGCCCGACAAATACCGCGTCGATTCTCACGTTCTCCGTACTGCTGCCGATCGCCGAACCCGGATCGGCGCAATTTATCATCGCAGCAGGACTTGTCGCCGTAATGGCGGGCATTTTCCGGCTGGCGATGGGTCTCGCCCGGCTGGGCATTCTGGTGAACTTCGTTTCCGACTCGGTCGCGGCAGGCTTCACTACCGGCGCTGGTATTTTGATTATATCAACCCAGATCGGCCCGATGCTGCGTGTCAACCTGCCGCCAACCACCAACCTGATCGATACGCTGACAATGGTCGGCGCACATATTCGTGATGTGCATCTGCCGAGTATGGCGTTGGGGTTGGGAACCATCGTGCTGATCATCGTGCTGAAACGGTTGAATAGCCGCCTGCCGACGTTCTTGCTAGGCGTTGTCGGGGCCAGTCTTATCGCCTGGTTGTTTGCAGCAGAGCAGCACGGCGTGGCAGTGTTGGGCGATCTGCCTGCCAGCCTCCCGCCCCTGACCGCGCTCCCGATATTTGATCTGGAATTGATCGGCAACCTGGCCAACGGCGCACTCGCCCTGGCGATCATCGGGCTGGTCGAGGCGGTGTCGATCGCCCGCGCCATTTCCAGCCAGTCGCGCCAGCGGCTGGACAGCAATCAGGAATTTGTCGGCCAGGGTCTGGCGAATATCGCCGCCGGCATCTTCTCCGGTTATCCCTGCTCAGGCTCATTCAATCGCTCGGTGCTAAGTTTCCAGAGCGGCGCGCTCACCGCGGTCGGCAACGCGATTTCCGGGCTGACGGTGCTTGCGGCATCGCTCTTGCTCGCACCGCTGATTAGCCACCTGGCGCGCCCGGTGCTGGCAGGGGCGATTGCTCTCACCGCTTACTCGATGATCGACCACCGCACGATCGCCCGCCTCTGGCGCGGAGCCAAAGGCGATGCGCTGATTATGTTCGTCACGCTGGGAGCGACGCTGTTGCTGCCGTTGCAGTTCGCCGTGCTGATCGGCGTGTTGATGTCGCTGGGCTACTATTTGCTCAAAACCAGCACGCCCCAGGTGCGCACCGTGCTGCCCGATGCCGCTTTTCAAAACTGGCTGCATCAGCCCGATCAGCCGCTCTGTCCACAACTCGGCGTCGTCGAGGTGCTCGGCGACATCTACTTTGGAGCCGTCAGCCATGTTGAAGATCGCATCGATCAGATCCTGGCGGCGAATCCACGGCAACGCTTCCTGCTGCTACGGTTGCATAGCGTGCAACACTGCGACATCAGCGGCATTCGCGCACTTGAGAATATCCGGCAGACCTGCCGGAATCGCGGCGGCGATCTGTTCCTCGTATATGTGCGCGCTCCGGTGATGGAGGTGATGCACGCGACCGGCTTTTACGAACGCTTGGGCGCCGATCACTTCCTGGAGAAAGAGAGCGCGGCGAGTTATCTGTTCCACAAAGTGCTCGATCCGGCGATTTGCATCTATGAGTGCGAAGTGCGCGCGTTCCTGGAATGCCAGAGTCTCCCAAAGCAGACGCTACCGGAGCTTACGCTGCCGCCGCAAATTTCTATGGACGACATCCCCGCCATCGCCGCCCGCGACCTCTGGAACGACTTGCGCAACCACGAACCGGTTGTCGTGGTCGATGTACGCGAGCCGCGCGAATTCCGCCAGGGCCACATCCCGTCGGCGCGGCTCATCCCGCTGCGGCGTATGCTCACCGAACGCCTGGATCTCCCACGCAGCCAGCGGATCGTCCTGGTGTGTCGCAACGGAAGCCGCAGCGCTCGCGCCGCCGCGCATCTGCTGACCAACGGGTTCGATCAGGTGTATCTGTTACGCGACGGGCTGGTGTCCTGGGAAGCGGCACAGCTGTTGCAAGCCACCGAACTGCCCAGACAAAATGAAGGTGATCCAACGGAAATAGAAATAATCAACCGATCTGAGCGAGATCACACATCGCAATCGATGCAAAGGCGCCAGGGATGAATAGCGAAATCTTGCACCGCAATATAGGACTGGATCTGGTGCGCGCTACCGAAGCGGCGGCAATCCAGGGCGGACGCTGGATGGGGTTGGGCGATTTCACGCCGGCGAGCGAGGCCGCCGGCATCGCAATGGCCAGAGTGCTCAACAGTCTCGGCATCAACGGACGTATCGTCATTGGCGAAGAAGACCGTGTCTATGTCGTCGAGGCGTTGCACACCGGTCGATCGGTCGGCAGCGGTCGAGGCGTAGCGGTTGACGTAGTCGCCGACCCGATCGATGGCCGCCGTATGCTCGCCGGAGGGCGCGGCGGTGCAATTTCGGTCGTTGCGGTCGCCAGCGCCGGCGCAATGTGGTCGCCCGCGTCGGCGATCTATATGGATAAGCTGGTAGTCAACCGCGAAGTCGCCAACGCGCTGGTGCCGGAGTGCCTCGACGCCCCCGCCGCCTGGACGCTTGGACTGGTGGCGCGCACCAAACACAAAGCGGTTCGCGATCTGGTGGTGTTCGTGCTCGATCGCCCGCGCCACGCCGACCTGATCGACGAGATTCGCGACGCCGGCGCCAGGGTGATGCTCTCCGACGACGGCGACATCGCGGGCGCGATCCTGGCCGCCAGTCTCGGCGGACGCGCGGATCTGTTGATGGGGATCGGCGGCGCACCCGAAGGTGTTATCGCCGCATGCGCGGTCAAAGCGTTGGGGGGAGCGATGCTGGCTCGCCTGGCGCCGCAGAGCGCCGTCGAACGCGCTGCCGTGCGCGCAGCGGGGCTTGACGAGAGTCGCATTCTCTCCGCCGACGAGATCGTCGCCGGCGACCAGATCTTTTTTGTCGCCACCGGCATGACCGACGGCGTGTTGCTCGACGGCGTTCGCTATCAGGGCGACCGGGCCGAGACGCACTCGCTTATCTTGCGCTGCCAGACCCGCACGCGCCGATCCATTCGTGCCGAGCACTTGATCGAAGAGCACCCCAATACGGTGTAGTACCATACAGCATTGAGTAATGCCGGATTCGCCTTCGGCAGAGCAGTTTTCTTTCTGGATCCAGGGCCGAAAAAAGCGCCGCCGCGTAAGTCCTGTCATATAAGATCATACCGGCGTCTGGAGAACTGGAATGCAGAATCCTCGCTCCCGCGCACCCTGCGCAGATCGGAGTACGACAGTCTTGCTGCCACCTCCGCGGGAGCATGCTCCCGCACTCCTTAATAGGCAGCGCAAGATGACAATTTGCCGCAAAGCTACCCATCCTGCCGGTCTTTGGCTATAATTGAGCCATCACCGGTTATTCACAATCCAGGCATCGGAGTATCGCGTTATGAATGCATCTCGCCGGTTTGTATGGCCTGGCTCGCTGGCGTTGTCGATTCTGCTTGGTTTGCTGGTTGTCGGCGTGTGCCTCATCGTTTCGCCGGCCAATTCCTCGCTGGCGCAGTCCAGCCGCGGATCGCACAGTCTCGCTCTGAGCCAGCCCGTCAGCGTCACCGTAACGCTCGCAGCCGCCACGAACACGCCCGCGCCCGCTGCAACGGCTGTTATCAGCCCGACGGATTCACCGACCGCGACCGCCAGCCGAACCGCCGAACCGACCGTGACCGCCGCAACAAGCGCGGCGTCTCCCCAGCCATATGCGCCGACCGAACCGCCCGTAGTTACCGCAACCGCAGCAGCGGCCCCGACTGCGATGGCGACAGCGACTATGACACCGACCGCGACTGCGCCAATTGCGCCTGCGCCGCGCCAGAAGTTGCGCCTGGCGATTAGCAAGACGTTGCTGGGCAGCGATGTCGTGCAGGTTGGCCAGTATCTGACCTTCACCATTCGCGTGACGAATACTGGCGGTGTGGTTGTCACCGAGCTGCCGCTGGTGGACGAGTACGAAACGAGCATCTTGCAACCGGCGCTCGATCGAATGTCCCCCGCGCCTTCGACAACTGCCGCCGGGGTTTTGAGCTGGAATGACCTCACCGACACGTTCGGCGATCTTGCACCCGGTGAGAGCGTGGCGGTGACAGCAGTGTTTCGGGCCATTCGCATCGACGACGAGGTCATCAACCGCGCCCGCGTGGAAGCCGCGATCGGCTCCGGCGGCGAAGGCGGCGGGCCGTTCGATGACGAGTCGGAGGGCGAAGTCGAAGGCGGGCGCGTGATTGTCGAGAAGGCGTTGATCGAGAGCTTCATCCGCCTCGATACGCCCGTGATCAGCTTTACCATCTCATTGCGTAACGATGGCTACGCCGACATCGTGCGCGCGCCGCTCGTCGATACCTATCACGCCGATTTGCTCAGCTTCGCCGAGGCCAGCGTGCCGCCGGACGCGCACAATCCGGCCACGGGCGAGTTGCGCTGGAATGACCTGCTCGCCAGTCTGGGCGTCGCGCGTTTGCGCCCGCAAGAGGTCATTTCGTTCACCACGACCTACACCGTCGCCGGGCCGATCGATGACCTCATCGCGAACAGCGCCGACGCCGTCGATGTGGTTGACGAGTTCGGCAACCGGGTGGATTCGCCTCGCCGGGCCGAGGTGCGCATCCGCATCCGCGGCGCGGAGACGACCTCGACGCCGACTGCGACGGAAACGCCGTTTAGCGAACGCGAGGAGCCGCGAACGACGCCCACGGCATCCGCAACGCCGACGACGCCGATCAGCGCCACACCCACCGCGGCGACGCCGACACTCGCCGCGAGCGCCACTCCTGGCGTGACGGCCAGCGTGACGCCAGGCTCCGGCGGCGGCGCGCCCACGCCGACCGGGCCGGATACGTTGCCGCTCACCGGCGCGCAAGGAGCGAAAGCCGTTTCGCCCCTGCTGACGTTGATCGCCGCCGCCGTCGTCGCCCTCGCGGTCGGCATCGCGCTGAGCCGAATTCAGCGCCGACGAGAGGAGTCATGATGCAGCGTATGCTGAGTCTCGGCGCGGGGCTGCTGTTGGCGCTGGCTGTCTACAGCGCCTGGGAGCAACCGTCCGCCGCAACCTTCGTCCACCATCCGATCACGTGGGCCGCGCCCCACAGCGCCCCGAATGTCGCCGCAGCACCGACCCAGCCGCACCGGGTCTATCTGGCAATCGTGCTGGCGCCAACCGTCCCGACGGCGACGATTCGCTTCGGCACAGGGTACAACGATGGCCGCCTGATCGGTGAGAGCGCCGCCTTCGCAGCGGGACTGACCGAACTGCATTACGAGGTTGTCGTTCCCGACGGCGCCGGGCAGAGCTTTCGCGAAGAGTGGACCATCAACGGCGTGCGGCGGCCTGAGCTTGACCGCAGCGGCGTGATACCCATCGACGGCAGCGCGCTCCACAGCGCGATTGCGCTGAGCACCGGCGATCCGTTGCCGAGCGGCGTCTACCGGCTGCGCTTTTTCGTCAACGGGAGCATCGCCGGCGAGGGAGAGGCGGAAATAGTCGATATTCGATAACCGATAGCCGAAATGGCGGCGGAGATAACGCTTATAAAGCGAATCCTATCGGCTATCGAATTTTCGGCTATGTCAATTGCAGTCCATACGCGAAAGCGAAAGCGAATCCTATCGGATATCGCATATCGACTATAGTAAGGGTTTCGTATGAACACACGGGCAATCCAGCGATTCGTTGCTCTGCTCTGCATCTGGGCGGTTGTCGCCGTGGCGATTGCGCCGTCTCCCGCCGCCGCCCAGTTGCCCTGGCGCGACAAAGGCAGCCCGTTCGCAATGGCGACAGCCATCGCCAACCGGGTGCGTGCGGACGAAATTGATGCCTATGTCGCGCTGCTGCGCGAGGCCGGCGTGCAGTGGACACGCGAGGAGTTCTTCTGGCACGAGATCCAGGCCCAGCCGGGCGGGCCGTTGCGCTGGTCCGGCGACAGCCAGGGCTTGTACAACTACGACCGGAGCATCCAGGCCCTGGATCAAGCCAGCATTCACATGCTGGGCCTGATCGACTACGACCCGGCGTGGCTCAAAGGCCAGAACCCGCCGCTCGACGCCTGGATCGGCGACTGGGGCGATTTTGTCTATCAGGTCGTGGCGCGCTATGGACGTAACGGGCCGATCAAGCATTGGCAGATCTGGAACGAGCCGAACTACGAAATCTTTGGTGCGCGCGCCGGAGTCTACGACGCCGAGCACTACGCGCACGTGTTGCATGTCGCGCGCGTCGCGGCGAAGGCCGCCGATCCCGAAGCGACGATCGTGTTGAGCGGGTTGGCCAGCATCTACGACTACCCGCCCTCGCCGCAAACATATGACTCGTTCGACTATCTCGAACGGCTTGGCGAGCTGGGCGCGTGGGCCAATTTCGACATCCTGGCGCTGCACCCCTATCGCGCCGACGCACCCGAAGGCTCGCCGTGGCGACGGGACAGGGCATCGCCGTTTCCCGACGAGATGCGCCGCCTCGATGCGTTGATGCTGCGCTATGGCGCCAAGCCGGTCTGGTTCACCGAGGTGGGCTGGTCAACCAGCCGCAGCCGCTACGGCGTCAGCGAGGATCAGCAGGCGCAGTTCTTACAACGTTTTTATGTGCTGGCGCTGGCGCATCCGAGCGTTGAGAAGATCTTCTGGTATGATTTTCGCAACGACACCAGCCCCGACGCGCCCTACGATCAGCCGCGTTACAATCGGGCCGAGCACGAGTTTCACTTCGGTCTGCTGCGTCGCACCTATCCGCTCGATCCCAACGACCCCACGTTGCGCAAACCCGCCTACCTCGCCTATCGCGCGTTGACCGGCTTCCTGGGTGGCTTGCAGCTTGAACAGACGCTCGCCGACGGCCAGCGCGCGGATCTGCCCAAAACGTATTGGTATCGCTTCGGCGGCGCGCGTCGCGTCGATGTGCTCTGGAACGTCGAACGCGCCGATCAGGTCGTGGAGATCGACTGCGGCTGTCGCGAGGCGCTGCTGTACCACTGGAACGGCAAGGTCAAGTTTTTGCTGCCGGCGGTCGATGGCCGGGTCTGGGTCAAGCTCGACGAACAGGGATCGCCGCTGTTCGTTGAGTTCGATCCGCCTGCGGCGCGCGACGAGCTTTTCTTCGCGGAGACCGGCCACGGGCTGCGCGGCTCGTTCCGTGCCTTCTGGCAAGCCAACGGCGGGCTGGCGCGCTTCGGCTATCCGCTGACCGAAGAAATCAGCGAGCCCGATCCGGCCAGCGGACGTCCGCGCACCGTCCAGTATTTCGAGCGGGCGCGGCTCGAGTTTGCGCCGGAGCTGGCCGCGCGCAACTATGGCGTGCAAGTCGGGCTGATCGGCGAGCAGACCTTGCGGCGATACGGCATTGACTGGCAGGCGTTGCCGAAGGTGGAAAGCGCTCCACCGGAGTGCCGCTGGTTCGCCGCGACCGGCCACAGCCTCTGCCCGCCGTTCCTGCAAACCTGGAACGATCTCGGCGGGCTGGCGTCGATCGGCTACCCGATTAGCGAGCCTTTCACCGAGCTGCGCGGCGCGACTATGGCGACGGTGCAATATTTCGAGCGGGCCCGGTTTGAATCCACGCCCGAACACGGCGTCACGCTGGGGTTGCTCGGTCGCGAGTTGTTGACGCCGTGAGGGAGGACGAAGCGATGCGCCGACCGCTCGCGCTGGCGAACTGGAAGATGGCGATGACTGTCGCCGAGAGTCTGGCGTTCGTCCGCGACGTGCAGGCCACGGCGGGCGATGCGCTCGATCAGGTCGATGTCGTGATTTGCCCGCCCTACACGGCACTCTGGCCGCTGAGCCAGGCTTTGCAGGGCAGCCGTTTGCAGCTCGGCGCGCAGAATATGGCGCCGACGAACGACCCGGCACGCACGGGCGAAATTGCCGCGCCGCTGCTGGTTGACGCCGGCTGTCGCCGGGTGATGCTCGGCCATTGGGAGGTTCGCCGCCACCAGGGCGACGACGACGCAACCGTGAATCGTAAGGTGCGCCTGGCGTGTAAAAACAGCCTCGCGCCGATCCTGTTCATCGGCGAGGAGCGAGCGCCCGCCGCGTCCGATCCGGGCGCGTTGACGCAGCGGCTGGAACGCCTACTCGCCGGATGCACGCCGGACGACATCGCGCAGATGGCGTTCGTCTACGAGCCGGAAGCCGCGATCGGCGTGGCGACCCCGGTCACGGCGTCCCGATTGGCGGCATCTGTCGCCGCTATACGCGCATGGCTGCGCGCCGGTTGGGACGCCGCGGCGGAGGCGACGCAGATAATCTACGGCGGCAGCGTGGCCCCCGAACACGCCGCCGACCTGCTCGCCGCGTCCGACCTCGACGGGCTGGGGGCGACCCGGCGCGGGCGCGATCCGGTCGCATTCGCGGAGATCATCCGGCGCATTGCAGAGGCGAAAGCGCCCCGCCGCTGATCGTGCGTTATGATAGTGTCAGTGATGAGTGGCGAGTGATGAGCCGCACGTCCCGCGCTCCCAGGAGGCGGCATGCGCAAGCTTGTTTGGCATCGTCGCGCGGCGCTGCGTCTGACGAATTATAAAGCTTAGATAAGGATACACATATGAAACTACGCGCTCAACCGGCATTGACCTTCGACGACGTATTGCTGATACCGCGCCGTTCATCGGTGCGATCACGCCGCGCGGTCAAAACGCATACGCAATTCAGCCGCCGCATCACACTGGCGATACCGATTATTTCGTCGAATATGGACACTGTCACCGAGGCCGAGATGGCGCTGGCGATGGCCCGGCTGGGCGGCATCGGCGTCATCCATCGATTTATGAGCATCGCCCGCCAGGCCGCCGAAGTCGAGCGGGTCAAGCGCGCGGAGGGTTTCATCGTCGAGCACCCGCGCAGCGTGCCGGCGCAGGCCACGGTGCAGCAGGCGCGGGCGTTGTTCGCCCAGCACAACATCGGCGGCCTGTTCGTCGTCGATGCCGACGGGCATGTGCTGGGCCTGGTGACGACGCGCGATCTGCTCTTCGAGCGCGATCCGGATCGCCCGGTGGCCGAAGTGATGACGCCGCGCGAGCAGTTGATCACGCTCGAACCGGGCGCATCGATGGACGCGGCGCGCGATGCGCTGCACCAGCATCGGGTTGAAAAGCTGCCGGTGTTCGACGACGGCGGGCAGTTGCGCGGGCTGGTGACGGCCCAGGACATCATCAAGATCGAGCAGTGGCCCGAAGCGACGAAAGATGAGCGCGGGCGGTTGCGCGTCGCCGCGGCGGTGGGCGTGCGCCCCTCGGACGAAGATCGAGCGGCGGCGTGCGTGCAGGCCGGCGTGGATGCGCTGGTGGTCGATATCGCCCACGGCCATTCGGACGCGGCGATTGAGATGGTGCGAACGCTGCGCCGGCGCTTCCCGCAGGTTGATGTGGTGGCCGGCAACGTCGCGACCGCCGAGGGCGTGCGCGACCTGGTCAAGGCCGGGGCGGACGCGGTGAAAGTCGGCGTCGGCGCGGGGTCGATCTGCATCACGCGGGTCGTCACCGGCTTCGGCGTGCCGCAGCTCACCGCCATCGATGAATGCGCCGAGGCCGCCCACGCGCTGGATGTGCCGATCATCGCGGATGGCGGCATTCGCACCGGCGGCGACATCACCAAGGCGCTGGCCGTCGGCGCGAGCACGGTGATGCTGGGCGGCCTGCTTGCCGGCACCGACGAAAGCCCGGGCGCGGGCGTGATTCGCAAGGGGCGGCGCTACAAAGTCGTGCGCGGCATGGCCTCGCTCACGGCCAACATCGAGCGCCAGGAAGTGGAGCAGCGGCGCGAGGTTGATCCGGAGGATTGGGAGCGCGTGGTGCCGGAGGGCGTGGAGGCAATTGTGCCGGCGCGCGGCCCGGTGAAGGACGTAATCCACCAGCTTGTCGGCGGGCTGCGTTCCGGGTTGAGCTACGCCGGGGCGGCGAACATCGCCGAACTCTGGGCCAACGCCGAGTTTGTGCGCATCACGTCGGCCGGCAAGCAGGAGAGCGGCGCGCACGACGTGACGGTGGAGTAGGGCGTTCGGGCGGGGGCGCTCAAACCCTATCACGCCATCTGGAACGCCGCCGCGGCTATCTCGAATTGCCCGGCGCCGCACGTTTGACAACCATACCCAGCCGTGCTATCGTCAGCCGACAGGTAGCGGGCGCTCTGCCGGCGCTCGGTTTTTTCCCAGGCGAGGATTAGATTATGCTCACGGATTTGCGCGTCGCTGTGGTTGGCGCCGGCGCGATGGGCGAAGCGATCATCGGTGGTTTGTTGCGCCAGGAACTGGTGCGCGCCGACCAGATCATCGCCGCCGAGCCGCGCGAAGAAAGGCGCAATGATTTGCACGCTCGCTATGGAATCGGGGTCAGTGCTGACAATGGCGAAACCGTCCGCCAGGGCGACATCGTCATCATCGCCGTGAAGCCTCAGGTGCTGGCTCAAGTGTTGGCGCCGCTGTGCGGAATGGTGCGCGACGCCGCCGTTGTGATCTCGATTGTCGCCGGCGCGTCGATCCAACTGCTCGCCGAGAGCCTGGCCCACGCCGCCGTCGTGCGCACGATGCCCAACACCCCCGCGCAAGTCGGCGCGGGAATGACCGTCTGGACGGCCAGTGCGGGTGTTACCGAACGGCAGCGTGAATGGACGCGCGCGGCGCTCGGCGTGTTGGGGCGCGAAGTGCGCGTCGATAACGAAACATATCTCGATATGGCAACTGCCATCAACGGCAGCGGCCCGGGCTATATCTTCCTGATGATCGAAGCGATGATCGATGCGGGCGTCCATCTTGGTCTGCCCCGCGATCTCGCCCAGGAACTGGTTGTCCAGACAATACTCGGATCGGCGTTGTATGTCCAGCAGAGCGACAAGCACCCGGCTCAACTCCGCAACGCCGTCACATCGCCCGGCGGAACGACCGCCGCAGCTCTCAGCGAACTGGAGCGGGGCGGATTGCGCACCGTGCTCGGCGACGCGATCTGGGCTGCCTATCGCCGTTCCGTCGAACTTGGAAAACGCTCGTGATCCGCATATGCAAGGTGACCGTCAATGACCGTCAATGACACTGAACTCTGGGAACGCCTCGACGAGCTACGTCGGGAATGTGAGGAACGTGACGGGTATCTTTTGGAGGCGACCGCAAACCCCGACGGTGTGATGCTTTGCGGCAATCCCGCCGGATTGCTGGCCCTGGCGAGCCAGCTCGCGCGGATTGCGCTAGAGGCCGACCCAGACACGCCGATTCGCTTCAGCAAAGATGCCGGCCTTTCGGGCGGCACGCTGACCTTGCAAATCGAGCGGGCGGATTTGCGGAGGGCATAATTCGATGGCGACCAGCTACGGGCGCGCGCGCCTGGTTACTGACGACGACCGCCGCTATCGCGCCTATGTTAAGCAATTCATTTTGCAGCGCCAGAATCGGCGCCCGATCCGACCGCCGCGCCAGCGCGACATCTTCGGCGATCAGGCCGAGAATGCGTTGCGCAACTGGCTGGCCGGTCGGCTGGCCTTGTCCGAGCGGCGCATTCTCGAATATGAAGAGCGGCGGGGCAAACGCGCCGCAATCAAATATCGTGAACTCGATGCCCTGGTTCTCGATGGACGAAGCGCCTGGGTTTTCGAGATCAAGGCTAGTCGCACTGCCCAGAGCCTGCGGCGCGCGGCGAGCCAGTTGCAAGAGACTCGCGCGATTCTGCGCTTGCTCTACCCGCACGTGTATGCCACTATCCTGCTTGTGGATACCGGAATTCCAACCGCCGACGAAGTCGCCGCGTTGATGGCCGGGCCTGAGCAGCCGACTAGGACGCCCGCCACACTCGACGGAACCATCGCGGCGATGACCGATATTCGCCGCGTCGCCGACCTGGATGCGTGCGGCGATGATGCCACGGCCATCGATCTGCTCTGCTTCAGCGTTGATGACATCATTGCGCTGGTCGGCGCCGAGAACTTGGCACTCGATTGGGAGGCCCACGAGGAGATCGAGGACTTCGCGCCGCCGGTTGATGCCGGGCCGGCCTACTCGACCGCAGACGATGCCGACGATACGGATGATAATCCGCTGGCGGCAGCGCTCCGTCGCGCTGGTCTGAAGGGAGGGCAGGATCGGTGATCGGCGACATCCGTACTCCGCATTCCAGGCCGCAATGATCAAACCAGCCACCCTCGCCGCTATCGCCCTCGGCAAAGTCGCCAGCGTGCTCAGTCGCCGTTTGCGATTGGGCGGCGGCACGACGTTCCCCGGCACGCTCGCCCGGCGTGTCGACGCCGATGTGCTACGCGTCCTGACGTCCGCCCTTCCCCAGGGCGTGGCGCTATTATCGGGCACAAACGGCAAGACGACGACCACGCGTATGATCGCGGAAATCTTGCGTCGAAATGACCTGCGCACGCTTCACAATCGCGCCGGGGCGAATCTGATCGGTGGGTTGACTGCCACGGCTCTCGCGAACAGTCGGCTGTCGGGTCGCCTGAACGCCGACATCGGCCTTTTTGAAACCGACGAAGCCGCGTTGCCGCAAGCTGTCGCCGAAACCCAGCCGCGCCTCGTGATCGTTCACAACCTCTTTCGCGATCAGCTCGACCGTTATGGCGAAGTGGACACGGTGGCGCAGGCGTGGCGCAAGGCTCTGGCGACGCTGCCGCCTGATGCAACCGTTATCCTCAACACCGACGATCCGGCGGTTGCCGACCTTGGCGACGGGCTGGCGGCGCAGGTTTGCTACTATGGTCTCGACGATGCACGCCATGCCTCCGCCGCGACCGCTCACATCGCCGACTCGCAATTCTGTCGCCGCTGCGGGGTCCGCTACGATTACACGCTGACCTTCTATGCCCACATCGGGCATTATGCCTGCCCGCAGTGCGGGAGTCGCCGTCCCGATCCGCACATCCGACTTGCGCGTCTTGATCTCCACGGCGCCGAGTGCAGCGATATGTATGTCACCTACCCCGGCGGTGCGATAGAGGTTCGTCTGCCCTTGCCGGGCCTCTACAACGCCTTAAACGCCCTGGCCGCCATCGCCGCCGGTCTGACGCTGGCTATTCCCCCGGCGCGCATCCGCGCCACGCTAGAGGCGTTTAGCGCCGCCTTCGGGCGGATCGAGCGCGTTCGCGCCGGGCAGGATGGCGCGACGATGCTGATCGCGCTGATCAAGAATCCCGTCGGTGCAAGCGAGACAGTGCGCATGCTCGTCGGCGGACGCCAGGCGGACGTTGCGGCGTTGCACACGCTGATCGCCATCAACGACCGCTTTGCCGATGGAACCGACGTTTCGTGGCTCTGGGACGCTGACTTTGAATTGCTGGCAGGGCGGATTAGCGAGGCGACGGTGAGCGGAATCCGCGCCGCCGATATGGCGGTGCGGCTGAAATATGCCGGGGTCGATCCGCGCCGCATCACCGTCGTCCCCGATCTGGGCGCCGCTCTGGATGCCGCGTTGGAAAGCCTCCCGCCCGGCGAAACGCTCTACATTCTTCCGACCTATACCGCGATGCTGGATCTCCGCGCAGAACTGGCCCGGCGCGGCTGGGTGCGCCAATTCTGGGAAGATTAACGCGGGAACTTCTCCCTCCGAGAGGGCGTCATCTCCTCACAGAAGAACGCCCGCAGCATAAGGAGGATAGTATGCGTTCACGCTTCTCCAGGATACCGGTTGTCATTATCACCCTTGCCATTATCGCCGTCATTGCTATCATCGGATCATTGACATTACTGGGAGGCCAGGTCTCAGAAGTTTTTGTCACTATCAATTCCGGTCTGGGCGGCGGCGATTACACGTCGGCGGACGATGCTGTCGAAAGCGCGCCGGCGGCCACTGCTGCGCCAATGGCTGAGGCAGCCGGCGAGCGCGAGGAAGTTGAAGCTGCTGACGGGGCCGCGCCGATGGGGGCGGAGTCGGCGGCGGCGGAACGTCGGCCTGAAGGTCAGATAACGCCCCTCAAGGCCGGCGAAATTGACGACAACGAGGCATTTCAAGACTATCTTGCATACCTGCGCAACTATCAAGATCGTCCGGCTCGTGAAGCGGATGTGAGCGAGCGCTACCTGATCACCGTGATGAACGAAGACCAGCGCCCGTTGCTCGATGCGCAGGTGCGAATTTATGCCGACGATCAACAAATCTTTAGCGCGCGAACGTATGCCGGCGGGCGCACAATTTTCCACCCGCGCATACGCGACGTGTCGCCGAATGTCAATCAGTTCCGCATTGTCGCCGAAAAAGACGGCGTCACCGCCGAACGCACCGTTGAACGCGGCTCCGTCGAGCGTATCGAGATCGCGATTCGGGGCGTGGAACGTGCAACTGATCTCCAGCTTGATATGCTGTTTTTGCTTGACACCACCGGCAGCATGGGTGATGAACTCAACCGCATCCAGGAAACCATTGATAGCATCGCCCAACGCATCGACGACTTCACGCCGCACCCGGAACTGCGCTTCGGCTTGGTCGCCTACCGTGATCGCGGCGACGAGTATGTCACCCGCACCTACGATTTTACGACCGACGTTGATAGTTTTCGCGATCAACTCAACGCTCTGACGGCGGATGGCGGCGGCGACACGCCGGAATCGGTTAACGAAGGGCTGCATCAGGCGGTTCAGGGCATACAGTGGCGTGATAACGCGGTGCGCCTGATCTTCCTGGTCGCCGACGCTGCGCCGCATCTTGACTATCCCGACGACTACGATTACATCGTCGAAGCCCAGGAAGCCGTCACCCGCGGAATCAAGATCTATCCCATCGCCGCCAGCAACACCGATGCACAGGCCGAATACGTCTTCCGGCAGCTCGCCCAGCAAACCCTCGCCGGCTTTATCTTCCTGACCTACCAGCCGGGTGAGAATGGCGGCGTTCCCGGCGAGAGCACGACCTTGCAAGCCGGCGACCAGGCCTATACGGTCGAGGCGCTTGACGACCTGATCGTGGGCATTGTCGAACGCGAGTTGGCGGCGGCCATCGGCGCGCGCTGAGCCAGACCAAGCCGATTCGGCATTCCAATCGCGATGTTCAAAACATACCGGCCTGATGCTCCAGATGTGCTATGATTCATAGTGGACACAATCAGGTATGTGGTGGTAGGATATGCAGCGGTTCATCCCGATCCGGAATTAATCGGCGCGAACGGGCGTTCATTCGCATTCACAGCGCGTATGGGACATCAAGAGCACAAGCGACAATCGAGCAGCGAGCATAGCGCTCCCATACGTTGCGGCGTGATTACCGTCAGCGATACTCGAACTGCAGAAACGGATGCCAGCGGAACCGCCATCCGTGCGATGTTGCAACAGGCCGGGCATCATGTGATAAGATATACGGTAGTAAAGGATGAACCTGACCAGATCACAGCGCTTATCCATACATTTCAAGCCGATGGATGTCAGGTTATCATTACCAATGGCGGTACGGGTATTGCCCGGCGAGACAACACTTTCGAGGCCGTCAACCGCCTTCTGGAAAAACATCTCCCCGGTTTTGGCGAGTTGTTTCGTATGCTCTCGTACGCAGACATTGGCGCCGCCGCTATGCTCTCACGTGCAACTGCCGGAATTTCCGGGCAGTCACTGATATTTTGTCTTCCTGGCTCGCCTGGCGCGGTTTCCCTGGCGCTTGAGAAACTGATTATGCCTGAACTGCATCACCTGGTATGGGAGTTATCGCGCCAGTGAGTCGGTTCGACTGAAGAGGGTTTGAACCATTGCTACGGATGATGCAAGATTGCCATTTTTCTGTTATTATATGGGCGATGCGGCGCGCGGACTGCCGTTCCCTCTGAAAGTGTGTAAGGAGCCAGAGAGCCCATGACGACACCGACAGTAGAAGCCTTTCGTGGCCTGCACTATCCAAATAAGATCGGTCGCCTTTGCTTGCTGTCGTATGAAGAAGTGATGGGAGTGAACGGTGTCAAAGCGCTGCTACGATTGGCCGATCAGCCTCAATACATCGAAGCGTATCCGTCCAACGACTTGAAGCGCGAGTTTCCGTTTGAGACTATCGCGGCAATCTCGGATGCGTTGGAAACCATGTATGGCCCGCGTGGCGCCCGTGGTCTGGAGTTACGAGCTGGACGCGTGGCGTTTACCCTTGGGTTGAAAGAGTTTGGGCCGCTGCTTGGAATGGCCGATCTTGCGCTCAAGTTGATGCCGATTACGATGAAGCTGAAGATTGTGCTCAACGCGGTTGCGCAGACATTTGATCGTTTTAGCGATCAGGCAAGCCACATCGAGGAAGAGCCGACGCGGTTTGTCTATCATATTACCAAGGATCCAAGCAGCCTCCGCTCTGATCCAGGCCTAAACTTCTACATCGCACGCGGTATTATTGAAGAAGCGACTGCGTGGGTAAGCGGCGGCCGTCGTTTCTCCGTTCAGCAAATTAGCTGCATTGCGCTGGGTGATGAGGCAACCTCGTTTACTATCGATAAAGAGCCGCTCGATTAGTTCAATCATCATTCAGTAGCGTTTATGCGCTGGATAGCACTCAAACTCATTCGTTTCTACCAGGCGGCGATTTCGCCCTGGATTCCGCCCAGTTGCATCTATACGCCAACTTGCTCGCAATATGGTTACGAGGCTATCGCTAAGTACGGCATCTTCAAGGGCGGCTCGCTTGCAATCTGGCGTATACTGCGCTGTAATCCCTGGTCAAAAGGCGGTCACGATCCGGTTCCCTGACCGTCAGACAAAGCAACTATACTCTGCTGTTGACAAGGGCTGAATGCGACACGCATATCATGCCCTTTTTCTGTGCAAGCTCGCACTGCAACCTTTCTTTTGCCGAGTGCGTCATAAATGCAGGTCTGATGATCAGGTTGGCAAGAGGACGGGCCAACATTGATCCTGTAGTATGTAGTTGCTGGGAGAGTAAACGTTGGCAGAACCATCCGGTGAACTTATTCGCCAGGCGCAGCAGGGCGATCAACATGCTCTGACTCAACTTGTCATCAGTCAGCAGCATTATGTGTACAGCATCGCTATGAGCGTGCTGAAGAATCCTGAAGATGCCGCCGATTTGACCCAGGAAGCCTTTATCCGGCTTTTCCGAGCCTTGCCGCAGTATAACGGCGAGAGTCGCTTTACAACCTGGCTCTATCGGCTGGTGGTTAATCTGGGGCGGGATGAGTTGCGTCGACGCGGACGTCAGGCGCCCATCGCACCGCCCGCGGATGATGAGGAGCGTGATCAGTTAGCGGCTATTGCTGACAATGATCGTTGGAATGACCCGGAGTTGTCGCTTGACTCTCAGGAGGTGCGCCATCAGGTGCGTCAGGCGCTCAGCCAACTCGAAGAGCACTATCGGCTGGTGTTGACCCTGTACTACTTTGAGGATATGAAGTATTCCGATATTGCCGAGATTCTGGGAATCCCGCTCAACACTGTGAAGAGCCACATCCGCCGCGGCAAAGAACGTCTGGCCACGTTGATCGAGATCCAGGAGCAGCCGCCCGCAGCGCGAGGCGTTGCCGCATCGCCGCAACAACAGTCCCCGGGGCCGTTCAGCGGCATCGCACCCTTACGGCTGATGTTTAGTTCGGCGGGGAGGTGAGACAATGCAAGACGAGCATGTGCATATCCAACGAGAGCCAGATGACAGTTTCGATCGCATTCTGCGGTCTGAGCTTCGCTGGGAGGCGCCGCCTGAATTGACCAGTTGTCTCCTTGCATTGGTTCCAGGCGCGGATGCATCGGTAACGCTCCAGCACGCCGCGCAGCCGGCAGCCCCACCGCGTCCGCAGGGTTGGTATGCGACGGTCGTGTTTGTGCTTACCGCTGTCGCCATCGGGTTGTCGATGGCCGTTGCCTGGCAGTTTTATAGCGCGGTTGGGGCTCAGTTTGGTCTGGGGGAAATGTGGAGCCAGTTACAAGCTGCACCAGCGATCGGGTTGCAGCGGCTCTATGATATGCTCCCGGCGAGCCGCTATCTCATCGCCTTGCTGATCGCCGTTCGCGATCAACTCCACTGGCTGTTGGTCACTGCTGTGCTCTGGCTGGCGCTCGACGGTTGGTCGCCGAACGTTACGCTGCGGCGAACATAGCCTGATATCTGCATCAAATACTGGGGAGACGGGAAGCGGGTTGTTTCCATCTCCCCAGTTTTGTTTTCACTTCTCTATGCGAACATACGATGCTATTTACGCTGTTGTGCGCAAAATACCGCCCGGCAAGGCGACAAGCTACGGGCGTGTCGCCGCATTGGCCGGTCTTGCCGGGCAGGCGCGGCTGGTTGGCTACGCATTGCATGCCTTGCGCACCAGCGCCTCCGATGGCAATGTTCCCTGGTGGCGGGTCATCAATGCTGGCGGGCGTATCAGCAACGCCTACGAACCTGAGCTGCAACGAGCGCTTTTGGAAGCCGAAGGCGTGATGTTTGACGAACGCGACCGCGTCGATTTTACGCGATTTCTCTGGGACGGCGCATAGCCATCAACAATGGTGTAGCCGATCGCTGTATTCTTCACTCTATAGAGCCGGCAACCGCTGAACGCTCCTGCTGGATCTGGATAGCGCCTTTCGCGCGCGCCCGGATTAACGCTGCAACGCAATCCGCGTCAAATTCCGTTCCCGATGCGTCACGCAGCATTTGCAGCACTTGTTCGGCCGGCATGCCAGGTCGGTAGCGGCGGTCGCTGGTCAGCGCGTCAAACACATCGGCGACGGCCATAATACGTCCGACTTGCGAAATATCCTCATCGCGCAACCCTTTAGGATACCCACGGCCATCCAGTCTTTCGTGATGCTCGGAGATCGCCTTCAACTCGGTTCGCATCCGCCAGTGCAAATTGTTGTTCCGGCGGACAATCTCCACGCCGCGCTCAGGATGTGATCGCATAACCTCCCACTCTTCGTCGGTCAGCCGCGCCGGTTTCGTCAATATTGAATCGGGAATGCCAATCTTTCCCACATCGTGGAGCATACCGCCGATGCGGATGCGGTAGATCAAATCTGATGGCAGTTCCATTTCGCGAGCGATGGCCACGGCGAAGTCTGAGACACGCTGGCTGTGGCCGGCGGTGTCAGGGTCGCGCAAGTCGATTGCGCCAGATATTACATCGATGATGCCCAGGTAGAGTTCCGACGTTTCTTCGTAGAGTTGTGAGAGCCGCAACACCGTCGCTGCCTGACTGGCCAGCGTTTCAAAGAGCGTGACTTCTTCAGCTTCGAACGGCTGACCGTTGCGTTTGTTCAAAGCCTGTGCGCCGCCGATGATCATCTCCTGCAATTCGCCGCGCTCGCCGCCGAGCAAAATTCGTGGAGCTCGCAGGGGGACGCACAAGATGGAATACGTTTGGAAGCCGCTTTGCTTATCAACCTCGCTGTAAAAGCGACTATCGTTGTGCACATCGTTCACCAGCACAGTCTCGCCGGTCTCTACGACATGGCCGATTATGCCTTTTCCGGCCGGCACTCGAATTTCGCGCACCTGTTCGCGGCGCTCTCCCGTCGCCAGGTGCAGCAACAGATCGCCCCGGCGTTCATCCCACAACCAGATCGACGTTGCTTCAACGTCCAACAGATCGCGGGCATGACTCATAATGCGGTCAAGGAGTTCATCGCGTTCCAGGGTGGTGGTAATCTGTGCGATTATATCGATTAACGCTTGCTGGCGACGCTCGCGTTGGCGTGCCTCTTCAAGCAAACGAGCCTTTTCGACCTCTGTCACAAGGCGATCCGCAAGCATATGCAAAAGAACGAGGTTGTCTATATCTTCGACCGCCATCGCAGGAAGATTAAACAATTGTACAACGCCGACTGGCTGGTTATGCAAGAGCAGCGGCATACAATACATCGTCTTTAATGCTATGCCTGACACCGAACCGATTGAACGATCCCAGCGTGAATCATTGGGAACATCGGCGATAAACATCGCTTTTTCCTGGCTCAACACATGCCCGACGATGCCGCGATCAGCTGCAAATGATGTTCCGACCAGTTGTTGGCTTTTCGCATCACCTTTGACTACCTTGAATATCAATGTGTGGTTGCTTGCATTGTAGAGATAGAGCGATCCGGCCTGCGATTGGGTGACCATAATGATAAGATCGAGCATCTGATCGAGCAGTTCATCGAGTTGCGTAGTGTCCGCAATGCGATTTGTCTGCTGAATGATGTCGATCAGATAGTGATAGCGCGTTTGTTTTGCCATTTCCATCAATGCCCTCCGCAGCAACTCTGTTGATGTTGTGCACTGGCGCAGACTTTCATTCGTTTGTGATAACTGCAACCCGTTGCCCTTTCACGACGAGTTGGATGCATTATTCGCTATGGATCAGGCTGCGAACCAGGCGTACCAATTCTTCGGGATCTCCCGCCAGTGTTACGGGCATTCGCGCCGCTTCGCCGATTTGCCGCAAGCTGTAGTTGTCGAGTGTGTGCTCGCCTTGGTAATCGAACATCACTCGCGGCAGGATAGCGCGCGTGCATCCGCTTGCTGACAATGCCGGGATGACGTCTTGAGCCGTCAGCAATCCGCTTACGGTGACTGTCTCGCCAAAGAAACGATTTATCACCGGCACGAGTTGAATATGCAGATCTTTTATCTGATTCAGTCGTTCAACGATGTGTTGCATAAGCGGTGCAATGAGTGTACCGCATACCAGTGCAATCTGAGATGGCTGACGTAGCCGTGTCGGGAGACGACGTTGTGCTTTGGCCCAGCTATCGAGAAAGTCGCGGGTCATGCCTACGCCGTTCGAGTATTGCGGCATGCCGTCGTAGAAATCGGCGGGGGGCGGTGGGCGATTGCAGAGCAGGTAAAATTCGTCGCTTGGGTAGACCAGATGCAACCCCAATTCGTGCTGGCAGCGCCGGGCATATGGCTCGATCAGATCGATAAGTTGCGCCGCCTCGTCGGGGGTGTAACAGCGCAGCGGTACGTCGGTCGCTGCGCCCAACCGCGAGCAGTAGCCAAGCGCCGTATTGTACAATGGATGGTCGTTGTGCGACTGGGGCGCGCGCTCATCCCACAGGGGCTGCGGTTCCCAGTTGGTGTCGATCCACTCCGGCGATTCGTGTACCTGGATGGCTGCTCGCACGCTCTGCGGACGTTTGCCGGCAAAACGAAACCGGGTGAGACCCACCGGCACGACGGCGATCGATTGCACCACTGGATAGAGCGCCGCCAGACCTTGCACCGTCTGGTGCAACGTGGCGCCATCGTTGAGGCCGGGACATGCAACCACCTGCGTATGAACGCTGACCCCCGCATCGCCTAATCGTCGAATCTGCGCCAGCACGTCCGGCACGTCGCGTTTTCCCAACAACACCGCCCGCAATGCCTGGTCGGTCGCATGCACGCTGATGTGAAGCGGCGAAAGGTGCTGGGTTTCGATGCGCCGCCAATCTGCTTCATCGAGGTTGGTCAGCGTGACGAAGTTGGCATAGAGGAAGGATAGGCGATAATCGTCATCTTTGAGATAGAGCGTTTTACGCATGCCCTTCGGCATCTGGGTGAGGAAGCAGAAGGGGCATTTGTTGTTGCACGTGCGCAGTCGATCAAACAGTGGCTCGGCAAATTCGATGCCGAGGTCGTCGTCGGGATCCTTCTCGATCTCATAGATTGTCTCGCCGTCTGCGCCGTGCGCGAGGAGTTCGATGCGTTCGTCGGCGATGGCGAAACGATAGTCGATGACATCGCGTAGGGGGAAACCATCGATCGCCAGCACAACATCGCCGGGCTGCAATCCCAGCTCTTCGGCAATGCCGCCCGGCTCAATCTGGCTGATTACACCGCCTTCACCGGTGATTCGTCTGGTGTCAGGTTGATATTCCACGAGCGTTTTGGGGCATGGTGATGCCCATTACGGACAATCAAACACACCATCGTGCATTGCACGGGTGCTTGGAGACAAGGTTTCACGAAGATGTTTGATGGAATTACGCAATGTAATGGTATTGTATCACATTGGTTCGGCGACCGGGCGGGAATGAACAGGCTGTAATGTTTGCAGTTCAGGCCGAACTGTGTTCGGGCGTCGCGGCGGGACTGGTGTTCTGGCGCGCCCACAGTAGCGTGCCGATCATCATCGCCAGACCGGTCGCCTGGGCCACGCGCACGCCGCCGACTGTCAGCAGCGAATCGGCGCGTAAGGCTTCGATCAACAGCATGGCCAGGCCGTTCAGTCCGAGGTAGGTTGCTAGCAGCGTGCCCGGCGGCAATGAGCGCCCCGTCGTCGTTGCCCGATGTTGGAGCAGCGTCAACACAACCAACGTGAGCAGCGCCGCCAACGCCACGTAGATCTGCGTTGGGTGGCGCAACGCGCCGAACAGCGGCACGCCCCAGGGCAAGTTGGTTGGCGCGCCGAACGCCTCACCGCTCAACAGCATACCGATGCTTGCCAACGCCTGAGGCAGCGGCAATGTCAGGGCGACGATGTCGGCCAGCGGAGCGAAATCGACGCCGCGTCGGAGGCTCCAGAGGTATCCGGCCAGCAATCCGCCGAGCAGTGCACCGGGCCAGGCCAGGTCGCCGATGCGCAGCGCCAGAAACAGCACCAGATTTGCGCCGTAGAGATCCCAGTTGAAGATGCCGTACCAGAGCCGCCCGCCGACGATTGCGCCCGCCAGCATCGCCAGGAACAGCCGATCGACCTGGTCGGATAGATCGGTCGCGTTACGTGTGGCGAGGCGGCTCAGCAGCCAGTTCCAAAGCAGCAATGCCAGCAGGATAAACACTCCCCCGCTCGACAGGTTCAACGGGCCAAGCTGGATTAGCGGGTACACGGGCTACTCTCCTTCTTGCACTAACTGCTCAACTGTCCCGGCGATCACACCCCGCGACATTGGGCCTTTATAGACAGCGCGGATGACGCCCTGACGATCAACGAAAAAGCTCGACGGCATCACGCTCGCGCGATAGGTCTGGCTTACCGCGCCATCCTGATCGAGCAGGGCCGGAAAGGTGAGGGCGTGCTGATCCATAAACGCGGTCACCACGTCCGGGTCTTCGTGCGTATTGACCGCCAGCACCGTAAAGCCTTGATCGCGATATTGCTCGTAGACCGACTGAATGGCGGGCATTTCGGCGCGGCAGGGCGGGCACCAGGTCGCCCAGACATTGATCAGCGTCACTTGGCCGCGCAGGTCGTTCAACTCGACGATCCGGCCATCAAGGTCGGCGAGGGCGAAATTGGGCGCGGGGTGATCGGGCAGCGGCGCGGGATCGCTGGCCACGCGAGATGGCGCCGTCGGCGCGGAGGCGACCACGCCGGCGTCGGGTTGTACGCGCGTTCCGGCGATGAATACACCGCCAAGCAGCAAGACGACGATGATAGCGATATTCCAGAACATACGGGGCATAGACGGCATTCCTCTCGCTTTACTACACGAATATAATAGCACACATCGCTTGCGTTGCCGCCTGACCGATGATGTGCGGACGGGAGTAGTTGTATTTAGATTCGCGATTGTAGGTGCGAGATTGTTCGCTCATTCCCCAGCTAGTGTGCAACCGCGTTCCAAAGCAGAGCCTGCGGGTCACCTCGGGCGTGATGCGCTTGGCGTTGCGGACGGCCTCATAGACGGCAAGATAACAGGCGAGGTAGGCTTTATGCACGCCCTGGAAGCAGCGGAGAAAGGTGCAGAGGGCGGTATGGGCGCCCTCACACGTATTGCAGTGGACTTCGCGTACCTCACCCCCAAAGGCGGTCAGGGCGATATTCACCGCCTCAACCAGGGAAGTAGCGGTTGTGGGTCTTGGCGCGCTTGAAGTTGCGCCAGAGATGCTCAATCGGATTGCAGTCAGGCGTGTACGAGGGCAGCTGATGGACCGTTTGAGCCGCTGCTACCAAACAATGGTTGGATGTACCGCATACGGTCATTCTGAGCGCAGCGAAGAATCTCGGATTCCCAGGCCATCGAGACCCTTCACTCTGCCTGCGGCTCCGTTCAGGGTAACATGCAGCATGACTTTGATCGTTTGATATCGTCGATGAGGGAGGGCCGGTTCCGTAAGGAACGTGTGAGGGGCTTTCCCTGTGGCGTTGGCTTATTCTGCTATGGCCCGCGCCTTCGGCGATATTTCTCCTGATACTCGCCCCCATTCTCCAGATTGACAATCGCGCAAAACGTGTTATTGTATTGTTGATTGACTAATCAATCAACAATGCGAGGCGCCCTCCAGGAGGCGGTTTATGCGACTGCTTGCGCTTATCCGCAAAGAATTCATCCAGATCATTCGCGACCCGCGCACGCTTGCGCTCACCTTCGCGATGCCGGTTATTCAGTTGTTTCTGCTCGGCTACGCCGCGACCAACGACGTACGCAACATCGCGCTGGCCGTCTTCGACCAAGATCGTTCGCCAGCGTCGCGTGAACTGCTAGATGCGTATCGCGCCGCCGACTATTTTCGGATTGATTTTGATGTCGACTCGGAGATTGAAATCCGTCAGTTGATCGATAGTGGCGCGGCCCGCGCCGGCATGGTCATTCCGCCCGACTATAGCGAGCAAATCGCCGCCGGGCACACTGCGCGGGTTGCATTTGTGATCGACGGTTCCGACCCGACGCTCGCCGGGACTGCGCTTTCGGCGGCGACGTTGATCGGGCAGGCGCAATCTACCGACATTGCGGTTGAACGCCTCAGCCGCCAGGGCCAGCTCGCGGCGATGGACCCGGCAATCGAAGTTCGCACCCAGGTCTGGTACAATCCCGACCTTGTCAGCGCCTATTATATGATCCCGGCGCTGATCGGCATGATTTTGCAGTTTTTGACCACCATCTTGACATCTACCGCCATCGTGCGCGAACGCGAGCGTGGCACGATTGAGCAGTTGATCATCACGCCGATCCGTTCGTGGGAGTTGATGATCGGCAAGCTGGCGCCCTATGTGATTGTTGCCTTCATCGATACAATCGAAATCTTGATTGCGGGCATACTCATCTTTGGCGTGCCGATTAACGGCAGCCTGCCGCTGTTGTTGCTGCTCAGCGGCTTGTTCTTGGTGTCAACGCTGGGCATCGGACTGCTCATTTCGACCATTTCGAACACGCAGCAAGAGGCGATGTTGACCTCGATCTTCACGATGCTGCCGTCGATTTTTCTGTCGGGCTTTTTCTTTCCGCTTGCCGCTATGCCGCAGTTTTTGCAATGGATCAGCTATGCCATTCCGCTGCGCTATTTTCTGATTGTCGTGCGCGGGATCGTACTCAAAGGGGTGGGCGCGAGCGCGTTGTTGCCGGAGATTATTGCATTGTCTGTTTTCGCGTTTATCGTGATGGGCGTTGCAGCCAAGCGCTTCCACAAACGGTTAGATTAGGAGGTTCTTATGCATCCCAATCCACGGCGGGTTGTGCCGGTCGTCGTTGTGGTGTTAGCGGTTATTGGCGGCATCTGGTGGTGGAGCAGTCAGGCTGCTGCGGGGAACGGCCGGATTACGGCGTCGGGTACGATTGAGGCCACCGAACTGCGGATTGGATCAGAGTTGTCAGGCCGCATCGCCGCCGTCGGGGTGGCCGAGGGCGACCCGGTGACCGCGGAGCAACCGCTGGTGATGCTTGACCGGGCATTGTTGGAAGCCCAGCGCGAGCAGGCGGCTGCGGCCTATGTGGCGGCGCAGAAAGCGGCGACCGCAGCCGAGATGAATATGCGCCTGGAGAATAGCCGGGTCGGCAGTTTGCTCGAATCGCAAGAGGCGGCCCAGGCGCAGGCTGAAGCCGCCCAGGCGCAGGCCGAATCGGTGCGGGCCGCGTTGCGCGCGCTTGATGTGCAACTGGCCAAAACCATCATCACGACGCCGATTAACGGCACGGTGCTCGAACGCGCTATCGAGCCGGGCGAGATGGCGCTCCCCGGTGGCACGCTGCTGGTTATCGCCGACCTGGATCGGCTCAAGATCACCGTTTACATTCCGGAGGATCGCTACGGACAGATTGCGCTGGGCGGCGTCGCCACTGTCACCGTCGACTCGTTCCCCGGTCAGGCGTTCAGCGCAACCGTGACGCGCATCGCCGACAAGGCGGAGTTTACGCCGCGCAACGTGCAGACCGTTGAGGGGCGCAAATCGACGGTGTTCGCCGTGACGTTAACCATCGACAATCCCGACGGCAAGCTCAAGCCCGGCATGCCGGCCGACGTGGCGTTTTAGAATCTGTCTGAAAAGCGGGAATCAAGACCCGTCAGGTGCTCTCATGCTGATCGAAGCCAACAACCTCCACAAGTCGTTCGGCGATGTTCGCGCGGTTGATGGTGTCAGCCTGCACGTCGCGGCGTGCGAAGCCTACGGCTTGGTCGGGCCGGACGGCGCCGGCAAAACCACGACGATGCGCCTGCTGGTCGGTGCGTTCGCCTGTGATGAGGGCGAGGTGCGCATTGCCGGCCACGATATTCGTACCCGCCCTGAGGATGCGCGCTCCAACCTGGGATATTTACCGCAGCGCTTCAGCCTCTATAGTGACCTCACCGTCCAGGAAAACCTCAATTTCTTCGGCGAGGTGCGCGGCGTCACCAGCGCGGAACTCGCGCAACGCGGGGCGGAGTTGCTCGGCTTTGTCGGGCTGAAAGGATTCGAGCAGCGCCTGTCAGGGCAGCTTTCCGGTGGGATGAAGCAGAAGCTGGGGCTGGCCTGCGCGCTGATCCATCAACCCCGCGTGTTGTTGCTCGATGAGCCGACCGGCGGCGTCGATCCAGTGACACGACAGGACTTCTGGCAGTTGATCATCCGACTGCTCGCCGACGGCGTGGCGGTGATCGTCTGCACGCCATATATGGACGAGGCCGTGCGCTGCAACCGGGTGGGCTTTCTCTCGCAAGGCCGGTTGCTTACCCAGGGTTCGCCGCGCGAGCTTACCGCCCGGTTGGAAGGCCGCGTGCTTGAACTGGTCGCCGAGCCGCGCGTCCGGGCGCGCCAGCTCAGCCTGGACGATCCCGATGTGGAAGATGCGCAGACCTTCGGCAACCGACTGCACCTGCGCGTGCGCGCCGCGGCGGGGCCGCTGGAACGCTTGCCGGGAACACTCGCCGCCGCAGGCGTGCAAGTCACGCGCCTGAAACCGATCGCGCCGAACCTGGAGGATGTTTTCATCGCACTGCTGGAGGAAGCCGAGGCGGCCCATGTCTGAATACATCATCGAACTTGACAAGCTGACCAAGAAATTCGGTGATTTCACCGCCGTCAACGAGGTCTCGTTCAGCGTGCGACCCGGCGAGATCATCGGCTATCTGGGGCCGAACGGCAGCGGCAAAACCACCACGATGCGTATGCTGCTCGGCCTGTTGCGCCCGACCTTCGGCAGCGCTCGCGTGCTTGGCTTCGACATCGAGCGCGATTCCGAGCAAATTCGCCCGCTGGTTGGCTATATGAGCCAGAAATTCGCGCTGTATGAAGACCTGACCGTGCTGGAGAACATGCAATTCTACGCCGGCGTGTACGGCCTGGGCGACAGCGCCAGCCGTGAGCGCATCAACACCGTGCTGGAGTTGATCGGCCTGACCGAGCACTCCCGTGCTATGGCGAGCGATATGTCGGGCGGCTGGCGGCAACGGCTGGCGCTGGGAATCGCGCTCGTTCACCAGCCGCGCCTGCTGTTTCTCGACGAGCCGACCAGCGGCGTCGATCCCTCGGCGCGGCGCGAGTTTTGGGATTTGATCTACACGCTGGCCGAGCAGGGAACGACAATCTTTGTCAGTACCCACTATATGGATGAGGCCGAGCACTGCGGGCGGGTCGGGATTATGTTTCGCGGGCGCTTGATGGCGATGGATACGCCCGACGCGCTGAAGCAAACCTACCTGCCGGGCAAAGCCTGGGACATCGACGCCGACGATCTGCTCCCAGCGTTGGAGGCGCTGGAACAAACGCCGGGCATCACCCAGGCCGGACTGCTCGGCGACCGCCTGCACGCGATTACCGACGGCGACGCCCACGACGCCGCCAGCTTGCAGGCCGCGCTCGTCGAGCGGGGTGTCGCCGACGCGCAGGTTGCGGAAGCCGATCCGACGTTGGAGGATGTCTTCGTCGCGTTGGCCGGTCACGGCGCTGCCCAGGAGTGACGGCGCGTTTTCCACAAACTTTCCCCAAAAATCCTTACAAAATCCACAGGCTCTGCCGGGCCTATCCACCGCTGAACGTGCTATAATAGACCCGTTCAGCACTTCTGCGCACCGGTTTGGTTCTGCATCTTATGTTGAGACAACCCGTTCTGACGCCAAATGATCGACAGCACGCGATGCGGCGTTGTCCGGTATTGCTGTCTGGGTTGTTGTGCGCGGCGTGCGACCCCATATCGTAGTGTAAAGTATTTATTCCAGACGATCGGCGTCCGCAAGGCCAGTGGCGTGATCGTTTGCGTGCGTTATAAGAACGATGAAAGATTTTGTCCACCTCCACGTCCATTCCGAATACAGCCTGCTTGATGGCTACGCCTCCACCGCCAACATTGCCAAACGGGCCGCCGAACTGGGTATGGACAGCATCGCCCTGACCGACCACGGGGTGATGTATGGCGCGGTCGAGTTCTATGACGCGGCGAAGAAAGCTGGCATCAAGCCGATTGTCGGCATGGAAGCCTATATCGCTCCCGGCGCGCGCCACGATCCGGTGACCCGCGGCGCCAAGAATTACTACCACCTGCTGTTATTGGCCAAGAATGCGACCGGCTACCGCAACCTGGTCAAGCTGACCACTCGCGCGCATCTCGACGGCCTCTCCGGCAAGGGTGCGTTCGCCCGCCCGCGCATCGACCGCGAACTGCTGGAACAGCACCACGACGGGCTGGTCGTCACATCGGCCTGCATCGCGGGCGAGGTGATCCAGGCTCTGGTTGACGATAACAAGAAGAAGGCCGAAGAAACCGCCGCCTGGTATCGTGATCTGCTTGGCCCCGACAACTACTACCTGGAGTTGCAGCTCCACGACAACGCCCCCGAACTCGAACGGATCAACGAAGAGTTGGTGCGGATGAGCAAAGACCTCGGTATCCCGCTGATGGCCAGCAACGACACCCACTACGTGCGCCGCGAAGACCTCGAAGCTCAAAAGCGCATTATGGCGATGGGGTTCAACATGACCCTCACCGAGTTGTGCGCCAAAAACTACGTGATGGATGACACCTACTACATCATGAGCGGCGAGGAGATGTGGGAGCGTTTCAATCGCTATGGAACCGCGCCACTGGAAAACACCCGCCGCATCGCCGATCTCTGCGACCTCGATCTCGAATTCGGGCGCGTGCAGTTGCCGGCCTTCGATATTCCCCCCGGCCACGATGCGTCGTCGTATCTGCGGTTGGTATGCGAGGAAGGGCTGATGCGCCGCTTCAACGGCGCGCCGCCGGAGCACTACCTGACCCGGCTCGACAACGAGCTGGATGTGATCAACCAGACCGGCTTCCCCGACTATATGCTGATCGTCTGGGATTACGTGAAATTCGCCCGCTCGCGCGGCATCCCCTGCCTGCCGCGCGGTTCGGCGGGCGCGTCGTTGGTGCTCTACTGCCTGGGCATAACCGAGGTTGATCCGGTGGTGAACAAGCTGCTCTTCGAGCGCTTCCTCAGCCGGGAGCGCCTGGAGATGCCCGACATCGACATGGACTTCGCCGACAGCCGTCGCCACGAAGTGCTCGAATACATCGCCGACAAATACGGTCGCGAGAACACCGCGCAGATCATCACCTATGGCACGCTAGGCGCCAAGGCGGCGCTGCGCGACATCGGGCGCGTGCTCGACGTGCCGCTCAACGAGGTGGACCGCGTCGCCAAGCTAGTACCGTCGTTGCCCGTGGGAACGACGATTGCCAAGGCCCTCGATCGTGTGCCCGATCTGCGCCAGATCTACGAGACCCAGCCGCATCTCAAGGAGGTCATCGACTGGGCGCAGAAGGTCGAAGGGCGCATGCGCAATGTCGGCACGCATGCCTGTGGGTTGGTGGTCAGCCGCAATCCGCTCGAAGAGTTGGTGCCGCTGCAACGCACGACCAAGGACGAGAACGCGGTGATGGCGGCCTACGAAGGCCCGACGCTCGCCAAGATCGGCCTGCTCAAGATGGACATCCTCGGCTTGACCAATCTCTCGATCGTCGCCGAGGCGCTGAACTACATCGAGAAGACCACCGGCCAGCGGATGGAGTTGTCGGACATACCGCTTGACAACGCGCAAACCTTCGCGAGCCTGAGCCGCGGCGAGACGACGAACGTGTTCCAGTTTGAGTCGGCGGGCATGACCCGCTATCTGAAGGAACTCAAACCGACGCGCGTGCAGGATCTCTACGCGATGGTGGCGCTCTATCGCCCCGGCCCGCTGGAGCAGATCCCGGTCTACATTCACAACAAAAACAATCCCGGCGACATCACCTACCTACACCCGATCCTCGAACCGATCCTCGAAGATACCTACGGCGTAATCGTCTACCAGGAGCAGATTATGCAACTGCTCCAGGCGATCGCCGGGTATACGCTCGGCAATGCGTATATCGTGCTCAAGGCGATCGGGAAGAAAAAGCGCGAATTGATGGCCCAGGAGGAGCCGCGCTTTAAAGAAGGCTGTGTCAAAAACGGCCTGACCCGGGCCCAGGCCGATGAGTTGTGGGAGCTGATTCAACCCTTCGCCGGTTATTCGTTCAATCGCCCGCACTCGACGCTCTACGGGATGTTGAGCTACCACACCGCCTATCTCAAGGTGAACTACCCGGTCGAATACATGGCCGCGGTGCTCTCGGCGTCTGCCGACGTTACCGAGGATGTCGCCAAGAGCGTGAATGAGTGTCTGCGCCTGGGCATCTTCGTGCTGCCGCCGGATGTCAACTACAGCGGTGTCGGCTTCACAATCGAGACGCTGGCCAACGGCGAGCGTGGCATTCGGTTCGGGCTTTCGGCGATCAAGAATGTCGGAACCGGGCCGCTCGAAGGCATTATCGCCGCCCGCAATCAGGATGCCGGCGGGCCGTTCGAGAGATTGGAGGATTTCTGCGTGCGCGTCGATCGGCATACGATCAACAAGCGCGCCGTGGAGAGTCTGATCAAGGCCGGCGCGATGGACACGCTGCCTGGTACGCGCCGCCAGAAGCTGGCCATTCTCGACCAGGCGCTCGCGGTGGGGGCCGATGCGCAGAAGGCGCGCGAAGTCGGACAGGCGAGCATATTCGATATGCTTGGCGGCGCGACGGAGAACGTCGGCGTGGCGGCGATCCCGCTGTCGGCGATCAACGAGACGCCGGCCGATCACAAAGAGCTGTTGACCTGGGAAAAGGAATTGCTCGGCATCTACGTCTCCGAGCACCCGATGGCGCGCGCGTTGAGCAATGTGCGCTTGAACGGTGCGTT
Organism: Chloroflexaceae bacterium; assembly: GCA_028282325.1. Classification (GTDB taxonomy): domain Bacteria; phylum Chloroflexota; class Chloroflexia; order Chloroflexales; family Chloroflexaceae; genus JANQID01. The sequence continues at coordinate 42,653 of JANQID010000022.1, read as the reverse complement.
GCAGTTGAGGGACATCACTGAGGCGAGCATCGGCAAGACGCTGACCTTCGTCGGCATGATCACCGGCGCGCGCCGGATCGCCACCCGCAAGGGCGATGCGATGCTGGTGGCGACGCTGGAGGATCTGGAGAGCAACATCGAGCTGGTCGCGTTTCCCGACGCCCTGGCTCAGTACGAAGCGTTGTTGCAAGATGACGCCGTGCTGACCGTCACCGCCAAGGTGGACAACCGGCGCGACAGTTTGCAGTTGATCGTCGAGCAGTGCGCGGCGTTTGATCCGGCTCAGTTCGGCGGGGATGCCGCCGCGGACGAGGATGCGGGCGGTCTACCCCCCGATGCCGCCGATCTGGAGACGCTGCCCGCCGCCGATGATGAGGATGTCGCCATCGTCGGCGCGCTGCCGCCGCCCGTCGCAACCGCGCCCGCCGCCGTCACCGTTGCCGCCGCGCCCCCGCCGGCCGCCCCATCCGGCGCGATCAAGGGGCGTTCAAGAGTAAGCCTGAGCAACGGCAATAGCAACGCACCCGCCGCCCCCCCGCCGCCACCCGCGCCGTCCGGGCGGCAATTGCGCCTGTGGCTGCCGCGCACCGACCACTACGACACCGACGTGCGGGTGATGCAGCAGGTCGATCAACTGTTGCGGGCCAGCGAGGGCCCCGATCGGGTGACGCTCTACTTGTGCAACGGCATCGGCACGGTGGTGTTGCAACCGCAGCACACGGTGACGCTCTCGTCGGGGCTGATCGAGGAACTGCGCGGCGTTCTGGGCGCGACGGCGGTGGAGGATGGCCGATAGCTTTGAATAGCCGATAGGGCGGCGCAATCGGGTTAGGGCGAAACATCTTTCGCCCGTCAAGGTGTGATGTGGCGGGAGCATCCTCAGTAGCCCTTCGCTCCAGGCTCAGGACAGGTCCTTCGATAAACTCAGGACAGACGCGGAGTGCGTATCGAGGGGCGCTCCTGCCTGCTCCCTTGCAATGCGGAACGTACGTTTCATCACCCGTCACTCGCTGCTCGGACGTCCTGCTCCGCGATGAGATGTTGCGAGCGGTACTGCTCGCGCAACCGGTCGATGCTGATGAGATTCCCGGCCTCGTCCTCGTAGTACCAATATTCCCAACCGTTGCACGCGGATTTGCCCTGGGCGAGCGCGGCGATGTTGTGGATGGAACCCGCGTGTTCGCCCCAACGGAGCTGCGAATCGGCTTTCACCGTCGCCACAACATCGCGCTGCCGGGAATAGAGCGGCTGGCCGATCTGGATGTACTGGGACTCGATCAACTGGCCAAAATGCACGCGTGGCGCCGATCGCTTAGAGGGCGTGATGAGTGCAGCGTCGTCGCCGGGGGTCGCGCTCAGTTCGTCGATGCGCTGCCGGGCGATCGTGATGTATTCGGTCTCCAGTTCGATGCCGATGTAGTGACGCCTCAGTCGCTTCGCCACCGCCCCGGTCGTGCCTGAACCGAAGAAGGGATCGAGCACCACGTCGTGCGGGTTGCTCGACGCGAGGAGCACGCGGTAGAGCAGCGCTTCGGGCTTCTGGGTCGAGTGGGCTTTCTTCCCGTTGACCTTGATGCGCTCTGGCCCGGTACACAGCGGAATGTGCCAGACGTTCGGCATCTGTTTGTCGTTGTTGAGATGCTTCATCGCGTGGTAGTTGAATGTATAGCGCTGCTGGTCGGCGGATTTCTTGGCCCAGATGAGGGTCTCCGTCGCGTTTTGAAAGCGCGTGCCGCGAAAGTTCGGCATTGGGTTGGTCTTGTGCCAGATGACATCGTTCAACACCCAGTATCCCAGGTCCAGCATCATGGCCCCGACCCGGAAAATGTTGTGATACGAACCGATCACCCAGATTGTGCCGTCGTCGCGCAGCACGCGGCGGCACTCGTGCAGCCAGGCGCGGGTGAAGGCGTCGTAGTCCGCGAAATCGCTAAACTGGTCCCACTCGTCATCGACGCCGTCGACGATCGTTTGATTGGGCCGGAGCAAGGTGTTGCGCAGTTGCAGGTTGTAGGGCGGGTCGGCGAAGATGACGTTGACCGATGCATCCGGCAGGGTGCACAGCACGTCGACGCAGTCGCCCTGGATGACAACATCGAGTGGCGGTGAGGTGTGGTCTGGCTCGTCTTCACGCGCGCGGCGCGGCATAGGCACGTCTTTCTCGAAGGCAAAAGGCAAAAGGCAAAAGGTAAAAGGTAACCGGTAACAGCGTGCGCTTATTGTAGGGCGTTGGATGGCGTTCGTCAACGCCGGGGCGATCAGCGCGTGGAGCGCGTATCGCGGGGTGGTCACGCCCATCCGACATTGCCGACGAGGCGAGCCAGGGACGGATAACCCCAATGGGAGCCGCTACGTTACGAGCAAGGCCGCTACCGCTGGCTCTGGCGCAACCTCTGGCCGCCCACGTTCGCTCAAGCCCTGGGAGGAGGTATGGAGCAAGTATGGCTAAGCATTTGGTGTGGCTGCGGGCAGAAATAATTGCCTCCAGATACACCCTTGCTTTCTGATTCGATTCAAGCCCTGAAGCAAGAATCTTTAGTCCAGCGACGTTGAATCAGTCATTCTTCAATCCACGGGCTTGACTAAGCGCAGATCAATAAACGTCTTGATGTCTCAAATTTAACCACTTGATGTCTCATACTTAACCACACTCCACGCCTTAGTAAGTCCCATATCATTTCTTGGACAGTATGTCCCTTGTATGAGAGATATGCCTTTTCTTGTTCTGCCGGCAAGTTCTGATGAGTAATCGAATCTGGATCATCGGTGCTTGGAATCTTAGTATATGGTTTGGTATAGGAATTCGGAAAGTAACTGCGCTGAAATAGATTGGAGTATTAGATCACAATATTCCTTATCCGCAATACGACAAGCCACAGCAAATACCGGTGGTTGTTGCTCCGGCGGTAAGTGCCGGACGAGGGCCGTGAGGACTTCGGAACGATACTGGTCTTCTTCAATACTACGCGCAACGTCGAGTGCGTTTGAGAGCATAGCAGGCTTGACGCGGAGGATCAGGTCATTCAGGGCACGAGCACGGAATTCTTCAGTTTGAAGAGTACGGGCAGTAGCGAACGCATGGCTAAGTGTAGCCGCGAAGTTCTCTGGCAAAATATGGAGCGCAAGGACAGCCTGAGCTTCGTCAAGGTACCCTTCTTCATCCATCATCCATATCCATTCAGGTGCTAGATAATGCGAGTACGTCTGGGAGTTGGACGGAAGAGGTTTGCTGAGGTACCTGTTCCAGTGCGCGAATGAAACGCTCCTCAAACTTTAGGCATTCGCTGTAACTCTACGTCAACGCCGCCAAGAAGTACGAAAACCAAGCTCACGATTGAACGTAAATGTATCACACCACTTGACACCGAAAGTATTGCACACATCGGGAAGTTTGCGATTTTGCCTTTTCTTTCTAGGTCGTGACACTTCAATCGTAACAACACATCTGGGAGGCACTGCGAGCGCGTAAGCTACCAGAAACGGATCTCGTCCAATTTGCTCAATCTCGTCATCGCTTAAATCTTCTGCATAACCCTGGCTGACCACCTGTTGCACCAAATCCATACGCACCTCTTCGTCAAGCATTAGGGCATTTGCATTCTCTTTGTCATTAATCCAGTCCAGTAACAGATCATTCTCTTTCCGCCCAGCCTTAATTTCTTCTATGATCTCAAATGGCATTTTGACAAGATCTTGTTTTCCAGCATGCAAGAGCCATTCCCAAAATTCCGGAACTACATCAATTGGATAATATGAATTACTTGCTGTAATCAAGACGTTGGCATCAAGGAGGTACAGCATTAAGCAGTTCCTTAAGCTGAGAAATCCTTCAACAAAGGTTCTACATTTCGTGGTTTGACACCAAGCACCTTACCTGCTTTCGTTGGAGTAAGCGTGCCAGCTTTAACCGAACTACGAACAAGATATAATAATGCTTTCCCAAGCCTATGACGGCGAACTACATAATAAGTAGGCCTGCCTTCTATCGATTTGTCCTTCTCGCTTTTCTTTGCCTGTCCTTCAAGCCACTCTTGGCGTAAGGAAGCATTCAGTTCATGCCATTTAGTTTCGTCAATACTTCTTGATCGCAACAATTTATATGCAACCATCGCGCGGCTAACTTTTCTTGCCCTAGCAAATGTCGAGATTTGATTAACGGCATCTCCAAGCGGAAGCAACTGAATTCCGCGTAACTCCTGCATCTCTACTGTTGGCAGTAGAATTGCTCCTGCGACATCATTGCAGAATTTCTCAATAGTGGCCTCAGTCGACGTGCCACTCACACCTGTAGTACCAAGCCAGAGATGGGTAGTTTCATGGAGCGCAGTAAAGGACCAGGCCGCCTTGACATCCTGGTCGTTAATTACTATGAATGGAGCTATTGGATCAGCTATTGCAAAACCACGAAATGTTTCAACGGGAATTTTTGTATGATGGCTTCCTAAGTTGCCAGCAAGGAGAACAAAGATACCCATGCTCTCGATACGATCTCGAAGATAAGAGAAGGCGTCTTCTGCAGTTCTCCCTGCGCGAAACTTCTCTAAGCTAAAGTCTATGATTGAACGAATGTTTCGTGCAACGATTTCCACCCCTTGGGTCATACGGGCGGAACCAACGAAGGTAAGTTTTTCTGCGTCTTCATCCTCAAGCAGGGATTTCACAAGGGCTTGACGGCTTTTTAGATCACGAATGAGTGCGTCTAGCAATGCATCATCTTCCGAGTGTCCACCTGGAAGTACGCGAAAATCTTGTCCTCGATCACCCTTCACTGGAGGAGTATCCAGGTAGAATACGAGGAGGGAACGCCGATACTTGTTCGACATCTTCAAAAGCAACTGTCGTGTAGGGCTTTCTTCACCAGCCTCAAATGCAGCAAGCTTCTCCTTACCCGTTTTCGTTTGGGTGTCATTAAGACCAAGTGCGTGCGCAGCATCCTCAAGCGATAAGCCTGCCGTTTCGCGCGCCCATATCAAAACTTTTGGGTTTACTACTGGCATGCTCAACCTGCCAACTCCTAGTCTTCTCAGCTACCTTCTATTTTAGCATCACTGATGCCAAAAAGTGTCACGATGAGCAACGAAAGCGCCACACCGCTGCGCTAACTAGTGCGAGGTGTTCGCGCAGGAGCCGCGGCGCTCGTGCTCTCATCGGCTTCTAACTTGCAGGTTCTTAGCCAAAGTGTGCGTAAGAACGTCCTGGAGCGAAGTAAGTCACTGGACAGAGATCGAGATTGAATACACGTGTGTCGAGAAACGAAGCAACTCACAGTGGCACTGTACCACTGCGGGGTGATCGTGTATTTAGCTCGTATAAAGCCTAATCCCTTTTCTCGCGTTGAGAGCCAACGACCCTTGCCCAGGATCAAGCACCTCCGTGTCAAGGAGCTTGCCGACCTCTACGATCTGCCTGGTAACCAGGATGCCCTCGGGGAATGCGTCGACCGTGCCGCTGGTGTGGTTGTGGTACACAATCGGATCCGCGGCGTTGCGCTTGAGCACCTTGGTGGCGAGCACCGAGGTCGCTATCCTGCTTTGCCCCTCTCACCGATGCAATCGTCCAGGCATTCGCTTTGCCGCGGCACGACAAACCGCCCCGGCTGCGTTCGGGCGTACACTGATCGCGCGCAGCATGTAGCAGTCTACGGTGTATTCGCTCGTCTCGGGCTGTTGTTCCATTATAGCACACGAAGGCGTGTTGACACTATCGAATGGGGCCATCGGATACCGCTCTAGCAAGGATGGTATAATAGACGATACATTTCTCTCAGGCTCTCATGCTGGCTGGCTATACAGAAGTGGGTGGTGTGTCAACCCTTTGGAGGAGCCGATGCGATGCAACGCTTCACGCAGATCTTGCTCTGCCTGCCGGGCTGGTTCGCCTCGCTGCTGATGATTGCTTTTACCGCGTTCTGGAGCTATTGGGGCGTCGGGGAGATGTATCACGAGGGCTGGTGGGGCGCATGGTACAACCGCCTGCCCTACCTCGCACCAACGGCCCTGACCCTTATCCCGGCCCTGATCGCCTTCCGCTGGCCGATCGGCGGCGGGTCGCTGATCATCGCGCTTGCTCTCGGCGCCTTCCTCTTCTTCGGGAGCGGGGTTGCGCCGATCTTCCTGGCGATTGCGCTGGTCGGCGCGGCCTTCCTCGCCGATGGGCTGATCCAGAGGTGGCTTGCCCGCCGGGCTGCGTCCATAGAGCCGCAGGGTAGCGCGGCACTCCAGGCGACAGACGCTTCCCGCCCCGCATCCGCTCCATCCCGCACATCCCGCGACCCACGCCGTGCGTTTGCTTTCTGGCTGCATAACTGGCGGTACATCCTGCTCATCGGTCTGCCCCTGCTGATCTTTCTCGGTGCCTCGGCGGTGATGCTGCCGATTGTGCTTACCCGCGTCGACGACGGCAACCGCAGCGCCCGGCTGATCGAGGGCAACGGCGTCGCGCTGGTCTGGGCGCCGGAAGGGCCAGGCTGGAACTGGCTCCAACCCTGGGGAGGCTACCCTGCTTGGCAACGCATAGCGCTCTATGGCGTTGCGCCGGTCGGCTTCGACGATAAGCCCGGCTTCGGGCCAGAGGATGGGGATGATGCGACGGTCCGGTTTGCCACGTCCACCGATATGGCCGCCGCCAATCTCTGCCGGTACCTGAGCCGGGATGGGACGACGCTGCACGCAACGCCGCAGGAGATCTGGCGTATGCCCACGACCGACGAAGTGGTGCGCTCGCTCGTGCGCCACGGCGAGTCCGCCGGATGCGTATGGCGGGGCGAGTTTCGGAGCCAGGTCGATTGTGCGGTGCTGCCGGATAAGGAATCGCCGCTCTGGGCCGCCGACCAGCCGGTGATCTACTACTGGACCGCCGATGCGTACGATGAGCGGCGCGGGTACTATGTGGCCTACAACGGCGCGGTGAACGCCGCCTATAAGCTTGGTGGCAACCCCCGCCATGGCTACCGCTGCGTACGCGAGCCGTGACTGTGGCGAAGGCAAGGTTCTTTGCGTCGTCTTGCATTGAGGCAGCGTTTTTCATCGTACCTGCATGGTGTTCCTCGTAAGCATGATTGCATTGCAGTGCTCATTGGTATCGATAAGATCGTGTTCAGCCCCGATGGCGCATATGCTCTTTCGAACGACCTGCATCGAGCACTGCACCTCTGGGATGTCACCAGTGGACAGGATATATCACCCTTTGCGGAGGCGGAAGTCAGCATTGGTTACCAGGGTGGGGTGGCATTTAGCCCGGATGGCAGCACGGCCGTCGTTGGCGACACTGAGTGCCCGCAAGGTCGTGAAGTGGCCGCTGTGCCCGGTGTCAACGGCACGGATCGTTGACCCGCAGGCTAGGTGCGTCTTGCTGTCTCTCGGCAGCCCCAGCAGCACGGTATTTGTGGCGGTCTGCAAGAACTGCAAACTGGCCAGTTCGTGGAACAGGCGTTACGAGACGCTGGGCTGAAAGCGAAAATTGAAGTGGTCTAGCCGCGACATAGCGTGCTCGCCCTATCACAGCATGCGGAGTTAAGACCGCCGGCTCTCCTCTTGTTTTACGACGTAGGCCGCCATGCCGAATAGTAGTCGTTGGTTGCCCCGTCGGTCAGGCGCTGCAATTCCAGGCTGACTGTGTTGATTAGATAGATATCATAGTCGGCTTTGGTCGGTGACTGCCCGCTAATGACGATCAGTTCGCTGCGGTTCGAGACGAAGATCAGCCGGCGGCTATCCGATGCCCAGGTCGGGCTGGTATCGTTGGCCGGGTGGAAGCTGATCCGCCGTATCTCGGCGCCGTTGGGCGTCGTCACGAAGATTTCGTTGTCGCCGGTGCGATCCGAGCGGAAGGCGATCAAGCGTCCGTCGGGCGACCAGGCCGGGAAAACATCGTTGCTGCGGCTGCGGGTGATGTTCTGCGGCTGCTCAACCCCGAGCAGATCGATCACGTAGATATCGAACACACCAGCGCGATTGGAGGAGAAGGCGATCCGCGTCCCGTCGGACGACCAGGTCGGGTTGCCGTCGTCGCTTGGGTGCTCGCTCAGATTGAGCAATTCGCCCGAACCATCGGCGTTGATCACGTACACTTCCCAGTTGCCGTCACGATTGCTCTCGAACGCAATGCGCGTCCCATCGGGCGACCATGCCGGATGCATGTCGCGGGCGGGGTGGCTGGTGATCTCTACCGGTGGGCTGTCGTTGAGCGTACTGACGGTAATGTCGTAGTTTCCACCGTGGTCGGCTGCGTAGGCAATTCGGGTTCCGTCGGGCGACCATGCCGGCGTAATGTTATCGGCGATCAGATCGTTGGTCAATGCCCGCGTGTTCCCTCCACTCACCGAGATGAGCTTGAGGTTGCGTGAAGCGCTGGTATTGCCGCTGCTTACGAGGAGTTGCTCGATCATCGGACTGGCTGCCGGGGGCGGAAAGCCCGGTTCGCCTTCGATAGAGGCATAGTTGGTCAGCCGGGTCTGCTCTAGTCCGCTATCGCTCATCACAAAAAGATCACCGTTGCCGTTGCGGAAGGAGCTAAAGGCAATCTGTGTTCCGTCGCTCGACCAATGTGGGTCAACATCATTGGCCGGATGTTCGGTCAAGCGGGTCTGCGCGGCGCCGCTGGCGTACATCGTGTAAATATCGGCGTCGCCGCCCCGATTGGAGTGGAAGACGATGCGCGTCCCGTCGGGTGACCAACTCGGGGCGTTATCGTTGGACGGATTGTTGGTCAGGTTGATCAACGGCCCGCTCTGGTCGATGTTGGCAAGGAAGATTTCGCGGTTGTTCCTGGCATTGACGTCGAGTGCCGAGAATGCAATATCGATGCCGTTGGGCGCCCATGCCGGATCGGCGATCCCGGGCGGGCTGGCCAGGATAGTGCGGGTTGTATCTTCAGCCAGGTCGACTAACTTGAGGCTGCGATCAGTGTCGCTACCGGCCACGAAGAGGAGGCGCGTTCCGTCGGGCGACCAGGTTGGATCGGCGCCGCCCTCATCCCCGCTGCTGACTCGACGCAAGCCGTTACCGTCGGCCTCGATCAGATAGACGTTCGGGACGCCCGATCGTTCGGAGACGAAGGCGATCTGGCGTCGGTTAGGCGACCAGGCTGGTGCATAGTCGTCGGCCGGATCGACCGTAAGCTGCGCCAGCCCTGAGCCATCGGCATTCATCAGGAAGATATCGAGATTGCCGTTACGCTCCGAGCTAAAGACTAGACGCTCGATCGACGGAACCGGCGTGATTATATCTGTCGGTGTGGCTTGCACATCGGTAATGATGGCGGGGGTTGCGCTGGGCGCGTCGAGTTGGCTCAGGTCAAGCAACCCGCTGCAGCCGGAGAGCAGCAAGAGCAAGGCGATTAGGGTGAGAGCATTCCGGCTGCGTCGCGCGGCATGTTTGATAAATTGTACGGCAGCAGACATATCAATCATAGCGTTCAATCGGCGTGGAGTCAGGCGGGCCATAGTCGTTTTCAACATTGATCGGGCGCGGCACATGCACCACACGCACCGGATAGGGCAGCGTGACGCCTTCGGCCAGCAGACGTGCGTGCATACGTTTCGACAGTTCATGCTTGAGCAAATACTGATCAACATAGGTCTTGCCGCGCAGCACCACGGTGAAACGTATCGACGAGTCTTGAAACGCATTAAAGCGGATCAGCGGTGTGTAGTCGCTCACGCCGCCGTCGAGTTCAGTAACGACCTCTGTAGCCACTTCGGTAGCTGCGGCCTCAATGGCTTGCAAGTCATTGTCATAGCCTACAAAGAAATCAAAGAGGATAATCACCTCGGGATCGGGGCGATTGAAGTTGATCACCAGCGAGCTGGTGAGTTGCGAGTTTGGCACCACAACCACATGGTTCATGGTCGACATAATCGATGTGTCGGACCAGCGGATGTCAGTGATATAGCCTTCTTCGCCGCTGGCGAGGCGCACATAATCGCCGAGGTGTACTTTACTGGAAGCGATGATCACCATCCCGGCGAACAGGTTCGCCAGCGGCTCACGCAGCGCCAGCGTCAGGCCCAGGCTACTCCCGGCCACCACTGTCAGGAGCGGGCCAATCGGTACGCCCAGCAAGGCCAGCAGGGTTGCGCTGATGACCAGCAGACCCAGGAAGCGCATGGTATTGTTGATCAGCGAGACGCTGCCAATTTGCTGGTTCTCGAAGTAGAAGACGACCCAGCTTAACCCGATCCGTACGACTAGAATGGTCAGGGCCAGCGGTATCGTGAAGATCAGCGTGGTACGTATGACATCGAAGATGGGGAAGCGGTTGGACAGAATCGGCGCAGTAAAGAATGTGCCGCCGACGATGATCCAGTAGAGCGGCTGACCGCTGAGCGAAGTAAAGAGGACTTTACCCAGAAACCAGTGCGTATCTTGTGCTCGCTTGCGCAGGACGCGCAACAGGGCAATTTCGAGCAACAGACCGATCAGGAGCATACTGGCGAGCAGTGCCAGCGCCGTCACCAGATCGGTACTCTGATTGGCGTCGAACTCTTCGATCATAGCGCCACTATTATACCGCCGACGCGGCGAAGCCGTGCGGCGTCCATCGGTGCGGCGCAACCACGCCAACGGGGGCGCGTAGTGTCCTGTCCCGTGTCGCTGATACGAGTTACGCGATCGTACCGAGTAGTATCGGATTCGCCTTCGGCAGAGCGGAAGTGAATATCTTTTTTCGGTCAATTTTTGCCCGGAGGGCAAATCTTATCTCACACGCGAAATGAGCACTTCGATACGCGTCGCGCGCTACGCAGGACGCCCATTATGCGACTTTAGTCATGCCCTGAGTACACTTTCTTTGTGCTTGACAAAGGTTTATTATTCGTAGATACTAATTCTGAAAATTAGTATGATCAATAAAGCCCGGCGCCTATCCGAACCCATTCATTAAGGAGGCACCATGAGTTTCAATCTGGCGCCATACCACGTGCTGGCGCGGAATGGACGTAACTGGCACATCTTGCGGCTTGGTGACGGACGTGTGCAGATCAATCTGGGCCTGTTCGCGGTAGCATTGCAGCCGGATGCTTTTCAACTCCTGCGCGGGTTGGTCGAAGCGGCGCTCAATTCCCCAACGCCGGTCGGATGTGTCGCGCACGCCGGTGTCGAACGCAGCATTTGGTTTGACGCGAAGCAGGGGGCGTTGCTGTTGGCATTCGATGGCGTGGTCTTGCGCCTTCGGCCCCATGAGCTGCAGGCCTTTGCCGTGCTCTGTCGGGAGGCCGGTGCGAAACTTGACTCCGACTCCTCGCAGCCGCCGTCGGATTTCTGTCATAATTAGGACGACAACGAGCCACCGTTAGCGCTGAACCACAGTACAACGCTGTGCTCTGTGTTGTAGACTAAGAGCGTCGAACCCTGTTTTACTCTAGATTCCCGAGCTATGCACGATCACTCCACTGTTGATCGCGAAAAACTCCTCGTAGCATGTCCGCTCTTTGCCGGCCTTGATACAACGGCCATTGCGGATTTCTCTGCCAGCTCAGCGTTGCACCGGATTGCCGGGCAGGCCTTCCTTTTCATGGAGGATCAGCCAGCAACGATGTTCTGCATACTGGCTGAGGGACGAGTTCGCCTGAGCAAGCTCTCTGAGAGTGGCCAGCAAGTGGTCGTGCGGATTGCGCGGCCTGCTGATGCGATAGGCATCATTGCCGCAATCCCGCATGCGGTCTATCCCCTGTCGGCCCAGGCTATTCTACCGAGTATAGCCCTGGTATGGGATCAGGCAACACTGAAAGAATTGCTCGCACGACATCCTCTGCTCGCTGCGCGGGCATTGAATGTGATCGCCGAGCGTTTTATCGAACTGCAAGACCAGTACCTCGAACGTGCCACCGAACGCGTTGAACGCCGCATTGCCAATACCTTGCTGCGGCTGGCAAACCAGTTGGGGCGGCGGGTTGAGCAGGGTATTCTGCTCGACCTGCCCCTCTCGCGCCAGGATATCGCCGAAATGAGTGGAACGACGCTCTACACTGCCAGCCGTACTCTCAGTCGGTGGGAACAGCAGGGCATTGTTGTTTCGATCCGCGAACAGGTGATCATTTCTGCGCCGCACCAGCTTGTTGCGATTGCGAATGATAGTGCGTTCTCAGCCGAATAACCGGCTGTTAGATTGCGCCAGCGCAAAGACAGTCTCGTCGGTGCCTGCTATGCTGCCTGGCAACAGGAGTATCGGAATGGAACATTTGGCGCCATGCCTTGAGCTCACGATTGCCGAATTGCTGACTACCTGGCCGGCGACGATGACGGTTTTTCTGCAGCGGCGCATGGAATGTGTCGGCTGTGTTATGGCCCGCTTTGAGACCGTAGATGAAGCGGCAGTTAACTACGCAATTCCTGCGCCGGTCTTGCTCGCCGAGATTTACGCTGCGATCGGCGCCGCCGGCTCTGCCGACAAGCCTTGAAAGGAAGGTCTATGGCTGCTTCGACTGAACCTGCTGAATTCATCTCCGGCGCCCGGCTGGACATCGCGAAAATGCCGGGTCACTGGGTGCTTGCCCGTATGGGCAAACGAGTTCTGCGACCCGGTGGCCTGGAATTAACGCGCCGGATGTTGGACAACCTGGCGATCGGGAGTAATGATCGCGTCGTCGAATTCGCGCCCGGGCTGGGCGTGACCGCACGCATGGCGCTGGCCCATGCACCGACTGCCTACACCGCGATCGAACGTGATGAGACGGCGGCCGCCCACATGCGTAGCTTGCTCACCAACCCCAGCCATCGCTGCCTGATCGGCACGGCCGAGCAAACCCGCCTTGACGATGCTGCCGCCACAGTGGTGTACGGTGAAGCCATGCTCACGATGCACGCAGCAGCCCAGAAGTCGCGGATTGTGCGCGAGGCCTATCGCGTCTTGCAGCCCGGCGGGCGCTACGGCATCCACGAACTCAGCCTGGTCCCCGATGAACTGGATGATGCATTTAAGGACAGCGTGATGCGCGACCTGTCGGCGGCGATCAGGGTCGAGGCTCGCCCGCTGACGACCTCGGAATGGCGAGCGGCGCTGGAGGCCGAGGGCTTTGAGGTGGTGTCGACAGCCCATGCACCGATGCATCTGCTCGAACCAAAGCGCATCATTCAGGACGAAGGGTTTGGCCGGGCCATCCGGATCCTGTTCAATGTGCTGCGTACCCCGCCGGCGCGCAAGCGGATCCTCGCGATGCGCTCGATCTTTCGGAAGTATCGAGCGCATCTGGGGGCCATAACTCTTGTTGCCCGCAAACCAATAGGAGCAACTCTATGACAGCGACGACCTTTCTCGACCTGGCAAGCCAGGTGACAGTACCGGACGATAGCACGATCAGTCGTACCCTATATCAAGACGATGGCCTGAAAGTCGTGCTCTTTGGCTTTGCCGCTGGTCAGGAGCTCTCGGAGCACACTGCGGCGGTGCCGGCCGTGCTTCATTTCGTCAGCGGTACCGCGCGCGTAACCCTGGGAACGGAGATTGTCGAAGCTCAACCGCACACCTGGGTGCATATGCCGGCGCATTTGCCACATAGCATTCACGCCGAGACGCCAACCGTGATGTTGCTCTTGCTGCTGAAGGGTTAGGGATCAGGGGGCGGCGGTCAGGGGCCAGTGATGCGTGATGAGCGACTATGCAGCACTGTAAGTCCTGTCACGGACCACGCATCACGGACCACTTTCCGCTTTGCGCTCGAAGGGGGATATGTGGCGAGTTCAGGGAGATCGGGAACCGGTGTTCACATGCGTCCAATCGCTCTGCCGACGGAGCATGGCGGCTGGGGCATGCTCGGTGCACCGATTCTGTTGGGGCTGTGGGTTGCGCCCTCGCCGGCGGGGGTATGGCTCGGCCTGTCCGCCCTCGGGGCGTTCCTAACCCGCCAGCCGTTGAAGCTGGCCCTGGCCGATTGGCGCCGTGGTAAACGCTCTCTGCGCACGGTCTGGGCCGAGCGCTTCGGATTGCTCTACGGCGCGCTCACGCTACTGGCCTTCTTGGTGGCTTGGAACGTGAGCGCACATCCCTTCTGGGCGCCGCTGCTGGTGGCGGCGCCGCTGGCAATCATCCAGTTTCGTTTCGATCTGCTGAAGCAGAGTCGCGCACTGACAGCAGAGCTGTGCGGTGCGGCAGCGCTCAGCGTGTTGACGTCCAGTATTGCTCAGGCCGGTGGATGGGCGATCGGGCCGGCACTGCTGTTGGCACTGCTGCTGGCATTACAAGCTGTGACGGCGATCGTCTATGTCGGCGCTCGCTTGCGTCTGGCGCGCGGCGCACCGGCCAGGCGTGCGCCGATACACCTGCTCCATCTGGCGGCCCTGGGCACTGTGTCCGGCCTGGCCTGGTTCGATCTGACGCCCTGGTTGAGCGTGGCAGCCTTCGCCCTCCTGGCGCTGCGCGCCTGGCTAGGATTGCTGCCGCGCAGCCTGAAGACGCCCACACCGCTGGTCGGCGTGCAGGAACTCGGCTTCAGTCTGCTCACCGTGGCCGCGATTGCGATCGGGGGGCAATTAGGAGTGTGACTTGCCACAATCCAACAGCCCCATGGTTCGTTTGGCGAATCTAGCGTTAGGAGATGAAATGAGTGATGAGAAAGCGAAGCGGTGTCTTGCATGTGAGCGTGGCGTTGACGTGACTCCGCTCATCCCGCTCGAATACCGTGGAGAGCGCCTTTGGATCTGCCCCCAGCACCTTCCTGTGCTTATTCATGATCCAGGTCAGCTCGTTGGGCGGCTCGCCGGAGCCGAGCATCTTCGTCCATCTGAGCATCACGACTGACAGCTCGGCCACTTTAACGGCCTGCTGTGGTGTCATTCTGAGTGCAGCGAAGAATCTCAGATTCCAACAATGCCGAGACCCTTCACGCTGCCTGCGGCTCCATTCAGGGTGACATTTGGTAGATCGCCCGGAAGAATGCTGAATCGGTGCGCACTGGCTCGAAGATCGGCCCAGGAGCAACACCAGACGGTGTACTGGGCCGGCGCGCACCAGTTTATCTGCTGATGAAATGCTCCGGCGATCATTCTGGGGTGGGCGCCACCGCAGATCGGTTCGCCGGAGCCGCAGCTACCTATCCACGCGATGGGTGACTGCGGTGTGTTCGATACCCGCGCATCACGAGCATCGCAACGTACCGTCATAGCAGACACACCCGCGTCAGACGCCCTGGCTCGATGTTTGGGGGAGCGTAGGCACTGGAGCTGCAAGCTGGTCATGGTGGGCGTTCATGGCATGTGGATCTTCGCCGCTATGCCCGCATGGTTCGACCAGTACACTAATCAGCGTTAGGTGCGGTTGATCGTGGAACAGATCGTGGCGCACCGACTCGGCCACTGCGTAGCTCGTGCGCGTCGAAAGATCCTCATCGACGACGATATGCAGTTCTGCCTGCATCTGGTGGCCAAGCCAGCGTACTCGGATGTCGTGGACTTTCTGCACGCCGGCGACCTGTGCTGCAACCTGCTCCACCCGATCAACCACCGACGGGTTGATCGCATCCATCAACCGGTACCACATCGTTGTCGTCGCATCACGGGTGATGAATAGGATCGCGATGCCGATCAGGATGCCGATGATCGGGTCGACAATTGGGTAGCCCAGCCAGGAGCCGATGACTGCGATCAGCACCGCCAGGGAGGTCAACCCATCGGTGCGGGCATGCAACCCATCGGCGACCATCGCATCGGAGCCGATCTTGCGTCCGACCCGGATTTGCAGCAGCGCCACAGCCTCATTCCCAACGAATCCGACGACCGCTGCGGCCGCGATCCAGCCCAGGTGGGTGAGCGGCGTCGGGTTGATGAGCTTCTGGAACGACTCCCAGAAGATATACCCGGCGCTAAAGGCGATTGAGAGGACGATAAAGATACCGGCTACATCTTCCGCCTTGCCGAAGCCATAGGTGTAGCGGCGCGTCGGGACACGGCGGGCAAGGTAGAAGGCGATTAGCAGCGGGATCGAGTTGAGACCATCACCGAGATTATGCACGGTATCCGCCAGCAACGCGACGCTGCCGCTCATTAAAACAATGACGATTTGAATGATGGTCGTTAGCCCCAGCGCACCCAGTGCCCACCAGATCGTGCGAATGCCTTCTTCGGTAGCAAGAGCCGGATCGCTGGCAAGCTGTTGCTGTTGCTCGCTATGCCCGTGCAGATGGAAGACGGTATTGATCACTCCCCAGAAGCCGGTGCCGTGGCTGTGACCATGGGGCCTATGACTGTGACCGTGCGGACCATGATCGGGGCCGTGGTCATGGTCATGGTTGTGATCATGATCGTGGTCGTGGGTATGCGGGTGGGTAGGCGGTCGATTGGTGGACGCGCACATCTCACGTACTCCTTCGTAACTAACGCTATACCGGAACATCAACCTATTCCTGGGTGGCAGGATGGTCGGGCAAGTTGTAGATCACATGCGCCAGATGGTGCAGTGCTTCGGCAAAAAGGGCTCCGACATGCGCATCATCGACGCTGTAGTATAACCGGTTCCCCTGCCGTCGGAATTTGACGATCCGCAGATCGCGCAGGCCTTTCAGGTGGTGTGAAGTCGCCGAGGGCGAGACGCCGGCGATCTGTGCTAATTCCCCGACGCTCTGTTCCCCGCGCGTCAAGGCGTACACAATCCGCGCACGGGTCGGGTCGGCGAGCGCCTGAAACACCTGCGCGACTAGTAACGCAAGCTCGGGCGTCAGTTGTTCCGGCGCCACAAACCGATCAATCTCGTTCGGACGAATCGGCTCAAGGATGGGGGCAATTTCCCTGTGTGTGTGAGACATTGAGTGTAAGTCATTGAATATATGAGCAGATACTCATATAGTGTAGACGATGTTTTCTTCTCTGTCAATCGGCTATGCATGGGAGTATTGCAGTGCGCCAGGAACTCGCTATTGGGGGCGTGATTGATGACCTGCTGCTGAGGTTGCTCAATGTTTATGAAACGAGATAGGAGCGAGACCGTATTGATTCATATATGGTGCTGTGTGTGGCAGCCTCATAGCTGGAAACTGGAGCAGATGCGCTTGTTTGATGCGATACGATAGCACAAGGAGCGACTGGTATGAGCACTCAAGAGCAACAAAAATTCACAGGTTCACCTTCAGGCGGCGGCGTCGATGCAGTCTATGGTATCGGGATGGTTGGGGCATGGGTCTACTTCTTCAAGCGCGCCGCCACAAACCAGGAGCGGATCCTGGCGTTCTTCAAGGGCTTTGTCTGGCCCGCATTCCTGGTCTACGCATTGTTCGAATTTCTCGAAAAGGAGTAATAAGTCAAAGAGTCAGCGATTTCCAGTAGTTGCTTGCAGGCCTGCCTGAAGGCACGTCCACCTGATCCCAGACGGGTTTTGCAGGCAGCGCCGGCACAGCCTATGGCCCGCCGATCCGTACAGAGGGGATGCGAGACCACCTGGAAGCACATTCGTGCCGACTCAGATTGAATGGAGGCTGAGATGCAGGCAATCGTTCAGAACAATTACGGAACACCCGATGTTCTTTCCCTGAAAGAAGTCGAGAGGCCGACGTTTACGGACGATCAGGTTTTGGTGCGCGTTCATGCAGCGTCGATCAACGCCGGCGACTACTTCTCTATGCGCGGCAGCCCATGGTTGGTTCGCTTCTTTGTCGGTTTTCCCAGGCCCAGCGACTACATTCTGGGTTGGGACGTGGCCGGGCGGGTCGAGGCGGTGGGCAGTGCCGTGACGAAGTTCCAACCCGGTGACGCCGTGTTCGGCGCGGTCAGTCACGCCTTTGCCGAGTATGTCGTCGCCTCTGCGGACAGGTTTGCCCCCAAACCCGCCAACCTGACCTTCGGGCAGGCTGCGGCCGTGCCGACTGCAGCGATCACTGCGCTGCAGGGTCTGCGCGATGCAGGCCAGGTGCAGCCGGGCCAGAAGCTGCTGATCAACGGCGCGGCCGGTGGAGTGGGCACCTTCGCCGTACAGATCGCCAAGGCGCTGGGCGCGGATGTTACCGGCGTATGCAGCACACGTAACGTGGAGATGGTCCGCACCATCGGTGCAAACCACGTGGTCGACTACACGCGTGAGGATTTCACGCGCGGCGAGCGACGCTACGATCTTATCCTGGACAACGTGGGCAATCGGGCCTTCTCCGATCTCCGGCGTGTGCTGACGCCCCGGGGCCGGATCATCCCCAACAGCGGGCACGGCGGCATGAGCTATGTCTTCAAGGGTTTTCTGCTGGCGCCCTTTATGGAGCAACAAGAGCAGCCGCTTACCATAACGCCGAATGGCAGGGATCTGGCTGCGCTGACGCACATGATCGAGGTTGGCGAGGTCGCACCGGTGATCGACCGTACCTTTCCTTTCGAAGAGATTCCGGCTGCGCTGAGCTACGCTGCCCAAGGACACGCCCGCGGTAAGGTGGTTATCACCATGCATGAGCCTGGATTGAGCAATTGAAGGCGGATGTCATAGTCCGAAAGTCTTCAAATGGACGGCACGGCATTGCGAGCCGGGCGAGACGATCACGCTTGAAAGAACCTTCCGGTCAGGCCGGTGACGACACGGCGGCTCTATCCGAGAAGGCGTCCTGTCGATGCACAGGTGAATGGACGGGTACTTGCAGGCGCAGCTTTTGCGCTCGAATGGGTACCGCATCGAATGGTATGTGACTTATCGGTCTACAATCTACCAGATTCATAATCTGGCGCTACTGGCAACGGGTTGGTTCATCGGCTTGCCGATAGACCCGCTCAAACTCGGCGAGGTAGAGGCGCGCCAGCTCGCGGTCATCGATGATCAGCAGGTTCTCGTCGTTCACGTTTTCCGCCCGATTGGTGAAATTGTACGAGCCGGTGATCACGGTGCGTCCATCAATCACGATTACTTTGTGGTGCATCGTATAGCAGTTGCCGTCCTCCAGCACATCGACGCCGCCGGCGCGCAGAGTGTCGAACTCGGCCCCGATGCCGCCGGCGTTGCGGCGCTCGAAGACGCCGCGCACGGCCACGCCCTGGGCATGCCGTTCCAGCATTGCGGCGGAAACGGCGTCGCTGGTGTAGGAGAAGGCCATAAACACGATGCTGCGCCGGGCGGCGCGCAAACGTTCGAGGATGTGAGGCTCGACGGTATCTTGGGGTGAGAAGTAGGTTTCAATGCGCGCCGGTTCCGCGAGAGTCGTCGGGAAGGGCGCGAGGGATTGCTTGGCTGTGCCGAAGGCCTCGCCAAACATTTGCTCAAACTCGGCGGCGTAGTTCGCCACGATGGCCGGAATGGTGATGCGCAGCAGATTGTTGTTATTGCGGTAGGTGCCGTTGTTGGTGATATTCCAGGATCCGGTCCACACGACGCGCCGATCGATGATGACGAATTTACTGTGCAAGAATGCGCTGCTTCGCTCCCAGGCGATGGGTATCTGGGCTGCCTCGATTTCACCGGCCCAGGCGGCGATCTCCGGCTCAATCAGGCGCTCGCGATCCAGCGCCAGCCGCACGTTGACGCCGCGCTGTTGGGCGCGCACCAGCGCCTCGGCGATGCTCTCCAGATTGTATTCAAACGTTGCCAGATCGATAGTGGCGGTTGCTGCGTCCAGGTCGGCGATCAAGGCCTGTTCATAGGGCGGCGGCGTGCGTCGTTGCGGCAGATCGGGGTAAATCAGCGTAGGGGTGGTGAAAAAGACCTGAAGGGCGCCGTCGCCGCGTTGGAGCACAGGGCCGACGGCTGCAGATGCGTCCTCTAATCCTGGCATACGCGGCGGAAGTATGCCGCGTTGAAAGAGGTAGATAAGCAGCAGCAACGCCAACGCGCCGAGCAATGCCCAGACCGAAGGAGCGCGCCTCCGGCGTTCTGTCGCGCGCGAGGGGGAAGCGGGAGTGTGCGGATCGCGCGTCGCCATCTGCGTGACCTCCGCAGCTTATGTCAGGATCAATTGAAGAGTTCATTTGCCAGACCTGACGGGTTGAAAACCTGCCAGGTCTTTGGGTAAATCTCTCACCGAATTTGGTATGAGAAGCGATTGGAGCGTTCGTTGCGCCTGGTCTATGTCCGTGATCGTGGATCAAGCGCATCGCGCAGCCCATCGCCGAGCAGATTGAAGCCCAGCACGGTAATCATAATTGCGATGCCGGGGAACGCCGAATACCACCACTTGCCCTGACCGACATAGTTGCGCGCTCCCGACAGCATCGTGCCCCACTCCGGGTCGGGCGGCTGCGCGCCGAGACCGAGAAACCCCAGCGCTGCAATGCTAATAATTGATGTTGCAATCGAGAGCGACGCCTGCACCATCAGCGGCGAGAGGCTGTTGGGCAAAACGTGGCGCAGCAAGATGCGCATTGATCCGACGCCGGTCGCGCGGGCGGCGGTGATATATTCCTGCTCGCGGATCGAGAGCACGGCGCTGCGCACGATGCGCCCGAAAATCGGGATCTGCACGATGCCAACCGCAAGCAATGTGTTAAACAGACCCGGTCCGCGAATCGAGACGATCGCGATAGCGAGCAGAATGCTGGGAAACGCCAGCATAATATCCATAATCCAGACCGCAATCGTATCGAACCAACCGCCGAAGAACCCGGCGATCAAGCCCAGCAGCGAGCCGATGACGACGGCCAGCGATACTGCGAACAGGCCGACAGTCAGCGAAATACGCGAGCCATGAAGAACGCGCACGAAAAGATCACGCCCCAGCTCATCCGTACCGAATAGTTGATCCCACATGCCGAATTCTTTTTGTGTGCGCTCCTCTTCTGACATTGACCAGGCTGGCGCAGTCAGGCGGATGCGCAAGTTGCGATCGGTCGTGGCGTCGTAGGGGCGGATGAACGGAATAAGCGTTGCGACCAGAACCAGGGCTATCGTTATGGCAAGGCCGATGCGACCGGTTGTACTACCCATCAAGCGACGCCAGGCATCGCCCCAGAGGCTGCGTTGCGGACGCAGCGCCTCGATCTTAGTCGGGCTAGTTGAAGATGTCGTTACTGCCATAGCGTCTTGATTTAATAGCGAATACGCGGATCGAGCACCGCGTAGAACATATCAACAACGAGATTCACGATGACAAACACAAACGCGACGAACATAATCCCGCCCTGAACCACCGGATAATCGCGTCCCAGAATGCCATGCAGAATCCAGGTGCCGATGCCCGGCCACGAGAACACGGTTTCGGTCAAGATTGCGCCGGCAAGCAACAGGCCCAACTGCAAGCCAATCACCGTGATCACGGGCAGCAAGGCGTTTTTCAGCGCGTGACGCATAATCACCGTCTGGTTGCGCAAGCCCTTGGCCCAGGCGGTGCGAATATACTCTTGCCCCAGCACTTCCAGCATCGCCGAGCGGGTCATACGCGCGATGATTGCCAGCGGTACAGTCGCCAGGGTGATCGACGGCAAGATAAGGTGGCGCAGCGCGTTGGTTGTGATGTCAAATCGACCCAACAATAAGCCATCAATGGTGTAGAGACCGGTAATGGCGTCAAAGCCACGAATCAGATCGGCGTCCACACGTTGACTGATCGGCAATACATCCATATTCACGGCGAAGAGATATTGAAGCATCAACCCCAGCCAGAAGATCGGCATCGAAACGCCGATCAACGCGATCCCCATGCTCGCGGTGTCGAAGATCGAACCGCGGCTGGTCGCCGAGATCACGCCCGTAGTGACGCCGACAAACGTCGCGATGAACAGCGCGGCCAGCGACAATTCCAGCGTAGCCGGGAAGAATGTCATCAATTCCCCGCTGATGTCGGTGCGTCGCAAGACCGACGTGCCGAGATCGCCGCGGAGAATATTTCCCATAAAGGTGAAGTACTGTGTATCGAAGACATTTCCTTCACCGCTCAGATCAAAAAAGAGCGGCTTGTTCAATCCCAACTGCTCGCGAATAGCGTCGCGTTGCTCCTCGTTTGAGCGTTCGCCGAGGATCGCGATCGCCGGATCGCCGGGGATCAGCCGCAGCAACATAAAGATCAGAAATGATATTCCTAGCAGAACCGGAATGAGTCCAACCAGGCGTCGAAGAAGATATGCAACCATAGGTGATGATGATTAAGCAGTGATGCAGGGCGAAGCGCATATGCGCCCCAACCCTGCATCGAAGTCTCAGCAGTCGCTATTTCTCGATGTAGACGGTTGTGAATGGCTCACCACCCGTCGGGCTCGGTATCCAACCTTCCAGCGCAGCGCTCTGGGCGTACACCGGAGGCGCGTGGACGATCGGCAGGCGGGGCAGATCGGTGGTGATCATACGCACCGCATCCTGGAACATAGCCGCCGAATCTTCCTGGGTATTAGCCGAGCCGGCTGCAATCAACATGTCGAACACTTCCTGGTTGTCGTATCCTGATTCGGCGACGTTGCCGGGACCAAAGTGGGTGAACAGGAAGTTATTTGGATCGCCATAGTCGCCGGTCCAGCCGAGCATCACCAGGCCGTACTTCGTCCCGGCGTCCCAGTTGTCAAGGTAGACGCCCCAGTCCTCGGTCTTGAGCTCAACCTGGATGCCAACGTCGGCCAGATAGCTGGCAAACGCTTCGGCCACCGGCTGCGGCGTCGGGTAGTAAGGACGCGACACCGGCATATACCAGAGTTCGACCGGTGCTTCAGAGCCGTCGGGCAGGGTCATCGTGCTGAAGCCATCGGGGTAGTCCGCCTCGGCCAGCAACTCTTTCGCCTTGTCCGGATCATACGGGAAGGTTTCGATGTCGTCGGGCTCGGCCCACTTCATCACTTCGGGCAGGAACGAGTTGGCAATCACGCCGATGCCGCCATAGAAGCCATCGAGGATCGCCTGGCGATCAATCGCATACGCTACGGCCTGGCGCACACGAATGTCGTCAAACGGCGGGTTGTTGATATTCATCGACAGATAGGCGATGTTAAACGGCTCAAGCGGAGTCAACGCCAGATTCGCATCGCTTTCGATCGTCTCGCGCGAGTCCGGCGACAGGTGGATCGTGAAATCGATCGCGCCGGCCTGCAACTCGGCGAGGCGCTGCGGCGCATCATCGATGAAGCGGAAGATCACGCCCGGCATACGGGCCGTATCGTCCCAATACTCATCGTTGCGCTCCAGAATGACATTCTGACCGGCGTTCCACTCTACGAACTTGAACGGGCCGGTGCCGACGCCGCCCACGTCAGGCGTGCCATACTTCACACCATTGTCCATAATCGCTTGCGGGCTGGAAATGCCGAAGTAGGCCGCGGCAACGTAGTTCGGGAACAACGGTGTGGGCTCGGTCAGGTTAAACACCACCGTATACTCATCAACGGCCTCGATCGACTCCCAGATGGTGTTTTCATCGCCCACGAAACCGCCGAAGATGTCGGGGAAGATCGGGAACGTGTTCCCTTCATCCCGGAAACCATACTCGAATTCGGGATCGGATAGGCGCTCGTAGTTGAACACGACCGCCTCGGCGTTGAAATCGGTTCCATCGTGGAACTTGACGCCCTCGCGGAGCGTAAACGTCCACTGGGTGGAGTTATCGTTCGGTTCCCAGGACAGGGCTAGCCCCGGTTCCAGGTCGAGTGAACCGGGTGCAAAGTTAATCAGCGCCTCCTCAAGCTGGCGGGTGACAATCAGCGCGGTGCCGGCTGTCGTATTCATCGAATCGAGTGAGTCCGGTTCACCGGAACCGCCAAAGACCAGGAATTTGCTCGTGTCGCTTTCTTCGGCCACCGGCTCTTCTTCTGTGGCCGCTGTTGGTTCTTCCGCCGCTGCGGTTGGTTCTTCGGCTGCGGTTGGCTCTACGGCTGCTGCGGTCGGTTCCGCCGCCGGAGCCTCCGTGGGCGCCGCTGGCGTCGTGCCGCCACAGCCCGCGAGGATAAACAGCACCAGAGTTGTGCTGAGCATCCATGTCCAGAGTCGTTTGCTACGCACGTTAAACCTCCTTGTTTGTTTTGTACAGACGATCCGACTTTATGATGCCAGTTCGATCATCTTCGCATCTGCATATCGGCCGTAGATATGCAGGATGATGAAGACGAACGCCTGGAATCATCGAGAGAAGTTTGCCAACACACAGGTATCGCTCAGAGCAGAGCTATGTTCCTGGCGTTATGAGAGATGTTATATTGTTTGCGAATGTGCAAATATGACAAAGATGCCAGCGAGGCTGCCAGCATCCAGGATAGTCTCATCACTGATAAATGCGCGCCATGGCATATCTGATTTGATTAACACCTAGGTTGCTTTTGGCGGGAACCTTGTAAACATATCACGGATATGTAATGATGTCAAGGTTTTGTCCCCCTTTGCCGACGCACCATACCGTTTGTTGCAGATATTGGCCGTATCAAGCAGCATACGCCTGATCTGTCCGTAGTTGTATTACCGAAGTGCATAGCAAGCGTTGTAAGTGTATTGCTGCCTCTGTCGTATTGTGACAGGACGTGACAATAAATGCATAGCACCGAAAAGTGTAAAGAATATTGCGGCACGCCCGGCCAACGTCAGCTTTCGTTGGTGAGGATGCCATCCAATCGCGAGACTTGAGGCGGATGATCTGCATTTGTCCCAAAGTCTTCCCGACGAAACACAATCGAACCGCCGGCCATCGTCAGCATCACCTGACCGCGCAACGTCTGACCGTGGAGCGGATTGTTCTTGCCCCTGGATATAAATGTGGATGTATCGACTTTCCAGGGAGCGTCTGGATCGAAAATGACTATGTCGGCGCGTGCGCCGGGCCGCAACGAAGAAGGCGCGCGACCGAGTATCTGGGCGGAGCCTTCGGTCAGCCGGGCGATTAGGTCCACGAGATCCATTTCGCCGCGATGCACCAATGTCAACACGAGGCCCAGCGCCGTTTCCAGGCTGCTGATACCGCACGCCGCATCGCCATATTCAACGGCTTTGTCGGTTATGGCGTGGGGCGAATGATCGGAGGCGATGGCGTCGATCACGCCGCCGCGCAGACCTTCGATCAAGGCCGCGACATCTTCTTCACCGCGAAGCGGCGGATTCACGCGCGTATTCGGATCATACGGCGCCAGCAAGGTTGGATCGAGCCGCACCCGCTTCCCGGCGCTGTCGTGCGCATTGCTAGCATAACCTCCCGCTGTTGCATGCGTGTCGGCGTCTTCCGCAAGCGACCCCAGCACCCAGCGATCTGTAAGGGTCAGGTGATGTGGCGTGACTTCTGCCGTCACATGCACGCCGCGCTGCTTAGCCTGGCGGATCAGGGCCACGCCGCCGGCCGTGCTAACATGGCAAATATGCAGATGTGCGCCGGTCATCTCGGCCAGGCCGATGTCGCGAGCGATGTACGCTTCTTCGGCGGCGGCGGGATAGCCGGGCAAGCCCAGGCGGATGCCGGCTGCGCCTTCGTGCATAGCCCAGCCGGCGTTTAAACGCCTCTCTTCGCAATGCGTCATAACGGGGACGCCGAGTATGCTGGCATAGGCGAGTGCGTTGCGCATCACGGCGGGATCTTCGAGGGGACGCCCTGCGTCGCTGAAGGCAATGCATCCCGCCTCGACCAATTCAATCATTTCGGTGAGCAGCTTGCCTTCACGGTCTAACGTAATCGCGCCAATCATATCGACGCGCACGTATGAGGTGCGACGGGCGTTTTGCCGTATCTGGCGAACGACTGAAGCCTGATCTTGGGTCGGGTGTGTGTCCGGCATTGCGCATACGGTAGTAAATCCGCCGTGCGCGGCAGCCAGCGTACCGGTGGCAATCGTCTCTTTGTGCTCGTTGCCGGGCTCGCGGAGGTGGGTGTGCAGATCGGTAAAACCAGGTGCGACCATGCATCCGCGAGCATTGATAATCTCGACGTCTTCGCCGACAATGCCCTGCTCGGATGCGATCTCGGTCAGGTTGAATATCCGCGTTACTTTGCCATCCTCGACCAGCACATCACCGATAGTGGCGACGCGTTGCGCCGGATCGATGATGGTTCCATTTTTGATGAAATAACGCATAGGTATTTCAGTCTTGGTAGGGTATTACGAGCGAATCCAGGCTTCACTCAATACGCCTTGCTTACGGATTAACTAGCCAGACGATACAACAGCGCCATCCGCATTGCTACGCCGTTCGTTACCTGCGTCTCAATCACCGATTGAGGCGCGACGGCGACCTCGGGCATAATCTCGACCCCTTCATTCATTGGGCCGGGGTGCATCACCAGAACGTCGTCGCCGAGTTCTGCTAGACGCTCGGCGGTAAGAGCAAAATACCGGTTGTATTCGCGCAGCGATGGCAGCAGGCCGGATTGTTGGCGTTCTTTCTGCAATCGTAGCGCCATAACCACATCGGCGCCTTCGAGCGCTGCGTCCAGATCGTAGATGATGTCTAGCTCCGGCCAGTTGGCTTTCCAAAAGCGCGTTGGTCCGATCAACGTCGGGGGGGCGCATAATGTCACCCTGGCGCGCATTTTCGTCAGCCCCCAGATATTTGAGCGCGCGACTCGACTGTGCAGAATGTCGCCGACGATGACGACTTTGCAACCTTCGATGTGCCCAAGCTGCTCGCGGATGGTGAACAAGTCCAGCAATGCCTGGGTCGGGTGAGCGTGCCAGCCATCGCCGGCGTTGAGCACTGCGCCCGCAAAATGCTGCGCAACAAGGTACGGCGCGCCCGATTGCTTATGTCGGATGACGATGATGTCTGCGCCCAATGCTTGCAGCGTGCGCACCGTATCGATCAAAGATTCGCCCTTCTCCACGCTGCTGCCGCGGGCGGTGAAGTTTACCACGTTGGCCGAAAGCGCTCGCGCTGCCAATTCAAAAGAGATCCGGGTGCGAGTGCTGTCTTCATAGAACATATTTACGACGGTTCGCCCGCGCAGGGTTGGCACCTGTTTGATTTCGCGCGAAAGGATCTCTTTCATACTATCCGCCGTATCGAGCATCTCCTCGATCTCGTTCTGGCTGAAGATGTCCAGATCAAGCACGTGACGATGACTAACGCGTGTTTGTGTTGCCATAACGCCAACTTTCCTTGCTGCTTATTCCGATCGAACAATTGTTACTTGATCCGGCTCGTCATCCACTTCGCTTAACCGTACTTCCACCCGTTCTTCGCGTGAAGTTGGCACATTCTTACCCACGAAATCGGCGCGGATGGGCAGTTCACGATGGCCGCGATCGACCAATACCGCAAGCTGAATGCACATCGGCCGGCCCAGGTCGGCCAGCGCATCGAGGGCGGCGCGGACGGTGCGTCCGGTGTAGAGCACATCGTCCACCAGCACAACGACGCGCTGGGTTATATCCGCCTGGATCTCGGTTTTGCGCACCAGCGGCGCCGGGCCGCGCATATGAAGGTCGTCGCGGTAGAGGGTGATGTCGAGTTGACCGATGGGAACTTGTTGGCCTTCAAAGTCGGCTAGAGCCGCCGCAATCCGTCTGGCCAATGGCACTCCGCGCCGCCGAATGCCAACCAAAATGACATTCTGCACGCCCTCGTTTCGTTCAGCGATCTCGTGAGCGATGCGGGTTAATGAACGGCGGATCTCTTCCGCCGAGAGGATCTGTTTTTCGTTGGTCATGGGTGCTGCCCGATTATCGCACGTGCGGCGAGCGCTTTCCCGCAGTTGCGGGCATAAAAAAACCGCAGCCTACGCATATAGGTGCGGATTGGTATGTACCCTTCGTTGACGGCGTGGGATGTCATTTGCATATTCCTGACCTTTTCAGCCTCGCGGGACTAGATTAAAGGTGGATTGCATTCTAGCACGCTTGCGGGGGCATGTCAACGATGCGTAATAGGCGCGAAAACGCCGTGCGGGCTAATTCATTTCCCGCACGGCGTCTGGATATGCGCGCGTTATTGCCTGCCGAGAACGCTACATCAGACCGCTTTGGATAGCGAATGCACCCAGGCTGAAGAAGAAGAAGAAGCCGCAGACATCGGTCACCGTGGTGACAAAAATGGACGATGCCAACGCCGGATCGATCCGCACCGCCTTGAGCGTCAGCGGAACCAGCACGCCTGCCAGCGCTGCCATCACCAGATTCGCGAGCATTGCCAGGCCGACGATCAGTCCCAGGGCGATGCTTCCCTGCCACAGCCAGCCGATCATGCCGACCATTGCGCCGATGGCTACGCCATTCGTCATGCCAATGAGCAATTCGCGCAAGAACGTGTGTCGCGCGTTCGCAAAGCTTACTTCGCCCAGCGCCAGCGAACGCACGATGAATGTCAGCGTCTGGGTTCCGGCGTTGCCGCCCTGTCCGGCAACCACCGGCATAAATGCGGCAAGAATCGCCGCCTGCGCGATCACGCTCTCGAAGCTGCTGACGACCCACGCCGCCAGAAATGCCGTCGCCATATTGATCATCAGCCAGAAAACGCGATCCCAGGCGGCGCGTACCAGGGGGCGCTCGATTTCTTCATCCTTGTTGACGCCGGCCAGGCGATACATATCTTCAGTCGCCTCATCCTCGATGGCATCGATCAGATCTCCAGCGTCGATAGCACCGATCAGCCGGTTGTCATCATCGACGACGGGCAACGCCAGCAAGCCCGACTCGCTCAGCATATGAGCCTGCTCATCGAGCGGTGCGTCGTGTTCCAGCGCGATCACGCGGCTGTCCATCACATCGGCGAGGCGCGCATCTGGAGAGGCGACAACCAGTTGGCGCAGGCTGACAACGCCGGCCAGCTTGTGATCGGCGTCGGTGACATAAAGATAATAGATGCTATTCTCTTCCGGGCGCATCTGCCGCAGCGCTTCAATCGCCTGGCGTGTCGTTGCGTGCTGCGGAAAGCTCAGCGCGGGCGCATAGGTCAGGCCGGCATCTACCGGCGCTACGGGTATATTGTGGGTGCGAACAACAGCGGGGCGCAGCGCCCCCGTCTCGACAGTGGTGCGAATAGCGAGCATTGATAACCTCCTGCGTGCTGCAAAGGCGCGTGCGCACATAGCGCGAGCGACGGATCTGAACGTCGGGCCTGAATTGGAGCGCACATTTCAGGAGGCTAAAAAAACCCGGCGATAAGCAGCCGGGGCGAGAGGACTGAGGGGAAAGAATAGGAACTACCTCAGCAGGAGCAAACCCGCCAACCGACTGCTGCACCGCACACGTTGCGCGCTGCAACTCAGGTTGTACTGATTGTGCTGTCTACTACCGTCCATAACTTCCTACTGAAAGCGTTGATGACCCTAGAAATGCGACGTCTTCGTCCTCTAGTCCATTGTTTGAATTGCGCATCACAGGCGCAATGTCATTCAACGCACGGATAAGATGGTTGGGATTTATCCCCAAACCTTTAAGAGTATAGGTCGTCGGTGTGGGTTTGTCAAGCCTCTTGTTCCAGCGATTTTTCGGTCGCCGGCTGGGGATCACATCGTTGGGGATCATGCGAATGGGTGTGCCGCCGAGCCGACCGGTCGAACAGGCGCGCATAGATGGCGTCAAGCTGTTTGGCGGCTCGTTCCCAGGAGAAATCGGCAATGGCCCGCGCCCGCCCGGTGGCGCCGACACGTCGAGCCAGCGCGCGATCTTCGAGCGCCTGTTGCAGCTTGTCGGCGAGATCGTCGGCATCGCCCATCTCGGCGTAGATCCCGATGTCGCCCAGGATTTCACGGCTAACCGGCGAGTTGAATGTGACGACGGGCAGCCCCATCGCCATATAGTTGCTGATCTTGCCACTGCCCTCGGTAAGACTCATCTTGGGGGCGACGGCGACGTCGCCCAATGCCAGATAAGAATGCGCGTCTTTGTAAAGAATGCGTCCCGGCAATGTGACCCAGTCTCCGATGCCCAGCGATTCGGCATAGGCGCGATAGCTGGCCGGATCGGGGTACCCCATGATGAGAAAATGCACATCAGGCATACGCGGCGCCAGCCGGCGGGCCGCCTGAAGGAGAACTTGCGTTCCCTGATATGGCGCCAGCAATCCGAGATACACGACGATGCGGCGGTTCTGGGGAATGCCGAGCTGATCGCGAAGTTGGCGGCGCTGCGCTTCCCATTCCGGCGAGCCGTCAAACGGACGAAAGCGATCGGTGTTGACGCTGTCGATGACGGTGTGCAGCCGCCGTGTATCTACTGCGTTGTCGCGTCGCAGCAATGCTGCGGCGTTATATGTCGAGGTGACGACCGCGTCGGCCTGGCGATTGATAAAACGCTCCATACGGGTGAGCGGTGCATAGAGCAGATTGGTCGATGTGATAAATCCGTGATCGATCATCTCGCTGGTCATACTGCCTTGATAGTCGAAAACCAGCGGTACGCGCAGGATGCGCTTGAGAACTGCGCCAATCAGCGCGCCCTCGTGCAGATGGGCGTGAATGATTGTCGGACGCACTTGCAATGCTGCCCGCAGGCTACGCCAGGACAGCGCAGCGTCGAGATAGATCTTATGGCGCGACGACCCGACCATCGCGCGTTTGATCCAGGGAATATCCCACGAGCGTCGGATGTCGATGCCGGGCATATCATCGCCGTTGTGATACGTCGTCAACACCAGACGATGCCCCAACTTCTGGAGCGCTTTGATTTCTTCCCATATGCGCACATGGGCGCCGTAGTCGGCAAAGAAGCTGGTTGGAGCAACCATCAGAATGGTATATGGCACGCAAGAACCTTTCCTATCGTATTGGCGATGGATGCATCAGCATCGGCGGATGTTCGCCAGACCGCGCCGCATTGTAGCGCAGGCATTTTGAGTTTGCAACCGCTCGCCGGGGACTGCGGTTGCACCGCCAGGAAAAGCGATGCTATAATATCCGCATTGTTATGACAGAATAAAGTTACGAAAGCGATCTGTGTAGCAAATTGCTGGTGAAGAGGTTGCATAGCGATGCGCGTACAAGTTCCTCTCGCTTCGGGCGTTGCTTTGATTCCGGCGACCATCGTTTCCCGCCGCTCTGATACGCTTTGTGAAGTTCGGGCCAACCGCCAGTTGGTGCGAGCATATATTGCTAGACCGGGCTTGCATAACGATAAGCTGCGTTCGGATGCTTGCGTGCTGCTTGCAATACGGCGTGATGTTCATGATAAGCAGTTCTATCAGGTGGCAGCCGTGTATGATGGTGATGAGCCGCTGCCGCTCGATCCATCGATTGCGCATCGCCTGATCTCACCGCTGCGTTGGCGGCGGGGGCATTGCCGCAGTTCGCCCAATTCGCCGATGTGCAACCCGACGCCAGTATGGGTAGCCAGCGCTTTGATTTCCAGCTTGGAGCGGGAATGGCGGTATGCTATGTGCAAGTCAAGGTCGTTGATATGCTTGTCGATCACCTGGCTTGCTATCCGGCTGTGGCGGATGCGGATGAGCAGCGGCAGTTGGAGCATTTCATCGCGCTGGCCAGCAAAGGGCAGCGCATAGCTATTGTTTTTATGGTTGTGAGATCTGGCGCGCGCGCACTTGTTCCCAACGAAGACAGCGCTCCGATGTTCACGCGTCTGTTGCGCCGGGCAATCGCCGTTGGCGTTGAGGTGTATGCTTATCGTTGCCAGTCTTCCGCGGAAGGGTTGATCCTTGATGAATCTTTGCCCGTGTTTGGCTCACGAGAAGCGGTGACGCTCGATTGGTAGCTTGACGTTGCCCGCGCTTGCAGCAGCCTTCTGCCAATTGCAAGTATGACCCATTCGGTAGCGATTTCGATGCCGGTTTCACTCTTGTTGTTGCATACCGTGAGGAGAGGGGAGCGCTATGCCAGTCGAAAAAGCCGAGCTTGAACGTGCATCGGCGAGTAATCGGCGCGAGCAGATTGGATGGTACGTTTACGACTGGGCTAACTCGGCTTTTTCAACGACGGTCGTCACCGTTTTTCTCGGCCCCTATCTGACAAGTATTACCGAGAATGCCGCCGATGCGAACGGATTCGTTTATCCGCTCGGCATTCCGATCGCCGCCGGTTCCTTCTTTCCTTATATCGTCTCATTGTCGGTGTTGTTACAGGTGTTTTTCCTGCCGGTTCTGGGGGCGATTTCCGACTATTCCCATCGCAAGAAGCAGTTGTTCGGCAGCTTTGCCTACATCGGCGCATTCGCAACGATGGGGATGTACTTTCTGCAGGGCGATAACTATCTGCTCGGCGGTGCGCTTTTTCTCATCGCCAATTTAGCGTTTGGCGCGGCGGTTGTGTTTTACAATGCGTTTCTGCCGGACATCGCGACGCCCGATCAGCGCGATATGGTGTCGTCGCAGGGATGGGCGCTGGGTTACCTCGGCGGCGGGTTGTTGTTGGCGGCCAATCTGGTGATGTTCAACGGGCGCGAGGCGCTGGGCCTCGAAACCAACTTCGCGATTCGCATCAGCCTTGCGTCGGCAGGGGTCTGGTGGGCGATTTTTACGGTGGTCCCGCTGTTGGCCTTGAAAAGCCGCCGCCCGATCAGGCAATTGCCCGCCGGAGAACATTATCTGATCATTGGCTTCAAGCAGCTTGGTCACACCCTCAGCCAGATTCGCAATTATCCCCAGACCCTGCTCTTTCTCGCGGCCTATCTGTTGTACAACGACGGCATTCAGGCGGTGATCGCCCTGGCAGCGCAGTATGGCAGCGAAGAGTTGGAGCTGGATCAAGGGGTGCTGGTTGCGGTGATCCTGATGGTTCAGTTCGTTGCGTTTCTTGGTGCGCTGATCTTCGGCTATGTTGCGCGCTTCTTCGGCGCGAAGCGCAGCATCATTGGCAGCCTGTTTATCTGGACCGGCGCAGTGATCTATGCATACGCATTTATCCAGCCGGGCAGCGAAGTGCAATTCTATATTCTGAGCGCGACTATTGCGGTGGTGCTCGGCGGCAGCCAGGCGTTGAGCCGTTCGGTGTTTTCGCTGATGATACCGCGGGGCCAGGAATCGGAGTATTTCGGTCTCTACGAAGTAAGCGAACGTGGGACGAGTTGGCTGGCGCCGCTCTTGTTCGGGCTGGTCTTTCAGTTTACGGGCAGCTACCGATTGGCGATTGTGTCGCTGATTATCTTTTTCATAGCTGGTCTCGCATTGTTCTTTTTTGTAGATATTCGCAAAGCCGCGTTGGAAGCTGGCAATGAAGCCCCGACAAAGGTGTGACCGATGCAAGCGGGGAGGAGGCGGAGAAGCCGATGGATTATACCGCGCATTACGATATGTTTCTCACCGAAGAGCACGAAATGTTGCGCCGCACCGTGCGCGATTTTGCCGAAAAGGAGATCGCGCCGTTTATTCGCGCGTGGGATCGTAGCGGCGCCCGGCATGATGCAGGCCCGGAAGAACGTCAGCACATCCGCCTCGTAATAAATAGAATGGGCGAACTGGGTCTGCTGGGCGTCTGTTTGCCGACGAAATACGGCGGTATGGGTATGGACTATCTCGCGCTGGCGGTTGTGTGCGAGGAGATCGAGCGCATCGACTCCTTTCCGCGGGTGGTGATGAGCGTGCATACCGGCCTGAATTCGCTCTCGTTGTTCCAGTGGGGCACGGACGATCAGAAGCGGCAGTATCTGGTTCCGCAAGCAAAAGGCGAGAAACTGGCGGCTTATTGTCTGACCGAGCCGAACAGCGGCACCGACGCGGTGGCGATGTTGACGACGGCGCGGCGCGCGGGCGAAGACTATGTGCTCAATGGCGAGAAGACCTGGATTAGCCTGGCCGATATTGCCGACAATTTTCTGGTTTTTGCCAAGACCGACCCCGACAAAGGCGTGCGCGGCATCAGCGCCTTTATCGTTGAGCGGAACTGGCCGGGGGTGAGCAGCCGACCGCTTCACGGCAAACTCGGCGTCCGTGCAGGCAACACCGGCAGCGTCGTCTTTCAAGATGTGCGCGTGCCGGCGGCGAACCGGCTGGGCGAAGAGGGCGAGGGCTTCAAAATCGCGATGTCTGCGCTCGACAACGGGCGCTACACCGTCGCCGCCGGAGCGACCGGATTGATCCAGGCTAGCCTGGAGGCCAGCCTCAGCTATGCGCAAGAACGACAGACCTTCGGGATGCCGATTGCCGAGCACCAGCTTGTCAAACGTATGATCAGCCATATGGTGCGCAAGCTCGACACCAGCCGTTTGCTGGTCTATCGCGCCGGTTGGATGAAAAACCACGGTCGGCGCAACACCCGCGAGACGACGCTGGCGAAGTGGCATGCCACCATCAGCAGTTTTGAATGCGCCGACGATGCGGTTCAGATCCACGGTGCGTATGGCTATAGCGACGAATACCCGGTCGAACGCTATTTGCGCAACGCGCGCGGGGCAATCATCTACGAAGGAACCCGCGAGCTTCAGGAGCTGCTCCAGGCCGATTTCGCTCTGGGGTTGCGTATGAACAAAGCGTTGCGCGCCGAATTGCCCGCGTTTGCTCCCGACCTATGGGGATAGCAGTTCGATGGATGCGGCATGTGGTATAATCCAGCGCATTGATCACTTTGCGTATAACACAATATCCGATTGCTTTCACTCTGGCATGCGTTGCACAATGCCAGTCGCGCTTGTTTCTTGTGTTCTCGGATCTGTATGGAAGTAAGGAGGAGTAATGCACATCGTCGTGTGTATGAAGCAGGTTCCCCGAGACAACTCAGTGAAGATCACGCCTGATCTGGGGATCGATGCTGAAGGAATCGAAAAGATTATCAACCTGTTCGATGAGTATGCCATTGAAGAAGGTCTGGTCTGGAACGGCAAACATGGCGGCAAACTGACTATCGTTTCGCTTGGCGAGAGCGCCTGGGTGGAACAGCAGCGCCGCGCCCTGGCGATGGGCGCCACCGATGCGTTGCTGCTAAGTGATCCGGCGTTTGCCAACCTCGATGTTTTGGGCGCTGCGCGAGCGATCACCGCGGCGATTAACAAGCTGGGTGATGTCGATCTCGTTTTTACAGGTCGCAACAGCACCGATGATGAGAGCGGCGCATTCGCTCCTTCCCTGGCGCGCCTCCTTGGATGGTCGCAGCTGACCTATGTCGGCAAGGTGCTTGATGTTGATCCTGCTGGCAAGACGATTCGCGCCGAGCGGCACCTGGAAACCGATATCGAGACGGTCACCGCGCAATTGCCTGCGGTTGTCAGCGTGATCAAGGATATTAATCAGCCCCGATACCCCTCGTTGCTCAAGATCAAGAAGGTTGCGAAGGTGAATCCGCCCGTATGGGGCGCCGCTGACCTGGGATTGGGCGTGAGCGATCTGGCGCCGGTTGTGTCGCTGTCCACGCGCGTGCCGCCTCCGCCTCGTCCGTCAGGCGAGATGGTCGAAGGTGCGGATGCCGCCGAGAAGGTCAAGAAGTTGGTTGTGAAGCTCCTGGAGAATCAAGTTATCTAGTTTTGGGTCGCGCGTTGCGTTATGAGCCGCGTTGGGAGCTAAAGCGGCCCTGAACAGCGCGGACGTAATAACCGGCCCTTCTGGAGGAGAAACTATGCCAGGCATATGGGTATATATTGAGCAAGTCGGCAATGACATTGCGGCCATCTCGCGCGAATTGTTGGGCAAAGGGCGCGTGCTCGCCGATAGTACGGGTCAGCAATTGGGTGCGCTGGTTCTGGCGGGTCAGGCGGGCTCGCTGGCCGAGCGAGCGTTCGCGTTTGGCGCCGATGTCGCCTGCGTCGTTGAGGATGCGGCGTTGGCGCAGTATACGACTGATGGGTATGTGGCGGCGGTTGCCGCGCTGATCAAAGAACATCAGCCGGATATGCTGTTGATGGGAGCGAGCTTCCAGATGCGCGATTTCGGGTCGGCGCTGGCTGCCGAGCTGGGCGTGGGCGTGGCGGTTGATGCGACCGATGTGAAGATCGAGGGCGGCGTGATCAGCGCGGTACGGCCATCGCATGGCGGCAACGTGATCAACACGTTGAACTTTGCCGATGCACGCCCGGCCATTATCGTCGTACGCAAGCAGAGCTTTGCCGAGGCAGCCGAGCAGCCCGGTCGTTCGGGCGCCGTTGTTACCGGCGCTATGCCGGCAACAACGATTCGTACCGCGGTCGAAAGCGTTGCCCCGAAGACCGGTGCGGTAAATCTGACCGATGCCAGTATCATCGTTACGGGCGGTCGTGGCCTGGGCAGCCCGGAGAATTACCAGAAGCTGATCCCGCCGCTTGCCGAGGCGTTCGGCGGCGCATATGGCGCAAGCCGCGCGGTGGTAGATGCCGGTTGGGTGCCCTATGAGCACCAGGTTGGGCAGACCGGTAAGACGGTTAGCCCCAAGCTCTACGTGGCCTGCGGCGTCAGCGGTGCGATCCAGCATCTGGCCGGTATGCGCACCAGCCGCAATATTGTGGCGATCAACAAAGATCCCGATGCACCAATCTTCCGCGTGGCGACCTACGGCGTCGTTGGTGATGTCAACGATGTATTGCCGCTCTTGACCGAAGAGATGAAGCAGCGTACCGGTCGCTAATTGGGCGCTCAGGAAGCATCCAGATCGGCCTGTGTTCGCACTTACACTGAGCGTGACACAGGCCGGTTTGTATCTTCAACCGCGTCGTTATCAATCGCGATCAAGCAGGATGTCTTGCCACGCCTCCGGCGCTTCGAGCGGCTCCAGATGCGTAAAGACGGTGGTCTGGTCGAGCGTCTGGCGAATGTCGCGCTCGATCTGCTCTAGCAGGCGATGGCCGCGATCCACGCTCCAATTTCCCGGCACCAGAATATGCACTGAAACGAAACGGCGCGCGCCGGCTTGCCGCGTACGCAGGGCATGATACTGAACGCCCTGCTGTTCATAGTCGGCCAATACCCGACGAATCTGGTCGCATTCTTCTTCCGGGAGCATCGTATCGAGCAGACCCGATGCCGATCGGCGCAGGAGCGTCACTCCGGACCAGATGATATTGATGGCGACGGCCAGCCCGATCAGCGGATCGAGCCAGAGCCAGCCGGTTGCTACAACTGCGCCGATCGCGATAATCACGCCGGCCGACGTCCAGACATCAGACATCAGATGGCGTGCGTCGGCCTCGAGGGTGATCGAGCGATATTGGCGACCGGCGCTGAAGAGAACGC
This sequence comes from Chloroflexaceae bacterium, assembly GCA_028282325.1. Taxonomy (GTDB): domain Bacteria; phylum Chloroflexota; class Chloroflexia; order Chloroflexales; family Chloroflexaceae; genus JANQID01. The sequence goes on along the minus strand of JANQID010000022.1, from coordinate 5,861 downwards.
GGGCTACGACCAGGTTGATGATTGTCGCGACGATGGACATAATCATACCCCAGCCGACCTGCTCGATCGGCTGCGGGTCGAACAGCCGCGGGATTGCATTGATGCCGATGCCCAGCGCGGCGATCACGATCAGAGCACCTTCAACGGCGCTTGAAAAATACTCCGCTTTACTGTGTCCATAGGCATGCTCTGCGTCGGGCGGCCGATTCGCGAAGATCAAAACGATCAGCGCTAATACCGCCGCGGCCAGATTGACCAGCGACTCGAGCGCGTCGGAGAGCAGACCGACAGAGCCGGTGATGAAATACGCGGCCATCTTCAAGCTGATCGTTGCCAGCGCTGCGATGATCGATAGCCACGCAAAACGGATCGGCGAAGCAGAAAACGGCATTGCCCTCGCCACTCCTTTAGGGTTAAGAATATATGCCTTTTGGTTGTCCTAAAACATCATTTGATATATAGGAATTATACCAGAGAACATAACAGAATGGGGCGACGGCGTATGCCGTCGCCCCGTTTCCGGCGGTTGTCTAGTTGTACAGCTTGATCTATGGCATACACTCAGGCGGCTGATGCGACGCCGTGACACAAGTGGTTGCGTTGGCGTGTTCGGGCCACGATTGCTCATGGCCGGCCCAGTCGCGTGCCCGTATACGGAACGCAAAGTGCTTGCCCTCATCCGGCCCGAACCAGGCCGAAGTCTCTGCGACGCCCTGTTTCCAATTGGTCCAGCCATCCTGGTCAACACGCCGCACCTGAATGTCATACGACGCAATGCCGCTCAAATCGTCCTCGCCGTCCCATTGAATGCGGTAGCCGCTGCCTTCACGGACAATCGCGGTGATCGTCGCGGTAGGCGGGGCGGTATCCTGGCGCGGAACCCAGGCGATGGCATCGAAACGCACGGCGCGCATATCATCACCGGCGACATCACTCAACGCAACAAGCGGTTGCGATTCGCCGCCGAAGTGGTAGACGCCCAGCGAGGCCCAGGTACCGGACGTAGTCTGCTGATTTACATTGACCTCAGTCACCGCGCCGTCGTGCGTGATCCGATAGCGGGCGGCTGTTGTTGCAGCAGCGCGGCCACAGAATGGAATATAGGCCTGGATTTCATAGAAGCCGGCCGTAGGCAGATCTGGAGACCAGGCGGCGTGGTTCTCGCTAGCGGCAGGATTGGTAGTCGAGTACGTCCAGGCATGCGAACCGCCGAATCCGCAGTTGTCGTCATACCAAATTGCCTCGTTGGCGGTGTGTCCCGGCCCGCCGTGATCTATCGCGACCGACCCTTCCGGGGCTTCAACGGCAGATTGAGATGATGTCTCTATGGAGCCTTGCGGGCCGGGATCTTCTCCCAGCCAGAGAAACGTCACCTGAACCCAATCGGATCTGGTCATTCCCAAGTCATCCCAGAAGGTTCCGTCGGCAATATCGATACCGTTGGGGCTGCGAATGCGTCGCCCTAGTTCATCATAGCCGCCGTTGTAGCCATGCAAGTAGGCTGCTTGCGCCATTGGCATGCCAACCGGCAGATCGCTATAGCGTCGATTGACCGACCAATAATCATCACGCGTATTCCAGGGACCGACATCCCAGACCGGGGCTACAGTCGTGCGTCCCCGATACGTTATGCGCACTTGATACTGGTGGCTTCCATTCGGTGAAAGCGCGCTCCACGAGGGCAGCGCGACGAAGTGATCGCGTGGCTGAATGATATGGCCATTTGCTGTACGACGCCCCACGAGTCCTTCACGCGTCGCCAGGATGGTGTAGGTAGGGGCGGTGGGATTCTGTTGCGGTTTTTGGGGTGCTGCGTTGGCTGATGTAGTCGCAACGATGAACAATGCTAGAAGTAGTAAAAATCGATAGCCTTTCCAGGAAATCTGGGGAGATTTCAAATCGGATGCTCCTTACACTAAGTTGATCTGGCGTCATAGCGGCAATTGCCATGAGAGATAGATCGCGATGACGCCTTGTGGCTGCCGTTCAATGCGTTTGGTGTTAATCGCCGCCTTCGACTGTAAGATGATCAAGTGATGGGATTGCGGCGATCCAGATCGATCCGGCATTAAATAGAACCTCGTCTCCCTTGGCATCGTACAAGTGGAGCGGCGCAGCCTGTGAAGGCTTGCTCCAACGCACGTCACGCTCCACTCCGTCGGTGAACATACGCGCCGAGCCTTCCCCGACTACTTGCTGCTCGATGCGACCTTTGTCGTCTCCGAGGATAAGCTCCTCCTGAACTTCCAACACCACGACATTCTTGAAGCGCAGTTGTTCGCCTGTGCGGGCGTCTATATGAGCGCGCCCCCGGCGATAGCGCAGATAGTCGTTGGCCTGCGGGTCGTACTCCCAACTGACCGGATCCTCGGCGTAGATGAAATAGTATTCCATCTGCTGACTCGCCGGTCGTTGGTCTTCCGGGCTGTCGGGCTTGAACAGAAACCCATACGCTGCCGGGCCGAAGTCGGCGGCGTCTTGATCGGCGATGAATTGTTGCAGTTCATCGCTGTTCGTGTAGAGATTGTGCGGTGCATCACGGTCGGCGTTACGCCAGAAATACCTGCTGCCGCTGCCCAGAAGCGCGTCCATATTAGCGATCTCAACCGCCGATTCGGCGAGCGCAAGGCCGGCGGGCGATCCACCTGCGTGGACAAAAACCGCCCCGAAGCCCTGCGCCCATTCGACAAAGTACGGTCGTGCGCTGCGTACCGGTCCGATTTCCACCGCATCGGGGGATATGCCTGGCGCGTAGACGGCCATATAGCGCGTAATGCCGTATTCCGCCAGCGCTTCGAAAACGATCGTTGCCGAGTCCATTCCGCTTTGCGGATACGCATTGGGATGGTTGTCGAGCAGCACGGTAATCAAGCGTTGCGGCGCTGTGCCGCGCGCTAAAGCCAATGAACCCTCGACCGGTTCGAACGTCGGCGTAGAGGTTGGCGCAGCAGCGGCGGTTGGCGTCAAAGGCGCTGTCGTTGCCGTTGGCGCTGCGGTCGGCATGGCTGTCGATTCCGCAATAGCAGCGACAGTCGGCGCTTGCGTTTCGGATGGCTGCAAGTTTGCCGGAGCAGCCGGAGCGCTTGAACAGGCCGTGAGCCATACAACATTAAGCAACACAAACAGGCAAATCAAAGAACGTGTCTGCATATCTACGAGCAATCCTGGCTAGGTGTCAGATGTAACGGGCTCTGATGAGGGCGCATTCTACCATAATTTTTCCATACGCTGGCAGATGGGTGGCGAACTTACGAGCGTCACATCATTCGATAAGCTTTCAATGATCTTTCCAATCAGGCCTTTCTGCGCATACGTAAAGGCATCATAGATGCGGGAGTTGCAGTCCGGTTCACATTAGGCTAATTGACGATGCTGAAAAAGTCTTTATAATACTTCATTAACACCAGCTAATCTCACCACAAGAACCCACGCGGGTGACCCCAGTTTGTTGTCAAGGAGGACATGCATGCAATCGTACGGCCCTGACAGGATTCACAACATTGGCCTATTTGGCCACCTTGGCTGTGGCAAAACCACGCTGAATGAGGCGATGTTACTCACTGCCCACGCTATCTCGCGCGCCGGGCGCGTTGAAGATGGCAATACCGTGAGTGATTACGACCCTGATGAGCAGAAGCGCGGTATGTCAATGCGGCTAAGTGTGGCGCCATTGGAATGGCACGGTGACAAGATCAACCTTATCGACACGCCCGGCAATACTGATTTTGCTGGCGATGTCGCCGCTGCGATGCGCGTTATTGATGGTGCGGTGTTTGTACTCGACGCAACCAGCGGCGTAGAGGTAGGCACAGAGCTAGCCTGGGAGATGGCGGTCCGTGCCAAAGTCCCGCGAATCCTGTTCATCAATAAAATGGATCGCGAAAATGCCAATTTCTTCCGTACGATCGATCAAGCGCGCGAATTGCTTGATACCGCGATCACTCCGATGCAGATACCAATTGGTGCTTCAAAAGATTTTAAGGGCATTATCTCACTACGCCAGCAGCGCGCCTGGTTGATTCCGGAGACGCATAACGGTGATTTTATTGAGGCGGATGTGCCTTCCGATTATGACTCCTCGATGCATGAGTGGCGTACCCAGCTTATCGATAAGATTGCCGCCACGCGCGATGATCTGATCGAGCATTATCTTCTCGAAGGCGAGGATGCGCTGAGCCGCGAAGAGTTGCTCCTGGGCTTGCGCGCCGGTATTGCCAGCGGCAGCATTGTTCCGGCGTTCTGCGGTTCGGCGCTCGAAGTTTCGGGTATTGCGCAGTTGCTGAATGGCATTATCGATAGTATTCCTTCGGCGGCGCGCCAGCAGGCTGTGGCGACCGATCTACAAACGGGTGAAGAAGTAATCGTGAACCCTGATGTCGGTGAACCGCTGGCAGCGTTGGTCTTCAAAACCATCTCCGATACCTACGGCAAAATTAGCCTTTTCCGCGTGTATAGCGGTGCGATGCAGAGCAATTCAACTGTCTATGACGCGCAGACGCGCAAGGAAGAGCGCCTTGGCCATCTGTATTATGCCCGTGGCAAGGACCACGATGAAGTGAATGTAATTGGGCCTGGCGATATTGGGATGACGACCAAGCTGGGCGATACTGTAACGAATAGCACCCTTTGCACTGCTGATCGACAATTGCAACTGGAGCCGATTGCGTTTCCTTTACCAACATTTATCGCGGCAGTGAAACCGCACGGAAGGTCTGATCTCGATAAGCTGGGCGCAGTGCTCGCGCGTATGGTTGAAGAAGATCCGGTATTGCAAACCAGCCGTGATGCGCAAACCGCCGAGACGTTGCTCGCTGGCCTTGGCGAAAGTCATCTGGCAATGATTGCCGAGCGGATGAAGCGCAAATTTGATGTGGGCATCGATATTGATCTGCCGCGCATTCCCTATCGCGAGACCGTTCGCGGTAAAGCCGAGGCAAACTATCGCCATAAAAAACAGACGGGCGGCGCCGGGCAATTTGCCGATGTGACGTTGCGCGTCGAATCGCTGGAATCCGATCCTGACCGCGAAGATCCTCTCGATTTCGTCAACGAGATTGTCGGCGGCGTGATCAGCAGAGGCTTTATGCCGGCGATTGAAAAAGGTGTGCGCGAGGCGATGGATGAAGGCTTGCTGGCGGGCAGCCGGGTGATCGATGTGCGTGTGGCGGTCTTCGATGGCAAAGAGCATCCGGTAGACAGCAAGGAAATCGCCTTTAAGATCGCCGGCAAAGAAGCATTTAAGCTTGCCTCGATGAAGGCGCGTCCGGTGCTTCTTGAACCGATCTACATGCTTGAAATTACGGTGCCCGAACAATATTCAGGCGATGTGATGAGCGACATTAGCACCCGCCGCGGTCGCGTTATGGGCATGCTGCCGGCTGCCGCCAAAGGGAAGACGGTGGTGACGGCGCAGGCGCCGCTCGCCGAATGCCAGCGTTATGCGACGGACTTGCGCGCGATGACCCAGGCGCGCGGCTTTTTCGCGATGCAGTTTGAACGTTATGAGGAAGTTCCTTCGCATATTGTTGATGCACTGGTTGAGCAACAAAAAAAGGAACAGGAAGCGGTGCATTGACATTGGCGCGTTGATCGCCTCTTCGCTATGCGGGGGTTCGGAAAAGTGCTCGCCCTTCCGAACTCCCTGGACTCAGAACCTGTCTGAAAGGGGGCGAAAAGCAGACTGGGCCAGTCTTCCATACCAACGTTTGCTGAAGGCTTCGCCGGACATTGCGCGCAGACGCTCAATACTATAGCAATCCTACTCAGGTTGTGAAGTCACGGTAGTGCCGCCTTCAGGCGGCGAAGGGAACCGCCTGAAGGCGGCACTACGCAATCTTTACGACTGCGGTAGGATTGCTATA
>JANQID010000011.1 GCA_028282325.1 Chloroflexaceae bacterium | reverse complement strand
GCACGGCAGATTCCTCCACTGAAAGCGGGTCAATCTCACATTGTCACCCCGACCGCAGTGGAGCGCAGCGGAACGGAGCGGAGGGGTCTGCACCGAAGCACCGTGCACCGAAGCACATTGTCACCCCGACGCCTTCGGCTGCGCTCAGGGTAAACTCTGTGGAGGGGTCTGTACTGCATGGCAGCGAGTCGCACGGCAGATTCCTCCACTTCGGGCGGAATGATATTGGGATTCATTGGTGTACCATGCAATGTGCTACTATGCGGGCCACGGCGATACGCGGCGATATTCTGTCCGTCCTTGAGCACAGGGAGCAGCAGGGGTTGGGTATGAAGGCGCTTGTGAAATCGAACGAGGTATCGCTATGAGCTTCCCGCGCTATCCGGCGTATAAGGACTCGGGTGTGGAGTGGGTAGGCGACGTGCCTGATCATTGGGAAACCAAGCCACTCAAGTACTTGGCATCTCACAATGATGAAGTATTGCCAGAGAGCACCCATCCTGATTTTGAATTCAGGTATGTTGAGATCTCAGATGTAGATGAAACGCATGGTGTGACAAACGTCCAACCTGTCGTTTTTCAGAAATCACCTTCCCGTGCCCGGCGCATTGCACGAACCGGAGACATTATTATTTCCACAGTCAGGACATATCTGAAGGCAATCGCAAGAATCGACCTTTCACTCTCGGGTGTAGTCGTGTCAACAGGTTTTGCTGTGCTTCGTCCCCAGAAAGGCGTCGATGCAGAGTTTCTCGCCTATGCTGTGAAGGCTCCATGCTTTTTAGATAAGGTAGTCGCATATTCAGTCGGTATTAGTTATCCAGCAATCAATTCCTCTGACCTCGTAAAACTACGACTACCCCTCCCCCCCCTCGCCGAGCAGTGTGCCATCGCTGCCTTCCTCGACGCGGAGACGGCGCGGATCGACGCGCTGATCGCGAAGCAGGCGGCGCTAGTGGCGCTGCTGCAAGAGAAGCGCCGGGCGCTGATCAGCCACGCGGTGACGAAGGGCCTCGACCCCGCCGCGCCGATGCGCGACAGTGGGGTGGCGTGGCTGGGGGCGGTGCCGGCGGGTTGGGAGGTGAAGCGGCTGAAGTACTGCCTATTGAGTCTCGACCAGGGCTGGAGTCCTCAATGTGAGAATAGGCCTGCGGAAGGCAACGAGTGGGGAATATTGAAGGTAGGTTGTGTTAATGGCAACACGTTCGATCCTACTGAGAACAAAGCACTGCCGGATGATCTAGAGCCAATCGAGAGCCTTATCGTTTGCCTCGGTGATGTTCTCATATCACGAGCCAATACACGAGAATTGGTTGGAAGTGCTGCTGTTGTTTCACAAGACCATCCAAACCTCCTGCTTTGTGACAAGCTTTATCGTCTACGTATAGATCCAAAGCAATCGACGCCTGAATATGTGACATTGATATTGCGTACACCTATGGTGCGGGTTCAAATGGAAGTAGATGCCACAGGTGCCAGTCAGTCGATGCAGAATATCTCTCAGTCGACGATTCGAAATCTTGTTTTCGTCTTTCCGCCCGTACCTGAGCAAATAGTTCTCCTCAATCAGATCACAAGTGAAACCGCCCAGATCGACACCCTCATCGCCAAAGCCGAGGCCTTCAGCGCGGTGTTGCGGGAGCATCGCACGGCGCTGATCGCGGCGGCGGTGACGGGGCAGATCGACGTGCGGGGGATAGGGTGCTAGAATAAACGGGTGGCGCCAAAGCGACAGGAGGTCGATCATGCTTCGTACGATTGAAGCGATCATTGATGAGCACGGCGATATTCGGTTACTCGAAACAGTTTCCTTACCAGCGGGATGGCGCGTTTTTCTGACCTATCGCAGGCAAAATTGCGCCTGGCAATCGTCCTGACCGCAGTTGACCGGGGCGAAAGGAATCAGGGAGTGAGCGCCTGATGAGCAAGCACCGCGAGCGAACCTTCGAGGACGAGATTATCGCCCGCCTCACAACCCACGGCTGGCTGCGGGGGTCTTCGGTGAGTTGCACGGAGTCGCAGTGCAGATTCCTCCACGGAGTTTACCCTGCCCCTCGACAGGCGGTTCCTGAGCTTGCCGAGGGGCGGGAGCCGCGCAGTCGAAGGAGTCGGAATGACATAGAGGTGCATGGCACTCCAGTGTTCATTCCTACTCCCAATGAACAATCTACGCTCAGAATCCAGACCCAACTCCTGCTTCCTGGGGGTGAGAGCCATCAGGCCGTCTGCGCCGAGGTGCTGCGATGAATCTCGATCGTTTTGCCCAGAGCACAGCCGGCCGGGTGGTCGCCGCACGCCAGGATGCGACTGAGTACTGGGCATTTGTGCCGCATCCGCTGCCGCCTGCACTGGCGCTCGATCCATCGCTGGTACGCATCCTTTCCGAGGCCGATCGGGCGCTTGGCGAGCTGGCCGGGCTGGGGCGGATGCTGCCGAACCCGGAACTGCTGATTGGCCCCTTTGTCCGGCGCGAGGCGGTGCTCTCGTCGCGGATCGAAGGCACCCAGACCAACATCGCCGACCTGTATGCCTACGAGGCGGGTCAGCTCACTCTATCGGGTATGCAATCGCTGCCGCCCGAATCTGATGTGCGCGAAGTGCTCAACTATGTTCACACCCTGCGCTATGGCCTTGACCGGCTGGCAACCTTGCCGATCAGCCTGCGGCTGATTCGCGAGTTGCACGAGCGACTGATGGACGGGGTGCGGGGACAGGAAGCCGCGCCCGGCGAGTTCCGCCGCATCCAGAACTGGATCGGGCGGGCGCGGGGCCAACTCCAGGAAGCCGAGTACATCCCGCCGCCGGTATCTGAGTTGCAGGCATGTCTCGACGCACTGGAGCGCTACTTCCACAGTGCCGACGACTATCCACCGTTGATGCGGATCGCTTTCATCCACTACCAGTTCGAGGCGATTCACCCATTTCGCGACGGCAACGGGCGGATCGGGCGCTTACTGATTTCGCTGCTGCTCCATCACTGGCAACTGCTCCCGGCCCCCCTGCTCTCACTCAGCGCCTACTTCGATCGCCGGCGCAACGAATACTACGACCGGCTGCTCGCGGTGAGCGAGCGGGGGGATTGGGTCGGCTGGCTCGACTTCTTCTTGCAAGGCGTTGCCGAACAGTCGCGCGACGCAATCAACCGCGCCAGAGGTCTGCAGGAGATCCAGCAGGAATGGCGTCGGCAGGTGACCCAGGCACGCAGCTCGGCGGTGCTGATCGGCCTCGTCGATCTGCTGTTCGAGACACCATTCCTGAGCATTCCTCAGGCCGCCGATGCGCTGGAGGTGACGTATCACAGCGCCCGTCGCGGTATCGAGCGATTGGTCGAGGCGGGCATCCTGCGTCCGTACAATGAAACCAGCTATGGCCGCATTTTTGTCGCCGAAGCGATCTTGCAGATACTCAACCGACCCGACGGGTAAATTGTACTTTTTGCCCGCAAACGACAATTCTACCGACGAGATTTGTACTTCGCGCACATTCTGCAGCGACGGGGAGTTGCGCTATGAGCAAACACCGCGAGCGAACCTTCGAGGACGAGATTGTCGCCCGCCTCACGACCCACGGCTGGCTGGAGGGAATGAGCGACGGCTATGACCGCGAATTGGCGCTGTATCCCGAAGACGTGCTCGGCTGGCTGGAGGAGACCCAACCGAACGAGGTGGCCAAATTGGGCCGGCTGCACAACGGCGATACCGGCAAGGTCCTGCTCACCCGGCTCGCAGCCATGCTCGACCAGGAAGGCGCGCTGGCGGTGCTGCGGCGCGGCTTCAAGCAGATCAACGCCCGTTTCGCGATGTGCCAGTTTCAGCCGGCTCAGGGCCTCAACCCGACCACCCTGGCCCGCTACGCGCAGGTGCGCTGCCGGGTGGTGCGCCAGCTACACTACAGCCGCAACGAGACCAACGACGCGATCGATCTGGTCTTCTTCGTCAATGGCATCCCCGTCGCCACTGCCGAGTTGAAGACCGACTTCACCCAGAGCGTGCGCGACGCCATCGCCCAGTATCGCCGCGACCGGCCCCCGCGCGACCCGGCCACCAATCGCGACGAGCCGCTGCTCCAGTTCAAGCGCCGGGCGCTGGTCCACTTCGCCGTCAGCACCGACGAAGTCTGGATGACGACCCGGCTGGAGGGGAAAGCCACACGCTTCCTGCCCTTCAACATGGGCCACGACGGCGGCGCGGGCAATCCGCCCAACCCCGACGGCTACCGCACCGCCTACCTTTGGGAGCGGGTGCTGGCCCGCGACAGCCTGCTCGACATCCTGGCCAACTTCGTGCATCTGGAGCAGCAGGAACGCGAAGACGATCGCGGTCGCAAGGTCACTAGCGAATCCCTGATCTTCCCGCGCTACCACCAGTGGGACGCCGTGCGGGCGCTGGTGGCGGCGGCGCGCAGCGAGGGACCGGGGCAGTGCTGCCTCATCCAGCACTCCGCCGGTTCGGGCAAGTCCAACTCGATCGCCTGGCTGGCCCACCGCCTCGCCAGCCTGCACGACGAACAGGACCGCAAGGTCTTCGACTCGGTGATCGTCGTCACCGACCGCACCGTGCTCGATGCCCAGCTCCAGGAGACGATCTACCAGTTTGAGCACAAGCAGGGCGTGGTGACAAAGATCGAGGCCCGGGCCGGAGTCAAATCCGAGCAACTGGCCCGCGCGTTGCTCGACCGGGCGCCGATCATCATCGTCACCCTGCAAACCTTCCCCTTCGCACTGGAGGCGATCCAGAAGGAGGGTTCGCTACGCGAGCGGCGCTTCGCCGTGATCGCCGACGAAGCGCACTCCTCGCAGACTGGCTCAGCGGCTGGATCCCTCAGCAAGGTGCTCACCGCCGAGCAGATCCAGGAAGGCGAAGAGGTCAGCGTCGAAGACCTGCTGCTGGCCGAGATGGAGGATCGCGCCGCGCATCCGAATATCAGCTTCTTCGCCTTCACCGCCACGCCCAAGGCCAAGACCCTGATGCGCTTCGGGCGCCGGCCTCATCCCGACGCGCCGCCCTCCGAGCAGAACATGCCGGCGGCCTTCCACGTCTACACGATGCAGCAGGCGATTGAGGAGGGCTACATCCTCGATGTGCTGCAGAACTACACCCCCTACAAACTGGCCTTCCGTCTGGCTCACAACGGGCGTGAATACGACGACACCGAGGTCGAGCAGGCCGCAGCGGTGCGCGGGCTGATGCGCTGGGTACGGCTGCATCCCTACAATATCAGCCAGAAGGTGCAGATCATCATCGAGCACTTCCGCGCCAATATCCAGCACCTGCTGGGCGGCCAGGCGAAGGCGATGGTCGTCACCGGCTCGCGCAAGGAGGCCGTGCGCTACAAACTGGCCCTCGACGCCTACATCCGCCGGCAGGGCTACCACGACCTGGCCGCGCTGGTGGCCTTCTCCGGCGAGGTCCACGACCCCGAGAGCGGGCCAGAGCCCTTCAGCGAGACAAGCATGAACCCGGGGCTGAAGGGCCGCGATATCCGCGCGGCGTTCAAGGGCGACGAGTATCAGGTGCTGATCGTCGCCAACAAATTCCAGACCGGCTTCGACCAGCCTTTGCTCTGCGCGATGTACGTCGACAAGCGAATCGACGGCATCACCGCCGTGCAGACCTTCTCGCGGCTAAACCGCACCGCGCCGGGCAAGGATGCGACGTACATCCTCGACTTCGTCAACGACCCGGAACAGATCCTGGACGCCTTCAAGCCCTACTACAAACGCGCCGAACTGGCCGGCGTCACCGACCCCAACCTGATCCACACACTTCAGGCCAAACTCGACGATGCCCGGATCTACGCGGAGTCTGAGATCGAGACCTTTGTGAAGGTCTACCTCGATCCCAAAGGCAAGCAGGCCGCGCTCCAGGCGGCGCTGGCCCCGGCGGTCGATCGCTTCCGCAAGCGCTGGAGCGACGCCCGCGACGCCGGCGATAAGAAGCGCCTGGATGAGTTGGATCTGTTCCGTAAGGATCTGGCGAGCTTCGTGCGGCTCTACGACTTCCTATCGCAGATCATTAACTACGCCGATACCGAGTTGGAGAAGCGGGCGATCTTCTTCCGGCTGCTGCTGCCGCTGTTGGCCGCCGACCGGCTCGGCGAAGAGATCGACCTCTCCGGGGTGCAGCTCACCCACTACCGGCTGAAGGACCAGGGGGCGCGATGGCTGAACCTGAAAGAGGGCGACGGCGATTATGAGCTAACCCCGCCGGGCGAGGTCGGATCGGGCGAGAGCCGCGACCCGCAGAAGGCAAAGCTGGCCGAGATCATCCAGCGTATGAACGACCTGTTCGAGGGCGAGCTAAGCGAGGCTGACATGATCGGGCTGGTGACGCACATCAGCGAGCGTATGATCGCCAACCCGACGTTGGCGCAGCAGGCGCGCCACAACAGCAAAGAGCAGTTCGCCCTGGGCGATTTCGAGACGGTCATGATGAACGAGGTGGTCGGCGGGATGGACAGCTACCAGACTATGATCACCCAGATCCTGAGCAACGAGCGCGTGCGTACGGGCTTCGCCGCCGCGCTGCTGGATGTGGTGTATGGGGCATTCCAGGGAGCGCAGCAATGAGCCAGGTTCGTTTTGACATAAAGGGGGCGGTTCTTGCGCCGCAGGCCGGTGCAGGCCCCTTCCAGGAACATCCCTGGGTCTTCGAGATGGACTGAGACGTGCCGGATCGTGTTCGCTGAACAGACGAGGTATGGTATCTACCAATATTGGAGGCACCGCATTGGAGGCACCACATGGTGTCATTCTGAGCGCAGCGAAGAATCTCAGACAACGCCGCGACCCTTCACGCTGCCTGCGGCTCCGTTCAGGGTGACATGCGACATGGGTAGCATCATGCGGAACGGCGAGATCACGTTTATGCACGTTGCAGACCAGCATCGATTCCTCGCATACGGCGGTGCGGCGCATCCGCCGCACCGCCGAGGCACGCCCTACGCACTTTCCGCCGTTTGCACAACCAGGTCGGCCAGACCGGCGATGAATTCCGGGGCGGCGTTTGGCATGGCGCTGTAGCCGGTCTGAATGCCGAGTTCCGCGGCCCGCTGCGGGATCCGCGTTTCTAGTTCGTAGATCAACTCCACGTTATCGTACACGTTGCCGATGGGAATGTAGAGCGCCGCGCCGCCGCCTTCGGCGTGGAGCTGGTCCAGCAACTCGACGACATCCGGCCCTAGCCACTGTCCAGGCCCTTCGGCGCTATAAAATGCTAGGCGCTGCGTTCGCAGCCCGGTCGCGGCCATCACTGCCGCGCTGCTCTCTTCGAGCTGTTGGCGATACTCGGTCTCCGGCTTCTGGGCGCTTTCGGCTACGCTGTGAGCGCAAAATACCGCCGTCACCTCGTCTCGCTGCTTGGCGGGAAACTGCTCCAACGCGGCGCGGGTGCGCGCGGTAAATGTGTCGAGGAAGCCCGGCAGCCGCCCCCAGTCGGCGATCAGCGACAGCTTCGGCTCGATCGTGCATTTCTGCCGGGCGCGCTCCAACGCATTGTGTATGCTGCGCATCGCCATATGTGAACTGAACGGCGACAAGGGCAGCATCACAATGGTGTGATACCCGGCCTCCGCCAGTTGCGGCAGCGCTTCTTCTACATAGGGATTCCAATACCGGGCGGCGAGGGCGACTCGATACCGTTCGGGGTCGCGCCGCGCCAACTCGTCCGCGAGGGCGGCGGCGATCTGATCGGGAACGGAAACCCGGTTTGGGCCGCCCCAGACCTGGCGGCAGCGCTCTTCGAGGTAGGCGATGGCCTCTGGCGGCGGCGTATACCCGCCGTAGTGCAACCTGAGGTATTCGGGAATGTCATCAAGGCTGGCCGGCTCGCCATATTCCAGCAGCAGCACACCGATCATCTTTGGTCCGTTCTGATCATTCATGAGCGCATCCTAATTCACATTGAGCGGCGATCAGCAGGGCGGCGAAGCGTCGAGCGACGAACGCGCAGACGGCTTTGTCCTCTTGCGTTGGTTCACGGGCATAGCGTCACGGAGAGTATACCGCAATTTTGGCGGGGGAATGAGGATCTGCGTATCGTTTCAGCGGGAGGATTGCGCCGGAAATGATCGATCCAAATTGTACGACCTCTATCTGATTTATCTATATGCAGCCGGGTGCGAGTCGCCGATGCTCGCAGGGGAAGCTATATCGCTTACGCTTTGTCCTCGCCGTCGCGTTTTGCGCCACCGGCGGTCATGCGCCCTAGCACACGGAAAACATCGCTGAAGTAGGCGTTGATGCCTTCGAGATTCGGCAAGCGGCTGGCCGCGTGAGGCAGCGTGCGCGCCAGGTTTACCGGGAAGCCCAACGCCATCGATCCCAGCGTTGCCACATCGACGCGTACGCCGCTCAGATCGCCGCGCAGCGCGGCGGAGAGCTGATTGCGCATATCCTCCGCGCGCGTCTCGATCTCGATTGCGCCCGCGCCGGTGATCTGCGTCTGGCACGCCAATCGTTCGCCGGCGTCAAGCTGGGCCTGGCTCAGCCAGATCCGCTCAACCTCGTTGGGTTCGCTGAGCTGATCGTTTCCCTTGACCACGCGGCATGCGCATGTCTGGCAGATGCCGCGACCGTCGCAGAAGAAGCCAATATGTGCGCCGTTCCGGCGACCTGGATCAACCAACCGTTCTCCTGTTTGCGCCGTGAAGGTTTCGCCGTTGATGGTTACGTTGGGCATAGTTCTCCCTCATAATCTGATCCTGACACAATCTACGCTTATTATAGCAAATGTTGCTCTGTATGGTTGCTCGGTGAAACGGTGGTACAATGGGCCGCATCGTCAGCGCCGGACATTGGATGCCATCGTCGCTTCTAGTTTGGTACAGGAGGTTGCAAAACACCGCGGTATGACAGGCATATTACGTGATTTTCTTGAAATCCCCTATGAGCAGCTCGAGGAAGTGAATCTTGAGGTCAAAGCGCAGCGTATGGCGCGTGCGCCGATTGACCAGATCCGCGAGGAGCGGATGCGCTATCTGAACGATGAGAAGCGCATCAAAGCAGTGACGGTGTGCTTTACCGACCTTGAAGGTCGCCTGCATATGCTGGATTACGACAAGAAGTTCCTGCTCAAATCAGCGGACAACCTGACCTTCGATGGTTCGTCGATCCGGGGCTTTTCGCCGCAGGCCGAGTCCGATCTGCGCCTGGGCATCGATTGGGCGGCGTTCTACTGGCTGCCGTCCGATGTATTCGGCCCTGGCAAGGTGTTGCTCTTTGGCGAGGTGCAGGAGCGCGACGGCTCGCCTTATCCCTCCGATATGCGCTCGATCCTCAAGGCCTATGTCAACGGCTTGTACGAGCGTGAGGGTTTGACCTGCAACATCGCCAACGAGATCGAGGGCTTTTTGTTCAAGGGCCGCAACGCCGAGCAGCGCTATCGCGAGTTGGGCGAATTCACGTTCGCCAGCACGTCGGGTTACTACCACTCGCTGCCCGACGATCCGCTGCGCCTCTTCATCGATACGGCGGCGGAAGCCCATCGCGCGATGGGATTTGCGAATGAGAAGGATCACCCTGAGGTTGCGCCGTCGCAGTTCGAGTTGAACTATAGCTATACCGAGGCGTCTATCGCCGCCGACCAGATTTTGCTCTACAAGTTGATCTGTCGTCAAGTGGCCAACCGTCTGGATATGACTGCCAGCTTCGTGCCCAAGCCAGTTACCAATGTGAATGGCAACGGAATGCATACGAACATGTCGGTTTCGCGCGGCGAGACGAACCTGTTCTACGATCCGGACGGCGTGGAGGGATTGTCGGAGTATGCCTGGAATTTTGTGGATCGTATTCTGAACATCGGCAAGGATCTCTGCCTGATCCTCAACTCCAGCGTCAACGCCTATCGACGGCTTGATCCGCACTATGAAGCGCCCAACCAGATAAAGGCTTCGCCGGTGGATCGCGGGGCGATGGTGCGCATACCAATTGGCAACGCGCGTTCGGCGCGGGTGGAGGTGCGTTCGATTTCCCCCGACGCCAATCCGTATATGGCGATCTATACATTGCTGCGCACCGGCCTCGAAGGCTCGCAGCCGACGACCGATATACGTCAGGGGCTGGAGACGCTGCCGGACAATATCAACGACGCCATCCGGTTCTTCCGCGACAGCGCCTTCCTCGCCGGGTTGCTCGGCGCGGAAGCTCACGCCAAATACGCCGATCTGAAGCAGATGGTGGCGGAACGTTGTCCGCACCAGCTTGGCTCGTTGATCAAACGCGCCGAGATCCAGTTCCACCACGAGGTGACTAATCAGTACCTCTGGAGCCGGTTTTAGGCAGAGCCGGTAGCCGAACATGCGATAGTCGACAGGTGTGTGCGCTTCCGGCGCGCGGCAAGTGAATGGTCGGGACGCAAGGTTGTTCGTCCCGACCAATTGATGCTCAAGCGCGAGGCCTCCTTTGCCGATGCCTTCGCTATCTGGCAAGCGGGCGATCAAGGGAAGTATGATCGCTACATTCTGAGTGATAGCGCCCCATCCCCTTAGCCGATGCTACCAACTGTAGCGGCTTCTTCGCCGAACGTAATCGATCTTTCCCGATCTGCGACTTTCGTATCGGTTATACTGATCATTAATGAATAACGTGCGCCGCTTGTTTGGGAGAGTCAAAGGAGTGCGTTATTCGTTGTTGTGCGTCGATATGTGCTCCGTACGATGAAGTACAATAATGGGACAGGGTTCGGCTGGGAAGCGCGAACCGTGTTGTCGCAACGAGGAGGTTAGCGATGTCAACCCAACGAGAGCTGATTTCAGAGCCGATTGCGTGGGGCTTTCAGACCAGCCTGGAACGCGCGTATATCGAGGAGTACCTAAGCCAGTTTGGGTATAGCCTGGAAAGCCTGGAGTATTTGCCCACCGAGCGGGCCATCGAATTGATGCGCGGCGCGTCGCAGTTTGCGTCGCTGCGTATGTGCGAAGTCGAAGCCCGGTCGGGCTTGCTCGATGCAATACACGGGAACGTACGATCGTTGTAGGGACGGAGACGTGATCGGATGATGTTCGACGGCTGAGGAGATTCTGGCTTGATGCAACCCCTGACGAAACGCCAGCGCGCGTTCTTGCGACGCCAGGCGCACCACCTGAATCCGGTGGTGCAAATCGGCAAGCAGGGCGTCACCGCGCAGGTGCAAACCGTGATCGACCGGGCGCTGGAGGCCCATGAGCTGATCAAGGTGAAATTTCTGGATTTCCGCGACGAGAAGGAAGCATTGGCTCGGTCCATCGCCGAGGCGAGCAGCGGGCATGTTGTCGGCATTATCGGTCATATCGCCATTCTCTATCGCGAGCAGACCGACCCCGACAAGCGCCAGATTGCTTTGCCCGGCGAGGTGAGTGACGGGTGATGAGTGACAGGTGACGGGTGACGTGGAACCGGGCGGGTTTGCCAAACCTGCCCGGTCTTCGTTTGCCTATTGACGGGCGAAAGGTGTTTCGCCCCTACAGACATTGCTACCAAATGATGATGCACACGCCGCATGTCACCCTGACCCTGAGCGCAGCGAAGGGGAAGGGTCTCGGCGTTATTGAAACCTGAGATTCTTCGCTTCGCTCAGAATGACCGTATGCGGCACCTCCAATATGGTTTGGTAGCTACCAAATGATGATGCACACGCCGCATATCACCCTGAGCGCAGCGAAGGGGAAGGGTCTCGGCGTTATTGAAACCTGAGATTCTTCGCTGCGCTCAGAATGACCGTATGCGGCGCCTCCAATATGGTTTGGTAGCGTCCCCGCGTTCGCCCGCTGCACCAGATCCGGGCGAAAGGTGTTTCGCCCCTACAGGCATTGCGCCCCCGCGCCCTATCGTCTATCGGACATCGGCTATGTGAAGCTTATGCTACGTTCGCGCTCCCATGCTGCGGCGAGCGTCTGTTTGAAGCGCCGCCGGTCGCGGATGCGTGAAGGCATATTGATCGACGATTGCGCGCTCGCGACGGTCGTAATCAGCGTGCCGCTCTCCAGATAGGCTGCCGTCGAGCGAATGCCGGTCGGGTTGTGGTCGAACAACTCTGGGTGGGAAACATACACGGCGGGCAGCAAATCCCACAGGTAGAACACCGGGACGCCGTGGTACAGGCTGAACGCCAGCAACCAGTTGCGCACAATCCGGCGCGTCGCGCGATCCCAATAGCCGGCGCGCAACAGGTCGCCCCAGCCGAATGTCGCCTGGAGGCAGACGTGGGCATGCATCAGCGTGACCGGATAGGGCGCGCGCAATACCGCCAGCGACGCCTCCGGATCCGCCGCCAGGTTCAGCTCCGGCATCGAACGCCAGCCGATGCGCAGCGGGTGCAGGTAGCCGCCCATACAGACGATCTGGCGCAGGTTGGCGAAGAAGTTGGGGTCGAGCAGCGCGGCGGCGCGCAAGTTGCCCAGCGGCCCGGTGGCAAGCAGGGTAATTTGGCCAGGATGCGCGGCGGCAGTTTCGGCGAGAAACGCAGCGGCGGCGGTTGGCGGTTGGTTGCGCTGCCCTGCTCCTTTATACACGGGCAGGTCCGGGCGCTGCCGCTCGCGCAGCAGTTGCGTGGTCTGGTTGTAGACCGCGTCGATCGGGCCGTTGCCGAAGGTCGTGGTGACGCCCAGCAGCTCGATGTCGGGCCGTCCGAGCAGGTAGAGCAGCGTCAGGCCGTCGTCGATCTCCTGGCGCCGCAGTCCCATCGTATTGTCGCAATCGTAGATCAGCAGGCGTCGGGTCATAGCGGCGTCTTGGGTGATAAGTGATGAGCCCGGATTGCGGCAGCTATACTGCTGCCTTATAGAGAGATCAGCCTAAAGATAATCGAGGACTGGCAATCCTTATTTACAGAACTTGCGCGGTGGCGATCTTTTCGGTTCTGGCCCCAGCAAGAAAGCTGCTTGAGCCTTCGGCAGAGCGCGTAACTCGCGTTGTCTACGACTTCTAACTGAAGCCGGAATGCAGGTGCAACACTCCGGGCGCAACCGTGCTGACCATCGCTATAAAATCCTCCATCGCGAATGGTATTAGCTCGGCTCGCTGCGGGCGGAACGCGCGAACAGAAACGACGCCAGCCGCGGTGGCTTGTCGCCGTCCTCCGTGTGCCACCACTCGCCCAGATCCTGGAGAACGAAGCCGTTGCGACGCGCGGCGGTGAGAAAGTCGGAGATGTGATGGACAAACGCCGCGATTTGGGTCGTCGCGCCGTCCGCATTGAAATTGGCCTGCGTGCCCTGATACTGCCGAAACGGGTGCAGTTCGCAGATGAACAATCGACCGTGATCGACCAGCGCGCGGGCGGCCTCGCCGAATATGAACCCCAGGCTCTCAATATGTTCCAGCACGAGGTTGCACACGACCAGGTCGGCGCTCGCGTCGGTGCACGGCCAGCGTTGGGCGAGGTCGGCGAGCGCGAACGTGACGTTTTCCAGCCCCGGACGGGCGCGCGCTTTGGCGAGCATGCTGGGCGAAAAGTCGAGCGCATGCACCGTGTCGGCGAGCGTGGCCAGGAGTGTCGTGTTCTTGCCGGTGCCGCAGCCAATCTCCAGAATAGACGTGTAGCGCGCGCCGGCCAGCACGGATCGGGTTACTTCCTCGTCGAGAGCGCGGGTTTTGTTCAGGTCGGTGTCATAGGTTTCCGACCAGGCGTCGTAGGCGTCGCGAATGCTCATCAAAGCTCCTGTCGTTGAGTTGCTGTCTGATAAACCGCTTCCAGCCGGGGGACAATGGCGCTCCAGTCGTAGTGTTCGCGTGCCAGAGAGCGCCCGGCAGCCCCCAGCCCCGCCCCCAGCAGACGTGTGTCGAGCAGGCGGATGACGGCGGCAGCGAAGGCGTCGGGCGAGTCGGCCAGCAGCGCATGCACGCCGTCGCGCAGTTCGGGAATGCCCGCCGCGCCCATCGTCGTGCTCACGACGGGGGCCTGCATCGATAGCGCTTCCAGCAGTTTCAGCCGCACCCCGCCGCCCATTCGTATCGGCACAACATAAACCGCCGCGCTTGCGATGAACGGGCGCACATCGGCGACCTCGCCGGTTACGACGATGCTCTGGCCGTTGTGGAGTGCGCGCACGTTGGGGGCCGGGTTACGCCCTACCACCACAAAGCGGGCGTCGAGGCGGTGCTCACGAATGAGCGGCAGCACGACGCGGGCGAACCAGGTAACAGCGTCCACGTTGGGGCGAAAATCGAGCGTGCCGGTGAATGTGAGATCGGCGTTGGGCGGCGGCGGCGCGTCGAGGCGGGGTGCGAAGTAGGCCGTATCGACGCCGTTGGGCACGACGCTCAGGTCGGCGGCGCGATTGAGGTGCAGCAACGCGCAACGATCTTCGTCCGACACCGCCAGCACGCGATCATACATGCGCGTCAATCGGCGTTCGTAGGCGGCCAGCTTGCGCCACTGGATCAGCGAGTAAGCTGCGCCGACCAGCCCGGCGGGACGCGGCAACCATGCTCCCGGTCGGGGCAGGTTGGTGAGCGCGGCGCGACGTTGCAGCACATACTCGGCGTTGAATTCGTCGAGGATCAGGGTTGCGCCGTTTCCGGCCCGCTGGCACAGCGCGCCATAGCTCGCCATCTCGATGCTCTCGGCCTGGATGATGTCGAAGCGCTCGGTGGCGAGCAGGCGTTCGAGCGCGGCGGCATACGCTGGCGCGGCGTTGCGCAGCGCCATGTCCGGCAATGGCGATGCCAGCGTCGTCGTGGCGCGTCGGGCCAACCGGCGCTGCGGTGGCCCCGCGACCGTCTCGACGCGGCAGACCTGGCGCAACGGCCCCAGGGCGGCGGCGGCATCGTCGTTGGGGGCGAATGTCAGGCAGGTGACGGCGTGGCGTTTGGCCAGCCCGGCCAGCAGGTTGTAAATGCGCAGCATGCCGCCGCCGCGCGGCGGGTAGGGCGGGTAGGGCGCGAGGAACAGAATCCGCATCTTATACCGTTATCGTTCTCAAATCACATTAGCTCCATCCATCCTGCGGGCCGGGCGTAGGAATGAGCCAGGCCGGCGGGTAGATCACATACACGATGCCGTTGGAATGCCCCTGCCAACACGCTGTGAACTGATCGACGCGATAGGTGCGCGCGACCTCGTCGACGATGGGGGCGGCCGGGTCGGCGACGTGGACGCGCTTGCCGTCCACGCCTGTCACCACCAGCATGTGGCCGCTGCTCTCGGCGATCGAGGCGCCGTCGAGTTCGCCCGGCGACCAGGACAGGCTGGCGATGATCGGCACGTCGGCCTCGATCCAACGCGCGATCTGGTCAATGCTGTGCATCCGTGTGACGTAGGCCTCCAGGCCGAGCATCGCCGCGTAGGCAGCGTTAAAAACCCAGTTGCCCACGCCCTGGTAGGCGGGATCGTAGACCAGAGGCGCGGTCAGTGCGGGCACGCTCGACGAGATTGTGAACGTCTCCAGGCGCGGGTCGAATGTGCGCGCGTACCAGTAGCCCAGCGCCATTGCCAGCGCGGTCGGGCTGCACCATTCCGTCGTTCGCGCATACTGATGCTGCGAGAAGTAGGGCACGCGCAGCGTTTTGGTGTGTAGCGCGCTGGTAGACTCCGGGCGCAGCATCGGCAAGCGCCCGTCATCGACGGCGATCGCGCAGCAACAGATCGCCAGCGCGGTGATCGTCGGCAATGATCGGGCATGATCGCTGTGGCACAGCAAGATGCGGGCCTGCACGCCATCGGCGTCGGTTTTCAGGATCAAGGTGTCGGTCGCAACCTGCCCGTCGGCGTCTTCCTGGGCGTTGAAACTGCTGCGGCGGCTGCCGTGGAGCGTGTGATCCCATGTGGCGATGCGGTAGTACTTGCTCCAGCGTTCGCCGAACCGGGCGCGGATCTGCACCTCGATCCAGGTGCGAGTCGGCGTCGTTGCGCCCCAGGAGGCGATAATTTCATTCGCGGGCGTGTCCAGTTCGAAGACGGGGCTGGTCAACACGGCCTGCACGTCGGCGGGATCGCCGGGCGCGGGTTGTTCGCGTTCCCAGGTCGTGATATGGTTTTGATACCAGTGGTGTAGCGTCACGGCAGAGAGCATAAGCCGGCTCCTTGCGCATGGTTTCGATCATGTTGTGATGATGCGAGACGTTTGTCGGGTATAGTTCTTGTTACGAAATTGTACCAGCTTTTGCCGGTGCCGGTGCAACAGTACACGTTGAAAGGAGAATCAAACCGCAATGACTTCCGCATATCCAGACCGTGATCTCGCCGATGTGTTTGCGTATATCGATGCGCATCGCCAGGAGTTTATCGACCGCCTGGTCGATTACGTGCGCCATCCGAGCATCAGCGCGCAGGGCGTCGGCATTGCCGAGACCGCCGCCTATATCGCCGGGGTGATCGAGCGGCTGGGCATGACGTCCCAGATCATCCCCACGGCGGGTTGGCCGATGGTGTTCGGCGAGCGCGCCGACGCGCCGGGCAAGCCGACGGCGTTGCTCTACGGCCACTACGATGTGCAGCCGCCCGATCCACTCGACGCCTGGATTTCGCCGCCGTTCGAGCCGACCATTCGCGACGGGCGGCTCTATGCGCGCGGGGTCGGCGATAACAAGGGCCAGCATCTCGCGCAGATCCTGGCCATCGAAAGCTTGCTGGCCTGTCGCGGTACGCTGCCGTGCAATGTCAAGCTGTTGCTGGAGGGTGAGGAGGAGATTGGCAGCCCGCAGATGCCGGTCTTCGCGCGCGAGCGGCGCGATCTGCTCGCTGCCGACCTGGTGATCACCTCCGACGGCCCGGTCGATGAAAGCGGGCGCTCGCGCGTGCTCTTCGGCGCGCGGGGCATCGTCGCGTTCGAGTTGCGGGCGCATGGGGCGAACCGTGACCTGCATTCGGGCAACTGGGGCGGCGTCGCGCCGAACCCGCTCTGGACGCTGGTGCATCTGTTGGAGACGATGAAGAATGCGCGCGGCGAGATCACGATCGACGGTTTCTACGACCGCGTGCAGCCGCTCAGTGAGATGGAGCGCGCGGCGCTGGCGCAACTGCCGGCGGACGAAGCGGCGATCAAGCAGTCGCTGGGGTTGACGGCCTTCGACGCGCCGCACGAGCGGGGCTTCACCGAGCGGCTCTGTGCCTGGCCGACGCTGACGATCAACGGGCTGCACGGCGGCTATGTCGGGCCGAAGTCGAAGACGGTCCTGCCGCACAAAGCCATTGCCAAGTGCGACATTCGCCTGGTCGAGGCTCAGACGGCGGCGGAGATCATCGAGCGCTTGCAGGCCCATGTGCAGCGCCACGCGCCCGATGTCGAGCTGATCATCCACGGCTCGATGGATCCATCGCGCACGCCGCTCGACTCGCCGTTCGCCGCGCCGATTATGCGCGGGATCACAGCGGCGCAGGGCGAGGAGCCGCTGGCGGTGTTGTCGCTGGGCGGCAGCCTGCCCGATTACGTGTTTACCAAAGTGCTGGGCATTCCGGCGTTCGGTGTGCCCTATGCCAACGCCGATCAGTCGAACCACGCGCCGAACGAGAACCTGGAGTTGGATCGCTTCATCCTGGGGATCAAGACCGGCGCGGCGATGCTGACGTGCATAGCCGATAAACGATAGCCGATAAGGGCGGCGAGATAATGTAGGGGCGAAACACCTTTCGCCCGCCAGGCGTATGCGGAGTGCGGGAGTATGCTGCCGCCCTCCGCCGAAGACCTGTCAGGTGTGGCGGAAAAGGCCATTAAACGGCGAAGGTCTGCTGACCGCTACACCTGACAGGTCTCAACCACCCCGCCCGCAATCGCCCACCCTATCGGATATCGGCTATTACTACCGCGGGTCGCCGACGGTGATAAATGCAATGTGCATCTTTTGAAACCAAGCCGCCCCAGACAACCATGTCCGGGGCGGCGCTTCTCTGCTCTGGGCGTTTTTGCCGACGAGCGTTACAGCAAATCGTCGCGGGCGGCGTAAACTTGAGGATTCTCCCAGATTCGTACCACGAGTGAATGCAGCCCCTGTCCGCGTAGTGCGGAAGCCAGGCGTTCCCAGCAATACTCGGCGACATTTTCGGCGGTGGTGTTGATTTCCGTCAGCCCCGGCACTTCGCCAAGATCACGAAAGTGGAGATCGCGAACAATATGTTTGACGTTGCTGTACAGGTGACGGATATCGTAGAGGGTTCCGTCATTGCGCAGTCGCTCGCCACGCACGACGACCTCCAGCAAATACGTGTGGCCGTGCATACGGTTTGCCAGTCCAAAGTCTCCGGACAGCTTGTGCGCAGCTTCAAACCGGGCATTCACTCCAATTTCGTACATGAACTGCTCCTTCTAGGATATACGCAAGAGATACCGGAGCGCTCAGAGAAATGACGCTCCTTCGCGATAGTGCGAGAGAATAAAGATTATATGCTCTTTGCGATTCGTGCAAGTGTGGAACGTGGGCAGGCTCACATATTCGGGTATATCAGGATGACCTGGCTCACTGCATGGGGATGTTCATCGATCAGCCGGTAAGCGGCGGCGGAGTCCAGCGGGAAGCGTTGCGAAATCAGGTCGGCCAGGCGCGGAAAGAGATCGGCAACGGTGCGCTGGCGGCGGGCATGATCCTAACGCGGCGCTAGCTTTGGGTCGAGCCGCCCGACCTGCGATGAGCGCAGCCGCCTCTTTCGGAAAGAGCATCAAACCGCCGTTGCGAAAAGCGGACGTATGACGTTAACAGGGGAGCCCGGCCATCGGTCAACGTGGCGCTACATTGCACTCACTTCAGGACAAACTCACGACATTGTGAACGGTTGAGACAGATTGCGCTTACGACTTGAAGTTGGCGATGAACTCGTCAATAGGCACTGCGGGCAGTGTCTGCACACGAACGCTGCCGCGCGAGCCGAGTTCGGCTGATACGCGGGCGATGGTCATATTGTCCGGCGCCTCTACGATGTTGACGAAGTCGTATGGTCCGAGAACTGCGTACTGGCTTACAATCTTCAACCCAAGCGCTTCCATCTCTTCATCGACGGCCTTGATGCGGGCAGGATTCTCCTTGATGGTCTCCGCACCTTGATCGGTCAACCGACTCAGCATAATGTACGTCGGCATACAACGTCTCCTTTCTGGCTTACACGTTGCCGTGACCAGTATGACGATGATGGCGACAGTGACTCCCCGGATGGTACTATGGTATACCCAGATTGCGTGTTGTGCAATCCTCTGCGAGATGGATTCACGTACAAGTTGGACAACTTGATCGAAAAGTTTCATCTTCCACGCTTGTCGGTTTTTTCTGTTACTGCGGGTATACAGCCAGGGATGCGTACTTTGTCTGGCGCACTCTCTGGCTAGTCGCCGCCAATCTGGCGCGTCCTTTGAAAGCCTTTCGGCGGCGGCGTTGTGGATAACTCTAGCAAGCGAACTTGCCCAAAGCCGCGCGTTGTCCCCGCTCCGATACCACTGTAGAAAGCAAATCGCGCCAGCGTATCGATATATGGCGTCAAGTGATGATCGCGCTTGGTCATCGTATAGGTGCAGCGCCCGATTGTACCAATCTGCAATGCGCCATTCTTGGTCGTTTCGGCGACCGAACTCAATTCAAAGCGACTGATCGCGAGCCGTTCTCCTATGAGACGGCGAATATCGTTGGGCAATGGTTTTGCAGCAAATACATTCCATTTATCGAGCAGGCTGCCAAACACAAGATCAGGGGTTGGCAATGGTTGGTTGATCCCGTGTTGGCGAAATGTGACCGGTGAGGCGAATTCGAATGTCCATCGATAGGGGTTGTTGAAATCGTACAACTGAGACATTGCGACAATGCGATCATAGGTTGTCCGATCCGCCCAGGAGTTATCCGCCGGCGCGGTAATGACTTGTTCTACTATCCATGGCATGCCGTCAAGATCAAGCGCTTGAATCGTTGTTGGCTGCCAGGACTGCGCCAATTCCTCCAACCTGGATGACAATAGCGTGGTTCGCAAATGGTAAGTCGTGGAAGTCGATACTTGCGCTGATGCGCCACGGCGACGCAAGCCATGAACATTTGAGACCGTCAACGGTTTGGGGCCGTCGTTTTCGTGGATATTTTCAGCCAGTTCGGGATCATCTTTGGCGATCAAGCGGAGTATGGCCGCATGAGTGGCCCGGCCCAGGTTAGAAGGCACCACAGCTTCGCGATCAGGGCGCAGCGTAAAGATCAGAGCGGTTGGCACGTCACATCCTCCTCATCATAGCATCGACAGCGCCTGATAATCCCCATCCACATGAATGATCGCGGATTATGAATGTGATCAATAGGCTGTCGATAAAAAGCCCTTCTGATCTGTATGTACCAAAAGGAGCGATTTTCGACTGTTTTTGAGAGGAGAACTACGAAATTCGTTTGGGGATAACCAGAGTAAGCGGAGACTGTTCTGAAGTCGAGAAAAGACAGTGTGCGCTCAGAAACGACGCATTGACTGGAACTGCGTCTTGTTGCAAACGAAAAGAGAAAATCTTGGGGATGACCAAGCCATCCCCAGGCTTGTCTGCACTGACAAAATCAGGCTCTGTTTGTCTCTGGATGTCGATCAATGTGATCGGCGCCCCTACTTTAAATTAGGACGCCGATGCTGTTGTTAACGCAACCAGCAGCAAGACAAACACGATGCTCCAAGATAGTCTGTAGATACCTTCTCGGTTTGATATGCGCGCAGCAACTCTCCTATACCGTAAACCAGCGCTGATGACTCGCTTGTGAATGGTCCCCATCGACCTGCAGGCGTCGAAACGAACCATCCATCCTGCTGAAATGAAATTGAGAAACCCACGTTCCGCAACTGATCAAGAAGTGTGTCAGGCATAGTTGTTACCTCCTGTTCCACGCCGCTGTTTTCCCTCCCGCGCAGCGTTCGTACTGACATTGTACGTTTCCACGCCCTCTTCCAGGGAAGATAAGATGCTCCGACTATTACGAGTGTGAATATTTAGAGCATGTGACATTTGGCAATGCTTCCCCGGCCATTCGTGAAATTTTTATCAAATGGCATACTACATTATCCCAATGTAGTATGAAGAGCGCACTTCGTCAAGAATAAATCTGATATAGTTTTGATGCAAATGTGATATGAATTCTTGATCGCACCCTACGTCTCTCAAACCTTTGCACAGCTCACAATGCCGTTGATTTGTGGTTTGAGAGTTTGCACAGCGTCATGAGAATTTTCATGCATTGTAGCGAGGCCAGTTACAAATGACGATCATAGTTTTATTCCTTTTAGTTATTGATCTTGACATACATTGTGAAAAAAGATCTTAGTTGTTCCAGCGCTCTGGCGCGACTAATCTCTCTCAGCTTCTGCATCATTTCTCCCGTAAACTTACCGTCTTTCTTACTGGCAGATGGTAGGATCAATGCACTATACTGTAGTTAACTCTTGCTGTGATGTTATTCACATACGAAGGTATATGTCAATGATGACAGTTACAACTATTCGAGATGAGGTTGCTTTTATCAGTGCATACGGTCAGTCCATCACCGGAAGTTCCTGGAATATGCGTCAGGCGGTTGAATTGCAGCGTTGGGTGCAACATCTAAGTGAGCGTGCGGTTATTGAGGAATGTGATTCGATTCATTCAGTTGCGTCTGATCTTGATGATGCCCTCGCGGCGGCCGTTTCTACAAAAGATCCGCCCTCGCACTCAACGTGCGAGCAGATTGCCCGGCTCATCCGCTCGCTGGAATCTCTACCGTATACAGGCCAACTGTATGCGCGCGAGTTTGGTTGGAATTAACATGCTCCTTCGAGTGAGGCATACGTGTGTGTGTCGCCCATAGCGGGCGCAACGTCGCACGGTATCTATACGGCGCGCTAGAGAACATATCTTCTTAGCGCGCCGATGACTTTCCAGGCTTGACAGGCGTCCTATCTCCTGCTAAAGTGTCCCCACTATAGGCGAGACTATGTGTCATTG
Source organism: Chloroflexaceae bacterium (assembly GCA_028282325.1). GTDB lineage: Bacteria > Chloroflexota > Chloroflexia > Chloroflexales > Chloroflexaceae > JANQID01. The sequence goes on along the minus strand of JANQID010000011.1, from coordinate 19,460 downwards.
TATCGGCGCCATGTATGTATTGCGTGGTGCATTGTTGACGAAGGCGTTGTTCTTTAGTACGTCTTCGTGTGTTGCGTGCCATCAGCAAGCGCAGTAGCGCCTGATCGGCAGCGAGGAACAAGTACATGCTACTTACTGACCCGCCTGGCGGAGCCTCAATCTCCAAACATATCGTTGATTTGCCTTCTAATATATGGCGTAAGCTGGCCGAGGAATCTATGATCGCCGCACGCCAACGCATCACAGGTCCGCGGCGTGCTATCCTCGATTGGATTGCTGCTGTCGACACGCCGTTTACCGCCGAAACCGTGGTGAGTGCACTGGCCGAACAGGGCTTCAGCAGTCGCCCAACGATTTATCGCACTGTGGATTGGTTGCGCAGTGTTGGTTGGATTGCGCGCGTACAGGCCGATGCTCCTGATCATGCCTATGTTCGTTTGCTGCCGGGGCATTACCATCCCGTCGTCTGCGAGCGTTGCGGAAAGACCCTGGTGATCGCTGGTTGTTCGGCGCTGGCCGATGTGCGGTCTGCGTTGCATAAGCGCGGCTTTGAAGTGCATACACACGTGCTTGAGTTGCGTGGCCTTTGCGAGCATTGTCGTGATTCGAACGAGACGGTGCATAACGATTATGATTGTCTGGCCTGATTGTTGCTCTTCTAATACTTCGCTACTGTATCGTTAATATACCCCAAATACTCTTGCGCTACGATGGAATTGGCGCAAACGATTTGAGCGCTATGTAGCGGACACACGAGAATCTGTGAATCATTGTCAGTCGAAAATGCGTATGAAGCGGGCCATAGCAGATTGCTCCGGTCGGCTTTCTGTTAGGGTGTAGACAGTTTCTTAGTGTTATGCTCGGCGGTGGAGCCGTGCGAGCAGGAGGATAGAGCGATGATTTCTGTGACGACGCATGATCATCGGCTTTGGGGATGGGCGGTCGTTGCTGCAATGGCGGCGCTGTTCATCGTTGCTGTGTGGCTGCCGATGTGGCTGGTTGCCACTCTTGCCGTGTTTATAAGTATGGTCGCTTTGGGAATGCTGCTGCGGTCAAGCCGCAATACAGTGTTGCCGCATACTGCCAAAGCATATGCGCAAGCGGCTAGCGTGTTCCGACCTGAGCCTATGCCGCTGCGTTATCTCGTTTTTGACAGCGGCGAGGTCATAGAAGCGCGTGAAGTAGCGCTGTCTCAATCTGACGGCAATCGTATGCTGCTCACAAGCCAGGGATATGTACTGACGGATGCTGATGGACAGGTGATTTACCGATTGAGCTAGCGACCGGGAAGTGATAAGCTAGATTTGATAGGAACACGCCAGGAGCGCGGAGGTAACTCAAGCCTCCGCGCTCCTGGCATTTTACCTCATATGATAACCTGACATTACATGTGAACAATATCCAATTCGGTTGCCAACAGTTTCAGCACTTTATGCAGGAAATCCTCGCGCCGTTTCAACTGCTCGCGGAATGCATATGCGTCCGTATGGTGCATCTCCATACGTAGCTCGCCAAGATAGCTGTCGAGAATACGGTACAACGTCGGCTTCTTTTGCCGTGAGTTCAAGGGTTATCATCCCAGTCGCCTCCTTGTAACTGTGCGCGAGGCTATGCTGCCATAGCGTAGCTCGTCGCAATATAATATGATGTGCAATGGGTCGAGAGATAGAGGTATTGTAAACGGAGTATGCAGCGTATCTCTCATATATATTATACTCCTGTGAGCCAAATTTCTGATTTCTGTTGTTAGTCGGGTGGGTTTTTTACACTTTGCTAACATAGCGCTGTTTCAGAATTAACATAGATACGCTACACTGGTACGGTGAGTAGGGTGAGATTTTTACGACGACGCGATCAAAGAGGAGGGCTGCTCCGGGCTTGTTGAAGCCTGGGATTTCCTTCTGGTTTGAATGAGTTTATAGAGATGCAAACTATGGCGCCAGAATTTAAAGAGTATTATGATGCGCTCGGGGTCTCATCGGATGCCGACGAACAAGCAATCAAACAAGCCTACCGTACGCTGGCTCGCCAGTATCACCCGGATGTGAAGCCTGGTGATAAAACCGCTGAGGAACGTTTCAAGGAGATCAACGAGGCGTACCAGGTGTTGAGCGACTCGGAAAAACGCCGGAAGTATGATCAGATGCGCCAGCAGTATCGTGACTGGCAGAAGTATGGCGGCGGGATGGGCGGATTCGATTGGAGCGGCGGACAGGCCGATCCGGACGGATTTGCTTACGCGCAGAACTTATCGCCCGAAGATCTGGAAGACCTGTTTGGTGGCCAGAGTACATTCTCCGATTTCTTTAGTTCGATATTTGGCGGGCCGGGCGCGCAGGAACGAACGACCCAGGCACGGCGCGGGCGTGATGTGGAAGTTGTCGCTGAGTTGACTCTCGAAGAGGCGTTTCACGGTACGATGCGCGGCATCCAGGTTGGCGCTCGCCGGATCGAGGCGCGCATCCCACAGGGCGTGCGGACCGGTTCGCGTGTTCGGCTCAGCGGTCAGGGCCAGCCAGGGGCTGCGGGCGGGCCGGCGGGCGATCTCTACCTGGTGACGCATGTGCTGCCGCACGATAGTTTTGAGCGTGATGGCGACGATCTGCGCTGCGAGATCCCGGTGGATATTTTCACGGCCGTCAGCGGCGGCGAGGCGTATGTACGCACCATCGACGGTCGTGTTAAGCTGGAAATTCCGCCGCGCACGCAAGCCGATCTCACCTTCCGATTGCGCAGGAAAGGCATGCCTCGTCTGGGAAGCGCTGATGAACGCGGCGATATGTATGCACGGGTCAAGTTAGTGCTGCCCGAACCGTTGAGCACGAATGAGGTTGATACGTTGCGGAATCTGGCCCAGCAGCGTCAAGCCGCTTGATGCACGAGCAATGGAGAATGTATGCAATCGCAGAGAGAAGGTCGTGGAGTTTGGCGCTGGCTGGTGATTCTGGCAGTGCTGAGTCTAGGCTGTTTTATCGGCGTCGCACTCGGCTGGACATTGAGCGCGCCCCTTGCATTTTTTGGAAACAATGCATCTCTCATACCAGATGAGCCGCCGGCGCCGGTTGCCGCGACCGCTGTGCAGGAATCGGCGCCGCCCGCTCCATCGACATCAAGTGCGGGGGGTGATCTCGAAACCCGCATCGAAAATGTTTACCGGCGCGTGGGACCAAGTGTGGTAAACATCACCAGCCGTTCGGTGGAGTATGATTTCTTTTTTCGGCCCACGCCCCGTGAAGGTTCTGGATCAGGCTTCTTCTACGATCGTCAGGGGCATATCGTTACCAACTTCCATATGATTGAAAACGCCGACGAGATTCAAGTTGCACTGGCGGATGGGCAAGTCCTGCCTGCGCAGGTGGTTGGCGCCGATCCGTCGAACGATCTGGCTGTGATTCGCATCGATGCCCCCCCGGATTCAGTCTCTCCGGCAACGATCGGCGACTCGTCGTCGTTGCGTGTTGGCCAGTTTGTTATGGCAATCGGCAACCCCTTCGGGCTTGAACAAACGCTGACGGTTGGCGTGGTCAGTTCGCTTGGTCGTGTCATCGAAAGTCCCAACGAGCGGTTTATCGGCGAGGTCATTCAGACCGACGCACCCATTAACCCGGGCAACTCAGGTGGACCGTTGATCAACCTGGAAGGCGAGGTTATTGGCGTCAACACAGCTATCCTCAGCCCCAGCGGTGCATCGGCCGGCATCGGTTTTGCTATTCCGGCGCGTACAGTGGATCGAGTCGTAACCGCGCTGATCGCCGATGGTCGCTACCCGCACCCTTCGCTTGGCGTACAGGTGTTTGAGCTGACGCCGCAGGTCATCCAGATCCTCGAGCGTGCAGGGATGCGCGTAGCCACCGAGAGCGGCCTGGTGATCGCCAGCGTTGCAGCGGATGGCCCGGCGGATCAGGCCGGGCTGCACGGGGCCTTACGTCAGGTGCGCGCAGGCAATGTCATTTTGCCCATCGGCGGCGACATCATCACGGCGATCAACGGTGCATCCATTGAGACCCGGCGTGACTTGATCGTCTTCCTGGAAACGCAGACCCGCGTCGGCGAAGCTGTCGAGGTGACCATTATTCGCGACGGCGAGGAGCAGCGGGTGACGGTCGTGCTCGATGAAGTCTAGCGGCGTGTTTTGACCTTCTCGGCGACACTCGCTATACTGTGCGGCATCTATGAGTGGACGCAATATGTCGCAGGCTTGCCAAGGCGTGCAGGAGGAGCTTTCAGTATGGTGCAGACCGAGACGTTTAAGGCCCTGGTGCTTGACCAGGATGATGCGGGCTTGCAGGTTGCAATGAAGCAATTGACCAGGAGCGATCTGCCCGATGGCGATGTACTGGTCGCAGTCGAGTATTCGGACTTGAACTATAAGGATGGTCTGGCCGTCACCGGAACTGGCAAGATTGTGCGTAACTTTCCAATGGTGCCGGGGATCGATTTCTCCGGAACAGTGGTCGAGTCGCGCTCGCCCGACTATCAACCCGGCGACAAAGTTATACTGACGGGCTGGTTTGTCGGCGAGCGTCATTGGGGCGGCTATGCACAGATGGCGTGCGTCAAATCCGACTGGCTGGTTCACTTGCCCGATGGTATGACGACCCAGGAGGCGATGGCGATCGGCACGGCCGGCTTTACATCGATGCTGGCGGTGATGGCGCTCGAAGACCATGGGTTGAAGCCGGATAGCCGGGAGGTGATTGTCACCGGCGCGGCGGGCGGATTGGGCAGCGTTGCAGTGGCAGTCCTGGCGCATATCGGATATAACGTGGCTGCATCGACCGGACGTTCTGAAACGCACGATTACCTGCGAGCGTTGGGCGCAAAAACTATCGTGGGGCGTGAAGAAATTTCCAGCGCAAAACGCGCGCTCGAATCCGAACGCTGGAGCGGCGCGGTGGATAGCGTCGGCGGTGATACGCTGGCTGGCCTGTTGTCGATGATGGCATACCATACCAGCATTGCTGTTTGTGGCAACGCGGGCGGCGTCAAATTTGCATCGACGGTGATGCCGTTCCTGCTGCGTGGCGTGAACCTGCTGGGGATTGATTCGGTATCGTGTCCGCAACCCCGCCGGCGTGAGGCGTGGAACCGGCTAGCGCGTGATATGCCCAGGGAACTCCTAGCACGTATGACTCAGGTGGTGTCGCTTGAAGCAGTGCCCGATTTGAGCCAGCAGATCATCAAAGGCCAGATACAGGGCCGTGTCGTGATCGACCTCAATGCTTGAGGTGCAAGATTGCATTTGTCAATGGTTGATACGGATGATGGTTGAAGCGTTGCTCCGTTGACACTTCTGCCAGTGTCGTCGGTTGCCTACATGACAAAGCAAGTTGTGGAACAGTGGTATACTTTTATCCTTATCAAACCCCGATAGCGCATGCCTCATAATCACGCGGTCGGGACTCGTTCTTGGCGATGAATTGCAGCACATAGCATCAGGAGGCGACACGTCGTGAACAACCAACGCAGACGTGAGTTTTTGCACCGTCGAAGATGTGAGGAGATACAGCACCGCCGAAGAGAGTGTTCGTGGCGGCGTTTGAGCAGGATGGATGTTCGGTTGATTAGCCGACCAGAAACTTCGACCAGGCTACGCACCCGAGAAGAAGTTGATTTGCTCAGCCTGGGCGAGTTGGTGCTGGAACCCGACGAGGTGCTGTGGGAGATCGATGCGAGCCGTACAGAGATCGGTATTGGCGCTGCCTTGTATCAACCGGCGGCGTGGGTCTATGCGCTGGATCGACTCTCACCGGAGTATGGACATATTCATCAACGATTGCGTCGCTTGCTTGCGCCCAATCTGCTGATCTCCGATGGCGTCGCGCCGGAGGTGTGCGCTGATTGGCCTGATCCGAATGCGGTCTTCATCGCCGATTGCGGCGTCCGAATGCGAGCGGTTATGGATACGGCGCGGCAACGCTTGCTTCCCGGCGGTCGTATAGTGCTTAATCTGACTTCTCCAGAGAGTCTCGAAATCGTGCGCGAGAGTCTGCCCAATGCTTGGGTTATGGAGATTCAGATCGAAGCTAACGAGTATGATAACGTGGCCGCCTCGACTCAGTTTGTGCTGGCCTGGCAGTATGAGGATGTGAAAACATTTGCTTTCGCCTGATCCGTACGCTATGCAGAGCAATGCGTGAGTGCTGAATCATCGATCAACAAGAGCTGGATCAATTAATGATCCAGCTCTTTTCCTTTAGATTGACGATAGGCGTATGCGCTGCTGCACATAGCGAGAAATGAGCGCCGAACGTGGTATCATAATTCGTATGTCATACATATCGATATACTGAAGATCGTAATCCTGATCGGCGCGTGAATCTGCGCGCCTGATCGCTTTGTTGCATTGTCGCAACGCCAACAAGCAGGATGCGCTGTTGGATGTGATGAAGGAGCGAATATGACCTCCATACGTGTGCAAGCGCACACTTTGCCCAATACGATGCTGGTGCTAACTCGTGAAGTGCATAGCGCCCCGGTGGCGACATGCTGGATCTGGTATCGCGTCGGGTCGCGCAATGAACCGAGCGGACTCACCGGGGTCAGTCATTGGGTGGAACATATGTTGTTCAAGGGCACGCCGTCAATTCCTGCCGGTACGCTGGATCGCACGGTCGCGCGTAACGGCGGCGTTTTCAACGGGTTCACCTGGACGGATTTTACAGCTTATTATGAGACGTTGCCGGCTGACCGCCTTGAGCTAGGGTTGCACATCGAGTCGGATCGTATGATCAACTCGCTATTTGAGCCGGACGAAACGGACAGCGAGCGTACGGTCATCCTTTCCGAATTGGAGGGGTATGCGAATTATCCTGAGACCTGGCTCGACGAGGCGGTTAAGGCGGCGGCCTTCACAGTGCATCCCTACCATCATCCGGTGATCGGCTATAAGAGCGACCTGCTCGCGATGACTCGCGATGAGCTTTACGATTATTACCAGACCTACTATATGCCCAATAACGCGATCCTGGTTCTGATCGGCGATTTCGATACCAATCAAGTGATGAAGCAGGTCGAGCGATATTTTGCCGACTTGCCGGCGGGCCCGGCGCTGCCGAGTGTTCGTGCTGTTGAGCCGGAGCCCCAGGGCGAGCGCCGCGTAGTGATTCGGCGTCCCGGCCCGGCGCAGTATGTGCAGATGGGCTATCTAGTTCCCGATTGTCGCCATGCGGATTTTGCCGCGCTGGCGGTTCTCGATGCGACGCTGAGCGGCGCGAAGCCGTTGAGTTTCTCCGGCGGAGGGGCTCAGACCAACCGTAGTGCGCGCATCTATCAGGCGCTGGTCGAGACCGAATTGGCCAGTAGTGCGAGCAGTTCGTATATGCCCACGCGTGATCCGTTTCTGTTTGAATTGCACGCGACCGTACACGATGATCGGACGGCGGATGAAGTCGAGACCGCGCTGATTGGCGAGATCGAGAAAATCCAGCAGGATGGCGTGAGCGCCGACGAGTTGGCCAAAATCAGCAAGCAACTGCGGGCGCAGGTCGCCTACAGCGGCGAGAGCGTCACCAATCAGGCGTTCCAACTGGGTATGTGGGAAGTTCTTGACAGCTACGCGCGCGTGGATTCCTTGCTCGATGAACTGGCCGCCGTAACCACCGATGATGTGCGCCGGGCCGCGCAAACGTATCTCACCGAACAGCGCCGAGTCGTGGGTCATTTTATTCCAACCGCAGACTAAAGGAGCAATACAATGACGTTTGTTCGCTCTGCTTCAACTGCAAACAATGCCGCCGCCGGGCTTGCCGCAGCAACGCGCCATATATTGCCGAACGGTATGACGGCGCTGGTATTGCGCGCCTCCAGTAGTCCGACGGTGAGCGTGCGCGGCTTTCTGAGCGTGGGTGCAGTGTACGAGTCGACCGCGCAGTCGGGCCTGGCCTCCTTCACCGGTGCGGCGTTGATTCGTGGCACGCAGAGCCGCACATTTCAGCAGATCGTCGCCGAAACCGAAGAACGCGGGTGTAGCGTTCATGCCGGCGGTGGGTTGCATACCACCGGTTTTGGCGCCAGGGCGCTCGCCGAAGACCTCCCGCTGGTGTTGGAGATCCTGGCCGATATGCTCCTCCGCCCGACATTCCCGCTCCACGAAGTCGAGAAGCTGCGCAACCAGTTTCTGATGGGCTTGCGTGAAGATGAGCAAGAGACGCGTGTCCAGGCCAGTCGGGCAATCCGCTCGATGCTCTATCCGGCGCAGCATCCGTATGGCCGTTTGACGAGCGGAACGATGGCGACGATCCAGGCGTTGAGTCGCGATGATCTGGCAGCCTTTCACCAACAGTATCATCCGTCATCCGCAGTGTTGGTGATTGTAGGAGATGTCGAGCCGCCTGTCATTGTTGACGAAATCGAGCGTTTGTTCGGCGATTGGAAGCCGAGCAGCGTGCCGCCGACGCTCGATTGGCCGCCCGTTGCGCCGCTGGATGGCGTGCAGCGGCAGCATATTCCTATGGCCGGCAAGGTGCAATCCGACATTATCTGGGGCGTGCATGGCCTCAAACGCTCCGATCCGGCGTACTATGCGGCGATGATTGGCAATGTGATTCTGGGCCAACTGGGCATCGGCGGGCGGCTGGGCGAAAATGTGCGTGAGCGGCAGGGTATGGCCTACTACGTCTACAGTAGCCTGGAGGCGGATCTGGAGGCCGGATTATGGGGAGCGGCAGCCGGTGTCAATCCCGAAAATGTTGATCAAGCGATCACGACGATTCTGCATGAGATCGAGCAATTTTGCCAACACGGCCCGACCGATGAAGAGATCGACGATGTGCGAGCGTATCTGACCGGCAGCCTGGCGCTGGGTTTGGAAACGAACGACGGTCTGGCCGGTGCACTTTTGACCATCGAACATTATGATCTGGGCTTGGATTATGTGATGCGCTATCCGGAGATAATCCACGCGGTCAGTCGCGAGGCTATTGTGGAGACAGCGCGCGCGTATCTTTCAACCGAGCGTTACGCGGTTGCTATCGCTGGCCCTGCTGAAGAGGAATGAACGACGCTATGATCATGTCTGGTTCAAAGCCCGCCGTCATAGTTCAGATTCAGCTGATCGACATCCACGGCACATATTATTACGATCTGGCTTATCAACATCTTGACGATCAGCAGATACGCCGCGCGCGGATCGGCAAAGAAGACATCTATAACAATCCCCAGCCGGGAGAGCAGGTGCAGGTCGTATACCTGATGAATGTAGTCACGGAAGTGCGGCGAAAGGAAACGTAAGCGCGAACCGGCCTAGTTTCCGGTTGAGGTGGCGTTCCATCCCTGGCGGCGGAGCAACGCGCGAATGCGAGCGAAGAGTTCGTCGGTACGAAAGGGGCTCTGGATGACATCATCGGCGCCTTTGTTAAGCGCCGCGACCAGCAGTTGGTCATTGCAATGAGGTGTGATAGCAATAATTGCGCGATCGATAAACGTTCGCAAGTGCGCCAGCATCGCCAGGTCATCGGCGGCGGTAACGTCGAGCAGCAGGAGATCGATATGCTTAGGGGCGATTTGCGATAGTGCATATTGATCGTGGATCAGGTCAACGCTGTAGCCTTGATCAACAAGTAGCGGTGCGAGGAAATCGCTGGAGCCGCTGCTGAAGCTTCCAATAAGAATGTGAGCCACGTTTGTCATAATATGCGAAAACCCGGCGGATGCGTCGCCAGCCTTGCCCGGCGTATGTGGCGATGAGGTAAGGGCGAAACATCTGTCGCTCCTACTTCGCACTATAATGACGCATAATCTTTATGGTGCGGGAATATCTGTCGTGTCAGGCGCGACGCATGACGGAACCGGCGCTGGAACCACCTCAACCGTTTCGAATTCCAACAACATAAGAAATTGCGCTAACGATCGCTGACTATCCTGGCTTGCCTGCTGAAGGATGCCGTCCTCGCAAGCTGCCTGGAGGATTCTGGCCTCGCCTTCTTGTCTGGCCAGCGTTTCCAGTTGTGGATTGGCCGCTGTGAAAAATCCTTGCCTGCGGTCATACACGCGAGTCTTGGTGTTATCCAGACTCGCGCTGAAAATCTCGACCGGTGGCAGCCGCAGCGTAACAACTTTGCCATTTGCCGAGATGAGCACATCTTCGGGCGCGAGATTGCTCAGATCAATGCCGGCGACAATGGTTCCATGCGCGATCAGCAGCAGCTTATCACCTTCGAGCCAATCGCCGACAATCGGGACGTTGCTGGGCTGGGTTGCCTCGATCACGCGCTCGATGGTGTACGAGGTAGTCTCCAGGCGGTTCAGTTGCCTGATCTGCTGGACGATAGCCGCACCGCTGCGAATGATCGGCGTTGGCGTGCTCACCAGCTCGCTCAGTTTTGGCGTTGTGCTCTGGAAGAAATTGCCAATGCCGCTGAGCGTCTGGTTGAAAAAGAATATGAAGATCAAGAGTGCGACAAGACCGCCCAGGACCAGATAGAACGTTGCCTGGACGCAGCCTCCGCCGCTCCCGCGATAAACTACGCTGGGCGATCGATCAAGACCGCCGGGAAAGTCGTTATCGTATACATCGTAATTGCCGTCGGGGTTGTCATCGACATCTTCGCCGCGGGCTTTGCGCAGACGCCGATCCATCATTGTCTCGTTCCTTCGCGATGGTGATGGCTCATCATCTATATCATCGTAGTGGGCCATCAGTACATTCCTTATGTCGTTGCGGTTTCCAGTGTCGTAGCATAGCGATATGACGCCGACAGCGTTACATAAGTTTCACGCCGATGTGGATAGCGACCGCGCCCATGCTTTGCAACGTGTAATACACGTGGCACCAACCGGATTCTTGCATAATCTGGGCCAGTTCCGGCGGGCTTGGGAATGCCCGGGCCGATTGGGGAAGATAGGCATAGGCCTGGCGATCGCTGCCTACCAGCGCACCGATCCAGGGCGTCAGACCCTCGAAATATACGCGGTGCCCCAGCCGCAAGAGCGCGTAGCGCGGTCGAGCAACTTCCAGGCACGCGATGACGCCGCCTGGTCGAGCGACGCGCCATAGCTCGCGAAATGTGGCCGGAATGTCGATGACGTTGCGCATCATAAAGCCGGTAGTGATAGCATCAAAGCAATCGTCGGAAAAGGGCAATTGCAGCGCATCGCCCTGGACGAACGCCGCCACCGCCCCGTTGGCAATCGCATCGATTTTAGGCTGACCGGCCTGCATCATTGGCAGACAGAAATCGGCGCCGACGACGACGCCACGCGGTATCCACTCGGCCAGCAGCGGGAGGAAATCACCGGTGCCGGCGCCGATATCAAGTGCGCGGCCGTTGAACGGCGGTGCGACCAGATCAACCACCTTTTGCCGCCATGATTGATCCATGCCAAATGTCATTACCCGATTTGCTCGATCGTAGTTGGAGGCGATACGGGAAAACATATGCTCGACGTAAGAGGCTTTTTCTTCAATCGACGGGAGAACGCTCACGGACACCTCGAAACTAGAAAGCGGCGCTTTTGCTAATGGCTTGCCGCTTCTTCTATCTGACAGATTGCATATTTTGATTCATCTCGTAAATGAGGCGTAGCCCATCCAACGTGAGATACGGCTCCACGCGCGTGATAGCCGATGTCTCGCTGGCGATAACTTCGGCCAGACCACCGGTCGCCACCACGGGACAAGGACCTCCCAGTTCGTCATGGGCGCGATAGATCAGTCCTTCGATCAATCCCGCATAGCCCAGGATTAACCCGGATTGGATTTGATGGATTGTGTTTGTACCGAGGACTTTGGGCGGTCGAATGAGCTCGACTTGGTAGAGGCGAGCCGCGTTGCGAAACAACGCGTCGGCGCTAATGCCGATGCCGGGGGCGATCGCCCCGCCAATGTACTCGCCATCGGCGTTGACAACATCCATCGCCGTGGCGGTTCCCAGCGCGATGGTAATCACCGGACCGCCGCACATACGATAAGCGGCCAGACTATTCGTGATACGATCTCCGCCCAGTTCGGTTGGGCTGTCGATGTGATAACGCAAACCGGTATAGACCTCTGTGTTGACGATCACCGGTTCGAGCCGCATATACGTCTGGGCCAACTCGCGGAACTGCGCCGTCAGCGGCGGAACCACGCATGAGATAGCGCACCCGTTGACCTGTGACATCTCCAGCCCGGTCATCTCAAGCAAGTTGTGTACCAGCACGGCGTACTCGTCGGCGAGCTTGAGGCGATCCGTAGCCACGCGCCAATGGGCGATCAGGCGGTCGTTCTGATAGATGCCGAACTTGATGTTGGTATTGCCGATATCGACAACAAGCAGCATAGCGCTTGCACTCTATATTCTATTCAGAAAACCAGGCTCGAAGCTCCTTGATATTGCGCGCCGCGCCCAGCGCCGCCATCAGCTTGATCCGAGTTTTCGGTCCGCTGAGGTTGTGCGCCATAACCACGCCCATATGCCGGAGGTCGTGGTAGGCTCCGACATAGCCGTATTCATCGCCCAGCCCGCCGACCAGACAGCGTGATGTGATCGCCACGACGATGCGGCGAGTATGGGCTTCGTTGATCAGCGGCATCCACCAGGGCGGCACTCGCCCGCTGCCGAACGTCTCAATGACGATGCCGGCCACGCCGTCTTCGATGCTGTGACGCATCATACGATCATCGGCGCCTTGAACGAGCCGGATGAGATCGACGCGCTCTTCAATTCTTGAGCACGGGATATGTTGCCGCTGCAGCGGTCGGTTCATTATATTGATTCGTTCGCCCTCAATGCGGCCCAGCGGTCCGCTTCCGGGCGACTGGAATGCATGTTGGGCCTGGGCATACACCTTCTGCACTGCGCTGGCGGCATGAATTTCCGCATCGAATACTACCAGCGTGCCGAGATCGTACGCTGTGTCGTTTGCGACGACGCGTATTGCATTGGCCAGATTGGTTATGCCGTCGTAGCCGGGATTCGTCGCTGTACGCATTGAACCTGTGAATGCGATCGGCTTGGTTGATTTGACTGTCAGATCGACGAGGTAAGCGCTCTCTTCCAGGGTGTCGGTGCCGTGTGTGACGACAACGCCGGCGATATCATCTTGCGATAGCAGCGAATCGATCCGATGTGCCAATTCCAGGGCTTTCATCGGAGTAAGATGGCTGCTAGGCAAATTAGAGAATTCGTCAAAGACGAGATCCACTCCGTCGCGCGGCAGCAGAGCGAGAAAATCGTCGCCTTTGAGTGAAGGGACGGCTCCGCCGACGATAGGGCTGCGCTTCATCGCGATGGTGCCGCCGGTCGTGATAACGACGACTCGTTTCATACATTCCTCAATGTGCAAGCATTCGATAAGGTTAGACCGAAATTATCCCTGTCTCGACGACGAGCCAAGTCCTGGAAACGCCTTGATGAGCCGATGGCTCAGGGTTGCTCGCAAGGCTTGCGCACAACCCACATCAGTCGTTGGGCGTGTGCTTCAGGCTCCTGGAGCGTAAAACAATCATAGACCGCTTCGATATGCAGATTTGCCTGGCTCAGCAGCGTTCGCACGTCGTCCTCCGCATACGCCCGTTCGATATGCACTTCGTCGAAGCGCTCGTAGCCATTGCTATCATCGCCGATGAATCCTGTCAGCGTGAGAGTGTTCGTTGCATACGTTGCATCGAAGCGACTCTGGCTGACCTGGATATATCCGCTCTGCTCGATGATCTCGCACGCTTCCCAGTCGTATTCCAGAAAATAGCGGGTATTCATATCGGTGAGAAACAGACCGCCAGGCGCAAGCGCGTGTGCGACCCCGCTGAAACACGCGGCGAGATCCGCTTCGGTGAGCATATAGTTCAGGCTATCGTATGTACACGTGATCAGATTCTGGCTGGCAGGCGGGACGTAGTCCGCCAGGCGACGCATATCACCCTGTATGAACGTAGCGCGCCCTGCAATAATCGCATTAGCGGCCTTGGCGCGGGCCTGATACAGCATCTGTTCCGCGAGATCGAGCCCGATGACATCCCATCCCTCATCGGCCAATAGCAATGCCAACGTGCCTGTGCCGCAGGCTATGTCCAGCGCTCGGCGGATGTTCACCACGTGGTGATGCAGCAACTGATTGATATAGGGAGCGATAAGCAGGGCGTATCGTACCTGGCCGCTGCTGTCGTAGAATGCAGCGTAGCGATCATACATCATTACGCTATTGTACCATGACCCGCTGCGTGCTATCGGGATGCGGCTGAAACAAACCCGGCAAGTCGGCGGTTTTACCCGGTTGCGTTTAGAATATCTTCGAGCTTCTGTCCAAAGATCTGCGGCGGCTCGACGCCCATTAGCGTGAGGTATGTCGCGAGCTGACTGCGATGGTGGATTTCGTGTTCGGTCATCATCATAAGTACGCGCCAGACCCGGATCTGTGCGTCTTTGGGCGCAGGGCGCTTTTCCATCAGGTTGGCGTCGCTCAACGTCCGCAGTCGCGTCGTCGCCGCGGTGTGAGTGGCGTCCAGATAGGCCAGCGCCGACTCAAGATCTGGCGCTAATGGACGCTCGTGTCCGGGATACGACCAGCGGCCTTCTACAGCGACGCCGGTGAACATTTGCTCGGACGCTGCGAAGTGGCGCAGAATGTCGCCACACGTAAACTCGCCGTCGCTGGGCGCCAAATCGATACGGTCGGCGGGAATTGCTCGACAGAATGTAATTGTTCGACGGCGAATGCTATCGAAATAGGCAATAAACGCTTCGATGCTCTGAATCATTCTGCTGCTCCTGGTGGCGCGCAGGCGTTCGCGCACTTTTTACATGTGTCAGGTGTAAAAGCGCATGATTAGGACGCCTGCGCAAAACCTGACGCGCCACACCTGGCAGGTTATTGATTTTTGCCGATGATGTAGCTTGAATTATCCGACGTTGTTGCAATTATTGTACCATTGTATTGTATAGTGGTTGTATTGACGCTCATCAGTCCTGATGCTACAATGCCGCGGCTTACTGTCTGCCAAAATGTAGCTGTGCTGTAGTGATCTGACCAGGCATGGGTCTATGAATATTCTGCGTGACAAACAGATCTTGCTCGGCGTGTGCGGCAGCATCGCCGCCTACAAGGTCGCCGAACTGGCCCGCAACCTGACGCTGGCTGAGGCGCGCGTCGATGTGGTGATGACTGCGGCGGCGCAGCAGTTCGTCGGCCCCGCGACGTTCCAGGCGCTCACCCGGCGTCCGGTGCTGACCGATATGTGGGCGCTGCCGGAAGATGGCGTGGTAGGCCACGTCTCGCTGGGCGCCCACACCGACCTGATCGTGATCGCGCCTGCGACGGCGAATACCCTGGCTCGCCTTGCGGCCGGCATCAGCGATGATTTGTTGACAACGGCGGTGTTGGCGACCCGTGCGCCGGTGCTCTGTGCGCCCGCGATGAATCCGAATATGTACGTAAATGCCGCGACCCAGGAGAACATCGCGACGCTACGCCGACGCGGCATGCTGGTGCTGGAGCCGAACGAAGGGCTGATGGCCGAGCCGGTGACCGGTCGGGGGCGTTTGCCGGAACCGGCGGCGTTGGAGGGCGAGATTCGGGCGCTGTTGGGCCGCCGCCACGGGCCGTTGCGCGGGCGACGGGTGGTGGTTACTGCCGGCGGTACCCACGAGCCGATCGATCCGGTGCGCTTCATCGGCAATCGCTCGTCGGGGCAGATGGGCTATGCGATGGCGGCCTGCGCACGCGACGCCGGCGCGCACGTGACGCTGGTCAGCGGGCCGACCGCGCTGACGCCGCCCGCAGCGGTCGAGGTTGTCCGCGTTGATACCGCCCTACATATGCGCGACGCGGTTCTTGATGCCTGCACCGGCGCCGATATTCTGATTATGAATGCCGCCGTGGCCGATTTTCGTCCGGGCCATATGATCGATCATAAAATCAAGAAAACCGGCGAAGAGGGCATGATCCTGCATCTGGCGCTGAATCCGGACATCCTCGGCGAGATGGCGCACCGGCGCGATCTGTTCAAGGTCGGATTCGCCGCCGAGACCGATGATTTGATCGCCAACGCGCGCGTGAAGCTGGAGCGCAAAGGACTCAACCTGATTATCGCCAACGACGCCGTTGCCAGCATTGGCCGGCCGGACATTCAAGTGACCATCCTCGATGGGGTGGAGATCTACACATTGCCGATCCAGACCAAACCCCAGGCGGCGGCGACAATTATCGATGAAGTGGTTCAGCGCTTTAACCGCTGGTTGGCGCATGCTCGCTTGCCGGCTTCGGAGATGCCGGCGGATACCGACGAGTAACAACCTATGCCCACAGAAAAGCAGCCAACGTCTCAATCATCTGTATCGCAATCAGCGAGCGACTCGACGCCGGATCAGAGCGATCAGACCCAGATGGGCCAGGTGATCGAAGGTCTGGGCCGTCTGACACGGCGGTGGCCGACGGCCCGGCGGCGACGTGATCGAGCGCGTGATCGGGATGCCCCCGTGCCGTCGCGTGATCGCATGCTGGAGTTGATCGATGCGCTGGGCGCTTCGCAAAGCCCGCTGCACGCCGAGGCCGTCGATGCGCTGATTGCCGTAGGTGCGCCGGCTGTGCCGCTGCTGAACGAGGCGTTGAGCGGGCAACGTCCCTGGCTTGCGGCGTATCGTGCAGCCGAAGCGCTTGGCCAGATCGGCGATGGACGCGCGACCGGCGCATTGATCGCGGCGCTTCAGCACCCGAACAGCAATGTACGCTGGAGTGTCGTTCAGGCGTTGGCGCAGTTGGGCGACGTGCGGGCGCTCCTGGAGTTGCGACGAGTTGCCCAGTCGGATCAAGGGCGAACGAGTTGGGGCGAGTCGGTGTCCGGCGCAGCGCAAAGCGCCCTCGACGAGATCCGTAACCGCAGCGTCTGGTCGCAGAGCGTTGAGTTGTTCAAGACGGCGGTGGTGACAGTGCTGATGATTCTCGCGCTCGTGTTGGCGTTCAGCGTGGTGACAACGTTGCGCGACGAATTCGATCGTCTGGGCGTGGTCGCGCCCGGCGTTGTCAACGTCAGGGTGCGTACGCCATTGCCCACGCGAGAGCCTACTTCCGCGCCTGCAGCGGTCGCTGTTCCTTCGCTGACGGTTGAGACGCCCGCCGTAGCGCCGTCGGTTGTGACGGCGACCGCTCAAGTCACCGGTACGGCGCTGCAAGACGCAAATGTACGCCCGTCTCCCGATATCAATAATGAGCCGGTCGGCAAGGTCCAGCGTGGCGATGAAGTGATCTTCGTAGCGCGCACGGTTGACGGACAGTGGTATCGGGTGCGTCTCGGCGAGCGCTATACCGATGGCTCGTGGATCAATAACCCCGACGGCAGTGCCTCCGGCTGGGTGAATCAGGCATTGCTTTCTCCGCCTACAGGCAGCGTTCCCGTCGAAGATTCCCCCACGCCTACGCCCGCAGACATTTTTGCTACGCCGACGCCATGAACGATGAGGCGCGCACTGACCGCCGCGAGCCTGGGGCCAGGCGTTTGGCGCTCGTCGGCAAATGGACAGCAGCGTTCTGGTTGGCGTTGCTCGGCGCGCTGCTCATCACCCTGCTCTATCAGATCCCCGCTCGGCATAGCGTGGATGTCGGCGGGTACGATGCGGCATATGTACAGGGTTTTCACGACCCGGCTTTTACCGCGAACCCGGCAGACCCCGCGTTGATTGGCTCCGATGGAACCGCGCGTTGGAGTCGCGCCAGTTCGGCGTTGCTTTTCCCCCAGTCCGGCTTGCCCGCCCAGGTGACAGTGCGATTGCGCGGTTGGCGTTTGGAAAGTGCGCCGCCGCGTGTGCGCATAATGTTGAACGGGCGCGAGGAGCTTGCCGCATTTTCGACCACCGGCGATTGGGAGGAGCATAGCTTCGCGATACACGGCGGTGTGCTCAAGGCCAGCGATTTTTTTGTTGAGATCCAATCCGACACGGTGACATTGCCCGACGATGGCCGGGTTGTCGGCGTTCTGGTGGATCATATTACCTACGTCGTCGCGCCGGGCGGGCCGATTGCGCCGTATCCGTCGCAGGTTGCGTATGGTGCGCTGGCTGGTGCGTTGCTGGCGCTGTTGGCCTGGTCTCCGGCTGTCGATGTGCGGCGGCGACGACTCCGAGCGGCATTCTGGACGTTTCTGGGCATTGGTCTGCTCTTTCTCTTCCTCTATCGCCTCCAGCCGCCGTTGTACCCCTACCCCCTGCGCTGGCTGTTGCCGCTGATCGATCTCGGTCTGGCGGCGGCGCTGACGATCCGCGATGGGCCGTCTTTGGTGGCGCGACGCCCTGCGTGGTGCACCATACTCGCGGCGGCGGCGCTGGCGATCTGGCTGGGTGCAGTCTGGCTGGCCGCGCGCGATCACCTGACATTGTCGCGGCCTGGCGTAGAAAACGACTTTCGGGTGTTTGCCATCCGGTCGGCAAGCCTGGAGAGCGTTTTCCTGGCCGATGGCTTTTACAACCTGGGCTACCCGCTGTTGCTCTGGCTTGCGCACCCGCTGACCGACGGCAACCCGTTTCTGGCCGGTCGGTTGGTCGCGGCGCTCAGCGGCGGCGTTTTGCTGGCGTCCGGCGTCTGGCTGGCACGGTCGTTGTCCGGCGGTGGGGTATGGCTGGCGGGCGTCGGGCTGGCTTTGAGCCCGCTGGTGGTTCAGTATGCGCTCTATCTCGGCACGGATATGCCGTTTGCCGCTTGCACGGCATTGGCACTGGCAGCGCTGGTTGCGGCGACCCGCGCGCGGCGGCGGCTCTGGCTAATCGGGGTGGCGGGCTTTGTCGGCGGTTGCGCTTTTCTGATGCGCCATCTGGGGCTGGCGCTCCTCGTCTGGGGGGTGATCCACTGCGTCTGGCTGGCGCCGCCCGCGCCAGATCGACGTCGTTTCCCCATCGATCTGCGCGGGCTGTTGGCGTATGGTCTCGGCGCGCTGTTGGCCGTCTCGCCGCAGTTGGCGATCAACACGGCCCAGGTCGGCGAACCGCTCTACAATCAGCAAGCTAAGAATGTCTGGCTGGCGGTGTATGCCGACGTTGACTGGGGCCGCTGGTATGAAGCGCCTGACACGATCATGCTGACCGACGTGGTTCTCAGCGATCCGGCGCGTTTCTTCGACAACTGGCGGCGCAACCTGATCGGCTTTGTCGGCGGCGGCGCGGAGGATACGAGCGAGTTTGGGCGGGCGATCCAGTTGCGTTTGCTCGGCTGGCCGATGAATTGGCTGGCCGTGGTCGGACTTTTGGGCTGGCTGGGGCTGGCCATCCGCGACTGGCGCGACGGGCGGAACAGGCTGGCGGTTGAGCATCGTTTGCGCTTGAGCCTGCTGCTGTTCATTGGCATCTATGCGTTGGCGGTGAGTATGGCATTCACGCTGCAACGCTTTTTCCTGCCGCTGACGCCGTTGTATGCCGCTGCCGCCGGGTGGCTGATCCACGAGCTGGTTGCAAAAGTCTGGCGGCGTTTTTCCGCCGTCCTGACCGAAGCGCGCGTTATGACGGCGGCGGCGGTAGTGCTGCTGGCGCTGCTCTGGGGTGGTTTCGGGATTGGCGCAC